>CAVJLL010000055.1:0-13361 GCA_963650385.1 Clostridium sp. CAG:508 | reverse complement strand
TCACGTTCTGAGTCACGACCCTGAGGCCGACTCCCTGACTATCTTACCATACTTTGCTGTCATCTTTGTAACTGCATCTTCCGCAATCCGATGCGAAATAACCTCTCCGTTACTGAACATTGAGCATTTTATCCAGATGGTGTTCCTTCTCCGCTTCAAGCATGTCGTACACTGCCGCTTTCGGTTCACAATACATTCCGGTCTCTGGATCCATCAATGCAGTATAAACAGTTGTATCCATGACTTGTTCCAACGCCTGCTCTCTTGAAATATGATTTTCCTTCGCCAACCGTATCACAAGATATGCAGCAACATCGTTCATTGCAAATTTGATATCACTTTTCATCCGACAACCACCCTCCTGGTATTGGCAAAATGAAGTGTCGCGATTGCCTTCTCTGTGCCAAAGAAATATTGTTTCGGCAGGTTCTCCGGTTTCAATTCACTGATAACTTTTTCGCATACCAACTCATCAAAATCTGATTCCAGAAGATCATCCTGATAGGCGTTGAGAATCGTGGAAGTCTCTGCGTCTGCTGTTGGTCCGATCACTATATCATAGGAATGACTCAGTCCGCGCATATACCTGTTCTGCATAACAAATTTCAGCCACTGCCTGTCAGCAGAACTAAATTTAAGGACATCCAGTTCCAATGCCGCCTGATCATCAAACAAAAGGCTGTACCTGTATGCGACAATGGGATCCAGCTTCTGAAGTTTTCCCTGCCCCTTCTGGATAATCTGCCTCTTCTGCGCAATTCTCTTATTTCTTCTTGCGAGTCGATCCGCATGGTCCGGAAAAGCAGTAGCATAAAAACCCTTCCCAAAATCCTTGAAATCTCTTCCCTTAGAGAGATCTATGCTGCTGAAATCATAGATTGAACCGTGGTAAAGTTGCTTCATGCAACCGTTCCTCCCTGCATTTCAATATAGTCTTTCAGGTCATCAATAATTCCTTGATTTCCTGTAGAATTATACTGCTCATAGCAGACATCTATATATGCTGGAACATCATATTTGCGGAACAGCCTGCTCAGCTCCGAAAAGCTTAAATTCCAAGCTTTAGCAAGGATCGGTATTAGCGTAAGCTGCATATTCAGCACAGCATCTTCTCTTGCCATAAACGATCATCCTCTCATATTCTTTTAACTTCCGGCGTAATCAAGCCGTGCATCTTATTTTCATATGTTTCCATGCTCATGATCACCATATCCCCGTATCCATTTTTGGTAACGTAAATTGGTTCATGACTCTCATTGCAAAGTCTGGAAATTTCCGTTGTATTCTTCAGATCCCGTATCGGTATAATATGTGGCATTTCATTCACCTCGTGGGACAATAATACCACAATTCTATAACCTTCACGCAAAACACTTCGACATGATTTCTCTTAACCGTCAACTGCGTTCTGTGCCATAAGAAGCAGTTCCTGTGCGGCATCAGGGTCAGCCGTTCTCATCAGATTATCCCAGGCATCCTCCTTTCCGAGGAGGTTCATTCCCCCATGCCAGACAAGCTCCTCATCGATGACAGCATAATGATTTCCATACTCTGACGTCATCACCACGTTGACACCGGCCTTTTTCATTTCTTCCGCCAGGTACAGCAGATGGTCTTCATTATCATATGCTGCAATTTCCGGAGCCAGCATTATCACGCAAATCCGAACACCCTCTTCTGCTTTCGATGTTATTATCTTCACAAAACGATCGACTTTTCCCTGTTCCACCTGTGGGCTTCCAATCACGATGCTCTTTTTTGCTTCCAGAAGATCCTGCTCGAAAACCTCCATATAATCACCGGAATCATAGATTGCATTGACATGCCTGTCCTGAAACACATCCTGCTTTTTTGCCACACCCTGCGCGCCGGATTCCCTGTTGTCAATCAGAAGAAGGTCAAGATCCGTGGCAATTCGATACCCGATCTTTCGGTAAGTACGGAGTCTTTTCTGATACATCCTGTCAAACACCTGGATGTGAGAATCAACATAGTCGTAAACAATGACATTCTTCTTTCCCGGGTAGTCCCTGTTCAAACGGCCGACATATTGTTCCACAACCCCTGGTCTTGAAACCGGCATCGCCAGAATCAGGGTATCCAACCTTGGGAAATTAAATCCTTCACCGATCTTTTGTCCTGTTGCAATAAGGACAATTGTTTCATCCTCCGCGATCAATGGAAGCTGTTTTTCAATTTCAGCATTCTCCTGATCTGTATTGTCTCCATACAGAAGCAAGACATGATCCGCTGTCCCTGTCAGTGCTTCAGACAGATATTTTGCATGATCCCTATAACGCGTCAGTACTGCAATCGTTCGCCGGCATGTAATGCACTCTCTGATATCCTTGACAATCTGAGCATTTCGAACTGTACTGTTTCGTAACAATTCATATTGATCGTTAATTCCTGCATCCGAATTCAAAATTCCGGCAACTCTGGTAAAACGCGGCCGTACAAAATGATCAATGCCCTGGTCGATTGCTCTTTCCTTTGCCGTATAAGTCGAGCGAATTGGACCAAGCAGCATGTAGTTGATTTTCTCAAGATGATCTCCACGTATCGGCGTTGCCGAAACACCGTATACATATTTACTCGATACAGCCGTCAACACCTTCTGTGCCCCTGCCGAAGCTGCATGATGACATTCATCCATGATAACCATTCCATATGCGTCAAGCAGATCGGAAAGATTCTCATGCCGACTTAATGAATCAACCATCGCAATATCTATAATGCCTGTCAACTTGTTAGCACCGCTTTGCATTGTTCCTATGACGCTCGTTCGTCTTTTTATCCGCCCTTTCGGTGTCACATATTCCGGCAGCTCTTCATCAATCTGGAGAAATTTATCCAATTCCTCTATCCATTGATTCATCAACGCTTTGCTCCTGAGCAAAATCAGAGTGCTGACTTTTCTGCTGGCAATCAAATAGCTGCAGACAGCTGTTTTACCAAACGCTGTTGCAGCGCTCAATATTCCGTCATCAAACTGCAGAAGTCTCTGTGCCGCAATATCCTGCTGCATATAGAGTTCTTTTGTAAATGTAACCCTTATCGGTTTTCCTATACTCCTTCTATTCTGTATATCAACGGAAATTCCGGATCCCCTGCACTTATCTTCAACTCCACCAAGCACTCCTCTTGGAACACGGATATACCCCGCAATATCCTGTCCAAGGTACTGAATTCTCGCAGTTGCATAATTAGAATGCCCCAAGACTCTATTTTCTTGAAATACGGGATTTAAAAAAGATGCAAGCGAGCGGATCTGGTTCTGAATTCCAGGCTTTAAGTTCAGCGCGTCAATATAGATACCGTCTGCTAAGATGATATGCATCTGACCGGTAACATCTTCTTTTCTGAACCGCCTGTTGTTTTCCCATGGATGAAGTCGACCCTTGCCAATATTAATCACTGCATACATGTCGGCAAGGCCGGATGAACCATCTTCAGCCTGCCATTTTTCCAAAAGCTCAAGAAGTTCCGATTCAGTATACCTATGCCTGACCTTCAGCTGATTCCATTGATCCGGATATGCATTCCAGTTTTCATCAACAAAAGCGCTATTGCCGCATTTTAATGGCTGCCCCTGAAGAGGAAGAGCAATCAGATTACCAATACTGTCTGAACAGTCCTGAGATGGATACATTCTGTCATAGTACTGAAAAGATATAAGGTTGATCGATTCAGCTCCTTTTTCCAGAAGTCCATATCCAAAAGCTCTGGCGACAGATGCTCTTATTTTTCCTGCAAAGAAGATCCAGACATGCGCTCCTCTTCCGGATCGCGATCTCTCCACCAGACAATCTATCTTATTGTTCCGACACATCAGGCGAAGCGCATCAACTTCATCCCTCCATTGAACACCTGCATTAGCATAATCGTTCCGAACTGCATCTTTTTCGTGATTATCAAAATCAAAAACAAGAAAACGACAGGTGCCATCATCAAACAATGGGTACAAACCGACAGCATCATCTCCGTAATTGCTCCTTCCTAACAAATGCTCCAGAAGAACTTTTCCTTTTAAAGGAATCCACTCTCTTACCGGGCACTGATTTTTCAGGCAATACCGGTTGCTGCCGTTTTGAAACGGACATTCCTTCCCCCAACGTTTTGCACACTGGGGGTAATATCCTCCGTTCTTTCCCCTTCTTGCATATACATCCGGTCTCCCCTGAAACATACTGTAGAATAGGTTCAGCATCTCCTTCGTAATAAAGGGATGCTCAATTCTCGCTCCCTGATCCGGATCGTAAAGTTCTTCATTTCTGCGAGACAGGAAAGCGTGACTTTCCGGAGCCGGGATTTCCCGTCTCTGAAGCTGATCTCTCAGCTCTTCATTTTCTTTTTGAAGATCCCGCACGATCTGCCGCAGCGAATCGGCATCATAAGCCTCAAGATTCATAACTTCTCTTTTATTTTCGCCTAGCTTTGTCCAAGAACAGCGATCATAGTTGGAATGATCAGCATTCCAACAGTTCCGCTAAAAACACCTCACTTTTTCACTGCTGACGGGAACATATGAAGGCTCTTCCACATCGCATAGGTGTATAGGACTATGCCGACCACAGCGAAGCCCTGCATCCCCCAGAGCGTCACACGCAGCCCGAGATGCTCGAGCATCGGTCCTCCGATTACATTGGCAATCAGGCTTCCCACCGTGTAGGCACTGCCGATCATTGCCTGTCCCTTTAGAAATTCACTCTCCGGAAGCGTGTGCGCGACATAACGCATACCCGCCGGCACGTAAATCGCATAGCCTGCAAACTGCAGCAGCTCGGCAGCGAAGATAAAATAAACGCTCGGTGCCAGCATGATCAGGAAATTCTTCAATACCCAGACAAAGCCGGCAAAGGCGAGCAGTCTTCGATTTCCGAGCCGATCCGCCATCTTCCGGTACAGCACCATGGCCGGCAGCTCCATCATGGCAGAAATGAACACGGCGGTACCAAGGTCCGCACTGTCTCCGCCGACACGCTGCAGAATCTGCAGAAGGTACGTCTGTGTGAAGCTGTGGGAGGTAATGATGAAAATGGCTCCCCAGAAAAAGGCATAGAATTGCGGATACTCTTTCAGCAGAATCTTCTTCTCGGCAGGCGTCACGCTCTCCGGCTGCCGCTCTTCTACGTTCGGTGCATGGAACAGGAGAACAAAAATGCAGAACAGGATACAGGGAACCATGTACAGCACCGGAAACACATCCGGCGAGGAGGCCGCGATCACATGACCGCCGACCAGACTTCCCAGGGAAAACGCCGCAGAGCCAAAGCCGCGTCCGATGCTGAAATTGATCCGTATTCCCCGCTCATGATAGCCGCGGTACAGTGCACACACAAACGACACCGTTGACTGCACCAGTACACTCAGAATCGTGAACAGTACAGTAAAAAGAATCCCCCCTCCGTGCGTAAACAGCAGTGCAAGCGCCGCTGCCAGCGTAATGACATGAACACCGACAATGACATTTCCAACCCGCATGCCCGTCCTCTGGACAAAGGAGACCAGCATCATCTGAAATGCAACATTCAAAAGGCACCCGATTCCCAGGATGATACCGATCTGTCCGTCCGAAAATCCCCGGCCCAGAAGGTACGCAGCGGAAAAAGAGCACGGAATGGAAAAGGCTGCAAAATAAAGGAACTGAATGATGATATAAAATGCATTTGCATTCTTCTCATTAATACGAAGCGTTTTCACGGCACATCCCCCCTGCCTGACATCGCGTGTAACCGTTCAGAATAGACAATATTATAAACGTAATGAGACGTCAGGACACGGCCGTTTCTGCGCAGGTGCATACAGACAGGACATATCCGTCTTCCCTTTCCGTCCTTCCGCAGAGCTCTCTTCCGTCAAGAAGGATTCTGTCTCCCCGGATCAGCGGCAGCACACTGAAGGAGGACGGTGATCGGTACAAGCCGTCCCCCATTGCCTTCACGACGCTCTCCTTCATCGTCCAGAGCTGCATGAAGCGCTCCGTCTGTCCGCCGTCATCCGCATCCTCATAAACCCATTCGCTTTCCTTGGGCACGGCAACATATCGGACAAGGCTCGACAGATCCTTGTCTTTCTTCCGATCCGCCTTCTCGATATCCACGCCTACGGGTACCTTCGCGGTTGCCAGAACAATGTACTCGCCGCTGTGTGAGAGGTTAAACTGCAGATCACACGCTGCTGCAAAGGGCTTCCCGTGTTCTCCTGTTTCAAGATCCCGGTCCTCGAGGCCCAGTATCTCATAAAGAAGCGCTCCGGCGCCGATGCACCGCAGCTGATCCTCATGGAAGCGGAACTGCATCGCCCGTTCGAAGCGGAGCGGAAAATGTTTCCTGCAGTATTCCTCGGAATACCCTTCCGCTTCCTTTATGGTCATTTTGTAAAGTGCAGCCTCCCGCTTCATGTTCGCCCTGACTTCTCCCCTTACGCGTGAATATATATCTGCACAGCCTCATTGTCCGTATGGGACACCGGGAGTGTAAGTCCCGCATGCTGCAGTGCAGCGCCGGTAAGCCAAACAGCTCCGCCTTCCGGCCTTCCAACCACCTGAACCCGGTACATTGTCTCCGCCTGCAGTCCCTGCACATAGATATGATACGGGTTCTGGTTTCCCTCGACGCCGTGGATGAGCACCGTGACAAGCGCCTCCTGCTGATCCTCGGCAGCCATCTCCCAGGCAATGCACCGATCCTCCGGCTTTGACAATCGGTAATACTCGCCGTATTGGATCAGATCATAAAACTCCTTAAAGGTATGGATCTGCTCCTTCACTTCTTCCTTCTCTTCCGGCGTCATCTTCGTGATGTCCAGCTCGTATCCAAAGGTTCCGGCCATTGCCACGCACCCTCTGGTATGAAGGGACGCAACACGTCCTGTCTGGTGATTCGGAACCGCACTGACATGCGCTCCCATAGCAGATACCGGATACCCCAGAGAGGTTCCGTATTGAATCGCCGCACGGTTCAGCGCGTCCGTGTTGTCACTGGTCCAGATCTGCGGCGTGTAGTACAGCATGCCGGCGTCAAACCGTCCGCCTCCGCCGCTGCAGCCCTCGATCAGGACCTCCGGAAACCGCTGATGAAGCTGCTCCAGCACATAGTACAATCCCAGAACATAACGGTGGGAAAATTCGCCCTGGTGCTGCGCATCCAAGCCCAGACTGTATTTGTCGCAGATGCTGCGGTTCATATCCCACTTCACATAGCTGATCGGTGCGCTCCGCAGGACCGCGCAGATCCGTTCCAGAATATAATCGCAGATCTCCCGTCTGGAAAAATCCAGAACCAGCTGGTTTCTGGAAAGGCAGGGCTTCCGCCCCGGAGCCGCAACCGCCCAGTCCGGATGCGCCCGGTAAAGATCACTGTCAATCGAAATGGCCTCCGGCTCGAACCAGATCCCGAACAGCATTCCGTCCTCGGTGATCTTCTCTGCCATGCTCCCCAGTGTGCACCCCAGCTTCTCCTCATTGGGATACCAGTCCCCCAGCGCACAGTTGTCGCTGCCGCGACTGCCGAACCAGCCGTCATCCATGACGAACAGCTCAATTCCCATGTCATGGGCTTCCTTCGCAATGGAAATCAGCTTCTCTCCGGTAAAATCAAAATAGGTTGCCTCCCAGTTGTTGATCAGAATCGGGCGCCGTTTGTGCTTCCACGGTCCGCGGCACACATTTTCCCGAATGGTTTTGTGAAAATTCCGGCTCAGCTGTCCCAGACCGCTCTCGCTGTACGCCATCATCACCTGCGGCAGGTCCAGCTGCTCTCCCGGCTCCAGATTCCAGGAGAACTCGTCCGGATGAACGCCGCACAGAAATCTCGTCTGATTAAGCTGATCCTTTTCCACCTCCATGAGGAAATCACCGCTGTAGAGGAAGGAGAAGCCATAACACTTCCCCTGGGTCTCTGTCGCTTCCTTCTCACACAGAATGGAAAACGGATGGTACTGGTGGCTGCTGGTCCCGCGCACGCTTCCGACGGAGGAGATACCATGCGGTACCCGGCGCCGTTCCACGTTCCGCTCCATCGCATGCCGCCCGTACAGCGTAATCCAGTCGAAGTCTCCGAAGGGAAAATCCAGGCATACAGACACCGCCTTCTCGATCCGCAGCGCACCGGTTCCCTCGTTGATAATTCTCACGGACCGCACAATGACGTCCTGCTCCTCCAGCACACCGTACCACAGCTCTGCCTCCAGGCCGCTGCATTCGTCCTTCATCCGGATGCACAGACTCTGCGACGCGATTTTTTCCTCGTAAACAGCCGGAAGACCTTCAATCTTATACAGGCCGTCCATCACGCGATAGCCCTCGCAGTGCAGCGCTGCCGCCAGATTTCCGCCCGGTTCTCTCACACGAAGCCCCGTCGTACGGAAGTCCCCCGTACCAAAGCAGCTGTACTCCTGCGGGAGCACATCCAGAGAATAGGTTCTGTCCGATGCTCCCACCTCATACGGATTCCCGCAGAAGCCCCGGTCCGCAAACGAAAGCTGTCCGTACAGATCACAGTCACCGATGCGGCTGCCGTAATATGTATGGATCAGATTTCTCTTATCGTCGATTTTCATCTGGTATGTGGAATGACTGGTATGCAGGTCAATGCGGCCCGACGCTTCATCAATCACAATTGCCATGGCTTCCCCTCCCGGCTGTCTGAATCGTTACAATCCTCACACAATCATTGCAATTACTGCCACGATCAGGCCGATGGTAATCACAAACGGCATCAGGCAGCATCCGTATCCTCTTCTCCTTGGCGGAGGCGGGGGCGGTCCCCAGGGACCTCCTCCCATCGGTCCGCGCGGGCCTCCCATTCCGGGGCCGTGCGGTCTTCCCATTCCCGGCCCATGCGGGCCTCCCATTCCGGGACCCCCAGGCCCCGGTCCATGTCCGCGTCCATGCATCATTGCTGTTCCTCCTTTCCTATGCAGCCTTCCTCAGGCTGAAGTGACCATTCAGCACCCATCTCGAATTTGCTTCGCAAATCCTCGATGCGGCCGGCAGATCTTATTTTTCCAGACATACCAGCTGTACATCCGGAATCCCGTTGAACACACACTTTACGATGCCGATTTCTTCGTATCCCAATCTGTGATACAGGGCCCTTGCTCTTTCGTTCCGCACATTGGTATCCATACGCAATGCCGTGCACCCATGCTCCTTTGCGTAATTCTCATAGAATGCCACAAAGGCTCTGCCATACCCCTTGCCCTTTTGATATGGATCAACGGCCAGACCGTGCAGCACCATAACCTCATCATCCTTGGCGCTGTGCTTCCACGCCGCATATTTATATTCGTCCACCTGAATCTGGTTAATGACGGCCACCGCTGCAATTCTGCCGTCATCCTCCAAAACGAACAGATCTTTTCGCCCCAGGGCGTCCTCCGCCGTTTTCCTGGTCGGATATACATTTCGAATCCAACCGGTAGTCGTTAAGCCCTTTTCCTCTCCATCATGAATGTTCTCATAGATGGCTTCAATGCTGTCGATGTCGTTTCTGGTTGCTTCGCGTATGTTCATGGAATCTAACCGCCTTTCTTTTGATCTTATATCAAAACTATAGCACAAATCTTCAGCTATTTAATGCTCCGATCCCTTGACATATTCCGCAGTACAAGGTATGATTTAAAAGAAATCAGAAATAGTAACAATTCTTATTTTTGATTTCATATGCAGGTTCACTTGAAAGGACAGGGACATGAATTACTCCAGACAACGCCAGGAGATTCTCGACCAGCTGCAGCACCATCGGGATCATCCGACCGCCGATGTGATCTTCGCTGAGCTTCGGAATCGGAACAGCAGCATCAGTCTGGCCACCGTATATCGGAATCTGAATCTTCTCTCGGAGATGGGGGAAATCCAGCGGCTTTCTTTTGAGTCGGGAGCCGATCACTTCGATCCCAATGTCCGTCCTCACTACCATTTCGTCTGTGAGAAATGCGGCCGGGTACTGGATGTTCCGATGGAACCCGCCGATCACCTGGACGAAGCGGCCGGCAGAGCTTTGCCGGAATGCCGGATCACCGGTCACGAGCTGGTTTTCCGCGGTCTCTGTGATATCTGCAGCAAACAGGAAGCATAGCGGGACGGCGCTGCACCATTACCGTCATTACATTCACAAGAGCAGGCAGAGCCTGCAGAAAAGGAGAGAACTATGAAAACTTGGGTATGTTCTGTATGTGGTTATGTTCATGAGGGCGATGAGGCACCGGAGCAGTGTCCCGTATGCAAGGCACCGGCAGATAAGTTTATCGAGCAGACCGATGGTGAGATGACCTGGGCTGCCGAGCATGTGATCGGTGTTGCCAAGGATGTTCCGGAGGACATCAAGGCTGACCTTCGTTCCAACTTCGAGGGCGAGTGCTCTGAAGTTGGTATGTATCTGGCTATGGCAAGAGCCGCTTTCCGTGAGGGCTATCCTGAGGTGGGCGAGTACTACAAGACCGCTGCCTGGGAGGAGGCTGAGCACGCTGCCAAGTTTGCCGAGCTGCTGGGTGAGTGCGTATCCGCTTCCACCAAGGAGAACCTGACCGTTCGTGTAAAGGCTGAGAACGGCGCCACTGCCGGCAAGATGGATCTGGCAAAGCGCGCCAAGGCTCTGGATCTGGATGCTATCCATGACACCGTTCATGAGATGGCCAAGGATGAGGCCCGTCACGGCAAGGCTTTCCTGGGACTGCTGAACCGGTATTTTAAGTAAATTCTACGCTTCCCAAACGAGACCCCGCAGGTTCATCCTGCGGGGTTTTTCGTCATCGCCATTACCAAAAATCCTACGGGCAAAGCAACCACAGCCTGTGTGAACATTCCAATAACCGCATATTTTATATGGTGCCAATAGTCATGATAGGCATCCACCATATCCTCTGTTCCCGGAATGATCATCTTCTTGCTATGGCAAAACCAAAGGCAATCCACCACCAATGCATCAAACCACATCTCTGCCACCCACATGATATAGCCATGAAGCCATCCTTCCAAAAATGTCCGGGCACCGCCAATATAATAGGCCAGCACTGTCTGCAAAAATATGTATGCAATAAAGAATCCCAGCTTTCCGATTGTTGCCTTTTTCGTAAGCTTCTCAGAGCATTCCTGTATCAGTCCCAGTTCCCTGCAGCGATCCTGTATTGCCTTTGGGTATTCCTGTATCATGCCAAGCCTACCCTTTTTCTTCATATTGATACCGCAGATTGTAAAAACGACCGCATTAAAAATAACGATTTCCAGCCAATACTTCATTTGCTATCAGCTCCTCACACGCTCAGCATACGTAAGTGATATTCCAACTTTGCTCCAATCATTAGCTGCTGCTAACCGCACTTAGTATACCATATACGGTCATAACCAGGTTCTCTGAATAATAAGACTTTTGGTCATCAAGAGGCATCAAAGCTTCTTTACGCATACAAAAAGACCGGTCACCGAAATGTCATCAGTGATCGGCCTTATGCCTACAGCAAACCTTTCGCTCCGGCAAGCACCAGCTTATTCACAAATTCCTCCGTATTGACCACAACACCGGCGGATTCATCCGTCAGAATTCCATCATCAGTCAAAAGCTGTGTATCCAGTACCGACTTGATGGACACAGCTATGCTTACACAGGATGCGATTGTCTTCTTGGATTCAACGGTATAACAGCTATAGTCATAGCCTTCTGCCTTAACGATATCTTCCATCTTGTAGATGTAAGGCAGGAAATAGGAATCCAGTCTGGCAAGCAGGTTATAGAACATGTAGGTTCTGCGGCGGATCGCCTCGCACTGCTTGGATGCTGTATCCAGCTGTTCTGCCAGCTGTACCGCTTCCAAACGATTGATTTTAGCCTGATCAAGATTCTTATCTGCTGCCTTCCCGGCGACTAAGCCCATGACCAGTAATGCAGGGCCTGCTACGAGGCCGCCCAATACCATTGCACCGCCTGCCATGCCCCAACCGCCGGCGGCAAGAGATCCGCCGCCAAAGAATGCCAGGGTCGCATTTGTTGCCGCCGCACCATTAAGAGCAGCAATTGCAGTTCCTGTTGATGCACAGGCAAGCGTCTGCGCTGCACCGTATGCACCAAAAGCCGCCAGTGCTCCGCCTGCCGTTCCGGCCACACTGCCGCCCGCAAGAGAAATGGTAAAATTGCAAAGGTTTCTGAGTTCTGCAAAATCCTTCTCGTCGATATGGAGCTTACTCAGCTCGCTTAACCCCTCTGTCTCCCGAAAGTCTACGTTCTTCAGCTTGGTAAAGGTATCCAGAAACTGCGTCATATTCTCATTCAGCAGAAAGACCTTCTCCTCGCCGAGACTCTTTAAGGCCTCACTGCAGCTTGCTCTCTGCATATTGATCATTTCTGTTGATTCAGCGACGATCTGATTTGCTGTTTTATTGATTTGATTTGCAGCGTGCGCATCTATACCTGCCTTCACAGCTTTTCCTGCTCCTACAGAGCCTGTCACCGCTGCAATTCCTATAAACACTAAGGGTAATGGCATCTTCGACTCCTCCTTAAAGCATGATCAGAGCTTTCACTGCAAGCGTAATGTCTTCTCTTCGCTTTTCAAGCTCTTTTACCTGTTTCTCAATAATCAGATAAGGTCTGTCCGTTCCCTTAATCCAGGTGATTTCCTTCTCGATATCATGGACGGTCAAAATACTGCTTTCCATCTCCAGAAAGACATCCTTCGGGATATCCAGCTTCCGAACAACATACTTGAGGAGCTTGCGTTCTTCCTCTCCGTATTCATCATCACTGTATGCAATGGTCAGCAGATCCCAGAGCAGAAGCTTTGGCGTCACAAAACCAATATTCGATACCTGTTCTCCGGACAAAGCCGCACTGACACCGTCCTGGACGGCATCATAATAATCCTCAGCATCAATGATTTTTTCTATCTGTTCCTTGCACTCTTTCACAAGTATTTCTTTGTGCTCTTCGAAGGCGGAGTCCATTTCCCTGCCGATAAGGTCAAACGTTTCCTCTTCGTCCGCCGTAATCTTTCTGTCGATTGCCATCAGATAATAGAAAATCTTCACTGCATTCTGCGGAGCGATTGCTGTCACGCCCGTTGCTTCAATGGCAGCTTTTTCTGCTGCGGCTTTCTTTTCTGCTTTCTTCTCGGCAATATCTGCTTTTGCCTGTTCTGCCGCAGTTTTTACAGATTCAGAAAGCTTGTCCGCCTCCTTCTTTGTTGCCTCCTGCAATGTCTTTGCTCCGGCCTGAGCCTTTTGCGCACCAATTTGTGCTGCCGCAGCTGCCTTTTCAGCCACAATCGGAGCAACGACCCCAGCTTTCTCTGTTGCTCTTTTTGCGGCATCTCCGGCTTTTTTCAAAGCGCTCCCAAAATCGAATTTTGCCATACCTGCCTCCTAC
>CAVJLL010000054.1:0-14199 GCA_963650385.1 Clostridium sp. CAG:508 | reverse complement strand
CTATTTGTATACTCTGGGAATCCGCTTCCCGAGATCGCACGCGAACTCATAGTTAAACCGCCCGGACAGCTCTCCCAGCAGCTCCAGAGTAATGGTTTCCTCGCCGTCTTTTCCGATCAGCGTGACCAGGTCGCCCTCAGCCGCTCCCGGAATGCCGCTGACATCCACCATGAACTGATCCATGCAGACTCTGCCGCAGATCGGCGCCTTCTGTCCGTGAATCAGAACGTATCCCTTATTGGAAAGTCCTCTGGCATAGCCGTCTCCATAGCCAACCGGAATCGTAGCCAGCGTTGTCACCTTCTCTGTCACATACGTTCCGCCGTAGCTGACCGGTGTGCCTGCCGGCACGGTTTTCACGTACGCAATGTGAGAATACAGCGACAGCACCGGGCGAAGCGGCACCACATCCTGCGGAACCTCCGCGGAGGGCCAGAGTCCGTACAATGTTATGCCGGCACGCACCAGATCCAGGTTCGCCTCCGGAAAACGGACAATTCCCGCGCTGTTGGAGCAGTGCTGGATGGGAATGCGGTATCCCAGCTCTGTCTCAATCCGTTTGCAGAACGCCGTGAACTCCGCAATCTGCCGTCTGGTGTTGTCCGGGTCCGTTTCGTCTGCCTTTGAAAAATGGGTGAAGATTCCCTCCACCTCCACAAAGGGAGTTTCCAGTGCCTTTTTCACAAAGGCAAGGCCTTCATCGTCCGGACGAACACCGATGCGCGACATTGCTGTATCCACTGCCACATGAATGCGCACCGCCTTTCCAGCCTTCTTTCCTGCCGCCGAAAGCTCCTCCAGCATATCCTCCCGGAAGCACGCCGGCCGGATTTCCTTCTCTGCCAGGCCTTCATAGCAGTAAGGAAATGTGTATCCCAGGATGAGGATTGGCTTCTTCAGCCCCGCGTCCCGCAGCTCCAATGCCTCCTCAAAGGCGGCAACCGCATAGCCCCAGACATAATCCAGGGGCTCCAGCTTCTCTGCCAGCCGAACTGCGCCGTGTCCGTAGCCGTCCGTTTTAATGACGGCGATCATTTTGGTCCCCGGCTTCAGATTCCGGTGCATATTCTCCATGTTGTCAACAGCCGCCTGCCGATCAATCTCCGCCCAGACTCTGTCATGATGTTCCCACTCTTCATAGCTCATAGTAAAGCTCCTATCTGTCCTGTAAACGCAGCTGTCTGCAGCTGTTCTGAGGAACGCCAAATCGCTAAGCTACGCCAGTATCCCGCTGTCTGCAATGGCCTTGACCGCCATCTGAATTTTATCGGAGGGAAGCGTCAGTGCGAACCGCACATATCCTTCTCCCAACGGCCCAAAGCTGGCTCCCGGCGTGCAGATCACACCGGTTTTGTCCATCAGCTCCAGGCAGAACTCCATGCTGCTGCCGTGGCCCTCCGGGATTTTCGCCCAGACGAACATGCTGCCGTGGCTGTCCGGCACATCCCATCCGATGCTGCGCAGACCGCCGCACAGCGCATCTCTTCTCTCCTGATATACGCCGCACTGGTCCTTCACCATCTGTGTCGGTCCCGTCAGTGCCGCGATGGCAGCCTTCTGGATCGGCAGGAACATGCCGAAATCAATCTGTCCCCGCAGCTTTCGAAAGGCAGCGATCACATCGGGACGCCCCACGCAGAAGCTGATTCTGGCACCCGTCAGATTAAAGCTCTTGGACAGGCTGAAAAACTCAATTCCAACCTCAGCGGCACCTTCATGCTGGAAAAAGCTTCCGCCGACCGCACCGTCGAAAATAATATCGCTGTACGCGTTGTCATGAATGAGCAGAATGTCGTATTTACGCGCAAAAGCAATCAGCTCATCATAGATGGTGGGGCTGGCAACGCTTCCCGTCGGATTCGACGGCAGCGAGACGATCATATATTTTGCCTTAACTGCAATCTCCTCCGGAATGTCCGATACCCGGGGAAGGAATCCGGTTTCCTCCGTCATCGGATAGTAAAAGGACTCCGCACCGGCCAGCTGCGCGCCGGCGATGAACACCGGGTAACAGGGCGTTGGCAGAATCACCGTATCTCCCTCATCGCACAGGACCAGTCCGATGTGTCCCATGCCCTCCTCGCTTCCGTAGCAGCTGCAGACCATATCGGGTGTAATCGTCACGCCAAAGCGTCTCTCATAGTAATCGCATACGGCCTGCAGGAGCTCCGGCGTGTCCCGCAGCGCATACTTCCAGTTGTCCTGATCCTTAGCCGCTTCGATCAGCGCATTCTTGATGTGGGGCGCAGTTTCAAAGTCCGGCGTTCCGACGCTCAGGTTGTAAATCGTCCTTCCCTGCTGCTCCATCACGAGCTTCCGCTCATTCAGCGCAGCAAAAATTTCATCGCCAAACCGGTCCATTCTCTTACTAAACTGCATAACTTCCTCCCCGCACAGGTGCCCGTTCACAAAGATACAGAGCCATCTGCGGCTCCGCACGGCTCTGTACCATCTGAATTATTTGCTTGTTTCTTCTACATCGATTCCCAGGAACAACGGAATTGCTGCAATGATCCGGTCCACACATCCGTCAATGCCATACCGGGCTGAATCCAGCGAGATGTCCTCATGCGTGACATCCTTCCAGTCATCGCCTGTATAGTAATGATAATACTCACTGCGCCGTTTGTCACAGTCCCGGATCCGCTTGTTCACTTCACGATCAGACATTCCCAGGTTGATGTGCTTTACCCGCTCTCTCCGGAACTCAACCGGAGCATGAATGAAGACGCGCAGCACATTGTCCTTGTCCGACAGCAGATAATCCGCACATCTTCCGATGATAATGCAGCTCTCGGTCTGTGCCATCTCCTTGATGACCTTTGCCTGGAAGCTGAACAGATTTCTGGTGGAAACGTAATCATTGGAGTCCGGCGGAAGGATTTCACCGTTGTAAACCTTCTCCGCAGCACTCATCATTTCCCGAAAGCCGATCCGTTCATCTGCTGCACCGAACAGTTTCTCATTGATTCCGGACACGTCGGATGCCTTGCGCAGCAAATCTCTGTCATAGTAAGGAATTCCCAGCCGCTCCGACAAGAGTCTGGCAACCTCACTGCCGCCGCTGCCTTTTTCTCTTGCAATGGCAATCACATAGTTTTTCATTCTAAGATCCTCTCCTGCGTACCAACCGCCTTATGCGCCCAGATATGCCTTCCGCACTCTGTCGTCCTCGGCGAGCTCCTTTGCCGTTCCTTCCATGGCAATCTTTCCGGTCTCCAGAACGTATGCGCGGTCCGAAATCGACAATGCCATCTTCGCATTCTGCTCCACAAGCAGAATCGTGATTCCGCTCTTATGCAGCTCCTCGATGATCGCGAAAATTTCCTTTACCAGGAGCGGGGAAAGTCCCATGGACGGCTCATCCATCAGCACCATCTTCGGTCCGGTCATCAACGCTCTTCCCGTTGCCAGCATCTGCTGCTCACCGCCGGAAAGCGTACCTGCCAGCTGACGGCGGCGCTCCTTCAGGCGCGGGAAGTGTGCGTATACCATTTCCAGATTGTCGGCGATCTTCTTGCGGTCATTCTCGATATAGGCACCCATGTACAGGTTTTCCTCTACCGTCATTCTGGCGAAAACATGACGGCCCTCCGGCACATGCGACATTCCCATGCGAATGATGTTGCAGGCCGGTGTCTTCTGAAGGTTCTTGCCATCCAGAAGTATCTCGCCGGATGCGGCCGGGATCAGGCCGGTAATGGTGTGGAGCGTCGTTGTTTTGCCTGCACCGTTGGCACCGATCAGTGACACCAGCTCTCCGTCCTTTACCTGCAGGGAAATTCCCTTAATGGCGTGCACTGCACCGTAATATACATTTAAATCCTTGATTTCCAGCATACGATGTCTCCTCCCTTACGCGCCAAGATATGCCGCGATAACCTGCGGATTGTTCGCAATCTCCTCCGGCAGACCCTCTGCAATGGTCTTGCCGTAGTCGATAACCTTTATGCGCTCACATACGTTCATAACCAAAGACATGTCATGCTCAATCAGCAGAATGGCAATGCCGAAGCGATCGCGGATGGTATTGATGCAGTTCATCAGATCCTCTGTCTCTGTCGGGTTCATGCCGGCGGCCGGCTCATCCAAGAGCAGCAGCTTCATGTTCGTTGCAAGTGCTCTTGCAATCTCCAGCTTTCTCTGCTGACCGTAGGGAAGATTGGCTGCAAGCCAGTCCTTTTTATCCTCCAGATGAAAAATCTTCAGAAGCTCAATTGCCTTCTCGGTGATCTCATTCTCCGCCTTCCAGAAGGCCTTCGTCCGGAGCGTTGCCGCAACCAGACCATAGGAAATGTCCTTTGTAAATGCAGCCTTTACGTTGTCCAGGACGGTCATATCGTGGAACAGACGGATATTCTGGAAGGTTCTGGCAATGCCTGCCTCCACGAACTGATACGTCTTCTTGCCGTTCAGGAGCTGTCCATTCAGCAGCACAGACCCTTCGGTGGGCTCATATACACCCGTCAGCATGTTGAAAACGGTGGTTTTTCCGGCGCCGTTCGGTCCGATCAGCCCCACCAGCTCTCCTTCATATACCTTGAAATTAAAGTCGGTTACAGCCTTCAGTCCGCCAAAGGTAATTCCAAGTCCGCGGGTTTCCAGTACGGGAACCTGTCCCTCATGGTTTTTTGTCTCTTTGCTCATGTTCTTTTCCCTCCTGCGGCTTACGCCTTGGCATCCTGTGCCTTCTCTGCCTTTTCCTGTGCCTTCTTCGCCTTCCAGCTGCGGATATCACTGCGAAGGTTCACCAGAGAGAACTCATAGGTTCCGAAAATACCTCTCGGCCGGAAGATGATGATGACAACCAGAATGACCGCGTAAACCAGCATCGGATACGTAAACACGCCCTGCAGGGCCTCCGGCAGTGCCTTCACCCATGCGCCGTTCTTGATTTCATAGTTCACGATAAACATGATGATGGCCGCAACAACCGAGCCGGTCAGTGATCCCATGCCGCCCAGCACGACCATGACCACCACGAAAGTGGAGTTCAAGATGCCGCCGTTTGTGAATGCAAAGGAGGACGTCGACAGCGTCTGGTTGGTGCAGGCATACAGTGCACCGGCAACGCCGGCGAAGAATGCCGAATACGTGAAGGTCAGTACCTTATAATGCGAGGTGTTGATGCCGGATGCCGAGGCTGCAATCTCGTCATCGCGGATGGCCTTGATGGCACGGCCGTATTTGGAACGGACGAACATGAACATCATGGTAACACCGACGATGGTAACCAGCACACCGGCCCACAGATAATCGACCTTCGTCTTCGTGCCGAAGCCCAGTCCGTTGGCGTACAGAGAAGCCGCTGCACTTCCCTGCTCCAGACCGTTCTGTCCGGCAAAGGGAAGGTTGTTGATGATGTTGACAATGATCATGCCGAAGCCGAGCGTGATGATCGCCAGGTAGTCGCCCTTGAGTCGCAGAGCCGGAATACCGACGACGAAGCCGATGACTGCCGCCAGAAGTCCGGAAGCCAGAATGCAGAGGAACAGGATCAGCGTAAAGCCGATTCCGGATTTTTCCTCATATACACCTGCCCGCTGCAGTGCAAGGGAAATCAAAGCTGCCGTATAGGCACCGACGGCCATAAAGCCGCAGTGTCCAAGGGAAAGCTGTCCCAGAAAGCCCAGTACAAGGTTCAGGGATGCCGCCAGAAGAACCAGATAGCAGCACTGCCACAGATTCGGTGTCAGCACCAGCTTGAAGAAATCCTGCTGTCCGACCGGGGATGCGCTGATCACGCTCAGAATCAGGAACAAGGCAGCGGTAACAATGGTATTGATCAGATAGCCTTTTGCTGTTTGTGATTTGAATTTCATATCTACCTCTCCATTCCGCTTTTAAACCTTTTCTCCTACGTTCTTACCCAGCAGTCCTGCCGGCTTAATGATGAGCACCACGATGAGAATCAGGAACACAAAGGCATCTGCCAGACTCGAGCTTACATAGGTTGTTGTGAAGGACTCCACAAGGCCGATTACAATTCCGCCGATCATTGCTCCGGGAAGAATGCCGATGCCGCCGAGAACTGCTGCAACGAAAGCCTTCAGGCCCAAAAGAGATCCCATCGTCGTATAGATTTTCGGATACTGTGACATGTACATCAGTGCTGCTACTGCGGAAAGTCCGGAGCCGATCGCAAATGTCAGGATGATGGTGCGGTTAACGTTGATGCCCATCAGGGTCGCTGCTTCCTTGTCCTCCGATACACAGCGCATCGCGCGTCCCAGCTTGGTCTTCTGGGTGAAGGCGTACAGTGCCAGCATGACAAGACCGCCGATTACAATTGTAAGAATGGTTGCCCACTCCATGGTGACCGATCCAATGGTGATGCCGCTTGCCGGGAAAATCTGGCTTGCTACCTTCGGGTTAGGACCGATGGCAGGAATTGCCTGTGCAAGGTTCTCCAGCATGAGAGACACCGCAATGGCAGTAATCAGTGCTGTCATTGCGGTCCCTTTCTTGCGTACCGGACGATATGCAATGATTTCTGTTCCCATGCCGACCAGTGCACAGATTACAATGGCGGGTATGACAGAAAGCCAGATCGGCAGTCCCAGGGCTGTCATAATCGGTGTCGTAAAAATAATGGCGTAGCCGCCCACCATAATGAAATCGCCGTGAGCGAAATTGATCAGACGGATGATACCGTAGACCATCGTGTAGCCAAGGGCGATCAGTGCATAGATGCTGCCGAGCCGCAGCCCGACGATCAGTGTCTGAATAAATGTGCTCATGCTCCCACTCTTTCTGTGATGAATCCTTTTGCCAACTGCTCTTGCGGTTCTCTGAACACCCGCTGTCTTGCCTGATATTCCGCGAACCGATGATGCCATAAATCCGGTTCCGGACATTGGAAGCTTTCCTTTGTCCGAAACCGGTGTCTTATCAGAGCTTTACTTTCTCTTCCTTGCTTTATTCCTCAGGCAGGCTGGTTACTACGTCCACGAGCTCAGAGGATACGGTTGTTCCATCCGATACGAAGGAAATGATGGATGCGCCCTTGGAAGGAGTTCCTGTCTCATCCAGAGAGAAGGTTCCTGTTACGCAGGTATATACTGCAGAGGTATCTGCCAGTGCATCGCGTACAGCAGAGGGCTCGATGCTGCCGGCTCTTTCGATGGCATCCTTGTACATGTATACGCAGTCATAAGCCAGAGCTGCGAAGCAGATCGGTGTCTCGTTGTATTCTGCTTCATAGGACTTAACGAAGTTCTGAACAACCTCGGATGTATCCGCAGAATCGAAGTGGTTGGTCCAGTAAACCTTGTTGAAGGCGTTCAGATCTGCGCCGTCAACCGTGTAATCGAGAGATCCGTCGTAGCCGTCAGCGCCCATGATGATTCCGTCATATCCTGCGGCACGTGCCTGTGTTACCAGGTAAGGTCCGATTACATCGTAGTAGTAAGGGCAGTAAACAAACTCAACGCCGGCCTTTACCATCGAAGCGAACTGGTTCGTGTAATCCTGTACGTCCATCGATGCGGTAGACTCTACTGCATCTACGCTGACGCCGTACTTCTCGCATGCTGCGGAGAAGGAATCATACAGACCCTTGGAATAGGTATCTGCTGCGCAGTACACAACGCCGACGCTGGTGTAGCCGGACTGCTTTGCATAGGCTGCTGCAATAGCGCCCTGGAAGGAGTCTGCATAGCAGGCACGGAATACATAATCATCTGCCGTCGTGATGGAGTCAGCCGTTGCAGACGGTGTAATCATTACAATGCCTTCCTCGTTTGCTGCGCCGGTAATTGCGCTGGTGCAGCCGGAGGTTACCGAGCCAACGATCAGTCCGACACCTTCGGATACCAGAGAGTTGAATGCGTTCAGGCACTCTGTAGGATCCGACTGATCATCGGTATTGATGACCTCAATCTGCTTGCCGTCGATGCCGCCGGCCGCGTTGATTTCCTTAACAGCGAGGTTTGCGCCGTTGGTTGCTGCAATACCGAAGGAAGCAAGAGATCCGGTCTTAGGAGCAATGGTTCCGATCTTGACCGTATCACCGCTGGAAGCTGTGCTTTCCGAAGCGGTTGTCGTCTCTTCCGAAGCCTCTGATGATGCAGAGGAAGAAGAGGATGTGGAGCCGCAGGCAGCCATCGACAATGCGGTAACTCCTGCCAGTAACGCGCTTAAGATTCTCTTTTTCATAATAATGTCCTCCTTTTGACATATCTCCGGCGGTGCATCGCCCCGCCGAGCTTCGTTTCCCCCGGATACAGAAAAAGCGCCCGACATTCTCTGTACGAATGTCCGACGCCTTTGCCGTATTCGGAGGAAACACAAAAAGGTGACCGGCAGGTCTCCCTGCGATCACCTCTTTGTAATGTAAGTTTTATTATATTCAGGTTTTTTTAAGCCGCAATAGTAATTGTATACAATTATACACCACTGCTTCTGCGCATACTTTGTAACGTGTGTATAAAAGTCGTATATTCTCCGCGACAGTTTACGGCTTTAGCGACTTTAGCGGCGTATTGTTTGAAAACAGCCGCTCATGAAAACATTTGCGAAACGATACCGTCAGGCCTTCACCGCATCCGCCAGCGCCTTCAGGATCTCCTGCTCGATCTCGGCCTCATATCCGTCTACGTGTGCGACTCTTTCGTGCGTGACGCCGTCGACGCTTCCGATCTCTACGGTTGCCTGAATATAGCTTTCCACCTTCTTGTCGACAGTCACACCGTCAATAACCGAATAAACCAGCTTTCCGGTTGCCCTCTCCAGCGCTGCTGCAATGCCGTACGCACCCCAGTTTGATACGCTTGCGGTTACGAGAAGATCAGTCCGAACCCGGCAGGGCACCAGTGACAGATCCTTTGTAATCACACCCGCAAGATTTCCCATGCCGATTTCATTGCCGCCGTCGCCGACACCGATGGTGCGAACCCGTTCAGCGCCTTCCGCCGCATCCGGTCCGACCAGCTCGAAGATGCGGTCCACGGGTGCGGTGTTTTCCAGAATGCTGATGCCGCGCATGTTGGCGTAGTCGTCTTCAATATTTTTCCCGCAGCGCTCAATGGATATCATGCCGACCGGCTTGTACTTATCCACCACGGCAAGGCAGGCTGCATCATCGGCATCCATCGGCAGGTATTCCACGTCGATTCCTTCCAGCTCGAAAAATCCCCTGCAGAACGAATCGGTCACGACAACCGGGTGATATCCCAGTGCCTGAAGGGCCTTGGCTTCTACCATCGTTCCTGCCGGTCCGTCAGTTTCTGCATAACCTGCCACATAAAAGCCGGTTGCCAGCAGTACGGTTCCCTTTTCCCAGGAAAGAATTTCTCCGGCCGCTTCTCCGCAGAGATTTTCCTCCTGGTGCTCTCTTAAGACGTGCATTCCTCTCTGTGTATGACGAAGAACAATTTCATCCAGGTCTTTGCTGATAATCGTCTCACTCATCCTGCAATTACCTCCTTAATGGGCACAACATTTACACCTTCTGCTTCCAGTGTTTTCCGGATTTTTTCAGAAAACAGCACTGCCTTCGGATTATCTCCGTGCAGACAGATGGAATCCGGAACAACCTCAATTACCTTTCCGGTAATCGCCGTCACCGTATGCTCCTTTACCATGGAAACAACACGCCGAATGGCCTCCTCCTCGTCCGTGATCACAGCGCCTGCCTTGGAACGGGCAACCAAAGAGCCGTCCTCCTCATAGGCGCGGTCTGCAAACACCTCTCTTGCATAGGGAATTCCGGCCCGTTTGGCGCCCTCGATCAGCTCCGATCCGGAGAGGCCCAGCAGAATCAGGGTCGGATCCACCGCCTTGATTCCTTCACAAATTGCATCTGCCATTTCCGGATCCTTGCCCGCCATGTTGTACATCGCTCCGTGCGGCTTTACGTGCTGCAGCGGAATTCCTGCGGCATCGCAGAATGCCTTCAATGCACCAATCTGATAGATGATCATCGCCTTCAGCTCCGGTGCAGAAACCTTCAGATTCCGTCTGCCGAAGCCGACGAGGTCCGGAAATCCGGGATGCGCGCCGACTGCAACCTTTGCTGCCTTGCAGGCCGCCACTGTTTTCTCCATCACCAGAGGATCCGAAGCGTGAAAGCCGCAGGCCACATTGGCCGATGAAATGTGTGCCACAACCTCCTGGTCCATGCCGATCTTATAATTGCCGAAGCTTTCTCCCATGTCACAGTTCAAATCAATTTTCATCGTGTCCTTCTTTCTCCTGAAGCTCAGTATTTCAGATTGATATTCTTCACGTCCGTTACGAACATATGGCCCGGTGCATGTGTGATAACGTACTCCGGCTTCGACTGCATAATTACGTTCTGCGGTGTTACTCCGCAGGGCCAGAATACAGGAACCTCTCCCTCACGAATGGTCACCATATCGCCGTAGTCCGGATGCTCCAGATCCGTAATGCCGATTACGGAAGGATCTCCGATGTGAATGGGAGCCCCATGTACCTTCGGCATAGCTCCTGTGATCAGAACTGCCTTCGGCACCAGCGCATACGGGATCGGCCGCATCGACACAACCATATTTCCATGGAAAATACCGGCGGACTCGCAGGGAATGTTGGTGTTGTACATCGGTACATTGCAGCCTTCTTCGATCTGACGCACCGGAACATCTGCCTCCAGAAGATCGCCCTCGAAAGAGAAGCTGCATCCGATCAGGAAGCTCACCAGGTCATCTCTCCAGTACGGCCTTGCGTCTGTCACCTCATGCGTCATCACACCATGCTCGTAAACGCGGTATCTGGGAATGTCGGCTGCGATATCGGTGTCTGCCGCGATGCTGCGGAGCTCCCTGCTTCCGACATCGCTCACCTCCAGAAGGGGGCACGCTCTCGGATTTCTCTGTGCGAACAGAAGAAAATCATAGGCAATGTCCTTCGGCAGCGATACAAGATTCGCCTGTGCATATCCACGGCACATTCCTGTTGTCTCGGTTGTAATTTTTTCCTCTCGGATCAGCTTTCTAAGCTCTGAAGGCATGATTGATGAATAGTCCATACTTCCTCCCAGTGTCTGAATTGGCGTCGTTGTTTTTCGTTTACAGAGTAAAAGATCCCCTCAGTCAGGACCAAGAGAATCTTTTACTGCTTTGCTGCACTATTCTGTTTATGAATGAGTGCTTCTTCATACGATCTCGCTCATACTTATCTGTTTAGCTCCCATCTCGAATTTGCTTCGCAAATCCTCGATGTGGCTGGCCAGAGGCGCTCCGCGCCTTGGCCGCCTGCCAATTTCAATCGTAAATATGCCTGCATGCAGTCAATTTTCGATTGAAATGTGGCAGGTGCTAAACAGTTATCAGTTCGTAGCTTCCTCAAACTCCGCATACAGGTGGCTGCGAATATCCTCCAGCATCTCCGGAGCCTTGCCGCCAACCGGCTGTCCATCCAGCGTATTGCAGTGCAGGCACAGCTTGCTGGAGCTGGTTACCAGGATTTCATCGGCACTGCGAAGCGTATCCAGATCATACGGTGTCTCACTTACTGCGTATCCCAGCTTCTTGCACATACGAATCAGATGTGCACGTGCAATGCCGGGGAGGATCAGCTCATCGGTAGGTGCCGTGAAGAGCTTGCCGTCCTTAAGGATGTGAACATTGCTGTGTGCGCACTCTGTCACACGATTGTTCATGTTCTTGCGGTAGAGAATGGTCTCTACGCAGCCTGCTTCCTTTGCCTTTTCTGCTGCAACGCAGGAGGGAATCAGATTCAATGTCTTAATGTTGCAATGATAGAAGCGAGTATCCGGCGCTGTGATACAGGAAATCGGTGCAATTCCGTCTCCGATTTCTGCCGGCGTCAGCATAACCCACAGATTGCCAGCACCCTCCGGGAAGATGTGGTTGCGCAGAACCTGGCTTCCTCTGGTTACCTGATAGTAGACAAACAGGTTTCCCGTATCCATTTTCTTCACCAGGTCATTCAGCAGATCCTTCATCTCCTGCTTGGTCACCGGCATCTTGATGTCCAGAAGAGCTGCACTGTTGAAGAAGCGATCCACATGCTCATCAATTGCAAAAATATGATAATTGCGGCAGGGACCGGCATCATACACACCATCGCCGAACCAGTGCACGCGATCACTCATGGGAATCGACATGTTCTCGATTTCATCATACTTGCCGTTGTAGTAGCCTAATGTCTTCATATTCTCTCTCCTCTTCGACAGCTGACCGGTTGTTCTGCGGAACTATTCTGCAGATACCCATGTACAACCCGTCAATCCTTCTGATATTCGTACGCCGTCTGCGCCCGGATATCAAAAAATGCCGGATGGAACCCTCCATCCGGCATCTTTGCCGCTCACAATTAACCCCATTATAGTTCCGGCTTTCCGCTTGTCAACACCCATGCCGATAATAATAATTGTATTTCTGGAAGTGATGCCGTCTTCCCTGCGCTGTGCTTTCTCCTCTGGAACGGAACACAAGATCCGAGCTTCGCTCCTGTTCTTCCGGATGCTGCAGCAGAAACTGTGCCTTCTCAATACTTATCTTTTCAAAATGTACCTTGTCTCCCGGCTTTAGCTGTGCGAGCTTCGGCAGATCGAAGGAGCAAACGGTTCCAAGCTTTGCGTATCCTCCGATGGTCTGGTGGTCTGCCATCATTACAATCGGCTTGCCGTTCTTCGGAATCTGAATGGAGCCGAATGCGATGCCGTCCGATACAATATCCACGCCGTGAAGGCTCTCTACGCTCTCGCCCTCCAGCCGCATTCCCATGCGGTCACTCTCACCGGACACCTTGTATTCGCTTTCATAGAACCGGCTTCTGGCCTCTTCTGAAAACCAATCTTCCTGAGGACCCTCTACAACACGCACGGTAGGTGCCGCATCAAATTTAACCGGACGCGGCAGCGCGAGAAGCTCCTTCTGCAGAATCTCTGTCTCTGCCGCTTCTGCAGAATCCGTGCCGGAATGCAGCTCATCTCCGGCCTTCAGCGGGCGGCCTTCCAGTCCGCCAAGACTGCATTTTACATCGGTCGACCGGCTTCCCATGACCGGGGGAACATCAATACCTCCGGATACTGCAAGGTAACCGCGGCATCCGTTTTTAGCCATTCCCATGGTCAGACGGCTCTTCCCGCGGACAGGAATGGCACAATATCTTTCCACCGGTATTCCATCCAGGCAAGCTCCCATATCTGCGCCGGTGAGTGCAACAACGCCTTCTCCCTCCAGCACAGCTGTGATTCCCATCAATGTCATTTCCAGAACGGCTGCCGAAGCCTTGTTGCCGGCCAGTGCATTCGCCAGACGGCCGCTTTGCTGATCCATGACTCCGCCCGTTCGGACTCCGTACTCCATATATCCGACTCTTCCCTGGTCCTGTACAGTGGTCAGTATTCCAGGCATTTCTATTTGAATTTTCAGCATATCGCACCTCGTCTTCTTTTCCGCAATTCGTGCGTTCTCTCCACCTTCATCAATTGGAAATCAATCTGTATCATTGCTCCCTCAGGATTTCCGGTTTCCAGCTTCCTTCCTGAATTTTGCTCTCGATGGACCGATATTCTTCCTTTGAGACCGGCTGAAACCGAATATATTCTCCTGCATTGCACAGAATCGGCTTTTCAGCCTTCGGATCGTAGAATTTAACCGGTGTCGTACCAATCAATCTCCAGCCTCCCGGCGAAGCGATCGGGTAAACTCCCGTCTGTTTTCCTCCGATTCCAACGCTGCCTGCAGGAATTGCCACGCGGGGAGATTCCAGACGAGGCGCGGCAATTCGTTCATCCATTCCTCCCAGATAAACAAAACCGGGCAAAAATCCCAGCATGTAAATCTTATAATCGGTTCCTGCATGTATGCGGATGATTTCTTCCTGTGAAAGACCTGTCAGCTTTTCCATTCCCTCCAGGTCCTCTCCATATTCTCCTCCGTAGCAGCAGGGAATGAGACGGATGATTCTGCTGCGCGCGCCGCCTTCCTCTTTCTCACACAGGGCATGCATTTGAGTAATCTTCTCCGACAATTCCGCATAGGAAATCTGCATCGGATCATAGCAGATCATCAATGCCCGATAGGACGGAAGCATCTCCTGTATTCCCGGGACATTGCTCTCCTTCAGCATCCCCTTCAGCTTCATTACCTGATCATTTACTTTTTCTTCAATGACATTCCCAAAATCAACGGATATTGCCCTGTCTCCAACCGGGTATATTTTCATGGCAGCCTCCTGTTCTAAAACATTGATTTTCTGGTAATTATT
>CAVJLL010000053.1:8911-14273 GCA_963650385.1 Clostridium sp. CAG:508 | reverse complement strand
CTGCCGCATCAGCATTTGAGGCGCTCGCCACATCTGCACGCACCGATGCCTCTTCTGCAGCCTTTGCAGCCCGTTCTTCCTCCATGGCCTCAGTGATCAGCTTCCGTGCCGTTTCATACAGGAGCTCCGCACCGAAGCTGTTGGTCTGGAAAAAGGAGAACGGCGTCACCGTAAAGGTCAGGCCGAGGAGCTCCTCCTCAAACCGGTCCATTCCGTACAGGACCGCTGTTCCCTGGTCCTCTACAATATCCGCAACGGAATTGTTGCAGGTGTGCAGAATGCCGGCGATCCGGCCCGCATAGGCTTCCTCGAGAAGTGCCTTCACGTAGCCGTCCAGGAGCCGCTGCTCCTCTTCCTGTTTCTGTTCACTGGTTGTCACCAGGTCGATCAGAATCTCGCCCGTCTTCATTCCCTTCCGAATGAGAAGATGGCGGAGATACCCTTCCCGCTGCATGCGGTGATAAAAGGGCACGCCGGTGCTGGCCCAGTAGTCCCTTGTCACACGGATGATCGTCCGGAAGTCCGCATCGACAATCCGGCACGCATCCGCATCCGCAACATCATAAAAGGACCCTCTGCAGTGCATGCCCAGGGTCATCGGTCCGTCCTTTGTCTCATCGCCAAAGGTCAGCTCCATCTTATTGCGGTATTCCTCGGTCACCGGGCTCTCAAGGATTCCCTCAAACCACGTATCCGCCGCAGGATCTGCCTGCCGCAGGATATCGCGGATCTGCTGCTCCTTGAGGGCGAGCTCATCCTCCGCCCGCAGATTCAGGTAGAGGCACCCGCCGCAGGTGCCGAATTTCGGACAGGCAGGCACAATCTCACAGGGAGCATGCTCCAGCAGCTCCAGAAGGCAGCCTTCCGCCCGGCCGTTTCTTTTCTTCGTGACCCGCACACGGACCTTCTGCCCGGGGATGGTATTCTTGACCGTCACCTCGGTATCGTCCGCATGGAACAGGCCCTTATTCGGAAAGCGCAGCGTCTCCACTACGCCATCCGCAATGTCACCTTTTCGCATTCGACTTACAGTTCCTTGTCAGCAGCTGCCTCTGCGCTCTCCTTCGTGCAGCCGCAGGCGCATACAGGCTCTGCTGCCTCTTCGCAGACATCTTCCTCTTCGGCCTCTTCCTCAGCCTCGCCGCAGACATCCTCTTCCAGTGCCTCGGCAGCCTTTGCCTTTTTCTTCTTGCCGCAGAGGAAGCAGTAGCCGCCTTCCTTCTCTTCCTTGGGCTGCAGGAATCGGACAATCGCATAAACCGCGCCGGCAACGACGACAACCGCACCGACTACGATCAGGATGTTGCGGATCAGGCGCATCGTATCCTCATCCTTCTCGCCGTCCTTTTTGCCTGCAAACAGGAAATCCTGCAGAAGCGTTGCCGCTGCTGCGGTGCTCACGGTGTTCATGATGTCCTTCACGTCGAAATTAAAAAACTTTTTCATGTTCCTCTTCTCCTTTCAAATCACACCTTTACCAGTTTGGCAAAGGCAGCATACATCGTTCTAGTCTCACCGCTGTCAAAAGCGACCATCACCTTATAGTCACGCGGCCCTTGCTCTATAGACTTTACCACGCCCTGACCGTATTTTAAATGCTCAACCCGGTCTCCTGCCACATAATCCGGTTTTTGTCCGGTCGGCATTCCCTTTGTCAGGCCGTCGAGTCCGGTTTTGGCCGCCAGAAACGGCTTTTTATCCGCTGCAGTCTGCGGCTTTTTATAAACCGCCCGGGGCCGTCCGTCCGCACTTTTCGCTCCGTATGCTGCAGCCTGTCCCTGCGCCGCCGTTCCTGCATCCGCCTTCAAACCATCCCGTCTCTGCGCGTACATCCCGGTGCCGATACCCGCTGTTCCAGCCGTTTTCCGCGCATACGTTCCGGAGCTGCTCAACGCCGATGCATCCCAGCTTTTTCCGAAGGAGAGCGGTTCCGCCGTGCTCTGCGTCTTCCTCCCATACGAGGCATGCCCTGCGGACTCATCCATCAGCTCCTCCGGGATCTCCATCACGAACCGGCTGACCGCGTGGTACTGAAACTCTCCGCGGATGAGCCGCTCTCTGGCGCTGGTAATGGTGAGGTCATCCTTGGCTCTTGTGATGCCGACATAGGCAAGGCGCCGCTCCTCCTCCATGGCGCCGGCATCTCCCATATCTCCCAATTGCTTGGCCTGGAAGCTGGGGAAAATATCCTCCTCCATCCCAACAAGGTAAACCCGGGGGAACTCCAGTCCCTTGGCAGAGTGCAGCGTCATGAGGAGAACGCGGTCGTCCGAGTCACCCACCTGATCAATGTCCGCCACAAGAGAAACCTCCTCGAGGAAGCCTCCCAGGGACGGCCCGTCGCCGTCGCCCGACTCCATGGCGTTTTTCTCGTAATCGGCCGCCTTGCTGATGAGCTCTGAGACATTGGCGATGCGGTCCTCTGCATTTTCCTCGTCATAGTCCTCGAGATAGTCCTCGTATTCGATATCATCCACGATCTTCTCGATGAGGTCCTCCACCGAATGATCCAGCGCATAGGAGCGAAGCTCCGTCAGCTGCGCGGCAAGGACCTGGAGCTTACCCTTCGCTCTTGCAAGCTCGGGATAGGCTGCCGCATTTTCCAGTACGGAAAGCGCACCGGACTCCTCCTCGTGCGCAATCGTCAGGAGCTTGTCCACCGTGGTCTTGCCGATGCCGCGCTTGGGCACATTGATGATGCGCTGCAGGCTGATGTCATCGCGCCCGTTGGAAATCACGCGCAGGTACGCCAGAATGTCCCGGATTTCCATGCGGTCATAGAAATTGTGGCCGCCGACGATGTTGTAGGGAATGGACTCCAGAACCAGCTTGTCCTCGATCTGGCGGGACTGGGCATTCGTCCGGTACAAAACGGCGAAATCCCGATAGGAAAGCCTCGGATTCTGCCGGATCTGCCGGTCGATGTCATCCGCCACGAAGGAGGCCTCATCGATGCCTCTTGCAAACTCGCGGTAATGAATGCGTGCACCCTCGCCCCGGTCGGTCCAGAGGCGTTTTTCCTTGCGTCCCCGGTTGTTGGCAATCACAGCGTTGGCCGCATCCAGGATGTTCTGGGTGGAGCGGTAATTCTGCTCCAGACGGACCACATAGGCATCCGGATAAACCTTTTCAAAATCCAGAATATTCCGGATGTCCGCGCCGCGGAATTTGTAAATGGACTGATCGTCGTCGCCCACCACGCACAGGTTCCGCGTGCCGGCGGCGAGTGCCTTCACAATGGCAAACTGCGCCTTATTGGTATCCTGATACTCGTCGACACAGATGTAGCGAAACCGCTCCTGGTAGCTGCGGAGGATGTCCTCCCTTGCCTCGAAGAGCTCCACCGTCTTCATCAAAAGGTCGTCAAAATCCAGCGCGTTGTTCGCTGCAAGCTCCTTTTCGTATTCGGCATAGAGCTCTCCGATCTGCTGGTCCAGGAAATTCCCGTTGTGCGCCTCCTGATAATGATGGGCGTCCGTGAGCTCGTTTTTGGCCTGCGAGATAGCAGCCAGAACCGTTCGCTCCCGGAGCTTTTTGGTGTCAATATTCAGCCGCTTGCAGATCTGCTTCATCAGCGCTTTCTGATCGTCGGTGTCGTAAATGGTAAAATGCGGATCGTATCCGATGGCGTCGATGTGGCGCCGCAGGATCCGCACACACATGGAGTGAAACGTCGAGATCCAGACGCTTTCGGCGCCGAAGCCGATCAGCTTGTCCACGCGCTCCCGCATTTCACCGGCGGCCTTGTTGGTAAAGGTAATGGCGAGAATGTTCCATGCGTTGACGCCGCACTCCTCCAGAAGATAGGCGATGCGGTGCGTGATCACCTTAGTTTTGCCGCTCCCTGCTCCGGCCAGGATCAGCACCGGTCCCTCCGTGTGAAAGCAGGCATCCTTTTGTTCCTTATTCAGCGTATCGTATCTGCTCATTTCGTCGCTTTATCCTTTGTCTTTGCGCCCTTTCCGGTGCCGTCCTCCCGCCCGGTTTCTTCATCCAGAAGGCGCTCGATGAAGAGCTTCTTCAGATAAATTTCCATGGCCATTCTGGCAATCAGAGAAAAGCGCTGCAGCTCTTCGTTCTCCGGAAACGACTCTCTGGTCCGTTCAAACTGCTCCTTTGTCTCCTGCAGGAGTACCTTTTTCTCCGCGCCCATTGTCTCGTAGACCTGCCGGTAAATGCTCTCCAGCGCCTCGTCCTGTTTTCCGAGCGGTGCGAGGACCTTCTGAATGTCCCCGATGGACAGAAAGCTCTTCAGGTAAAAAATAATGAGCAGCAGCACCATATGATCCATCCCGTATTTCTTGCGGACGGGGGGGATCAGGACGTCGTTCTTCACATAATTGTTGATCATGGTCTTGGTGAGGATCTTGTCGTGCTCCGGGTCTCTCGTATCGGAGCCCAGGTGCTCCTCCATGAAGGTCAGCACCTGATCCATGTACAGATCAATTCGGGGGATCTCCTGCACCGGAACGCCCGAGAGATTCTCCGTCAGCGCGGTAAATTCTCTGAAAAGAGTGTCGAGAAGCGCTTCGCTTTTTTCTGCATTCTCCGCGCTCTCCGGCGCCGGTTCCTGCAGGTCCTGCTGCGTATCTTCCTGCATTGTCCTGTGCTCCTGCTGTGTCATTTTCTCCTGTGTTCCTTTTTCGCAGTTACTTCACCCGCTCTGCGCGCGCCATGGCCTTCATCTCCCGCGCACTGGCAAGAGCCGCCTCTGTAACCGTCTCGCCGCCCATCATGCGGCCAAGCTCCCGGTCACTTTCCTCGTCATTTAAGAACCGGATGTGCGTGGTGGTTCTTCCGTCCTCCGCCTCCTTTTCAATGAGGAAATGCTGCTGCTCCATCGCCGCAATCTGCGGCAGATGCGTGATGCACAGAATCTGGTGATCGGCCGCAAGGCGTCCCAGCTTCTTGGCCACCTTCCAGGCGGTCTGTCCGCTGATGCCGCTGTCGATTTCATCAAAGATCAGCGTATGGATATCGTCCTTCCCGGCAAATACGGTCTTGAGCGCCAGCATGATGCGGGAGAGCTCACCGCCGGAGGCAACCGCATCGAGCGGCCGCGCCGGTTCGCCCGGGTTCATCGAAATATAAAACGTGAGATCATCCCAGCCGTTGGCGGAAAGGTGCTCCTCATCCGAGGTCAGCTCCGCACGGAAATCCACCTGATTGAAATTCAGGTCCAAAAGCTCCTGCGTCATCTGCCGGCAAAACTCCGCTGCCGCCTTCTTTCGTACCCCGCTGACCTTTGCACACAGCTTCGTAAGCCGTTCCCGGCATTTGGAGAGTTCCTTTTTCCGCTCTTCTCTGCGGGTTTCATAGTCCGAGAGCTCCTCAAGGCGCGCCTGCTTTTCCTCCAGTGCCT
>CAVJLL010000053.1:6994-8678 GCA_963650385.1 Clostridium sp. CAG:508 | reverse complement strand
CGCAGCGCCCGTCCCACCTGCTCGGCGGCATTCTCCTCGCCGCCCTGGAGGAGATTCTCGGACAGCTGCAATGCTTCGTCGATGCGGCGGAAGGAGGACATCACGCGCATGCGCTCCTCGAGCTCCTCGTCCTCACCGGTGCGAAGAGTGGCGCCCTCGATTTCCGAAACCTCATAGGTCAGAAGATCCGCCTCCCGGATTCTCGCCGCCTCGTCCAGCTCCGCATCCTTCTCGCAGAGCTTTTTCTGCTGACTGTAGCGCTGCCAGCACTCCTTCACCTCACAAAGGAGTCCGGAGAGCTCTTCGCCGGCATAGGCGTCCACCACCTCGAGCTGCGCGGCATGGCGCAGAAGGCGCTGGTTCTCCCGCTGTCCGTACACATCCATGAGGAGCTCCGAGAGCTCACGGAGCTGCTTGGAGGTAACGGTTTCCGAGCCGATCATGCACTGACTGCGGTTGGGGAATATTTTGCGCTTGACGAGGATCACGTCCTCCTCGTCCGGCTCCGCGGACAGTGCCAGAAGGCGCTCCCTTTGCCGATCGTTGTCAACGCGGAACATCAGCTCCACCAGCGCATACTCTGCGCCGGACCGGATCAGGCTCCGGTCCGCCTTGGCGCCGAGCGCAAGGTTCACAGAGCCCAGCAGAATGGACTTGCCGGCGCCCGTCTCTCCCGTCAGAATATTCAGGCCGTCCGAAAAGGACAGCTCCTCCTCTTCAATGAGTGCCAGGTTTTTGACATGAAGTCCCAGCAGCATAGATATCCCCCATTCCTACAAAAGCCTGCGGATTTTATCCATCAGACGCGTCGTCTCCTCTGCCGTGCGCACCGCCACCATGATGGTGTCGTCCCCCGCAATGCACCCCACAATCTCCGAAAAATGCAGATGATCCAGCGCCGCCGCGACCGCCATCGCCATGCCGGAAACCGTCTTGATGACGAGGATGTTCTGCGCCTGATCAAGGCTCACCAGACCGTCCTTCATGACGCGGCTGTATTTGTCCACCAGAAGCGCCGCATCGTCCGCCGCAGGGACGTAGCGCTGCCCGCCGCTCTGGCTCCGGCTCTTCTGCAGGCGCAGCTCCCGGATATCCCGCGATACGGTTGCCTGCGTCACGTCAAAGCCCTCGTCGCGCAGCGCCGCCGCCAGATCCTCCTGCGTGCCGATTTCCTTCTCCTGTATGATCTCCAGAATTCTGGCCAGTCTTGTCTTTTTCTCTGCCGCCATGGGCATCACCTCATCGCATCTTCTGATGCAGCGTCTCCAGAAAGCTCCGGTTTCCGAGCTTCACAAGGCTTGTCGTCCGGGAGGATCTGCGGACGACAAACCGGTCACCGGCCGCCAGCTCCGCGCAGGCATCGCCGTCACAGGCTGCCTCCGCTGCCACGCCGTTCCCCCGGTTGTCGCTGCGGATCACCACCTCCACCTGGTCTCTTGCCGAGAGCACGATGGACCGGATGTTGATCTGGTGCGGACAGATGGGCGTCAGCACCATCAGCTCCGCCCCCGGCTCCACGATGGGACCGCCCGCCGAGAGATTATATGCTGTCGAGCCCGTCGGCGTGCAGATGATAATGCCGTCCGCGTGGTAGGTGTTCAGGAACTTGCCGTTGACATATACATCATAGCCCAGCAGCCGGAAAACACCGGATCTGGCAATCACAATGTCGTTCAATGCGCAG
>CAVJLL010000053.1:0-6760 GCA_963650385.1 Clostridium sp. CAG:508 | reverse complement strand
AAGCCCCCGGTCTTCTGCGTCACGCACTCGGCGCCGTGCTGCTCCAGAAACCGGCAGACCTCCTGCTCGAACCGGTGCTCCGGGTCCTTGGTCTCATTCGTGTAAATCTCAAAGCGCCGCATCCGATCCCTCCCTGGAAAAGGCCTCGTGGGAGCGCTCCACCAGCCTCCGAATGCTCTCCCGACTGAAGAGCTCCTGTCCGTCAGCCGTTCCTTCTGCCGGCTCATCCGCAGCCTTCTTCTCCAGATGCATCAGATATTCGATGTTGCCCTCCGGTCCGCGGATGGGTGAAAAGTCCAGTCCCAGCAGGCGGAACCCTTCGTTTAACGCATAGCCGATCGTCCGCTCAATCACCTCGCGGTGCACCGCGGGGTCGCGTACAACCCCCTTCTTGCCGACCTTCTCTCTGCCGGCCTCAAACTGGGGCTTAATCAGGCACACCATCTGTGCGCCCGCCGGCAGAATTGCCGCTGCCGCCGGCAGAATCCGGGATAAGGAGATAAAGGAAACGTCGCAGGAAGCAAACGAAGGCACCTCTGCCAGATCCTCCGGCTTCAGATACCGGAAATTCGTCTTCTCCATGCAGGTAACGCGCGGATCCTGGCGCAGCTTCCAGTCGAGCTGCCCGTAGCCGACATCGATGGAATAGACGTGTGCGGCTCCGCTTTGCAGCATGCAGTCTGTAAAGCCGCCGGTGGATGCGCCGATGTCCATGCAGACCGCACCCGCAAGGGAAATGGGGAAGACCGCCAGTGCCTTCTCCAGCTTCAGCCCGCCGCGGCTCACATACCGGAGCGTTTCTCCGCGCACCTCCAGTGTAATCTTCTCCGGATCAAATGTGCTGCCCGGCTTGTCCTCCTTCTGTCCGTTGACATAGACAATGCCGGACATCAGCATGATTTTGGCTTTTTCCCGGGAGGAGGCATAGCCGCCCTCCGTCAGTATGATATCAAGTCGTTTTTTTGACATAGTATGCGTTTTCTGCTCCACCACGAACATTCTGTACAGGCGCCGGCCGGCGAATAGACGGTATCTGCGTGACCGCTACTGCATGGCCGCCCGAATGCTTGCTGCCGCGCCGGCCGCGTCAATTCCCAGCTTCTCCTTGAGCACCGGCACACTTCCGTGCTCCACAAAACGGTCCGGAACGGCGATGCGCAGGACCCTCTGTCCCGGGCAGTGCTCCGTCACCCAGGCCTCCACGTGCTCGCCGAAGCCGCCGCTGTGCACATTCTCCTCCATGGTTACGAGAAGCCGGTGCTCCGGCAGCTCCTGTTCCAGAAGCTCCGTATCAAAGGGCATGGCAAAGCGCGCATTGACCACCGTGACATCGAGTCCGGACTCCTCGGCAAGGAGGTCTCGTACCTGCATGGCCGTTTCCACCATGCTGCCGATGGCAAAAAGAAGGACTCCCTTTTCCTTGCCGCCGCTGCCGCGGACGATCATCTCAGCCTTTCCCAGTGCAATCGGCGCGCGGTGCTCCTCCAGGCCGTCATACACCTCACCGCGGGGATAACGGATGGCGATGGGATGCCCGTATTTCAGCGCGAATTTGATCAGATCCGAGAGCTCCCACTTGTTCTTGGGCGCTGCCACCGCAAGGTTCGGAATCGAGGAGAGGAACGAGAGGTCGAATACGCCCTGGTGCGTTTCTCCGTCGGCGCCGACAATGCCCGCCCGGTCCACACAGAATACCACAGGAAGGTCCTGCATGCAGACATCGTGCGAAATCTCATCGTAGGCGCGCTGCAAAAAGGTCGAATAGACCGCCACCACCGGCTTCATCCCGCCGGCAGCCAGTCCCGCCGCAAAGGTCACGGCGTGCTCCTCCGCAATGCCGACGTCAAAAAAGCGGTGCGGATAAATGTTGTGGAAGCGCTTGAGTCCGGTTCCGTCCTCCATCGCCGCCGTAATGGCAACGACCTTTTCGTCGCGCTGCCCCATCTTCACCATTACAGTGGAGAAAATGTCCGTATAGCTGACCTTGCTGGACTTCTTCAGAAGGCCCGATTCAATCTCAAAGGGCGCCGTGCCGTGGAATCTCGCCGGATGGTTCTCCGCCGGGCGGTATCCCTCTCCCTTCTGAGTCAGCACATGCACCACGACCGCCTTGCGGATGTGCTTGGCCTGCTCAATGGCGGCCTGCACCGCCAGCGTGTCCATGCCGTCAATGGGTCCCAGATAGGTGATGCCGAGGTTCTCAAAGAGCATTCCCGGAAGGAACATGGACTTTAAGCGGTTCTTGGTCCTGCGGATCTTCTCCACCATTTCCGGACTCTTATCCTTTAGGGAATAGTACACCCTGTCGCGAAGGTCCAGGTACGAGTTCGACGTGCGGATGCGCTCCAGATACCGGGACATTCCGCCGACGCTTTCCGAAATGGAGCGGTTGTTGTCGTTGAGCACGATGATGAAATTCGTATCCAGCCGCGCCGCATTGTTGAGTCCCTCGTAGGCAAGGCCGCCCGTTAAGGACCCGTCGCCGATGACCGAGACGATGGTGCTGTCCTCTCCCCTTAGATCTCTTGCCTTGACGAGTCCGATGCCGGCAGAAATCGACGTGGACGCGTGACCGGTGTCAAACGCATCGCAGTCGCTCTCGCGGCGTCTGGGAAAGCCCGCCATGCCGCCGTACTGGCGGAGCGTATCAAAGTCGTTTTTGCGGCCCGTCAGGATTTTGTGCGTGTAGGACTGGTGTCCCACATCCCAGATGATCTTGTCCTTCGGAAGGTCCAGTGCCAGGTGCAGTCCCATGGTCAGCTCCACTGTCCCGAGATTGCTGGCAAGGTGTCCCCCTGTGACGCTCACCTTCTCGATCAGAAAGCTGCGGATTTCCTGCGCCAGCTCCGCGTACCCTTCCTTCGGAATTTTACGGATGTCTCCGTTCTGATTGATTTGATCCAGATAATTACTCACGATTGCTCTTTTGCTCCCCGCTTTTCCCCGAGCTGCGAGACTCCGCAGCCGCCTTACAAATTCCGCAACTGTTCAGAGCCCATTCGCAAAATCGCTGCTGCAAAGCTTCGCTTTTTGCTCCTGCGGCGTTATTGCCAGCGTCTTACTTCGTCCTCGTCATCAGCTGCTCCACCAGCGCCTTCAGAAACTCATTCGATGCCGAAAGGCCGTCCATTGCCGCAAGCGCATGCTCCGTCAGCTCCCGGACCTTCTCCGCCGAAGCCTCCAGCCCGTTCATCGACACGTAGGTCGCCTTCCCTTCCAGGGCATCCTTGCCGATGCTCTTGCCGAGCTCCTCCTGGCTGCCCGTCACATCCAGAATGTCATCCTGGATCTGGAAGGCGAGGCCGATGTCCTCGGCGATGGCGCCGAGCGCCGCAATGTCCTCCTCCGGAGCCCCGGCTAGGATGGCGCCGATCTGAAAGCCCGATTCGATCATGCAGGCCGTTTTTTTCTTATGGATGTAGTGCAGCAGCTCCGGCGTAAGGCTTCCGGAATCGATATCCGTCATGATGTCCGCGCACTGTCCGCCCACCATGCCGTAAACGCCGGCATTCCGGGCAAGGAGCTTCAAGGCTCTTGTAACGCGGCGGATCTCCTCTTCGTTTGCTGCCGCATCGTAGGCCCCAAGAGCCGTTTCAAAGGCATAGTTTAAAAGGCCGTCGCCCGCGATCACGGCCATCCCCTCGCCGTAAACGGCCCAGGTTGTCTTCCGGCCCCTTCGGTACTCATCGTTGTCCATAGCCGGAAGATCGTCGTGCACCAGCGAGTAGGTGTGAATCATCTCCAGCGCCGCCATAAACGGATGAAACAGCTCCTCCCTGCCGCCGTACATGCCGGCGGTCTCCAGCATAAACAGCGGCCGCAGCCGCTTGCCGCCGGCCCGCACCGAATAATTCATCGCCTCGATGACGGTCCGCGCGCCGCCCTCCTCTGCCGGGAGGAAGCTCTCGATCACGCGCTCCGTCTCCTTGGTTCTGGTCGTTAAAGCGGTCTGGAATTCCTGCTCTGTCATATGCACTCCTTTGGTATTCCTTCTGTGCCGCCGGTCTGCAGCGGCAGACTGACAAACATTTCTCTTAAACGTACTCCTCTGCGGTGCCGTCGTCACTGAGCTTCTGTACCTTCTTCTCTACCTGGTCGATGCGCCCGCTGCAGTAGCGCAGGAGCTGCATGCCCTTCTCGTAGTTCTCAAAGGACTTCTCCAGTGAGGTGTCCTCCTCTTCCATTTCGTTAAGGAGCGTCCGGATCTCACCGAAGGCAGCCTCAATGGAAAGCTCCTTTCCATCCTCATCCACAAACTTCTTCTGTGCCATATATGCCATCCTCCGTCTCGATCTTCTCTGCAATTGCCGTTACGCTTCCGTCGCGCAGCCGGATGTGCAGCGTATCCCCCGGGTGCAGCGCTGCCGCGCCGGTCACCGACCTCCCGTCCGCACCGGTTAAAAATCCGTATCCGCCGGCCAGTCTTGCCGCCGGCGACATTCTCTCAAGCCCTGTCGCCAGAAGTGCCAGCTCGTGCCGGGAGCGCTCCACAGACCGCTCCATCGCTGTCTGCAGGTCCTTCTGCAGGCGAAGCTCCTGCCGGCTCCTTAGCAGTCTCTCACGCATCACGCGGCGAAGATCCGCCGATAAGGTAAGCTCTCCCCAGCATTTTTCCAGGCGCTTTTGCATCACCTCTCTTATGTGCCGCTCGAGCTCATCCGCCGCCATCCGCTGCATCTGCAGCTGACGCTTCGGGGAGCGCAGCTCGAGCCTTTGCCCGAGCTCCTTGCACTGCCTTCGGCAAAGATCGATCTGCCCCAGCATCGCACCGCGAAGATCCGCCTCCTGCTGCAGAAGGTCGGACTGAAACTGATTCCAGTCAAACACCGCCAGCTCCGCCGCGGCCGACGGCGTCGGCGCCCGAAGGTCCGCCACATAATCCGTGATGACGGTATCCACCTCATGCCCCACGGCAGAGATGATCGGCGTTGTACACTCAAAGACGGCCTGCGCCACAGCCTCCTCGTTGAAGGCCCAGAGGTCCTCAATGGATCCGCCGCCGCGGCCCGCGATGATCACGTCCACACCGGCGCGGTCCAAGAGGCGAATGCCGCGGATGATGCTCTCCGGCGCCTGATCGCCCTGCACAATGGCAGGATACAGCAGGATCCCCACATAAGGGTTGCGCCGCTTCGCAATCTGAATGATGTCCCGGACGGCAGCCCCGGTCGGAGCGGTCACGACGCCCAGGCGCCGGATGTAGCGGGGAATGGGCTGTTTATACTCCTCCGCGAACATCCCCATCTCCTCCAGCTTCTTCTTGAGGAGCTCATACCTCTCATTCAGAAGCCCGACGCCGTCCCGCACAATCTGCTCCGCGTAGAGCTGATATTTGCCCTGCCTTTCGTAGACGCGGACCTGTCCGGTGATCACCACCGCGTCCCCTTCCGTCATACGAAAAGAAAGGCCTCCAAGCCGCTTCCCCGCATACATCATGCAGGAAAGCGTACCGGAGGCATCCTTCAATGTAAAATAAATATGTCCGGACGAGTGATACGTGCAGTTGCTGACCTCTCCCCGCACGGTGATCCGACGGAGCAGATAGTCTTCCGAGAACATCCGCGCAACGTAAGCATTCACCTGCCCGACCGAGTAGACCGTTCCGGCTGCCATCATACTCTCCCTGCGTTACTGGTCCTTTTTGGCAAAGCTCGCCAGGACGCCGTTGACAAATACGCCGGAGTTCTCTGCGCCGAACTTTTTCGCCAGCTCCACCGCTTCGGAAATGGCAACGCCTGCCGGCACATCCTCGTCCCACAGGATCTCGTACACGCCGAGGCGCAGAATCGCAAGCTCCACGCGTCCCACGCGCTCGAGCGTCCAGCCGCGCATCTTCGATGCGAGCATCTCATCAATCTCCGGGCAGCGCTCCAGGATGCGGTTCACCTTCTGTGTGATGTAGGTCTTATCCTTCTCGGTGAATTCCATATCCCCGCTGTCAAAATACAGCTCTTCCTGGCCGGGCATCTCGGATGCGTCATTGAATTCCGCACGGAACAATATTTTAAAAACCTGTTCTCTCTGGATTGTTCTCTTCATGCCTCCGGACTGCCCTCCTCCGGCATGTGAATGCCGGCAATGCGGACGTTCACATCCTCCACATGAAGCCCTGTCATATTCTCTACTGCCTGACGGACTCTCGTCTGTACCTTGCTGCAGGTCGCCGGAATGTTGTAGCCGTAATCCATGATCAGAGACAGGTCCGCTCTCACATTGCCGTTCTCCAGCTCAACCTTCACACCCATGGCCGGGCGCTTCATGCCTGCCTTCTTCAGGAAGCCGTCACCGGCATTTCCTGCAAGTCCTGCCACGCCTTCCACTTCCTTGGCTGCGTAGGCAATGATGGTGGAAACCACATCATCCGCAATACGGACGGTTCCGATCTCGTCCACACCGGGCTTTGTCTGAACTTCGTTTTCTGCCATAATGATTCCTCCTTACTGCTGCCGCAGTGACACTCATTATATCAGATGGGGCACCGTTTCGCACCCTCATCTGAATTTTCGCACGGCGCATTTGAATCGCCTGTTACAGTACACTCGCCAGCCAAGCGACAGGGTGGCGGAGAATGTCCGGGTCCAGGGCCTTGCGAGGCCTCGGTGCTTGCGAGCGTCTTATGCGAGCTTAGCACCGCTAGGTCCGAGGATGGAGCACGTTTTTGCCGAGTGGCCCAACGGGCCATCTCGTAGCTGACGAAGTCAGCGTAGCGTCCCAGGACCGGACAACTCCGCCAGGACCCGTCGTGGCTGGCGTCTGTACA
>CAVJLL010000052.1:0-14430 GCA_963650385.1 Clostridium sp. CAG:508 | reverse complement strand
ACGAGTGGGTTTGGCTTCCGGGCGTCAGTGAATATCTGCGTCTATTTTACAAAAGTGAGCAGCGCACGGAACGGTTTGCCAAACTGTGGCATTCGATGGTTGACGCTTCCAGCACGGGACGGATTATTATACCTCTGTGGAATTGTGATTCCCTTTGGTATGATACCTCTCTCGGTTTAAGAACTGATGAACGCCAGAAGGACTTCGTATACACTATCTCGGATCATGATGCAACTTCTGAGCAAATGAATATAACGGTATTCTCTTCTGCTTTTGAGGAGTATATCAATCAGTTGAGCGGAAAATATACACTGATTTTCGGCTTACGCGAATGGTATGACCGTATGTTGAATGAGACACAGATCCCAACGGATTACTACCTTCTCACGAAACAGGCCAGGTCTGTGTCACAGACTATGGGAGATGTAACGATTCGTCCAATTAAAACTCCATATGAGTTTATTCGCGAAAACCTGCAGGATGGGTTTGAATTGAAGGAAGAAGCCTGCTCTGAGGAGATGCTCGGTGAACTTTTTGATGAGTCGCTAAAGAATAGTACTATTCGGGATGCTATACTCCATCGATTCAATATTGTCACGTTCGATGGTGTTGGCGTTATGGCAAAATGGGCCAGCTTTTCTAAGGGCAAACAGCAGCTGCTAAGGCTGTGGTATCAATTGAACCCGAACAACAGTTATCTGTGCCATTGCTTTGAGAAATACGGATTGGAAGCGATTGAGGAACATATTCTGCTGGAGATATTTGATGTGTTGCAGTTCCACAACGAGTGGGTCGCAGAATACCAGCAGCTGATTCAAGTATTAAATCTCAAGAAAAGTGAAACCTATTTTGCAAAATTGAGTACCATACCAACTTACGAAGAAAGATTGGCATTTCTCACCGGTGATACGCGCGAAGAACGTATCTATATTCTTCGCATGGTTGGGCAATGGCTCAAACAAGACGCTGCGCAGGTGTGTGTTTCTGAGATGTTGAAATTGCGGTATCCTCTGCTGCAAGCATATTTGAGTTCAATGCCTGCCGAATTAGGCCCCGTCTACAACGAATATATTTCCGAGTACAAGGCGCATAAACTTGCCAATACGCTGCCGGAATCTGATGAGCGCTTCTTCAGAGGAATTGAACCAAACTCCCTACCATTCCGCTATTCAGTAATCAATCAGAGCATCACAGATAGCACCGTAATGCTGTGGATTGACGGATTAAGCTTTGAATATTTGTCATTGCTTTTAGACCAGCTTTCTCAGAACAAAGATGGTATAGTTGCTTCCTATGCATTAACCCAGGCTTTATTGCCTACAGAAACCGAGTTTAATGAACAATGGAAGCAAATGAATGTACCTCATGAAAAGCTCGACAAGCTGGATAAGCTGGCACATAAGGGCGTAGTAGACGAACCGGATTATTATACATGTATTGAGGAACAACTTTCCTTTTTCACCACGATATCAGATAAAGCCAATGAGTTGCTACAAAATTATCGGCGCGTGATTATTACGGGTGATCACGGAGCTAGCCGATTGGCTGCAAGATTCTTTCATACTCGAAAAGGACTACCTGCTTTTAAGGACGCGACACCGCTTAGTCACGGCAGGTATTGCAGCATCAAATCGAAGCCGGATGGCGTTTATGATGACTTGATAGAAGCTTCAGATTTATCTGGGCAGCATTACCTTGTGTTCACATCATATAATCATTTTTCTATTGGAGGGTTTGCTACCGGAAAAGACGATGACAATGTGATTTATGGTGAAGTGCATGGAGGTGCTTCACCTGAAGAGATGATTGTTCCTGTAGTGGTTTTCGACAGCAAGGTTAGTCTGCCATTAAGTGTGAAATGGCCTGATGATAAATCTGAAGCAAGACTAAAAAGAAAAATTGCAAAAGTCTCGCTTGAATTCAGCAAAGAAATAAAAACGCTGGAGGTAAGGGCAGGTGCAATCAATGCAGAGACAAAAGACACCGGAGATGGAAAAACATGGACGATTTCTTTTGAGCAAATTGCTCCTGGAGATTACAGTCTTGTCATCGTGGCCGATGGAAAGCTTGTAAACATTGATAAGCCTCTCACGGTAATATCTGCGTTAGGCGGTGGAGGAGATTTTTGATGGCGAAAAAAAAGACCTGCTGTGAATGCGGAAAGCCGTTGACAAAAGATGAGGTCGCACTCACAAGAAAGCTAACGGATGTTGATACGGACGAGTTCTACTGTCTTACTTGCTTTGCTGAATATCTTGGCTGTGAGATAGAAGACTTGAAAGTGAAAATTAGTGAATTTAAAGAACAAGGATGCACGCTATTCCTCTAAGGAGTTTTGATATGTTAGAGAATAAAATTCGTGAGGTCTTTGCGGATATGGTTGTTCTCAAAGACCCACAAAGAAGTGAATATTTCTCCAAACTCAGCATTCCCTCATATATGCGGGATTGGCTTGTTATGAGATTCTCTGATGAAGATGGGACGATTGATTATGATGCGGTAAAGCGATATATCAACAGGTATATTCCATCCAGGGAAGACTATGAACAATTCAAGTTCAGGATGGTGAATGGAGAAAATGTTCAATTTCTGGCGCGAGTACGCGTAACCGTTGATATAAAGACGGGAAAAACTCAATTTGAATTGCCTGACTTTGGTGGCAATCGTGGCGGAGCCGGAGGTATCGTGAATAACGATGTCGTTGAAAAATGGCAGGACACATTGCTCAGAGAAAGCGAAAACTGGGGAATTATTACGCTTTCTTGGCAAATGGAGCCTTCAAGGTCGAAACCTAAGGGTTTTATTGCAATGGTTGAATATAAGCCTTTCTGCCCTTATGCCATTGACTTGGACGATTTTAAAGAGTATAGGGGTGAGTTCAATATTCATGAATGGATCGACGTAATCCTGACTGCCATCGACTATAATCCAGCTGGCTACGTGGATGAGAATGGTGAAGAGAGTGAAAAAAAGAAACTATTCTTCCTTCGTCGTTTGCTGCCGTTTGTCGAAAAGCGAGTGAATTTGATTGAACTGGCTCCCAAAGGAACCGGTAAAAGCTATGTGTTCGAGAAAATAAGCAAACGCGGATGGCTAATCAGTGGTGGTACGGTATCACGAGCCTCACTGATCTATGATAACGCAAAGAAAACAGGTGGCTTGCTGACACGTTTTGATTATGTGGGCTTTGATGAAGTGCAATCCATAACGTTCGAACAGCCCGGGCAGATCCAGCAAGCCTTAAAACATTACATGGAATTTGGTGAAATAAAAGGCTTCGATGCTCAAACACCGGCAGATGCTGGCGTAATTGTTCTCGGCAATATTGATGCAAGTCGGTTTGACATCAACTGTAACATGGTTGAGCATATCAGCAGCGTCTTTGGCGAGTCTGCTACACTTGACAGGTTCCATGGATTTATACCCGGATGGGAAATACCCAGAATGAACTCATCCATGATTGCCAACGGATGGGCAATTAACACTGAGTATTTTGCAGAAGTAATGCATGCGCTCAGAGAGGATTTAACTCAAAGTTCTCTTGTAGATGAATGCCTTGATATCCCAAAAGGAGCCGATCAGCGAGATTTGACTGCAATCAAGCGTCTTTGCACCGCATTCGTAAAACTTCTTTATCCACATGCTAAATCAAAAGAAGATATCGATCCACAGGAGTTTATTGAGTATTGTCTTGAACCGGCAAAGGAAATGCGGGCTGTTATCAAAAAACAGCTTTGTATTATTGACCCGAAGGAATTCAATGTTCCTGGAAAAAACACCATACCCGATATTCAGTACAACTATTGAGGTGCTACCATGAAGCATTTTATCTATGCCGATAACGCGGCAACAACAAAACTGGATATTGATGCTTTTGAAGCCATGAAACCGTATCTGTTGGAGGATTACGGAAATGCTTCACAGCCTTATGCTCTTGCACGCAAGCCCAAAAAAGCTCTAGCAGAAGCGAGGACCGTGATTGCCGAATGCATCGGTGCTCTACCGGAGGAGATTTATTTTACCTCTGGTGGCACCGAAAGCGACAACTGGGCTATAAAAGGCATCGTGCAGCCTACAAAAAAGCATCTGATAATCACATCTCAAATTGAGCATCATGCCGTGCTCAATACTTGTAGCACACTGGAGTGCTTCGGCTATCCAGTAATTTACCTGCCTGTCAACGCAGGTGGCTCGGTAATTTCCGAAGTACTTGAAGAGTCTATTTCTCAACAAACGAGATTGGTCTCTGTGATGCTTGTAAATAACGAAATCGGTACAATTGAACCGATTAAAGAACTTGCTACTGTTGCCCATGCGCATGCAGCGCTATTTCATACAGATGCTGTTCAGGCAGTTGGTCATATTCCGATTGACGTAAATGAGCTGAGTGTTGATATGCTATCAGCCTCAGCTCATAAGTTTAATGGTCCAAAAGGCATTGGCTTCTTGTACGTGCGTAAGGGAACTCCACTTAGCCCCTACGCCAACGGTGGTGCGCAAGAACACGGAATGCGTGCAGGCACAGAAAATGTTGCGAGCATCGTTGGTATGGCAACGGCACTTAAGAAGAACTGCGATGCGCTGCAGCAAACCGCAGAGAAGCTGCATGCAATGGAGGACGATTTTCTTGATACGCTTCATGAAGCGGACATTGATTTTATAAAAAATGGTGCAGAAAAACGAGTGCCAGGAAACATTAGTATCTCTATCCGCGGTGCAAGTGGAGAAATGCTGCTTCATCGACTGGATTTGAACGGAATATCTATTTCAACGGGCTCTGCATGTGATTCGGTAAATACACATGTTTCTCATGTTATTCAAGCAATAGGCGTACCGCAGGAATATGCTGAGGGAACCATTCGTGTAAGCTTTGGACGAAATAACAAGGTGGAAGATGCTGCAGAAGTTGCGAAAGCTATTGTGAGAATTTTGCGCAAGTAAATGCACGCATGTATCCATTGCTGAATCGAGGTGACACATTGTCCGGAAAGAACCACAAGATGGTAGATGGTCGCTTGCTCCAGATGGACAAGCGATATTCCAATCTGAAGCAAAGCCAGAAAGAAAAAATCAACATCTGGATCAACGATGAGATCCGGATATTTTATAAAGAGCAGGGAGTTCTTCCACGTAAGCCGGAGCAATTTCAGCTTGTGTTAAGTCAGCTGTATCAGAGAATCGAAGCTGCCGGTATCTGGATCCCATACGGGGAGATTCACAAGAGATACTTTGGCAGCAGGAATGGGCGCATAGACAAGGTTTATGGCCAGATCCAAAAGGAGGAACGAAGCCGGTCAAAGGAGCAAATCCTGATTGAGCCGTTGCCGCACTCTTTCGCTGTTTGCAAGGTAACGGACTACTCTCTCGTGGATCCTTCTGCGGAATTCTGCTTTCCGCAGAAAACTGATGAAGAGAATTCACTGGTGTGTCTGTCAGATCAGATTCCACCAAACACGACAGCTGTCCAGTCTGGATGGCGTGCCTTTCGGATTAAAGGACAGCTGGATTTTTCGCTGATTGGAATCCTGTCCGGAATCGCAACGGTGCTGGCCGGTAAGGCGATCAGCATTTTTGCCCTATCGACCTTTAATACAGATTACATCATAGTGCAAGAAGCAGATTTTGATAAGGCGAAGGAAGCTTTGCGGAATGCAGGTTATTCAATGATGGATACACCTGAAGAGCAAAAGCCTGAGGAAAAGCCGCAAACTACTCTCTCACCGGCAGAAAGGACGTGATTCGTATGAAATGGACCGACGGAAAGAATCGCTGCCGCTGGGCAAATCCAAAAAATGAACGGTACATCCGTTACCATGACAAAGAATGGGGCGTTCCGCTCCATGACGATCACAAGCTGTTCGAGACGCTGATTCTGGAATGCTTTCAGGCCGGATTGTCCTGGGAATGCGTCCTGAATAAGCGAGATGCATTCCGTGAAGCATTTGACGGCTTCGATCTGGATGCTGTCTGCGCTTACGGTGAGGACAAGCTGGAGACACTGCGGAATAATCCCGGTATTATCCGTAACCAGCTAAAGATACAGGCTGCTGTCACCAATGCGCAGATCTTTCGCGAGATACAGCAAGAATACGGCAGCTTTGCAGAGTACCTCTGGCATTGGACCGACGGCAAGGTGATCTATGAACGAGGGCTGACGCATTCAGAGCTTTCGGATCAGATCTCAAAGGACTTGAAGAAGCGCGGCATGAAATTCGTCGGGACCACAGTGATCTACGCTTACCTGCAGGCGGTGGGTGTGATTTATTCTCATGATGAGGGATGTTTCCTGGAGCACAAGATATAAGGCGGTGACGTAAGGATGGCAAATGAAGGCGGAACCTGGATCATGCATGGCGTTTCCTGTGATGATCCTGAATGCATTCACACAGTGGATGAGGCAATTGCATATATCAACAAGGTTGGTTTCCTGCCTTTGTTCAAGAATGACATCCCGGGCTTCTCTCTTGAGGAGCGCACGGTGCCGGAATTCTGGTGGTCGGAGGATCCTGAGCGGGATCCCTGGGAGTGGCGCGAAATCATTGCACGGCACGGCGAAGTGGCCTATGGGAAATTTTTTGACAAGAAGGCAGGCTTCATTTCCAGAGAATGGCTGCCGTATTTTCTGAACTTCCGACGGGATGGATACGATTTTGATGCACTCTGGGAGGACGGAAAGGCATCGTACAAGCAGAAGCGGATCATGGACCTGTATGCGGAGGAGCTGCAGGATTGGGAGTACTACTCCAACGAGCTGAAGCAGACGGCAGGCTTTGGCAAGGACGGCGAGAAGGGCTTTGATGGCGTGATCACCGGCCTGCAGATGCAGCTGTATCTCTGCGTGCGGGATTTTCGTCAGCGCAAGAACAAGAAGGGCGAGACCTATGGCTGGCCGATTGCTGTTTATGCGACGCCGGAGCATCTGTGGGGCTGCGATTATGTGACTTCCGCGTATAAGGAAGAACCGGAGCTGTCGGCCAAACGGATTGCAGCTCACATGGCAGACATCTATCCTATCGCGACGCCGAAGCAGATTCGGAAGATCATCGGTGTGAAGGCTGGTGAACGCAAGGAGTCGGAGAAAAGAGGATAACTACTATGGCTGATGCACGAAAAAAGGCTTCCATGTCTCAGATGCTCTCCGACATTAAGCCGTACATAACAAAAAAGCTTTTATCAGCTCCCTGTATTCACGAAAAGGACATTCAAACCATTTGCCGGATTCTTCTATCCAGATATAAGAATGTCAAACTCATGCAGGGACTGACCAACAATAAACCGGATTTTCGAATTCAGGTAAAGGGTCTGTTTGGAACCGAAGAGAAAAGATTCATGGTTGTAAAAGGCCGTAAGAAAGCATCAACCGGCAATCAAAATGATTTAAGCTGGATTGACCGCATAGAGGAAATCGATGCGGCATTAGATGATTTTAAAATGTAAATGGTGCGAGGAGGTGCTTGTGAATGACGTGGTCTGATTACTATGATCGATTTGATGGGTGGCAGGAAAGCACGCAATATAGCCGCTTGGCTTCTATATCGAATTTCGGCCCGACGGGAAGTCCATCAGCAGAAATCGCAGATTGTATTCAGTATGTAGAACCACGTACCGCAACAAGTATTGTCCGTCGTGCCCTGGCAGCCGGTGTCAGGTTTCGTGCAGCGGAGATTGCAGACATTGTAGACAGCGGTCAGGTAGCGGACGATGAGCTGCTTGGCAAATTGATACTGGCCTATTCAGACAATTATACTGGTGAACAGCTGGAGACATTGCTGTCATGTTTCACCGATTCAGAACCGGTGTATGCCCTGATTGATCAAATCTGTTCAACTCCGACACACTTTACAGAAGAAGACATTCTCACGTTGTTGCCCAATATGCCTGATGATGAATCCATCAATAAGCTTGTAAGCTCTACAGATACCAGATTTTCAGAAAATGGTCTGAACGAGCTTTGTGACTATGGTGTGGATGAATCTTTGATTAAGAAAATCTCAAAGCAGAGCGGTATACCATATGCGGATCCATATGCTTCCGATGAAAAAGCAACATACAACGCGCCGAGGCCGAAACATACCGGCTTTTTGAGCGCGCTCTTGATGGGATGGGCGCTTTCAGGGAATTCCAAACCGAAGAGCACAGGCAAATGCACGGGTGACTGTGCCCACTGTCCGCCTCACTATGGTTACCGCTATGGGCGTTGGTATTATGGACACGGACACACGGATGGCTGCGAATTCTGCGGCAATGGCGGCTGTAACGGCAAGTGCAATATAGATTGAGATTGGAGTGATACGAAAATGACTACAGAAGAATATAAGAAAGCGGCAGCTTATTGGACTTCAAAAGAGCGCAAGGAAATGCTGCCGGAGCAGCTAAAGCCTATCGTTGAGGAATATCTCAGCACCGGCTCTGTCTGTGCGCTGGCCACCGGCACCGGTGACTATGTGCGCTGCACTCCCCTGGAGTACAGCTATCACGACGGCAAATTCTGGATCTTTACCGAGGGCGGCGAGAAATTCATCGGTCTGGAGAAGAACGACAATGTCAGCCTTGCTGTGTTTGATAAGAATCCGGGCTTTGGCGAGCTGAAGAGCGTGCAGGTCATGGGCAAGGTTACGATTATAGAGCCAATGTCGGCGGAGTATGTTGCCCATGCGGAATATAAGAAGATTCCGGTTGCTGCGCTGCAGAAGCTGGCGGATCAGGGGAAGCCGATGCACCTGCTGTGCATCAAGCCTGTAAAGATGGATGTGCTGTTCTCAGAGCTCAAGAAGAAGGGCTATGACAGCCGCCAGGTTATGTAATTTGATTGGAGGATATATTTCATGAATGCGTTAGCTCTCACAATTTTTTATCGGAGCTAAAGCGGTTTCCAAATTCATATCATAAGCAAGAGCCCAAGGGAGCGGTCTACTCTCCCCTGGGCTTTTTCCGTGCCGCCGGTTCTTCGCGGGCACCATCTATTAGATAGAAAATCGCAAATTTTTATCCAGACTTTCTATCTAATGCATAGAAGGTACATTTGTTGGCAAGTTCCTCTGACAGGCAGAAATTCCTATACTGAAGGTGAGAAATTATACGGACTGGAGGTGATTAGGGATGCAGGCCAAAATTGATTTTGCCAAGGTCGGCGAGCATATCAGAGCTGCTCGGATCGAGGCAAAAAAGACGCAGAAAGCAGTAGCCGCTGCGTGTGGTTGTGACCCTAAGCACATTAGCGCCGTGGAAAATGGAAGAACCAATCCTTCAATTGATCTTCTCACGAAGCTGAGTGAGGAGCTGAATGTAAGCGTGGATTACTTTCTGAAGGATGCACCGCATGCCTGCAAGCAGTATTTTGTAGAGGTTGAATTTGCAGACAGGATCAATCAGATGACGACCGCAACAAAGTCCTCTCTTCTGAAAATCATGGATCAGCTGATTATTGTACAGAATACAGCTGCAGCCGCAAAGGAATAAAACAATACTCAGACTTATCCCGGGTCTGGCAGTTCTTTACCGGAGGTAAAAGCCATGACTTATACAGTTCACAGCATCCATCCGATGAGACCGTTGTCTCCCCTACCTTGAATGCAGATTTTTACCCGACATATTATTTACAGCGCACAAACTCATCAATGGATGCTGCAATCGTCGCCTATCAGTAAGATGGATTGGCAGCAGAAGGATGCGAAATACACCAACCCGCAGAGGCTGCCGTTTTTCGGTGGTTTCTGCGGGTTTTGCACTTTGATGAGGTGATTATCATGACAAAGGAGAACGAACATAGTAAAGGAATCGGCATTGAGATCCGGCCTTCACAGATGTTGCTGCCGGGACTGGAGATGGATTATCTCTACCGCTTTGAGAGAACCTTGTCCATGCTGGAGCGGGCGCTGCATACCAGTGATGATCCGGAGAGCATTGCCCGGGATGTGCTGGAGGTTTGCCGCGATTTTTACGATGCCGACTGGTGCGGTATGGTGACGGCGGATGTGGAAACGGAAATCTTTTATCCGGTCTGCTGGGCCAACCGGGATAAGAGCAGGATGGACACCCTCTTTGATGAGATTGAGTACATGGATAATTATGCGCACTGGATCGATGCTCTCAAGAACAATCGGCCTGTCATCCTTAACGACATCGCAGACTGCGGGGCTGCCGTTTCTCCCGCAGAGCAGCAGCATTATGCAAGACTGGATGTGCACAGCGTGACGGGGTGTCCGCTTTATTACCACAGGCCCTACGGATTCCTGATCATCAAGAATCCGAGAATATTTTCCAGCAGGACCAGCTTTCTGTCGGCAATCGGATATGTGATTATGAACTGCTGGAAGGAGCAGCAGCACCTGGAAACACTGCGGCTGCAGGTCAGGACACCGTGCGGAGCACTGAAGGAGGATCGGGATATCTATTTCAAGCTGTTCGGAGAGCCGGAGCTCCATACGCTTAAGGGTGAGGTGTCAGCGGAAACGCTGAATTCCCCGAAGCTGTGGCGAATGCTCTGTTATCTGGCGATCCGCCAAAGAGCGGTACCCCTTCGTACAATTGCAGAAAAGCTGTACCCGGGTGAGGATACGGAGAACAGCACCAACGCGCTGCGGGTGGTGATGTCCAGAACGAAGCCGCTGCTGGAATCTGTTCTGGATCAGAATGAGGTGCTGATTAAGAGGTCGGATTATGGCTATCAGATCAATGTGCATTATCATGTGATGACGGATCTGGAGGAGTTTGAGAAAATTGCGGCTGCGGCGAAAAAGCAGCGGGATCGCCGGGAACGGATTGAAGCCCGCAAAAAGGCCGTCAAGCTCTATAGCGGTCCTCTCTACAGGGAGGCCTCTGCGGAGCATTGGCTTTTGTCTACGGTTGAGCGGTATGCGATGATATACATCGATACGATCAACAGCCTGCTGAAGGATCTTGCAGCGCTTAAGGATTATGAGAGCATTCAGCATTTCGCCTCTAAGTCGCTGGATATTGAGCCGGGCAATCCGACAGCGGTTTACTGGCTGCTGGTCTCACTTTCCAAAATCGGTCTGCAGCAGAATGCCAGAGCTGAGTTTGAACGGGCCAGACAGTATCTGACAGAGTCTGCGCTGGCGGAGCTTGTGGAGAAAATGCATGAATTCGAAAGGTCAGATGTGCATCCGGATAAAGAGCCGGAATGACCGGCTGAAATATGCCGCGTTAGATGAATCGGTCTGGTAATGTCCGGTGAAATATACCTGAAACAAAGCTGATAAGACTGCAATAGCCTGCGTAAGGCCCGGGCTAAGCAGTGAGGAAACCCTCGAAGGGTAGATTATAGGCAAGCAAAAGCGCTTGAGCTGAAATCTATCATTTCGGGGGTATTTTTATGTACTATGACCCAATTGATTGCGGCAACCGCGTGAAGCGAGTCCGGAGGGCTCTCGGCTACACGCAGGAGGAGGTCGCAGAAAAACTGAATATTTCAGCCTCGCATTACGGAAAGTTTGAGTGCGGCAGAACCAGGCCGTCCATCGACGTTCTGATCGAGCTGGCTGCACTGCTGCATCTGTCACTGGATTTTATGCTGCTGGGTGAGGAGCCGCGCTCGGAGATCCTCCGGCACAAGGTGCATTCCCTGATGGAGTTCCTGTCCGCCATGGAAAAGGAGCTGTAGCACCGTTCTGCTCTCCGGCTGTCGAAAAGGAGGAATACATGCAGCAAAATCCGCCTCAGAGGCGGGCTCACCCGCCAGATTCGCCCATAAAAATCAGGTGCAAAAGAGATTAAACTGTATTCAGACAGAAGGAGCACGCTGCTTCCTTCTGCCGCGCACCTTGAAAGCTGAATACACATTCTCCCAGGTAAATCCTCGAAGCAGCAGCCTTCGTCAGCTCGCCGTGACGCTCATCGGAGCAGAGCGATTCGCTGAAGCAAATGCCGGACAGCAACCGGCGGCGGCCGTGACTGCAAGAGGGATAATGATACTTCCGTAAGACGCGGCCCGGCCACAGTGAAGGCGGGGAGGTTAAATTCCTATGATGCAGTCAGCTGCTGCGACCTGGTGAGGCACCGAAGGGTGCCTGAGCGATGAGGAGAAATCCCTGACTTCCGGGGTGGCGAGGCAAAATACGGAGGAAGCATATCAGTAGAAGCTGCTGTCAGATTTGATTTTCAGATCCGGCGGCAGCTTATCCATATAAGCATTTGAAATATGGACTGGAGGAGGACCGCATGATGAAATCAGACTGGGTCTACCGCCGAGGAGATCTGTATCTGGCCAATCTGGGCATACCGGAGGGCTCCAGACAGGGCGGCGTCAGGCCGATCGTGGTGTTGCAGAATGATGTGGGCAATTATTACGCGCCCACCATTACGCTGGCACCGCTTACATCAAAAATCGAAAAGAAAAAGCAGCAGCCGACCCACTATCTGCTGCGCAAGGCAAAGGGGCTTCAGCGCCCCTCCATGGTACTGGCCGAGCAGCTGGGCACCTTTGATAAGAGCTGCATCATCCGCTATCTCGGCAGAGTGACTGCCGGACAGCTGCGCGGAATCGATGAGGCAATCAAGGTGCAGCTCGGCTATTACATTCCGGAGAAAAGAGACCGTGCCGGACATTACGAGGACGGCAGATTCTATGAAAAATAAGGAGGCATTCCCATGAAGGAGCATCATCTGGAACGGCCGGACAAGGCCAACATTATCGGCTGTATTGAAACCTATGAGGTGGATTCCGCCTCTCCGAATGCGGCACCGGAAAAGCGCTGCTATACGGTGGACGAGCTGCAGATTATTCTCGCCTGCGGACGTGAGACCGTCTATACCCTGCTCAAGAAAAAGGAGTTCCGCTGGTTCCGCGTCGGCGGCAACGGTATTTACCGGATCTCCAAGAAGAGCTTTGATGAATGGCTCGATAACAAGATTTAAGGAAACGCTGATGAAAGCCTTGTCAAGGGTGTCGATTCTGCTAAGAACGGATCATCGGCACCGTGGGCTTTTATTAGCAGAAATGATACGCTTTTCCCCGGTCAGAGATGACCGGATACAGAAATACAGGAAGGAGGTGCATCGGATATGGTGAAGGAAAAGGATGAGACGATCAGCTTCATAAACGAGAGCAGTCCCTATCAGGAAAAGTCCGTGGAAAAAGAGCGGACCACCATGTCTGTGCCGGAGATGCGAAGGCTTCTGGGGCTCGGCAAGACCGAATCCTACTGGCTGGTGCACAAGAAGGTTTTCGAGACGATCCTGGTAAACGGGAAAATGCGTATCAAGCTGGAGAGCTTTGAGCACTGGTACTCGCTGCAGGTCAGGTACAGGAAGGTGGACGGTCCCCCGCCGGGAGAAGCACTGCGGCAGCAATCGTATTCCGCAGGGGATATCGCAGAGCTGCTGCAGCTGACAGAGTCAACCGTCTATGAAATCATCAAGAGAAGCCATATGGAAACCGTGCAGGTGAATTATCAGATGCGGGTTCCGGCAGATGTCTTTGACCGCTGGTACAATTCCCAGACACGCTATCGCACGCAGGCAGACCGCGAGCGCGATGCAGAGCTGGAGAAGGACACCGTCAGCATGCCGGAGATCGCCTGGCAGCTCGGCATCACCCGCAAGGAGGTGTATTCCTTTATTTATGCAGCGAAAAACGACGGTATCTTCCGCTTTGTAACGGTTGCAGACAGGAAGCGGATCACCCGCGACAGCTATCTGCGCTGGCTTAATGGCCAGGATAAATATCACATCCTGACGCAGGCCGAGCGGGATGCAAGGGAACGCGAGCAGGCAAAGGCTTCAGAGAATGCGCCAAGAAAGCCGAAGAACCCCAACTTTTATACCATCGAGGAGATTACATACTTCTTTGGCATCCATCGCAGCACCATTTACAAATGGATCAGGGAAGGAATGATACCGGCCAGAAGAATCGGCACCGTCTGGAGGATTCCCAGAGAGGAATTCGAGGACTGGATGGATTACCGCGGCTGCTGAGAGGAGGATACAGCATGGCATCAATCGTACAGCGCGGCAACCGCTACTGTGTCGTGTATCAGTACACCAATGAGAACGGTGAGCGCAAACAGAAATGGGAAACCTACAAGACCTCTTCCGACGCAAAGCGCAGGAAGAAGGAAATCGAATACAAGGAGGAGATCGGCACCTTCACGGTACCGAAGTGCAAGTCACTGGATGATCTGCTGCGGGAGTATGTAGCGCTCTACGGCAAGGCTACCTGGGCCATGTCCACCTATACCAGCAATGTCAGTCTGATCGAGCATTACATTTCTCCCGTTATCGGCTCTATGAAGCTCAATGAGATCACCACACGGGTGATTGAGAAATACTATCAGCAGCTGCTGAAGACAAAGCCGGTGGAACCGACCGTCGGCAGAAAGAAAAATGAATTCGTGACGCCGCATACCGTGCGGTCCGTACATAAGCTTCTGCATTCCTGCTTTGAACAGGCAGTGAAATGGGAGCTTATGG
>CAVJLL010000051.1:4691-14903 GCA_963650385.1 Clostridium sp. CAG:508 | reverse complement strand
TGTACAGACGCCAGCCACGACGGGTCCTGGCGGAGTTGTCCGGTCCTGGGACGCTCTCGCTCCATCCTCGGACCTAGCGGTGCTAAGCTCGCAGAAGACGCTCGCAAGCACCGAGGCCTCGCAAGGCCCTGGACCCGGACATTCTCCGCCACCCTGTCGTCTGGCTGGCGAATGTACTGTTACTGCATGTCAGCAACTGACAACAATCACAAGAACACGCTTGGCAGATAGATACGGATCGACTTATAATAAAGACAGTCACAAAGTGTGCATGGGATGCCGTGAAGGGGGGAAGCTGCTATGGACGAAATGGAGCAGAAAACAATGCAGGAGATGACAAACGATGCCGCAGAATGCATCTTTGCGGAATATGCAGTCGCAGATGTAACGGATGACGATCTGGAGGGCGTAAGCGGCGGCCGTCCAGTCGTTGTTTCTCTTCTTCGTGGAGGGACATCGCCGATCTATGACAGTAAGGGAAGAATCTGCGGACGTCTAAGGCGCAAGAAGGGTGTTTTATACTATAAGTGTCCGAGCTGCGGAGGGGTTATGCATTACATCGGCAGCCGTCTTGAATGCGGTCGTTGCGGCAATCCCACGGGACAACGAGTGTACCTTACCATTTGGAGAGGAAACAAAGAAAGTCTGATTGCAGCTTCAAACAATCTCTGAAACAGGGCAGTTGGGAGGCAATATGAGTGAAATGGAACAGAAAATGATGCAGGAGATGGCAAACGACGCTGTTGCAGAAGGCACTGCTGCGGAGCTTGCGGATGCTGATCTGGAGAGTGTTAGCGGCGGGGCTTGCAGGTATAAACCGATCGTGGAGACACAGAAAATCTATGACGGTAAAGGCAGAGAATGCGGATATACGGTAACGAATATGAATTTTGAAACTTTTTACTATAGATGTCCGAACTGCGGGCAGCCCATGCACCTCGCCGGTTACAATCTGGAATGTACCCCCTGCGGCATTGCAACAAAGTATAATAAGATGAAACCTGTCAAGTGGACGAAGGGGATGTCAAGCCTGATTGCCGCTTCTACTGCGCGTTGATGCAGTGTGGCTGATCGGAACCAAGACACCTGTGGTATGCATGGCGATGCTGTGAAAGCAAATTTTCATCAGGTTGCCGCTGTAAGGAGGCGGCGTAAGGGGGATATGAGCGAACTGGAACAGAAAACGATGCAAGAGATTGCAAGCGATGCTGCAGAATGCATCACTGCGGAAGGTGCAGCCGCAGAGGCAACGGATGACGACCTGGAGAGTGTGAGCGGCGGGGTACCTAGACAGAAGCTGCGGAGAGGGACGAGACAGAAAATCTATGACGGCAAAGGAAGAGAATGCGGATATACGTTAACGAATGGACTTCTGAATTTTGAAAATTATTACTATAGATGTCCGAACTGTGGACGGCCCATGCATTACGCCGGTTACGATTTGGAATGTACCCCCTGCGGCATTACCACGCAGTATTATAACGTGCAGGCTGTCAAGTGGACGAAGGGGAAGTCAAGCCTGATTACAGCCTCCACTGCGCTTTGATGCAGCGTGGCTGATCGGAACCAAGACACCTGTGGTATGCACGACGATTTTGCGAATGGGCTCTGAATTGTTACGAAAATTTTTATCAGTTTGCTGCCGCTGCGAGGAAGCGGCATGGAGGCAATATGAGCGAAATGGAGCAGAAAACGACGCAGGAGATGGCAAATAGTGCTGCAGAATGCATCTTTGCAGAAAATATGGCCGAAGCGCTGACAGATGATGCGTTGGATAACGTAAGCGGTGGGTACCCCAGACCGCCGCAAGCGGGTCCTTTAGGAGGTCCAATTTATGACGGCAAAGGCAGGATCTGCGGGTATGATCGTTCCGGGGTAATTTATTACTATAAGTGTCCGGACTGTGGGCGGCCTATGCATTATTTCATCGGCGGCTATGAGTGTGCTCTCTGCGGTATTTCCCGGGGGGGAGTGAACACTGTCAGGTGGACGAAGGGGAAGCAAAGTCTGATTGCCGCCTCCACTGCGCTTTGACCTGGTTTTGAATTATTCAGGCCGTACACACTGGCGTCTGTACCACGAACTTCCTTGTATAACTACCTGAATCTGTGCTAAAATCTCCTCTATTATGGGATAAGGGCTTGTGTGGGATAAGAGCTTGGAGACAGGAGCATTTATGGAAGGAATGAATGATTCTGGCCGTATCTTTAAGGAACGGGAACGCATCGGCAGTCCTCTGGGAGGAGGCGTCGATGCGGTTTTTGGCGTGTTTGCAGATCAGGAACCGGGCCCGCAGAAGGACGATTCCGAGAAGGAGGCCGCACAGACCGGAGCGCTGGACGATTTCGACAAGGGTACACTGGAGCACATACAGGAGTTTCTGACGCCCGAGGAGCTCTATCAGGATCTTCTGGTCCGGGTGCGCAGATATCATCCCAGCGATGATCTCACGATGATCGAGAATGCGTACCGCCTTGCGAGCAAGGCCCACGAGGGACAAAAGCGCAAGAGCGGAGAGCCCTACATCATCCATCCGCTGGATGTCTCCATTATCCTGGCGGATCTGGAGATGGATCAGGAGACCATCGCAGCGGGGCTTCTTCACGATGTCGTTGAGGACACCGTTTACACGAAGGAGGAGCTGGCCAGACAGTTCGGCGATGACGTGGCGAACCTCGTGGACGGCGTCACCAAGCTCAAGAAGATCAAGCTCTCCGGCGATTATGCGGACAAGACGCAGGCCCAGCAGGAGATGCAGGCGGAGAACCTGCGCAAGATGTTCCTCGCCATGGTTAAGGACATCCGCGTCATCCTCATCAAGCTGGCAGACCGCCTCCACAACATGCGGACGCTCCAGTATCAGCCGCCGGAGAAGCAAAAGCGCATCGCACAGGAGACGCTGGATATCTATTCCCCCATTGCTTCGCGCCTTGGCATCAGCAAGATCAAGGTCGAGCTCGATGACCTCTCGCTTCGCTATCTGAAGCCGGACGTCTACCAGGAGCTCGTGCTGGAGGTGAAGGAGCGCAAGTCCGAACGCGAGCGCTACGTGGAGGAAATCGCGGAGAGCGTTGCGCAGGCCGTAAAGGATGCCGGCATCGAGGCCAAAGTGAATGGCCGGGTGAAGCATTTTTTCTCCATATACAAGAAGATGGTGAACCAGCACAAGACGCTGGATGAAATATATGATCTGTTCGCAGTCCGGATCATCGTGAACACGGTGAAGGACTGTTATGCGGCGCTGGGCGTGATTCACGAGCTGTATAAGCCCATTCCGGGACGGTTCAAGGACTACATCGCGATGCCGAAGGCAAACGGCTACCAGTCGCTGCACACCACGCTGATCGGGAAGACGGGACAGCCCTTTGAGATTCAGATCCGGACCTTTGAAATGCACCGCGAGGCGGAATACGGTATCGCCGCCCACTGGAAGTACAAGGTGGCCAGCGACGGCCGGCACGTGGATGAGACGGAGCAGGAGAAGCTGACGTGGCTGCGGCAGATTCTCGAGTGGCAGCAGTCCATGTCGGACAACAAGGAGTTCATGCAGCTCCTTAAAAGCGACCTGGATCTGTTCTCCGACAGCGTGTATTGCTTTACACCCAACGGCGAGGTGAAGAATCTTCCGGCCGGGTCGACACCGATCGATTTTGCCTACGCGGTCCATTCTGCAGTCGGCAACCGGATGGTCGGCGCCAGGGTAAACGGCAAGCTGGTTACGATCGATTACCGGATTCAGAACGGCGACCGCATTGAGGTTATTACGTCGCAGAATTCCCACGGTCCGAGTCTGGACTGGCTGAACATCTGCAAGAGCGCTTCGGCCAAGAACAAGATCAACCAGTGGTTTAAGAAGAACCAGAAGGAAGAGAACATCGTCCGCGGCCAGGACGCCTTCGATGCTTACTGCAAAACAAAAGGACTCAAGGAAGACCAGCTCCTGCGGCCCGAGTACATGGATGCGGTCCTCCGCAAATACGGGTTCCGCGAATGGGATGCGGTCCTGGCGGCGATCGGTCACGGCGGCTTAAAGGAGGGCCAGGTCGCCAACAAGCTCGTAGAGCTGTATGAGAAGGACCATCTGGCACACCTGACGGACGAGGAGATCCTGCGCCAGGTGGAAGACAATGCGGCGCACACGAAGATCCGCAAGGGAACCGGTATTACGGTGAAGGGTATTCACGATGTGGCCGTTCATTATGCGCGGTGCTGCAATCCGGTGCCGGGCGATGAGATTGTCGGATACGTGACCAGAGGGCGCGGCGTCACCATTCACCGGAGCGACTGCATCAACATGATGAATCTGCCGGAGATCGACCGGGCAAGGCTCATCGATGCGGATTGGGAAAACGGCGGCCAGGACGCAGCGGACGGTGACTTCGAGGCAGAGATCACGATCTATGCCAACGACCGCTCCGGACTTCTCTCCGACGTGTCCCGCACCTTTACCGAACGGAATATTTCCATTGTCGGCGTGAACACGAGAACCAACAAGCAGGGCTTTGCCACGATGAGCGTGACCTTCCATGTCAGCGGAAAGGCAGAGCTGGCGGCGATCATCGAGAAGCTCCGGCAGATTCCGAACGTTGTCGATATTAAACGTGCATAGAGAAAGGGCAGACCGGAAAGGCCTGCCTTTTCCGTTTCAGCAAAAGAGGCAGACATGGCAGACAACAAAATCATCATCGGCAAATTCGTGCTCGGCATCGAGTACACCAATGTGTATGTCCTTCACCGGGAGGGCTCTGAGGAGGCGGTCCTGGTGGATCCGGCCGCCCGCGGCGATGCGCTGGCCGATGCCATACAGGAGCAGGGCCTTCACGTGGACGCCGTCCTTCTGACGCACGCACATTTTGACCACATCGGCGGCGTGAAGGAATTTACGGAGCGGACCGGCGCCAAGGTGTACATCAGCGAGAAGGAAACGCGGCTGATCCGGGATCCCGAGGCGAATCTTTCTTCCGTCTACGAAACACCCCGGACGGTGCAGCCGGATGTTTTCCTGCGGGACGGGGAAGAGGTGACGCTGGCCGGCATGACCTTCCGCTGCCTTGCAACGCCGGGCCACACGGAAGGGAGCTGCTGCTATTACATCCAGGATACCGGGGATGCCCCCATTCTGCTTGCGGGAGACACCCTGTTCGAGGAGTCCGTGGGACGGGCCGATTTCCCGACGGGCTCCATGAGTGCGCTCATCCGCTCGATCCGGGACAAGCTCCTCCCGCTTCCGGAGGAAACCAGGGTGTATCCGGGACACGGCGGCATGACGACCATTGGCCATGAGAAGAAGTTCAATCCGATGCTGTGAGAGGTGAGAGGCGTGCTGCTCGTTTCAGAGAATACAGATTTATACCGATATGAAATTCATTCCCTTGTCAAGGCCTTTTATCCGGAGGAAGAGGTAAAGGTCCTGGTGGACGAGGATGCCAACAGCGAAAGGCGCAGGAAGACCGCGGAGGAAAGCGAAGACGCCAGAGACCTTCTGCGGATTGTGTTTGCACAGGATGCAATCGCGCTGCATTTCGCGGCCGGGGACGCACCGGGGGCAAAAAAAACGATCTGCGAGATGCCGGGTCCGAAGGGAGAGAGCTGCCTTGAAAAGAGCAGCCGCGTGAAGGCGGTGCTCAAGACTTTTCTCTACGACAGTCTCTGTGCATATACGGGAAAGACGCTGCCCTGGGGGGATCTGATCGGCATTCGGCCGACGAAGATCGCCATGACGAGGATGGAGGAGAGTGCCTCCATAGAGGAGGCCGTACAGTTCCTGGAAAAAGAGCACCGCGTTCTGCCGGAGAAGGCAGAGCTGGCGGCGGACATTGCCGTCCGCGAGAAGAGAATCCTCAGCGGCCTTCACTATGAGAACGGCTACAGCCTTTACATCGGCATTCCCTTCTGCCCGACGACGTGCCTTTATTGCTCCTTCCCTTCCTTTGCCATTGCGTCCTGGAAGGAGCGCGTGGACGAGTATCTGGATGCCTTAGAGCGCGAGATGGAGCTTACGGCCGAGCTGATGCAGGGAAAGGTGCTCGATACGGTCTACATCGGCGGCGGCACACCGACGTCGCTTTCCGCAGAGCAGCTGGACCGCCTGTGCCGGGGGATTGCACGTTATTTTGACCTTACTACAGCGCAGGAATTCACGGTGGAGGCCGGGCGCCCGGACAGCATCACAAGGGACAAGCTCGAGGCACTGCGCCGGCATCCGGTTACGAGGATCAGCGTCAATCCGCAGACGATGAATGAGGAGACGCTCCGCATCATCGGAAGACGCCACAGCGCGGAGCAGGTGGCGGAGACGTACCGGGAGGCAAGAGCCTGCGGGTTTGACAACATCAATATGGATATTATCCTGGGACTGCCGGGCGAGGATGAAGAGGCGGTTCAGAGGACGGCGGATGCGATCCGGGCGCTCAATCCGGATTCGCTGACGGTGCATTCCCTCGCCATCAAGCGGGCCTCCCGCCTGCGGCGCGTCATCGACGAGAAGGGGTATCCCGTCCTTGTGAATACGGATGCGACCATGGACATTGCCAGGAAGGCGGCAGAAGCCATGGATATGAAGCCGTATTACCTGTACCGTCAGAAGAACATGTCCGGCAATTTTGAAAATGTCGGCTACGCACGGGAGGGCAAATACGGAATTTACAACATCCTCATCATGGAGGAGAAGCAGACCATCATGGCGCTGGGCGCCGGGTCTGTTACCAAGCGCGTGTATCCAGGGGGCAGAATTGAGCGCTGCGACAACGCCAAGGAGGTCTCGGTCTATCTGGAGAACCTGGACGAGATGCTGGAGCGCAAGAGAAAGCTCATGGACGGTGATTGAGGTAAGCGGGGGAGACAGGAAGAAACTATGGGCCAGAAGGAAAACACCCATTGGGAAGACGAAGACCGGGAATTCTGGGATGAGGAACCGGCAGACGAGGGATCCTTAGAGGAGCAGGACGAGGAGCCGTCAGACGGGGAATCGCCAAAGGAGCAGGACGAAGATCCGGCAAGTGGTGAATCCTCAGAGAAATCGGACGATGCAGCGGAAGATGGGGATGACCGGGAGGGCTGGTCGCCCTTCGAGGAAGGCAGCGGGCATCACGAGCACCACGGACACCATGACCACCACGAGCATCACCGTCACAGCAGCCACGGCGAGGGCAGCAGGAGCAGAAGACGCTCCGCGGCGCCGGAGGAGACGGTGTACTACGACAGCAAGGGACGCAGGCATAAAAAGCGCCGCTTTGCCCATTCCGAGTATCGCCACCACTATCACTCGCACCGGCACGGCTGGAAACGCGTGATGCTGGTGGTGCTGACCGTATTTTTGTTCCTGGGGTGCGGCGTATTCGCCGCGTGGCGCATTCTGGATGCGATGGGAAAGCGCGCCCTGTATAAGCGGGACGGAGCGCAGGCGCCGACGCTGGCGGTGACGGAAGAGGAGACAGCCGAGGAAACTGCCGGCAGCGGGCAGACCTGGAAGGCGGGATGGGTCCGCCACAACGGCAAGGTCTATGAATACAACGACGAGATTCTCACGTTCCTGATCATGGGCATCGATGACATGAATCATGTGAGTAAGAAATCGGGAGGCACCAGCGGAGGACAGGCGGATTCGCTGTTCCTGCTGGTAATGAACCCCAAGAGTGGGAAGATCAATGTCGTTGCCATCAACCGCAACACCATGACGGAAATTGACGTTTACGACGAGGACGGGAACTTCTCCTACACCGGTGTCGGACAGATCTGCCTGGCCCACGGCTACGGAGACGGCATGGAGTTCTCCTGCGAGCTCGAGGAAAAGGCGGTATCCAATCTGTTCTATTCGCTGCCGCTGTCGGGATATGTCGCCATCAACATGGGCGCGGTGCCGATGATCAACGATGCAGTCGGCGGTGTAGTCGTGCCCCGTATGACATTCGTGGACGGTCAGGTTCAGTACGGCGAGGATGAGACGCTGATGGGCGAGGATGCCTTCAAATACGTGCATTTCCGCGATCTGTCCGTCTTTGATTCGGCAGGCTTCCGCCTGGAGAAGCAGAAGGTGTATCTGCGCGCCTTGATGAGTAAGATGATGGAGGCGGTCCGCGAGGATCCTACCATGATCGTGAACCTGTACCAGACCATTTCACCCTACATGGTGACGGACGTGGACGTCTCGGAGGTGACCTACCTTGCGGGACAGATGCCGAATTATTCGCTGGATTTGGACACCATCTATTCCCTGGAGGGAGAGACCACAACCGGCGATCAGGGCTTTGAGGAGTTCACCTACGATGAGGACGCACTGTACGAGCTGATGCTCGAGGTGTTCTACGAAGAGGTATCGGAAGAGGAGCAGCAGGCAGGATGAGAGAACCGGATTATGATCTGGCGGACATGCACATACATGTGATGCCGCAGGTGGATGATGGATCGGAGAGCATGGAAATGACGGAAAATATGCTGCGCATTGCCAGCCGTCACCGGATCGGGACCATGATTCTGACCCCCCATTATAAAAGAGGCCATCACAATGTGTCGCCGGAGGGGCAGCTGCGGCGAATCGAGAGGATGCGGGAGCTGAACCCGGACCTTCCGGAGATTTATTTTTACCCTGGCAATGAGATCATGTATGACAGCGGCGTACTGGAGGACCTCGAGGAGGGACGGATTCAGACCATGGCAGGCTCGTCCTATGTTCTCGTGGAGTTTAAGCCCTGGGAGAGTGCGGATTACATACAGGAGGGACTGCGGCGGCTTTCCTACGAGGGATACCGCGTCATTCTGGCGCACTGCGAGCGGTATGACTGCATCCGCAAGGACTTTTCGATGGCGGAAACGCTGCACCGGAACCGGATTTATCTGCAGGTCAACGCCGAGGATGTACTGCCGCGCTTTATGGCACCGCTTCCGAAATTTGTCCATCGCCTGCTGAAGGAGGAGATGGTATCCTTTGTGGGGACGGACGCCCACAAGGACAAGGGGCGGACGCCGAACATGCTCGAATGCTGGGAGTATCTTGACGGACACTGCGATCCGGACTATGTGCGGGACATCACCAGAGAGAACACACTGGCCGTGATTGGGGACGAGGAAATCTTTATATGATCTATCCGATCGGAAGATACAATCTGAATTTTGATCTGTGTGCAGGATTTCTGGATCTTCTGCTGCTGATTTCGCTTCTGCGCAAGCGGAATCTCCAGAGCAAGCGCATACGCATCTTTGTCGGCATGGTCGTATTGATGATCTTCGCGGCCTTTGGCGAATTCTCAACAGGCGTCATCCGCAATACCGGCTATACGGAGGGACTTCTCCCGGAGCTGGTGACGGCGGTGGCCCATTTTTCCTATATTTCCGTGGAATTCATGCTGGCCATGTACATTCTGCAGCTGACAGGAAGAGGGCACGGACTCTCGGGAGCAAGACTCCTCCTTCTGTCTGCGCCGGAGGTGATATTCGCGGCAGCGCTCCTCCTCCCGTGGCTCCGCAGCAATATTTTCTACTACGACGAGGCGGGCCTGTACCACCGGGGGAGCCTCTACATCATTTATGTCCTCGTAGTCGCCTTTTACACGCTGTACTGCCTGGCGCTGATCATCCTGTACCGAAAAGCCATCCGGCATGACTTTGTCTATGTCATCGGCCTCTACTGCGGGTTCCTCGTGAGCCTTATGCTGGAGCTGACAGGACCGTACCTTCGGGCGTCGATCTTCATCCAGTCGCTGTTTCTGGCCGGCTGCACGCTCCTTTTGGGAGGAGAAGAGGGAGCGGCGGATCAGGAGACCGGACTGTACAGCACCTGGTCGCTTTCCAAGGACATGGGGACGCTCTTCGGAACCAAGTATTCCACCTATGTCATTGCGGTCAAGCTCCAGCACTTCAACTATTACCACGTCACGCTGGGCGCCGGCACCATGCACGGCGTCCTTTCGGAGATGGGGCGGTGGCTGCGGGAGCAGAAGAACAGCCACATGGGCATGTACCGGGCCGGCAACGGCGAGTTCGTGCTCTTCCTGTACAACGCCAAGGAGGAGACGGCAAAGGTCTTTGCGGAGATGGTCCGGGAGCGCTTTCAGGAGTCCTGGAGCTGGCAGGGGATGAGCGTAACGGTGCCCTCCCAGGTCTGGATGACGCAGGTCCCGGAAAAGGTAAAGACGGAAGGGCAGCTCGCGGTTTTTGCCGAGGCGGAGTACAACGAGCGGCTTCCGCGCGGCAGCGTATACTATGCGGATGAAATGC
>CAVJLL010000051.1:0-4404 GCA_963650385.1 Clostridium sp. CAG:508 | reverse complement strand
ATCGAGGTCAACCTGTCCACGGTTCAGTGCATGGACACAGGGCTCGCCCGGCGCCTTGCCGATATCGCGGCAAAATATGACGTTTCCCCGTCCAGGATCAATCTGGAGATCACCGAGTCGGCCGTCATCTATTCCGAGGAGACCATGAAGCAGGTCATGCAGGAGCTTCTGAATTACGGCTTCCGGTTTGCATTGGATGATTTCGGGACCGGACAGTCCAACTACTCGTATATCCTGAATTATCCGTTCCACCTCGTCAAAATCGACAAGAGCTTTCTGTGGGCAACGGATAAAAATGCGCAGAACCGTGTGATTTTTGAAAATATGCTGGATCTGATCCAAAGACTCGACCGCAAGGCCGTGGTGGAAGGCGTGGAGACCGATGCGCAGCGCAGCATGCTCCTGGAGCACGGCGTGGACTACCTACAGGGCTACTATTATTCCAAACCCGTGCCTGAGGAGCTGTTCATCGATTACATTCGGACATTCAATACGTAATTGAATGTCAGCCAGATGACAGGGGCGGATAACTCCGCCAGGACCCGTCGTCGGCTGACATTTGGATATGCGATACAGATCCCTGGCAAAGGAGATTCTAATGAGTGATTATATGATCCGCGGCATTGCTGCGGGAGATGAGATACGCTGCTTTGCAGTGACAGGAAGAGAGCTGGCGGATACAGCTAGACGTGCACACGGAACGAGCCCGACAGCGACTGCGGCACTGGGCCGCACCATGATGGGCGCACTCATGATGAGCGACATGCTCAAAAACGATGACGACCTTCTGACCATCCGCTTTGACGGCGACGGTCCGCTGGGCTCCATCGTCGTGACAGCCAATCGTCACGGAAGCGTCAAGGGATACGTGCAGAATCCGCTGGTCATGCTGCCGCTGAAGGCGGACGGACATCTGGATGTCGGCGGCGCCGTCGGAAAGGGAATGCTGACGGTGATCCGGGATCTGGATCTGAAGAATTCCTATCACGGGCAGATTGCCATCCATTCCGGAGAAATTGCGGACGACCTCACGCACTATTTTGCCGAGTCGGAGCAGATTCCGTCCTCGGTCGGCCTGGGCGTTCTGGTGGACACGGACCTCAGCGTGAAAAAGGCCGGCGGCTTTCTGATACAGCTGATGCCCTTTGCGTCGGAGGAGACCATTGAGCGGCTGGAGAAAAATCTGTCCTCCATACCCTATGTGACGGACATGCTGGAGGCGGGGCTGACGCCGGAGACCATGCTGCAGAAGGTCCTGGAGGGCTTTGACGACCTGCGGATCCTGGAACAGACGCCGGTGGAGTTCTCCTGCAATTGCTCCAGGGACCGCGTGTCCAGAGCACTGGCGCTCATCGGCAAAGAAGAGCTGCAGTCGATGATCGACGATGCAAAGCCTGTGGAGCTGTCCTGCCAGTTCTGCGGCAGGAAGTACACCTTCTCGCCCGCCGAGCTGGAGGAGATTCAAGCTGGGATAAAATGATGTAGGACAGCCAACCAAACGACAGGGTGGCGGAGAATGCCCCCGAACCGGACAACTCCGCCAGAACCCGTCGTGGCTGGCATCTGTACATAAAAAAAGCCCCCTCTCCGGAATGAAAAGAGGGGGCTTTTTTATGTCGCTGTATGGCAATCTGTACAACCCATGAACGATTACAGCCGCTGCTTGCTGACCAGCTTCCGTGTATCGGTGAAGTCATGGCCGGTCAGGCTGCCGTCCGCGTATTCGATCTCGCCGCACTGGTTGTCGTACGGGTCATCGCGGAAATACGTCATCGGCGGATCCAGCTGCTTCTGGAACTGCGAGTTCGAAGGAAGACGGAACGGATCAAGGTTGCCGAAATAATGGCGCTGGCGCCAGATTTCACCGCTCCGGTAAGCGCCTCCGCCGTAGGACGGATCCACAAAGAGCCATCCGAAGGGAGCGAGGTAGACCATGGCCCAGTCATGGCTGCCGGGCTCGCAGTTAAAGAACTCATTGCCGGATTCCCAGCGGGCCGGGATGCCAAGGCAACGGCAGAGCGTGATGAACATCAATCCCTGCAGGCCGCAGTCACCCTTGCGGTTCATGGCCGCGTATTCGCCCAGATTCTCAATGTTAAAGTAGCAGCGCACGAAGGAATAGGTTACCTTCGTGGTGATGTATTCGTAGATGGCCCGCGCCTTCTCCAGCGGTGTCTCCAGACCGGCGGTGATGGTCAGTGCCAGATCCTTCATAAAGGGCGTGAAGCGGATGTGCGGCTGCTGCTCGGCAAGATCCTCCGGCAGAACCTCGCCGGACGGGAAGGGCTGATTCATTGCCGCGCGGTTCGCTGCGGCAGCCTCCTCTGACCAGAGGTCGTGATAGACGCTCTTTACCGTATATTCGTATTCTACGAAGAAATCGTGGTTCTCTTTGATGTCCTCCTCGTAGCAGATGGTGCGCTGCGGAGCGGTCTCCGGCGCCAGATAGTAATCCGCAGAAGAGGTCTCCAGCAGCTGAATATCCGACACATAAGGACTTGCGCAGACAAAGGGGAGATAAACCTTGATGTGTCCCGGCCGGAAGGCGTCGTCATCCACGCGGATGCTGTGGCGGATGCGGAAACGCCAGGAATCGGAGCCGTTCCGGTGCATGTCCAGAAGCGCCGTGCGGTATTCGTTGTCAGCAGACTCCGGGAGCTCGGTGATCGGTTCACCGGCCGATGCCAGGCGCTCGGCATGCTCCTTGTCGTTGCGCAGCGTGCCGACCATGCTGCGGATAAAGTGCTCCTTGCCGTTTACGTAAATCCAGTCGATGCGGCCGTTGTCCTGCAGCTCCTTAAACTGCTCCTCAGTGAGCTCCGGATAGACGGTCCTTGCCTTCTCGAGCGCTTCCTCATAGGGAATGGGATAGTCGGAAGGGAGCTCCCGCAGAATTTCCCGCTCCACGCGGAGCTTGGACTTTAAGTTCTCATTGATGTCCTTTTTCAGCCACTTCTCGATCAGGCGCGCCTCGCCTTCAAAGTCACCGAACTGCTTGCGGCTCTCAATATCCGTCGGAAGCGCTGTGCCAAGTGCCTCCAGATCCTCATAACGAAATGGTTCCATGCTGTCTCCTTTACTGTATGTCTGTCGTTCCAGCTGCTGCCGTTTACAGCACCTCGTCGTATACGCGAAGCACATTCCTATAGAAGATACCCTCAATTTCCTCCTGCGTAAAGCCCTTTGAGGAGAGCCCCTCTGCCAGAGCAGTCATGCGGTCCGCCGTGCCGTAGTCCAGCAGGCCTCCGATGCCGTCGAAATCCGTTCCGATGCCGATGCACTCTCTGCCGCCGACATCGATGATGTGCCGCGCGTGCGCCGCGATGGCATCCAGCGTCTGCCGGGGATCCTTGTCCTTCGGCTCCAGAAACTCCGGGCAGAAGTTCAGTCCCATGACGCCGCCGTGCTCGGCCAGCGCGCGGATCATGTCGTCAGTCAGGTTCCGGCTGCAGCCGCAGACCGCTCTTGCATTGGAGTGGCTGGCCACAAATGGCCCCTTCAGAATCCGGCACACGTCGTAGAAGCCGGCATCGGAGAGGTGCGAAACATCCACCAGCATGCCCATTTCCTCCATGGCCTCCACGAACTCGACGCCCTTTACCTTGAGTCCGTGATCCTCCTGGTCCTTCTGCGGATCGAAGGCAAAATAACGCTCCTTGCAGGGATGGTTGGGGCTCGCCAGCTCATTTTCGTAATTCCAGGTCAGCGTCATCATACGGGCACCGGCATCGTAGAGCGTCTGCAGGTGCGCAAGAGAGCCCATGCAGCAGCCGCCCTCCTCGATGGACATAAGCGCCGAGATCTTACCGGCTTTTTCATTTTCACGGATCTGCGCACCGGTGGTGACCTGAGAAACCAGATCGGAATTGGCGGCAATCTCCTCCCTGAACACATCAACCAGACAGGAGACCGTGTACCAGGGGTCCAGATATTCCGGTTCATTCGGGTTGGCATGTGCGGGCGCAGGAGAGGCTACGCCATTCTGACTGGGAGTAAGCGTCGAATACGGGTTGCGGCAGGGATCCTCCCCCGGCTCCGACGGATTCTCCGGAAAGTCCGCACGGCGCTGCAGATCGATGTAAAGAGCCAGGTTCTGGCAAAGACAATCGCCCTTCTGAATCTTCTCCAGATCGATCATTAGGTTGTTCCGGCGAAGAGACATTGGCTCCCCGCGCAGCCGCGCATACCAGATTTCAGAAATTGTATCGCAGTGCATATCGATGTATTTCATTGCATTCCTCCGTATCATTGCTGTTCAAATGTTGTTAGTGTACAGACGCCAGCCACGACGGGGCCAGGCGGAGTTGTCCGGTCCTGGGGAAGGTGACCCTTTACCAGATACCGCAGATTGTCTGCATGGAGTATAATCTATACAGATATTTTCACATTGTAGCACGGTAAAGC
>CAVJLL010000050.1:0-14908 GCA_963650385.1 Clostridium sp. CAG:508 | reverse complement strand
CCGTTGATGTAATTCTCCGGATGCCATACCTTCGGCCACAGGCCGACGGAGCCGAAGATCTCGCTGTTGTCCTTAAAGGTGGCGAAGAACATCCAGACCAGGGGATACAGCAGGATAATTCCGATGATGACGATGATGACATAGTCCAGAACCGATGCCTTCTGCTTGATGTCCTCGTCGCTTTTTGCTTTCTTTCTCATAAAATTTACCTCTCAAGCTCAGGAGGAATTGCTATCAAGCAATTCCGTGTATCGCAAGGAGAAATCCGCGAAGGCGGTTTCTCCGATGCGGGAGTGCAGCTTCCGCAGGAAGCTCACTCCTAGATAGGAGGAATTGCCATCGGGCAATTCCGAGTATCTTACTCATCTGCGTAGTGTACCCAGAATTTCGACGTTCCGAACAGGAACAGCGTGAATACCAGAATGATAATGAACTCGATCCAGGAAATGGCGCTGGCGTATCCCATCTTGAAGTAGCCAAAGCCTTCCTTGTACAGCATGATTCCCAGCACGTTGGTGGACTTGAGCGGTCCGCCGCCGGTAATCGTATAGGGAGAGGTAAAGTTCTGCAGCTCCTGAATGGTCTGGTTCAGAAGGGAGAAGAACAGCACCGGAGAAATCTGCGGAATGGTGATGTGCCAGAATCTGGCGAACTTGCCGCCGCCGTCGATCTCGGCCGCCTCGTACAGCTCCTTCGGAACGTTCTTCAATGCGGCCAGGAGCATGACCATGGAGGAGCCGAACTGCCACACCTCCAAAAGGCATATGGTCGGCAGTGCCATCTTGATGTCGCCCAGGAAGGAAACATTCGGAAGGCCCATTTTGGTCAGCATCGTGTTGAAAACACCGTTGTCCATGAACATCAGCCGCCACAAAAGTGCGATGGCAACGGACCCGCCGAACAGAGACGGAATGTAGTACAGCGTGCGAATCAGGTTGATGCCGCGGATGTTCCGGTTTAAAAACATGGCGACCAGCAGCGCCAGAACGACCTTGCCCGGAACCGTGTACAGGGCGAACAGTATCGTGACCTTCAGGGAGTTCCAGAAGTCTCTGTCGTGCGTCAGGAGCTCCACATAATTTGCCAGTCCCACGAATTTCATCGTTCCGCCGACGGTATAGTCATTGAACGAATAGATGAATGAGGTAACAAAGGGATAGAGCTGCAGAATCGCAAATCCCAGAAGCCAGGGAAGCAGATACAAAAGGCCCTGATAATCCCTCTTGGAATAATGCGGCTTGGCCGCCGCACGTTTCATTCCTGCCATGTGTTCCGTCCTTTCTGAAAGGAATCCCCTGCGGCTTCCCGCAGGGGATTCTCCTAAGCCATTGTAAGCCTTTATTGTGTTACTTCTGCAGTGCGCCGAACTCATCGATTACGGTTGCTGCTGCCTCCTCCGGTGTCATCTGGCCGTAGCCGACTGCCTCTACTGCATCGAAGAGGATGGTCTTGGCCTCTGCAGACGAGGAAACCTTGTCGTTGGGTGTGCCGCTGACAGCAACTGCGATGTCGGTTGCATCGGTTACAACCTGGCTGAGCTTGCCGCCCTCTTCGCAGATCTTGCGGGCATTCTCGGTCGGAGGAACGGATCTTGTTGCGCCCAGGGTCTCCTGTGCGGTTGCATCGTTGAAGAAGTAGTCCAGGAACTCTGCAGCGATGTCGGGATTCGTGCAGGAGTTCGTGATGGAGAGGATCTGCGGTGTGTTGGAGGCGAAGCCGCCGTCCTTTGCATCGGAGAGAACCGGAAGGGTTCCTGCCACGTACTCTGCTTCGGAGTTTGCTGCTACCATGACATCCATCGTGGAGATGTAGCAGGGAGCTGCCACATATTTGCCTGCAATCCAGTTCGCATCAGCCTGTACATCATCGCCGATGTAGGAAGCCTGGTAGGAAGCCGGTGCAACTACGTTGTTGTCATAGAGATCCTTCACATAGGTGAAGACCTTGGTCATCGTCTCCTCGGTTGCAAGGAGCTTGCCGTCGCTGTCGAACAGAGCACCGCCGTACTGCTTGGCCAGCGGGAATACCACGAGATTCGTGATGTACTCCTTGTTGGCGCACAGAAGATAGGTCTCCGGATCCTGCTCGTGTGCCTTCTTACCGGCCTCGATCCAATCCTCCCAGGTAATGCCTTCCTTGGTAAGATCAACGCCCAGCTGATCCGCCAGCGTCTTATTCACGAGAATGGCAGGTCCTGCAATACCGGTGGGAAGCCCCAACTGCTTGCCGTCGTAATTGCCGTTGATCTGCTTGCTGATGTAATCTGCATCGAAGGTCGACAGGTCAATGCTCGTGGTGCTCAAATCTACAAAGTAATCGCCGGCATCCACGAAGGTCGGCATGGTCTCGGGATCGATCTGGACGATGTCCGGTGCGGTTCCGGAAGCCAGCTGCGTTGCCAGCTTGTCGTGGTAGCCGTCGTTGGAGCCGGGCTCGCCTTCAATCGTAACGCCGGGATGTGCTGCCTCGAACTGATCGATGACCGCCTGCGTTGCTTCGTTTCTCTCGTCGCCGCCCCACCATGCAAAGCGAAGCGTTACCGAATCACCGGAAGCCGTCGAAGAAGCAGCCTCTGCTGTCTCCTCTGCGCTGCTCTCGGCGGTTGCTGCTGCGGTATCCGCAGAGGAAGACGAATCCGAAGAGGATCCGCATCCTGCCAGCACACCTGCTGCCATTGCTGCCGTCAGAAGGACGGCGATTGTCTTCTTTTTCATAGATTTTATCCCTCCTGCTGCCCGCTTCCGGGCTGTCATTTGAACTGTCTGTATTATCGCAAAGGCCTCCCCGCCGGTGCAGGGAGGCCTTTTTTCATTTGGTCACTTTTCTTCTTCTCTTTTTCCTGCCGGTTACATCTTTTTGGAATCGGCAACATATTTTTCGATCTGCGACAGCTTCATCTGGAATTCCACGATGGTGCCGCGCCCCTGGACGCTTCGGATCCGAAGGCCCGCCTCCTCGCCGAAATAGAGCTTGAGACGGCTGTTGACATTGGTCAGTCCGATGCTGTGCACATCAAATGCATTGATGCTGCGGCGCAGCTGCTCAAGGCGGTCTTTGCTCATTCCGACGCCGGTGTCGAACACGCGGAAGCGAACGACATCGTCCCGCCGGAACACGGTCAGCTTGATGTAGCCGGTCTCGCCCTTGTCGCGGATGCCGTGCAGGATGCTGTTCTCGATGATCGGCTGCAGCATCAGACGGAACACCGGGAGCTCGAGCTGCTCCTCCTCCACCTCGTAGTACAGGATGAACTGCTGCCCGAAGCGCATGTGCTGGATGGCAACGTATTTTTTCAGGTACTCGATTTCCTCCCGCAGCGTGATGGGCTGAAGCGGGTCGGAAAGTGCGTACCGCAGGATATCGGACAGCGCCTCCGTCATGCGGACAACGTCCTGCGCCTCCTCGCCCCCGCGCGCCGCCTGGAACTGGATCATCTGCAGCGTGTTGAACATGAAGTGCGGGTTGATCTGCGCCTGCAGTGCCGTCAGGGAGACCACCTCCTGCTGGTGCTTCTTCTGCTCGAGCTCGGAGCTTAGGCGTTCGGTCTCCAGGTGGAGCCGAATGATGTTGTTGAGAATTGCGTCGTACTCGTCCTCTGCCTTGTGCTGGTCCTGCAGACGGCTGTAGTCGCCTCGCTCCGCATCGCCCAGCACCGAAATGATGTGCTCGATGTAGCCAAAATTACGGCTCGTCGTCACATACGTCGCCAGAAGCGCCGCTGCAATGCCGGCCGCCAGCATCAGTCCCCAGGAGGGAACGTAGTTCGCCGCCTGCAGCAGGACGCTGCGGATCGGCGTCATGGCAACGATCCGGATGCCGAAGGATGTGTTGTCCCTTTGCTGGAGGAGATACAGATGCTCTCCCACCATTTCCCAGGCTCCCTCCGCACCGTCCCCCGGGAGCTTTGCCCCGGCCAGCTCCGATGCATCGGTCTCATCCCCCCAGCAGAAGAGGATCTCGTCGTCCATATTGATGAAGACAACGGAGGTATCCTCCTGCTGCAGTGCATTGGAAAGAAGCTCCTGGAACTCCGCGAGGTCGATCCGCATGACCACGACACCGCCGAAAAACGGCATCTTCTGCATGACCGTCAGCTCCTTCGCCCTTCCGTCCCGGCCGCGGTCACCGGGGAGAACCCAGATCTCCGTATCCTGCCCGCTCATCTCCATGTAATACTGATACCATTCCTCCTGTCCCGTCAGCCGCGCAATGCTCTCATCGGAGGTGTAGTAGTAATCGTATCCGTCCATGTACAGATAAATGCTGTCGACGTACGGATAGGTGATGATCGTGCTCTTAAGCGTTGCATTGATGCTGCGGATGTTGATGGAATCGGCATAGGAAAGGTAATTGCCCTTCTCCAGAATGCGCTTTAGGGAGAGCACCATGTAGGGATTGTTGGCGAACTGCACATTCTGCTGGGAAATGTTGTTCAAGGACAGCTCTGCGTCGGTATTGACCGCATCGACCAGGTCCCGTCCCGCCCTCTCCTGACTTCCCGAGAGCTGTGAGACCGAGATCAGAAAGGAAATGATGATGACCACCGTCACCGGAAGGAGGAAGAGCAGCAGATACTGCCGGAACCGGCGCAGGAAATATTTACGCCGCTGCATCAGCTCTCCTTTCCGCCGCGCTGCCGGTATTCCATGGGCGAGCAGCCGTAGTAGTTCTTGAAGGCCCGCGAAAAGCTCTTGGGATTGTCGTAGCCGACATAATAGGCAATGTCATAGGCCTTGTACTGCACGTCCCCCAGCATCTTCGCCGCCTTCTCCATGCGGATTCTGGTCAGGAGCTCGGAAAAGCCGCAGCCGAGCCTATCCTTTAAAAGGCTCGAGAGGTAGGCAGAGCTGAGGTTCGCGCGGTGCGCCGCCTCCTCGAGCCTTGCACTTTGGTAGTTCTCCTCCAGATAGTCCGTGACGATCTTCCGGATGGATTCGTAGTAGCCGGAGGAATGCGTTTCCGGTTCCCCTGCGGGATGCCTGGCATCGAGCTTGGCTTTTATTTTGCCGAAGCATTCCATAAGGTCGTCACCGCTGATCGGTTTTAAGAGATAGTCCTCCACGCTGTAGCGGATGGCACTGCGGAAATAGTCGTAGTTCTGATGGCTCGAGAGGAACACGACAAAAATGTCCCTGCCCTGGAGCTTCTGGCACAGCTCGATGCCGCTCATACCCGGCATTTCAATGTCGGACAGCACTGCATCGCAGCCGTCCCGCTCGATGGCAGCGAGTGCGACACGCGGGTCCGTGTAGGATACCGCTTCGAATCCGATGCCGCTCCATGGGAACAGGGACGCGATTCCCTCCGCTATGGTTTTCTCATCATCTACGATGATAACACGATACATTCTGATGACCTTTTGCGTTTAGCGCCCATCTCGAATTTGCTTTGCAAATTCTCTTACTTCTCCAACTGGGAGGTGCAGTGCGGGCATCTGGTCGCCTCGGCTGCGATCTCACTCCGGCAGTAGGGGCAGATCTTCACGGCAGGCTTTGCCGGCTCCTCCTTCTCCTTGCCCTGGAGTTCTTCCATCTTAGTATGGAAGCTGTTGAAGCCCTTCACGATGCAGAACAGGATCAGCGCCATGATGACGAAGTTAATCACCGACGACAGAAAGCTGCCGTAGTTCAGCGATACGGTGGCATCCTCCGTCGCGCCCTGCTTGATCACCAGCTTCATGGCATCCAGGTTGTGCGAGCCGAACAGACCCAGGAGCGGGCTGATGATGTCCGCCACCAGCGAATCCACGATCGACTTGAATGCAGCACCGATGATGACACCGACTGCCATATCCAGTACATTTCCTCTGCTGATAAACTCCTTGAACTCTTCAAAAAACTTCTTCATCGCTTCGGTTCCTCCTTTGCTGTGTTGTTGCTGTGTGCGCTGCGCCTGTCGTTTTGCTGACCGGCAGGCCGTCTTTTGACTTGTTCGGTCACTCCACTTTAAAGTTGAACACCTCTCCCATGGTGAACGTGAGCGGCTCCTCCTTCTCACTGATCAGGCTCTTGAGCTTGCGGAACATCTTCTCATCCCGGGTCTGCCGGAAGAGATTCGCGGTATTCCTCGCATCCACCAGACCGTCGTGGGCTCTCCCGTCAAAGTCCAGTCCGCCCAGGCTCACCGCATCCCGGAGATTCACCGCATGATGAAAGCCGATGAGCTTGCTGAACTCCTTCTGAAAGTCCGACCAGTTCCGCAGCAGGTACGTCAGCTCCGGCGAGGAGGGAATTCCCTTCTGGCGGCACTCGCCCTTGATCTGCGCCAGATCGGATTTGCTCCAGGAATACATCGTATAGTCCGTGCCGCACCAGGCCAGAAACCGCTCCAGCACCACCGGAAACGGATCGGCATCCTGCAGCATCTGCGTCGTAATGCCGGTCAGCTCCGTGTACCGCTCCTGCACACTCTCACTGAACATCAGATGCACATATTCACAGAAGGAGTCGATCTCCGCATCCTTCTCATCGAGCATAACCGCGCCGATCTCCATCGTCTCAAACCGGAAGATGGACTTCTCCTTCGGAAAGTTCCCAGTCACCGGGTGCATTTCCAGATCCACAAAAATACGCTTCATTCCGTCCTCATCTCATCGTTCCCGCACCACGCCCTGGTGCTCCACCCGGTAAACCATATCACACTTTTCGATGGTTTCCAGCCGATGCGCAATGATAATCAATGTCTTTTTCCCGTGCAGACGGTTGACGCTGTCCATAATCGCAGCCTCCGTCTCATTGTCCAGCGCCGAGGTGGCTTCATCCAGCACCAGAACCTCCGGATCCTCAAAGAGCGCCCGCGCGATGCCGATGCGCTGCCTCTGTCCGCCCGAGAAGCGGATGCCGTGCTGGCCGATCTCGGTATCGAGGCCCTCCGGGAGCGACCGCACATGCTCGTCGAGCTGCGCCTCCTTCAATGCCCGCCATACCTTCTCATCGTCGATGTCCTGGTCCGGCACGCCGAAGGCGACATTCTTGCGGATCGTCGTATCCAGCATGTAGATCTGCTGCGGGATGTAGCCGATGTTGCGCAGCCACCCGCGGTAGTTGGTCTGCACATCCACGCCGTCCGCCAGGATCCGGCCGGATGCGGGGCGCAGGAGCCCCAGCATGATGTCGATGAGCGTTGTTTTGCCGCCGCCGGAGGCGCCCACAATGCCGATGGACTTGCCGACCGGGAACGTCACCGTCGCGTGGTCAAAGATCTTCACATCCGAATTCGGATAATGGTAGACAATGTCCTGCAGCTCGATGCAGCTCGTCACCGGAAGCTTTGCCGCGGTCTCACTGGGATCGTAATCCTCCACCCGGTAGGAAATGCTCCTGTCATGGATTTCCTCCTGCAGATTCTCGCTGACGTTGTCGAGGAACGGCTGGAAATAGGAAATGTTCGTCATGTAGGTGTTCATGCGGTTGGCCGAGGGGAGAAGGCGCACCGCCGCCACGGCAAAGGCGCCCAGCTGCGGGACCAGGGACGTCAGGTCGCCGTCGCCGCGCATCACCTGCACCATGATGTACAGCACGATGCCGGTAATGAAGATGCACTCGATCAGGAGCCTCGGCGTCGAACTGAACAGCGTGTATTTCTGCACGGCATTCACGTAGCCGTCACCGCATTTGGAATACTCATTGATGAAATAGTTCTCTCTGCCGGCGATCTTGATCTCCTTCACCGCGTCCACGGATTCTGAAATCCACTGGTAAAGCCCGGCATAATAGTCCTGGTTCTCCTTGCCTGCCTTGAGCATCACCGGCTTTAAGAAGCGCTTGATCACGACGAGCACCACAACGAGGAGCATCGCAATCGACATCGTCATCACGGCATCCATGACCAGGAGAACCGCCACCATGATCAGGAACACAATGACCTCCGATGTCATCTGCAGGATATTGAGGATCAGCGCATACACGTTGTTGATGTCGGAGGTGATGTTGCGCTGAATGACCGCCGTGTTGGCGTTCAGATAGTATTCATAGGGCCGCTTCATGAAGTTGATCATCATGCGGTTGCTGGTCGCGAACTGGTTGCGGTAGATGAACCGCAGCAGGAGCTTCTGCTCCAGGAAGAGATAGATGTTCTTGCAGATGAAAACAACGATGATCGCCGCCATCATCAATACCGCGAACTGCTGCAAGCTGCCGGCACCGCTTAAGCGGTACACATCGCCCATGTGGTATTGGTTCTCCGTGATGGCAGAGGGATCCACGATCGCCTGCATCACCGGCAGCACCAGCGTGATGCCCAGTGCCTCCAGAACGGCTCCAAGGAGCATGATAAATACCAGCAGCACCATCGTCATTTTCTGGCGGCGGTCCAGGAGCTGGTTGATTCTCTTGATAGTTGTCAGCATAGTTGATTTCTTTCCGGTTAATCTTCCGTACAGCAGTCTCTTATTGTCATTCAGAGCCCATTTGCAAAAGCGCCGCTGCGCAGCTGTCTTTTGCTCATGTGACGTTCTCTTCAGAAGCTCTTCTGCTCGCTGTGGCTGCCCGCATCCCGGTGGAGCGAGGGCTCCTCGTACCGGTCCATGAACTCATCCCCCAGGTAGAGCTTCTCTCTTGCGCAGTGGATGGAGGTCGGAACGGTGTACACCGTCACCACCCGCGTGAATTCGATCGAGAGCCTTTGGCAGACGAAGTTCAGGATTTCCATCGGGAATTTCGCATCCAGCACGATGTGCTGCGGAAAGACCTCGTGATAATCCAGCAGGTCCCTCGGATGGGGCTTTACCAATATAACGCCGTCTCCGCCGTACTCCCGCGCCATGTCCTCGAAGAGCTTCCTGCGCATGGAGAGGTCCTTGCAAAGAGGCTCCGTCAACAGGAGCGTCACCGGCTTTTCCTCCGCCGCTGCCCGTTTCAGCGCCGCCTCCAGCGCATCCTCATTGGCGATGAACAGGCGCGTGATCGTCTCCTGTGCGTCCGCATCCAATCCGGCCGCAAGCTGCTCGCGCGGCACCTCCTTCATCTTCGCGATGGGATAATCCAGCGCGGAGATGTCATTGACCTCCATGTCGATGCAATAGCGCCCGTACCCATTCTGAATGAAAATAAAGCCCCGCGCCGCCATCCATGCCTTCAGGCCAAAATGTCCCCGGTTGTCGTACCGGGCGGTGTCGTAATACCGGATGCAGTCCAGTCCGTCCTCCACGGCGTGGTAGCGGATTCCGTTCCCGCTGAGGTAATAGCCGATGGGATCCGAATCACAGAAAACGTAGATGTCCTTATACTCCCGGAAGTTCACCGGAACGTACGGTTCCTCCAGCCGGGCCAGCCTCCGGCAGAAGTTCATGCGGTTGATGAGATTCCTGGGGAGGGACCCCGTATTTTCCTTCAAGGGCAGGAGCTCCGGGAAAAAGGTGTAGGGCTTTTCATCGAACCATACAACCTCTTCAAAAATACCGCTCTCCCGCGCACGCACGTCCAGATCGCCGAAATCGTTCGACATCCGCGAGAGCACGAGCGTCGCTGCGCCCTGCTGCGCCTTTGGAAGGTTCAGCTCCTTCAGACAGGCGACGTATACATGATAGAAGGTATGGCAAACGTAAATCCGGAGCTTTGGCATTCCGCACGCATCCTTTCCCGATGACCATAAAATAGCCGGTGCCCGGATACTGCCGGATCACGGCCGGACCGGAACGCAAAAAAAGCGCGGTCCGGGGATTATTCTATCATGCCGGCCCCCTCGTTTCTATAGCTCTGTAGGGGCGGCACGCAGAAGTCCTCCCGGACTGCGCTCCGATTGCAGTCTATGAGCCAGCCCTGCGACGGGTCCTGGCATATCTGTTTACCGCGTGCCGCAGCGCAGCACCGTGCGGATGACATTGGCGGCGCACCACTGCAGGTCCGCCTTCGTGATGGCAAAGCCCGCCTCGCTGGTCTTGCCGCTTTCTGCTGCCTCGGTGAGGACGTCCTCGATGTCCTGGCAGCCCGGCATCTGCACATCGTTGCCGGCATACACGGCGCCGGTCACATCGCCCACCGTGTACCGGGTATTCTCCTCCATCAGCCCCTGCATGTACTGCGTGGAGAACCAGTCCGTCATGATAAGGCCGTCAAAGCCCCATTCGTCTCTGGCTGCAGACTGCAGCAGGTCGCGGCTGTTCGCCGTGTGCACGCCGTTGATCAGGTTGTAGGACGACATGATCGTGAGCGGCTTCGCCTCCCGGACGCAGATTTCAAAGCCCTTCAGATAGATCTCACGCAGCGCCCGCTCGCTGATCTGCGCGTTGGTACAATAGCGGTTGTCTTCCTGGTTGTTGGCTGCAAAGTGCTTGATGCAGACGGCCTTTCCCGGATGCGACTGCACGCCCCTTGTGATGGCCGCCGCCGTCAGGCCCGATACCAGCGGATCCTCCGAATAGTATTCAAAATTACGGCCGCACAGGGGATCTCTGTGGATGTTCATGGCCGGTGCCAGCCAGATGTCCACGCCAAAGGTCTCCATCTCCTGTCCCACCATGGACGCCGCCTTTTCCACCAGCTCCGGGTTCCAGGACTGTGCCAGTCCCCAGCCGATCGGGATCGCCGTGGTGTACTGATAATGATCCTCTACCTCCTCCGGTCTGTCGTAATCCGGGAAGGAAACCGCTGCGTCACCGAAAACTGCGCCGCCCGGCAGGATCTCGCCGGTTTTCCTTGCCTTGAAGTGCGGCTGCAGGCGAAGGCCCGCCGGGCCGTCGGCCATGATCAACGGACGAATGCCGCGGCTCTTCTCGAGAACCTCGGTCGTATCTCCCGCAGCGCCCGGCAGCATGGAGGCCATTCCGATGATCGAATCGCTGTCGTCCCTTGCAAAGCGTCCTGTGCACAGGGACGCCATTTCCCGGATGCTCAGCTGGGAAACCAGCTCCTCCACGGTGCAGGCACCGTCCCTCACATCCTGCAGCGTCAGCGCTCTTCCCTCTTTGCAGGGGATTTCCGTGCGGCCGGTATAGGTCACGACCTTTGTGCGTACCGCCTCCGGCTGCACCGCAAGAACCGGCACGCCGGCCGCAAGCGCCTGTGACAGAAGCTCTTTATAGGCGCTCTCCCTCTGCTCCTTCACCGCCGCATCCGCACCGGCCGCAGGGGCAGCCGCGAACAGGTTCTGCACCTTCTCGGTGACAAGCTCCTCGGTAATCTCCGCAACGGCGAAAGGCTTCCCATTCCGGGAATCCGTCCCTGCAAGGAGCACATACTGCCCGGGCTCCAGAACCCAGGCCGCCTTCTCCTCACTGTAGGAGGCAAGGCTCTGCAGCGGAATCGTCAATGTCAGCTCCTCGGAAGCGCCCGGCCACAGGGGTCCTGTTTTGGCATAGGCCTTCAGCTCACGAAGCGGCTTGTCGAGCGCTCCGCCCGGTGCGCAGGCGTACACCTGTACGACCTCCTTGCCGGTGTAAATCGCGCCGGTGTTGGTCACCGTCACCGTCAGAGTGATCGCATCGCCATAAAGCGTCGCCGGCCCCGGCTCCACGGAGAAGTCCGTATAGGACCGCCCGTAGCCGAAGGGATACAGCGGCTGCTTCCCATAGGTGTCAAAATACCGGTAGCCGACATAGATTCCCTCTGCGTACTCCTCGTCGTCCAGATTCCCGTTGTTGTGGGAGAAGGTCGCCGACGCCGGATAGTCCGCATAGGCTGCCGCCCAGGTGTCGGTGAGCTTGCCGGAGGGGTTGACCGTGCCGTCCAGCACATCCGCAATGGCAAGTCCGCCGATGTTCCCCAGCTGGTTCATGAGCACAATGGCTCCGATCCCCGGAATATTCCGGATCTCCGACAGATCCATCACACCGCCGATGTTCAAAAGCAGCACCACCTTTTTGAAGTGCGCCCCCAGAAGCCGCAGATCCTGCAGCTCTTCCTCGGAGGCCAGGTAGTCGCCCCTCTTATGAAAACGGTCCGCGCCCTCGCCGGAATTGCGTGCGATCACATACACCGCGGTATCGGTATCGGCCTTCTCAATGTCCGCGGACGTGACCGGCTCCGCCGGCGGGATCACAAAGGGATGTGCAAAGGCCAGCATCACCGGCTCAGCTCCTGTCTCCTTCGAAAGGCGCTCCAGCTCCTCCATGTGGGCCTTTTGCGCTTCCTCGCGCCGCGCGCGGTTTCTCGCCAGCCAGTCGCCGGTGGTAATCGTCCAGCCCTTCTGAACAAGCCCCTCCTCCACGGTGAGGCTGGAGCGGGAATTCACATCCCCGGACCCGGTGCCGCCCTTCACCGTGTAATTCGCTCCCATGCCGAACAGTGCCAGCTTTCTGCCCTCGGTCAGCGGCAGTGTGCCGTCGTTTTCCAGCAAAACAACGCATTCGCCGGCCACGCTGCGCGCCAGCTCCCGGTGCCGCAGCTCCTGCTCGGTCACCTCATCACTTGTCGGTGCATAAATTCGTCTCATGTTCCCCTCCGTTTCCCTTCAATGCCTTTTCGCGTACGCCGTAGATTACCGACCGGCCTGCGACACAGCAATCATCTTCCCTTGTTCCGGCTGAAAACGGATTGCCGGGCTCACTGCGCTCTGGCAAGCTCGTTATCCGCTCATTTTTCTGCGAAAAACAGCCGCTTACTCCTCAATAATACGCAGATCCCAAGGCTCGAGCTCCATTTCCTGCCCGCTCCGTATGTTGACTTCACGAGTCAACTCCATTCCTGCTGCCGCAGCCGTCACTGTTTGCGTCTTGGGCGAGTAGTTCAGATAATACGTGACTCTCCTTCCGTCCCCGTTGACGCCGCTTCGAACGATCACGGGGAATGCAGCCTTCGGAATCGCGATCCCTGCATCCTCTGCTGCCTGCCGCAGCACCTTCGCAAGAAACTCCTCATTGGCCCAGCAGCCGAAGTAGGTCGCCTGTCCCTTGCCGTAATGGTTTCGTACGACGGCTGCAAACCGCCCCCAGGAGGGGTGGTCGTATTCCGCCAGGACCTCGCATCCGTCGGGGCAGAGGAGCTCCATCACCGTTTCCGCATGATCTGTGTTCTCCTTTCCATCCTGCAGGCCCTGTCCGGTCCCGGCTTTCGCAGATGCCGTGCAGGCCGTTTCCTCTGCGCCGGCCCCGGCAGCGGCTGCCGTTTTTTGGCCCGAATTCTCCGAAGCCGTTCCTGCATAAATGCTGCTGCGAAGGCCGACATGACCGGGAACAGTCACATGGCTGTAGGAGGCTCCGATGACCTTCGTCAGTGTATGCGGCGCCTCGTCCGGCCACACCTTCACGTTCTCATCCGCAAACGCCGATTTGAAGGTGACCAGGAGATGTCCGCCGCCGGCCGCATACTCCGCCAGCGTATCCAACAGCTCCTGCCCGGCCGCATAGAGTGCCGGCACGATGACCAGCGAGTAATTGCCGATCTGCTCCGCCGCATTCTGCGGGAAGAGGAAATCGCATTCCAGATTCATCCGGTAGAGCTGCCGGTACAGGCCCATCAGCACGTCGTTGTAGCCAAAGCCCTCCGGATCCGCGGCGATGCCGTGGTTGATGGAGAACCAGTCCAGAGCCTTCAAAGCGGTATTGCTGACCAGAATGGCGATGCGGTTCTCTTTCTGCAGGTTGACGAGCTTGTGCCCAATGCGCTTCCACTCGTTTCCGATCACCTTGCACGCGCGGTAGGTCTCGTTTTCCTTAAAATCATGGGACAAAACGCCCTTCCAGTAGGTTTCGCAGGCGTTGTGCAGCGAATGCCAATGCCAGTACTCCACCATGTTGGCGCCGCTCGCCAGGTGCGAGTAGGCCTGCAGGCGCAGCTGCCCGTCATAGGGAAGCCACTGCGGAAAGCCCTGGCACTCCGTCTCGAGCACCAGATAGTTGTCCCTCTTCACCGAGCGCGTCAGATCGCCGCCGAAGGCAATCTCCATGCCGGTCAGATCGTCCTGCGACGGATGATAAATATCCGTTCCCACGACCGTCATGGCCTTGCCGTTCTCGTACACATCCGTATCCGGATTCAGGCCGTAGGAATAGCCAATCCAGTTGAAATCCGTGTTGTGCGTGATGAACTGATCCTCCCGCAAATACGGCTCGACGATGCCGCGCTGCCATGCGAGGAACTCTGCCGTAAGGCTTCTCTGGTATGCAGCAAATTCTGCGCCGAGGCTCCCGTTGATCGTGCCGCGCACATCCGGAAAATCCTCCCAGGCGTTGATCCGGTTGCTCCAGTAGTCCAGCCCGTAGGCATGGTTTAAGGCCTCCAGATCATCGCGGAATTTCTCCCGAAGATATTTGACAAACCCCCGCTGCACGTTCGGACCTGCCGTATCGTACGCCTTGGTCTCGTTGTCGAGCTGCACGCCGATGACATTCTCATAGGAGACGCACTCCTCCATCATCCTCCGGATTACACGCTCCGCATAATAGCGGTACACCGGGTGCGTGATGTCCATGATCTGGCGTGCGCCGTAGATGCCTCTGCCCCTGTGCGTTGTCGCCAGGACCTCCGGATAGGATTTCTCCATCCACGTCGGAATGGCATAGGTCGGCGTTCCCAGGATCACCCGAATACCGGCCTTCCCCATTGCCTCGATGACGCGCGTCACGTGGTGAAAATCAAAAACGCCCTCCTGCGGCTCGCACGTGGACCAGGTGCTCTCCCCGATGCGCACCACGTTCATGCCCGCTGCCTTTAAGAGCTCGATGTCCTTTTCCAAGCGCTCATATGGCATGTACTCGTCATAGTAGGCCGCGCCGTACAGCAGCTCCTTCATAGCTTCCCCTCCATTCTCATACTGTCCCCCACACGCGCGACGGGTCCTGGCGGAGTTGTACACATTCATCCGCCACCCTGTCGCCCGAGTGGGTCTTTCACTGCAGCCGCAATGTCGTAATGGTTCCGGCCGGCACGGCAAAGCGCACGATCCTGCCGCAGACGCGGAAGGTGTAAAAGGCGTCTTCGTTTGTGCGGTTCAAGAGAACTGCCGTGATCGTTCCGTCCGGATTCTGTGCTGC
>CAVJLL010000049.1:0-14929 GCA_963650385.1 Clostridium sp. CAG:508 | reverse complement strand
GAATCCCTGCGAGGAACACATGAGCACCATCCATTCCTGGTCGGGGCTGCCGGAGTAGGACCCCCTTTCGCGCCTCATCACAAGTTGGCTGGCGTCTGTACAGTAACGCCGAGAGAGTGTACAGTTAACAGCGGCGGCCTCACCACTACTATTTGTAGAAAATCCACAATTTCCCTTGTGATGCAACCAAGAGTTTGTTAAAATGTTCCTTGAGTTTACGAGATTGCAGCCAAATAATCTGCAATACTCAATAACATACTGGAGGTTAAGCACATGAAAGTCTATACTACTGACAAAATCCGTAACGTTGTGATCCTGGGACACGGCAGCTGCGGCAAGACGACTCTTGTCGAGGCAATGGCATATCTCGGTGGTCTGACGTCCAGACTGGGCAAGGTTGAGGATGGAACGACCATCAGCGACTTTACCAAGGAGGAGCAGAAGCGTGAAATTTCCATTCACACCTCACTGATCCCGATCGAGTGGAACGACTATAAGCTGAATGTGCTCGATACCCCCGGATACTTTGATTTCGTCGGCGAGGTAGAAGAGGCCATCTCCGTTGCAGACGGCGCCATCATCGTGGTAAGCGCCAAGTCCGGCATCGAGGCCGGCACCGAGAAGGCCTGGGACATCTGTGAGAAATATCATCTGCCGCGCATGTTCTTTGTTACCGACATGGATATCGATGAGGTGTCCTACCGCAAGGTAATCGAGGATCTGACCGCTCTCTACGGCAAGAAGATCGCTCCGTTCAACATGCCGATCCGTGAAGACGGCAAGCTGACCGGCTACGTCAACGTTATCCAGAAGAAGGCCTTCCATTGGGTGAACAAGGAAGCCGTCCCGACTGACATTCCGGATTACTCCGAGGAATATCTGGAGCAGTACCACAACACGCTGATGGAGGCAGTTGCAGAGACCTCCGAGGAATTCATGGACCGGTATTTCTCCGGCGAGGAGTTCTCAGAGGCGGAGATCCGTGCCGCAGCGCGTCTGTCCATTCAGGACGGGACGATTGTTCCGGTGGAAATGGGCGCCGGCCTCTATGCACTCGGCGTATACGCAATGATGGATGACATTGTCAAATACATGCCCGCAGCAGAATCCCGGAAGGTCAGCGGCATCAACGTCAAGACCAACGAGATCTTCGAGGCGAATTTTGACATACTCAAGCCCAAGAGCGCGTTCGTATTCAAGACCATCGTGGATCCCTTCATCGGCCGCTACAGCCTGATCAAGGTACGCTCCGGCGTCTTTAAGACCGATGATCTGTGCTACAACACACGCACCGAGACAGAGTTCAAGATTGGCAAGCTGTACATCCTGCAGGGCAACAAGGCTTCGGAGATCTCCGAGCTCCATGCCGGCGATCTGGGCGCACTTGCCAAACAGCAGGGTGTCAACACCGGCGATACGATCTCTACCAAGGCCGCGCCCATCCAGTATACCAAGATGGACATCTCTACGCCTTACACATACCTGCGCTACAAGGCCGTGAACAAGCAGGACATCGACAAGATCGCACAGGCAATGGGCAAGCTCGCCGCCGAGGATCCGACCTTCAAGCCGGTCAACGATTCGGCAAACGGCCAGTCGCTGATCTACGGCATGGGCGATCTGCACCTGCAGGTCATTCAGTCCGAGCTGAAGGATCAGTACAAGTGCGAGATCACCGTGGAGAAGCCGAAGGTTGCCTTCCGCGAGACCATCAAGAAGAACTCGGATGTAGAGTATAAGTATAAAAAGCAGACGGGCGGCCACGGCCAGTACGGCCATGTAAAGATCCGTTTCTCGCCGTCCGAGGATCCGTCCGCACCGTATACCTTTGACGAGGCTGTTGTCGGCGGCGCAGTTCCGAAGAACTATTTCCCGGCCGTTGAGAAGGGCATTGCAGAGTCCGTTCAGGCAGGACCTCTTGCTGCCTACCCGGTTGTCGGCGTTCATGCAACGCTGTACGACGGCTCCTACCATCCGGTGGACTCCTCGGAAATGGCCTTCAAGACCGCAGCCAAGCAGGCCTTCAAGAAGGGCTTCATGGAGGCAGGACCGGTTCTGCTCGAGCCCATCGTCAGCCTCAAGGTCGTTGTTCCGGATACCTATACCGGTGACATCATGGGCGATCTCAATAAGAGACGCGCCTCCATTCTCGGCATGACGCCGGCTCCGGGATCCAAGCAGATCATCGAGGCAGACGTTCCGCAGATGGAGCTGTTTGACTACTCCACGACGCTCCGTTCGATGACCGGCGGCAGAGGCGATTACAGCTACGAATTCGCCCGCTACCAGCAGGCGCCCGCAGACATCCAGAGCAAGGAAGTGGCAGCAAGAGCCGAAAAGGCAGCAGCCGGATTCTCCGAGGAGAATTAGTGCAGCAAGGCACCCCTCAGAACTGAATACTTGTATACGAAACCGCAGCAGGAGAGTTAACTGCTGCGGTCTTTTTGTATACACTTTATTTGAAGGATGCCCTTTGTGGGGAGAATTCCGCCAGACCCCGCCGCTGGCCTGCACCAAAACAGCAGCCGCCCTGCCGTTTTTTCTCCTTGACGAAGCCATATACGCTGTATACAATTATACAGACAAAAATCAAATCCAATGGAGGATGCCGATATGGTTACAGAAACGTTTGAAAATCGCCCGGTTTCCATGAACAAGGAAAATCATCTTCTGCAGATCGAGGAGCACATGTACATCCTGGACGACGTCCAGAAGCCGAATGTTTTCCGGCAGATGTACCCGTATTCGGAAATCCCCAAAATCCCCTTCAACGACCGTACCGTTCCCAAGCACGTTCCGGAGAACATCTGGATTACGGACACGACCTTCCGCGACGGACAGCAGTCCAGAGCCCCTTATACAACGGATCAGATTGTACATATCTATGATGAGTTCCACCGGCTCGGCGGACCCAACGGCATGATCAAGGCCTGCGAGTTCTTCCTCTACAGTAAGCAGGACCGGGATGCCGTCTACAAGTGCATGGAGCGCGGCTACGAATTCCCGCAGATCACCAGCTGGATCCGCGCGAGCCACGAGGATTTCCGCCTGGTGAAGGAGATGGGCATGAAGGAGACCGGAATCCTCGTTTCCTGCTCGGATTATCATATCTTCCTGAAGCTGAAGATGACGCGCCGGCAGGCGATGGAGCACTACCTTTCGGTGATCCGCGACTGTCTGGAGCAGGGAATCAGCCCGCGCTGCCACCTCGAGGACATTACGAGAGCGGATATCTACGGCTACGTGGTGCCGTTCTGTCTGGAGCTGATGAAGCTGCAGGAGGAGTACGGCATTCCGGTGAAGATCCGCTGCTGCGACACCATGGGCTACGGTGTCAACTACACCGGTGCGGTTATTCCGCGCTCGGTTCCCGGCATCATGTACGCCATCCACGTGCATGCCGGTGTTCCCTGCGAGCAGCTGGAATGGCATGGGCACAACGATTTTTACAAGGCAGTGGTCAATGCAACGACCGCATGGCTGTACGGCTGCAGCGGCGTCAACTGCTCACTGTTCGGCATCGGCGAACGCACGGGCAACACGCCGACGGAGGCCATGGTCTTTGAATATGCGCAGCTGCGCGGCGATCTGAACGGCATGGACACCACGGTGATTACCGATCTGGCGGAATATTACGAGAAGGAGATCGGCTACCACATTCCGGAGCGGACCCCGTTTGTCGGCCGCAACTTCAACGTGACAAGAGCCGGCATTCATGCAGACGGACTGCTGAAAAACGAGGAGATCTACAATATCTTCGACACCGGCAAATTCCTGAACCGGCCGCCCATTTCCTCGGTGACCAACACCTCGGGACTGGCCGGTATTGCTCTTTGGATCAACAATTATTACCGTCTTCCGGAGGAGAAGCGCGTGGACAAGAAGTCGCGCCTCGTGGAGGGCGTGAAGGCATGGGTGGACGAGCAGTACGCGGCGGGCCGCGTGACCGTGATCACCGATGCCGAGCTGGAGGCGCAGATCGATGCGGTCTGCCGGCAGGAGGGGATCAGCATCACCGGAGCGGAGGCACCGGATAAAAAGGAGGTCCTGTAAACAGGCATAGGGTAAATGAGTAAGTTTGATGTAAAACGTGATACAAGCGACCAGTATTCTCTGCGCGGCAGAGTGTTCCATAAGATCCGCGGGGATATTCTAAACGGCAAGTACAAGGAAAACGAGGAGCTGAAGGAGGTTGCCATCGGGCAGGAGCTGGGCGTATCCAGAACACCGGTCCGCGAGGCGCTCCGGCAGCTGGAGCTGGAGGGACTCGTACAGATCATTCCCAACCGCGGTGCCTTCGTGACCGGCATTCAGGCGAGCGATGTGCGAGACATCTACCTGATCCGTGCAAGACTCGAGGGACTCTGCGCCCGGTGGGCCTGCGAGCACATCACCAAGGAACAGATGGACGCCATGGAGGAGAATGTTTACCTCGCTGAGTTCCATGCTAAAAAGGGGAACATGGAGCAGATGACGGAGCTGGACAACCAGTTTCACCGGATTCTGTACGAATCGGGCAATTCGAAGATGCTCGAGCATCTGCTGATGGATTATCACCAGTACGTGATGCGCATCCGCAGAAAAACGCTTTCCACGCCGGAGAGAGCCATTGCCTCCAATAAAGAGCACCACGGCATCATGGAGGCCATCAAGGCCAACAATCCGGAGCTGGCAGAGCGCCTTGCCGACGAGCACATGGTCAATGCCTATGACAACATGGTGAAAAACGGCCTGTTCGACCTGTACAAAAACGACATTGAAGAAGACAAAACAAAAGAGTAGTATGCACCCTGCGATGGCAGAAGGAAGGAGATACCAGCATGAGTAAAATTGCAATGACGACTCCGCTCGTTGAGATGGACGGCGATGAAATGACCCGCATTGTCTGGCGAATGATCAAGGAGGATCTGCTCCTTCCGTACATTGATCTGAAGACCGAGTATTATGACCTCGGGCTCAAGCACCGCGATGAGACGGACGACCAGGTCACCCGCGATTCGGCAGAGGCGACCAAGGAGTATGGCGTTGCCGTGAAATGTGCGACCATTACACCGAACCGCGCTCGCCAGGAGGAATACAATCTTAAGAAGCTTTACAAGAGCCCGAATGCGACCATCCGTTCCATGCTGGACGGAACCGTATTCCGCGGACCGATTCTGGTAAAGGGCATTGAGCCGTATGTGCGGACCTGGAAGGAGCCCATCATTCTGGCCCGTCACGCCTACGGCGACGTATATAAGAACACAGAGATGAATGTCGGCGGACCCGGGACGGCGGAGCTCGTATTTACCGAAAAGGCAAATGGGACAGAGCACCGCAGACTGATCCATGAGTTCGACGGCCCCGGAATCATTCAGGGCATCCACAATACGGACAAGTCCATCGAGACATTTGCAAGGACGTGCTTTAACTATGCCTATGACAAGAAGGTAGACCTTTGGTTTTCGACGAAGGACACCATTTCCAAGACCTATGACGGCAACTTCAAGGAGATTTTCCAGTCGGTCTACGACAATGCGTATAAGGCTAAGTTCGAGGCGGCGGGCATCAAGTATTTCTATACGCTGATCGACGATGCGGTGGCCAGGGTGATCCGCTCCGAGGGCGGCTTTGTCTGGGCATTGAAAAATTACGACGGAGACGTCATGTCGGATATGATGGCGACGGCCTTCGGCTCCCTTGCCATGATGACGTCCACGCTGGTGTCGCCCTCCGGCGCCTATGAGTATGAGGCGGCGCACGGTACCGTGCAGCAGCACTACTATCGGTATCTGAAGGGCGAAAAGGTGTCCACCAACTCGGTTGCCACGATCTTCGCGTGGACGGGTGCACTGCGGAAGAGAGGTCAGCTGGACAAGCTTCCGGACCTTGTGAAGTTTGCAGATACGCTGGAGCAGGCCACCCTTAAGACCATCGAGGACGGGAAGATGACGGGAGATCTGGCGGCCATCACGACGCTCACCGATGTGAAGAAGCTTGATACCGAGGAGTTCATTCTCGCCATCCGCGATACTCTGGAGGAGCTTTTGGATCAATAAAATGATACCAGGGGCAAAAGATCGTTTGCTCCAACATCATAAGATAACAAGCCGGCCGGTGACAGGCGGCGGAGAGTGTCCTTCCAAAACGGACAGCTCCGCCGGACCCGTCGCCGGCCGGTATTTTTGCAAATTTATTTGGCGAGAACGCCACATGAGCAAAAGGAAAGCTGCGCGGCGCTGCACTTAGCCGAGTGCGAGCGAGAGCTCCTCCCACTTCGAATACAGCTCCTCCAGCCGGGCCTGCCCGGCGCTTTTTTCTTTCTGGAGCTCGGAGAGCTTGCCGAGGTTCGTGCAGTTCTCGGGGAGTGCCATTTCCTCATCGATGGCGGTGCTGCGCTCCTCGATCTGCGCGATTTCTGCCTCGCATTTCTTCAGGTCATTCTGCAGCTTGCGGAGTTTTGCCTGCTCCTCCTTCTGCCGCTTATAATCCATGCTGCCTGCAGCCGTTTCCTTCTCGGATGAGGAGGCTGCCGGTGCATTCGGCGTGCTGCCCGGCTGGGCATTGCAGGAATTGCCGGAGATGCCGTTTCCTTCCTCGGTGATCCTGCGCAGCTCGTCTGCCTTCAGGACGGATTCCACCTGCGCTGACTTCTCCAGATAGTAATCGTAATTCCCGATGTAGCATGCCGGCGGCGGTGCGTCCTTCTGCCCGCCGGGATAATTGAGCATCAGCTGATCGGTCAGAGAGAGGATGCGGCTGGCGGTCCGGTTCATAAAATACCGGTCGTGGGAGACGTACAGGACAGTTCCCTCGTAGTTATTCAGCGCATTCTCCAAGACGTCCTTGGACACGATATCCAGGTGGTTTGTGGGCTCGTCGAGGATCAGGAAGTTGGCCTCCGAGAGCATGAGCTTAGCCAGGGAGACGCGTCCCTTTTCGCCGCCGGAGAGGTCCGAAATCCGCTTGAACACGTCCTCACCGGTAAAGAGGAAGGAGGCAAGGAGATTCCGGATTTCCGTGTTGGTCATATCCGGATGCGCATCCGCGATTTCCTCAAAGACGGTATTGGAGTCCGTCAGTACGTGGTGCTCCTGGTCGTAGTAGCCGATGTGCACGTTGGTACCGAAGCGCACCGTGCCAGAGAGCGAAGACAGCTGCCCGATGATGATCTTCAGGAGCGTGGATTTGCCGGTTCCGTTGCTGCCGATGATGGCGACATGCTCGCCGCGCTGAATGTCAAAGGTAATGTCATCGAACAGGTGCTTGTCCGCAAAGCCCATGGACAGGTGCCGCACTTGCATGACATCCCGTCCGGAGCGGATGCAGGGCTTGAGTGTCAGGCGCATGTCATCGCGGAGCTCAAAGGGCTTTTCGACGACCTCCCTTTTCGCCAGCTGCTTCTCGCGGCTTTCGGCACGCTTGATCGACTTCTCACGGTTGAACTGCCGGAGCTTGGCAATGACCTCCTCCTGGTGCCTGATTTCCGCCTGGTTGTTCAGATACTGATGCCATTTCTGGTCGCGGAGCTTCTTTTTTTCCTCGGCATAGAAGGAATAATTGCCGTTGAAAACAAGGGCATGCGTGTTCTCAATCTCGATGATGTGGTTGACCGTTTTATCCAGAAAATACCGGTCGTGGGAGACGATGAGAACCGTTCCTTTGTAATTGGCAAGGTACGTCTCCAGCCAGCGTATGGCGGCAATGTCCAGGTGGTTCGTGGGCTCGTCCAGGAGAATGATGTCCGGCTTCTCCAGAAGGAGCCGGGCAAGTGCCACTCGGGTTTTCTGGCCGCCGGAGAGCGTGCGGATGGGCTGATCGAATTCCTCGTCCTTAAAGCCGAGGCCGCGCAGGATGCCGGTGATCTCGCCCTTGTAGGAGAAGCCGCTGCTGCTCTGGAAGCGCGCCAGGAGATCGTTGTATTCCTCAATGACCCGGTTCAGCTCCTCGCCGGTCAGCTGCGTCATCAGCTGCTCATCCCGGGCGATTTTCTGCTCCAGCTCCACAACGTCCTTTTTGACAACCAGAAGCTCCTCGTAGATAGTGCCATCCACGCCGAGACCCTGGTTCTGGGCGAGGTACCCGACGGACGCGTCCCGGGAAAACGCGACGCTCCCCTCGTCGGCAGACAGCTCGCCCATCATGATCTTCAGGAGCGTTGATTTGCCGGCGCCGTTGACGCCGACGATGGCCGCCCGGTCGCCCTTTTCCAGGTGAAAGGAGATGTCAGTGAGAACCGGCACCTCCAGGAATGCTTTGCTGATGTGTTGTACGGATAAAATCATCGTGTGTTTGTTCCTTTGGTCATACGATCGTAATTATTCAGAGCCCATTCGCAAAATCGCTGCTGCGCAGCTTCTCTTTTGCTCATATGGTGTTTTCGCCAAATAAATTTGCAAAAACGAGCTCGTTAATGCAAGCATTGCTCGCACATTTATGCAAATTTGCTTGACTCTGAATAATTACATGCGATCTTGAGTGCTTCAATCAGGTCTCCTGCCATAATAGATCCTGCGCTCTGCTTTTGCAAAAGCAAATCGGCGAGCCTGCCGTGCAGGTAGGCTGCAGCGCAGGCGGCCGGAAAGCCGTCCATGCCCTGGGCCAGGAGAGATGCAGTGATTCCGGTCAGCACATCGCCGGAGCCGGCGGTGGCAAGGCCGTCATTGCCGGAGGTATTCAGGTACAGCCCCGGCGCTTTCCACCCGGCGACCAGCGTCCGGGCATCCTTGCCCAGGAGCACGCAGTGATGCGCGGCGGCAAATTCCGGAAGAAGAGAAAAGCGGTTTTCCTGCAGGGTATCCAGATCCGTGTGCAGAAGCGCCGCGCATTCGGCGGCGTGCGGCGTCAGAATGATCGGAAGGTTTGTCCCGGCCTCGGAAAGGAGCGCATATAAATTCGGGGTGGAGGAGGTCTGAGGGGCTGCATGCAAGGGGGCGCTGTCTGCGATCAGCCGCAGTGCATCCGCATCGATGACAAGTCCCCGAAGCCGCGCGTGTTCTTTATTATGTCCTTTATCCTTCCGATCTGCCGCACAGTGCAGCACGGCTGTCAGAAGCCGAAGTCCCTGATCGGTTCTGCCGATTCCAGGTCCGATCGCAGCAACATCTGCCCAGGAAAGATCCCTGGAAAGTGTCTGGAGATCCGCCTCTGTCAGTACATCGCCGTAGGTGCTGCACATGGCCTCCGGGAGCAGCTTCTGCAGGATTTCACGGTTGGACTCCTGCGTGTAAATGCGCACCATGCCGGCACCGGCGCGAAGGGCTGCCTTTGCGCACAGGAGGGCGGCACCGCAGACGCCGCGGGAGCCGGCAATGACCAGCACCTTTCCGAAGGTTCCCTTGTTGCCGGAGGGCGTGCGCTGCGGCAGGACATCCGCAAGGGGATCCTCAAGGAACGTAAAGCACCAGGGCTGGGAGAGGGAGCGCGTTGTGATGCCGATGTCGCGGCGCAGCACCCTTCCGCAGAAGCGCGTGCCGGGATACAGGAAATGGCCGCGCTTATAGAAGGCGAAGGTGACGGTAACATCCGCTTCGACGGCGGTGCCCAGCACCTTGCCGGTCGATGCGCTGATGCCGGAGGGAATATCGATGGCGTATACCGCTGCGCCGTATTCGCAGCGCTGGTCATTGATGGCCCGGATAACGTCCGCGGCGGTTCCGGTGATCTCCCGGGAGAGGCCGGTGCCGAAGAGCCCGTCCAGAAGGACATCGGTGTACTTCAAAGGGGCATCGGAAGACATGCCCAAAGGAGCGGCGGAAAGCGCGTCCTCTGCCGGAATGAGCTCCTGCAGGGGATGGAGCACTGCGCCGTAGGAGGCGAGAACGGCAAGCTGGGTGTCCAGATTGGAGGCGGGGGTGCCGGAAACGACATCGGCGTATAACTTTTCGGAATAGAAATCCACCTCATATCCGGCGTCCAACAGAATTCTTCCTGCCGCAAGGGCATCGGCACCGTTATTGCCCTTGCCTGCCGCCACCGCAATGCGCACCGGCTTTTTTCGGCTGCCGGGCAGCGGGAAATCCGCATGCACAGCCTCTGCCACGGCCAGTGCCGCCCGTTCCATCAAAACGATGGAGGGAATGCCGATCGTATTGCTGGTGAAGCGGTCGGCATCGCTCATTTCCTGTGCAGTCAGTAGATATTCCATGATAAGCCTCCGTGGGAGCCATTGACGCGGCACCCATTACTGTACGAACGCCAGCCTGTCGCCTGGCTGACGATCATTTAAAAAGGCCCTCCGCTGCCTGCCGTGGGGCAGGATCGGCGAAAGGCCTTGCAATCGTGGCAGTGTGATCCGATGTCAGTTGCCGTCCTCGAAGCGCTTGATGTTGTAGGAGAGCCGCATCAGCGAATCGGACAGGTGGACATTCTCCACCTGGATCGAAGCCGGAACATGCAGATCCGTGTGGGCGAAATTCCAGATGGCCTTGATCGGAGTGTGTGCAAGCTTTTCCGCGACCTTTACGGCCTCCTGACGGGGAATTGTCAGAACAACGATGTCAATCTGATTGTCCCGGATAAACTCCGTCAGCTCCTCCATGGGGTGAACCGTAATGGAACCGATTCTGCGGCCGACAATCTCGGCGTTGCGGTCAAAGGCTGCCTTGAAGATGAAGCCGCGGTTGCGGTAATTCATGTAGTTGACGAGGGCAGAGCCCAGGTTTCCGGCGCCGATCAGGATCATGTTGTGGGTCTGATTCAGGCCGAGAATCTTGGCAATTTCGTCATAGAGATACTGCGTGTTGTAGCCGTATCCCTGCTGCCCGAAGCCGCCGAAGTGGTTGAAGTCCTGGCGAATCTGCGACGCCGTGACGTGCATCAAAGAGGAGAGCTCCTGGGAGGAGATGCGCTCCACGCCCTCATCCTTTAAGTCCCCGAGATACCGATAATACCGCGGAAGGCGGCTGATGACCGCCTGCGAAATTTCTCTTGTTTCCAATGTATTGCTCCTTCACTGCAGGAATTGCCGGGTGTCCGGACCGCGTGAGCGCCTGCGCACACATGCGCGTGGGAAAGGCTGCGCAGCAGCTTCCGAACGGGCTCTGCATACCGGATTTGCAGCTGATTGTATTATAATTGCTTGTTAAATTTTAGTCAAACCATCCAGACTCTGTTATATTCCGTTTTTTCATGGTATCATTTGTTCTTAATGGGAACATGAGGATATCCTGTTTCCCGGAAACGTCTGGAGGTGATCATTCCTTATGGGAGATATATCGGCACCCGGTCTGTTGTTTTTTCTGGCTGTTCTGCTGATTCTGGATGCAATTGTATATGGGTTTGGCTCGGCTCTTCGTGCTTCGAGGCCTCTGGACGAGGACGATGAGGAGATCGAAGGGGCCGATGCAATGAGTGATACCGCCATCGAGCGGGAGAAAAAACGCCGCCGGCGCCGCAAAAAGGTGCTGGGGCTCGTGCTGAAGGACCAGTCCGACTATGCGGACACGGTGCAGCTCGTGACGGCCTGCGTCAATATGATTGTCGGTGCGGTGTACGGCATTGCGCTGACGCAGCTTCTGACGGAGCGGTTTACAAGAGGCGTTGCGGACGGACCGGCGGCGCTTGCCATGCGGATTCTGGCAATTGTGCTGGCATGGCTGGTCGTTTTGTTTGTTTTGCTGGTTCTGGGGGTGCAGATTCCGAAGCGCCTCGGCAGTGCGGATCCGGAGACATGGATCATCCGCGCGGGCAATGTTTTTCATATACTGATGATTCTGACGCTGCCCTTGACGCGGCTCGTGAATATCAGTGCGAAGGGAATTCTGTTCCTCTTCGGCGTCCGCGGCACACCGCTGTCCGGGGATGTGACGGAGGAGGAGATCCGCTCCATGCTGAATGAGGGACATGAGCAGGGCGTCATTGATCAGTCCGAGGCGGAGATGATCACGAACATTTTCGAGTTCTCGGATAAGGAAGCTGCGGACATCATGACGCACCGCAAGGATATGATCGCCATCGATGCGGAGAAAACGCTGGAGGAGGCAATGGAGTTCATGCTCGGCCAGCACAACTCGCGGTTCCCGGTCTATCGGGAGAACATCGATGACATCATCGGAATCCTGCATTTCCGCGATGCGGTCCGCTGGAGACAGGAGCACCCGGAGGGAGATACGCAGTCCATCCGGAGCCTTGGCGGGCTTCTGCGGCAGGCGGAGTTCGTGCCGGAGACGAAGAACATCGACGACCTGTTCCGCCAGATGCAGACCGGCAAGACGCAGATGGTCATCGTCATTGATGAGTACGGACAGACCTCGGGCCTGATCGCCATGGAGGATATCCTCGAGGAGATCGTCGGCAACATCATGGATGAATACGACGTGGATGAGACGCACATCACGCCGACGGCCAACAAAAACGAGTTCATTCTGGACGGCCGGACTCCGCTGGAGGATCTGACGGCGCGCTTTGGCATCCGGTTCGATGATGACCGGTTTGAGACGCTGAACGGGTTTCTCATGTCGCAGATGGACAAGGTGCCGGACGGCAGTGAGCATTTCACCACGGACTATGGAGGGTTCCGCTTCCATGTGCTGTCGGTGGCGGAGCGCCAGGTGCAGCGGGTTATGATGACGAGGATTCCCGGAAAGCCGGGCGGCGCAGCTGCGAAATGATAGCAGGGGCAAAAGGTCCGGACCTGGAGCGCAGTGCGCCAGCAATCCGGCATCAGTCGGGAAAAAGACTTCTTGATCCCAACAGTATGGCAATGCTAAACAAATACGTATTTAAACAAGGAGAATAAATATGTCAGGACATTCTAAATTTGCAAATATCAAGCACAAGAAGGAAGCAAACGATGCGGCAAAGGGCAAGGTTTTCACCATCATCGGACGTGAAATCGCAGTTGCCGTAAAAGAGGGCGGTCCGGATCCGGCCAACAACTTCAAGCTGGCACAGGTGGTTGCAAAGGCAAAGGCAGCCAACATGCCCAATGACACCATTGAGCGCGGCATCAAGAAGGCAGCCGGAGACGTCGACAATGTCAACTATCAGCAGAACACCTATGAGGGATACGGCCCGGGCGGCGTTGCCATCATTGTGGAGACGCTGACGGACAACGTGAACCGTACGGCATCGGATGTGCGCGCCGCATTCTCCAAGGGAAACGGCTCCATGGGCACGAAGGGAAGCGTTTCCTTCATGTTCGATCAGAAGGGACAGATCATCATTGACAAGGAAGAGTTTGACGGCACTGCCGATGACCTGATGATGGTTGCACTGGATGCCGGAGCGGAGGACATTCAGGAGGAAGAGGATTCCTTTGTCGTTCTGACGGCTCCCGAGGACTTTGACGCCGTATCCAAGGCGGTTTCGGAGGCCGGCATCGCGGCTGCAAGCGCCGAGGTTACCATGATTCCGCAGAACTATGTTACGGTTACGGACGCGGATGCCCTGAAGGGACTGAATATTATTCTCAGCAAGCTGGATGAGAGCGATGACGTCCAGAATGTGTATCACAACTGGGAGAACTGTGAGAGTGATGACTGAGGGTACAAAGCTGGATAATCCGCTTCCGGAGCCGGTGCAGGGACGGCAGAAGCCGCCGGAGTTTGCAATTGACGGCTGTGAAGAGGAGAAAGCAGGACTTTTTACAGATTTGAATCAGAGTAAGACACCGGCAGGAGAGCTGCCGATGTCTTCGAAAACCAGTGCGGAGGATGATTTTGATTTTCCTGTAGCCGAGGATGATGACTTCGACCTCAAGTGACAGGCGATCCTCCTGTACAGCATGCAGCCGCGGTTGTCCATGACGGATTTCGGCGGCTTTTGCGTGCTACAGATATATAAGATACCAGATTGCTGCGCGCTGCGTTTTCGCAATTCTGGCATCAAGGGCAGCACAACGCAGACGCCTGCCGGGCGAGAAGAAATGTCCGGCAGGTGAACGGTAATCAAAGGCAGCTATCGATCAATATGGCAGGAACGACAGGAAGGAAAAGTTCATCAGCAAGGAGCACGCAGACAGCCCGCCGAAACTCCGGGAAAGGTGCGGCAGGAAGGAGCACATCCTCAAGGAGCACCGGCTCCCGCAGCAGGAGCACGGCATCCGGCAGCTCCGCTGCAGCAAGGAAACGGAAGGCCGCCGGGAAATCCGCCGGGAGCAGATCTCGCTCCAAGGCAGCCGGAAGGCAGGAGCCGTCCGTTATGCAGCGCGATGTGACGCTGATCGCGCTGTTTGCGGCTATGGTCTTTTTGTTTCTGTGCAATTTTATGAGCCTCGGCATCGTGGGCGAGTTTTTCTCCCATCTGATGTTCGGGCTTTTCGGCGTGCTGTCCTATCTGCTGCCGGTGATCATTTTTGCCCTGTATCTCTACTACATTCTCATGGTGGAGAAAGACGACGGAATCGGAATTAAAATTCTGGCAATCCTGGGGCTTTTGCTGATCATCTGTGTTTTTACCGAGCTGATCGGTGCGGATATGGCATCGCAGACCGGATACGATCCGGCGGCCATCTATACGAGAAGCGCGGAGAATCATTCCGGCGGCGGCATTCTGGGCGGTACCATTGCCTACGTGCTGTACCAGCTCCTAAAGGGCTTCGGAACCATTCTGGTCCTCCTGGTGGGCGCAGCGGCGTGCGTGTACGCGCTTGTTCAGAAATCCATTCTGGAGATGGCCAGAGACACCGCGATGGATGCAAGGCTTCACCATCTGGAGCGCCTGGAGGAAGAGGAGCGCTACCGTCAGGAGCATCCGGAGGAATTCGAGGAGGAGTACGAGGATTCGGAGGAAGAGTACGGGGATCCGCAGACACCTTCCCATTATGAGGAAAGCCGGCAGCGCTATCAGGAGCTGCAAAGAGAGCGGAAGGCCAGGATTCGCCAGACGCGGGAGCAGCAGAGGGCGGCCCGGCGGCAGACCGAAGATTTGAATGTCGGGAATATGTGGAATACGGATCTTTCTGCGGATGCGGCATTCATGGGAACAGGAACGGCCGGACAGGAAGGAC
>CAVJLL010000048.1:0-15980 GCA_963650385.1 Clostridium sp. CAG:508 | reverse complement strand
AGGTCGCGTGTTTAAACCCCAGCTTTTCGTCTGGCGTTTCCATATACACCTTCACTCGTCCATCCGGCTTGAATTCCGAATGCACGATCTCTGTATTATCATTTAGAGTCATAAAAGGATACATCATAGTACTCACTCCTTCTTCCTCATGTCGATTATAAAGTTCCCAAATATGATAATCGTCTACCCATCGGTTTCCTGACAAGAGGATATGTACAAAACCCTTTTATCCAGAGACTTTATGACCTCTCGTCTTAAGACCGATGGGAACTGGGGCCTAGGGAATTTAGGGATGTTAGGTTCCTTCCGATTCCCGTTCCTGCTTCCTCTTCTCGTAAGTCTCCCGGTCCATCGCATGGTTGACCATCGGAATTTTTTACGGGCAGCCCGTGTGCGACAACTTCCCGCCTCCTGTAAGGGGAGGTTTTCTTTTTTGCCCCCGTTCCGGGGAGATTTTTATGATCCCACTATCCCCTCAGCCCACCGCAGAATCTCATCTGCGCATTGCAGGGCTTTTCGAACATTGTGTTCTTCGATATAGAGTTCATTAGGATACCTGGCAGCTATTCCGTAGGGTGTCAGAATGTTTTGCAACCGTATAATCCGTCCTTGCGAACTCAAGCCATTGTTTTTCCTCAGGCTTCATACAGCAGAACTCCTTTTCTTGCCACTTCTCCCTCAACCGATACAGGGCTGTGCTTTTTGCTTTCAAATCTGGCGGCTGTATTGACTATTATATCCACAGCTCTTTTCTGTTTGTGCCGAATTGATTTATATGCTCTTGCTGTTAAGTCGAGCATGTCCTTTTCCGCATCGTCAACCACAATGTAAAAATCAAAATCGCTGTCTGCGTTCTGCCTGCCCTCTGCGAAGGATCCAAACAGATAAATCCTGCGGGGTAATAAATCCTTCACAAAGCTGTCTTTTAATTCTTCAATTTCACTTACCGGCATCTGTTTTTCTCCTTTCCTTATTGTCTCATGTAGTTTAACGACATCCCGGTCGCACCTCTTGTCATGTCAGTTATAAGATCCCCGAATATGGAATATTATAAATGTCCTCCCATCGGTTTCCTGACAAGAGGATATATAAAAAACCTTTTATCCAGAGGCTTTATGACCTCTCGTCTTAAGACCGATGGAAATTGTGTGATCCCCTACGAAAAAAGGCAGTGCGCCCCGCACTGCCCTCTGCCCCATTAACCTCACGCTGTCCTGCTGCCCTTCATTGTTCCTATCCCCCCACCGCAGCAATCACACCGTCCTTATAATCTCCGTCTGTAAACCCGTCTCATGATTCGTGCGATACCCTAGATTGTACTGATATACGCCGCAAGCCGAAAGTGGCATGTGTAATTATGTTTTCCGCCACCTGCAGGTTCAAAGCATCTTCAAATACGCCGCCTGTATTCAGACACTCTGAACCTCTGCATCTATCAATCCAAGCTTTTCTTCAATGTAAACAGCGTTCTTCCATTTTCTGATTTGCTGTCAAGTTCATATATTTCATCCTGATTCAGCATCAGGCCCTCGGGATTTCTGCCTATGATCACATATTGATTGGCTGTATCCATTGCAATATAATGCCGCATTTTATTGTCAAGCAGCATGTCTGCATTGTCTATGACAAAGAGCTTCCCTCTGGAACGTTTGATGGCATTCTTATAATTTTTGTTTTTATCCAGATAATTCAGGCATCTGAGATTTCGGTTCTCTGTTGTCATCTCCCGTATAAATGAAAAAACAGCGGACTTACCCGTGCCGGATTCACCAACAATAAAAGTAATATTGTTGTCCAGCAGCAGATCCACATCATAGGAGGTGTGCGTTGTATTGATTCCTTTCTGTACAACAGGATTAATTTTCATCCAGCCACCACTCCTTTAGGTCTTCATAGGAATTTATGATTCTGGTGTCCTTTTTACCTACAGCCTTTACCGTTTTCACATAAAAGGAAATCAAAGGATATTCACAGTAGATTTTTCCTTCATCAAATTTATATATGCAATCAAGTGCGTTGTCTCCGCATTCATAAATATCAAAAATCTTATCCGGATTATACAGGACATTTAAGGCTGTCTTGCACCCGGTTGAGAGCTTATCAATGTTCAGCGTCATACCGTCAAATCTGGATTTTATTGAATATTGACTGATCATTTCCGACTGATCGATTTCCTTAATAATAGCTCCCGCTCTGTCATCCAGCTTCGCGGTTGTAAACCTATTGAAGAAAACATCATTCATTTTTATGACTTCAGCTTCCCTTGGCAGAGTGCCTGTTTTATAAACCTCTAACATACGATTCCAGCTTTCAGCAATGCAGATTTTAAAACCGACTGTTCTATAATTTCATTCATTTTGTCATATGCACTCTTATGGTTTCCATCCAGACCGCAAATATCATCCCGCTGTCTTTCCGTCCATTCGCAGCAGTTAATCACAAAACATTGCCCCAAGTGGCCTTTATCCGTTTCGAATCCTGTGTTCCTGGTGATCCCCCATAAAAGTTTTGCTGAGATCTGTTCTGAATTCATAGACTCCGAATATGCAAGATTACTTTTCAGGCTGTCCAGTTCCGCCGGAGAGCCGCCGTTCTCCTGCAGGTTGATAAATACTTCTCTTGCCTCTAAAAGCGGCGTCCTCTTTTTCTTCAGCGCATCTTTTTCAGCAAATACCCAATCTTCTAAACACCGGAATGAAAGCAGAACATATTCGAAAGAATGCACTTTGATGACTTTGACATTATTTTTGCTCTTGACTACCCGATTTAAGCGCCTCAGTTCTCTCAATACATCTGCATTGTCTACAGCCTGATCCATAAGGATATAATATTGATTACCATCCTCGGTGATTTTCTCAGCGGCCTGCCGCAATCTGGTATTATTGCCCTTTGATTGAACCTGTATGTCTTTATCAATTGCCGCAAAGATTTCCTTCCAGAACTGAAATCCCGACCTTGAGTCTTCACACCAGACGAATATTGCCTGCTGAGTTCCCAAAGCAGCAGACGTTTCCGCGATTGTCATTGCCATTTTACCTCCTGAATATAGAAGTGTGCAGGAGATTCGTGAATACCATGACCGATATCATTCATGATGCATCCGATTTACCGGCGAAGCTCCTGCTGATGAAAGGGTATTGTCTGCATATGCTTCGTTCGATGTGAATCAGATGGGATCAGGACTTGACCGCGTCGTATGGTACCGCGCGGTACTCACAGAAATGAACTGTGCTATGCAATTGTATTCAGTGTAACAGGAAATGGAGCGCGCGGCCAATGGAATATCAATCATTCTTGTTTCTGTTGCTTCAATTTAAGGAAATAATCGATAAAATAATCCGGACCCTGCGTCCACAAGCCGGTTTCTTCGTCATAGAGGGCATCGTATGCTCCCGACTCAATAACTTCATTTCTGATTTCAGAAACAGGTTTTCCCGTTTTTTTGGCATAATCATCGATTGCCGCAGTAAGGATCAGTTCGATTGTGCCGATTTTCAGATCTTCATTCATATCGACTCACCTCAATTCGTTCCAGGCAGGGAATTGCTCTCCTGTTCATAGAAACAAACCAAAGCCATTCTTTATCTGCTGTGTCAAAGCTATAGGCAGGTACAGCATTTTCAATTGTTCTGCAGCACACTGTGTTAAGTCTATTGTGTTAATCGCCGCATAGCTTCCATGATACAGAACCATTCCATCTTCTAATTTCATAATACCGCTCCTCGAGCACGCAATATTTCCTGAATATCATTCATGACATACTCATCCCCATTCATGTGAAGGGAATCATAACAATCCTCTATGTACTTCCAGATTCCGTATTTGGAAAAAAGAGAATTTGCCGTCTTAGAGCCGCACTGAAATCTCTGGCAAAACTGCTGCAGCAAACGCATTTCCATATATAGCACTTCGTTCAGCATTATGATTTCACCTCTTGTCATGTCAGTTATAAAATCCCCGATTTTGCCCCCCGTCGGTTCAAAGCATCTTCAGATATGCAGCTTGCTCGGTCCCAGGAATATTAAGCGCATCCATGGCCTGCTCAGCCGTCAGTTTCAAATTCAGCATCAAATTCTTGATGTCAATCAGTCTTGTTTCTTTCGCTTCCTGCTCCAAAGCTTTTTCCATAATTTCACACATATGCGCCGCTCCTTCCTTTGATTCTTTCAAATACTCTGATCTCGTCCTCAGAGCATCGCTGTACATGTCATGCGATCAAATCACTGAGCCTTCTTTTTATAGAACTCAGCCATTATGTATTCAGGACTTTCGTACCACAGCACAGTTTCTGTATTCTGCATAGCTTCATAAACAGACGACTGCGAAAACTCCATGTAAGCATCCTCAAATGACAGCTTTTCCTTTTCAGCAATCAGCTCCACTACAGCCTTTATCTTCTCATAAACATCAAGGGTGATATCCATCCCGTGATACACATATTTTTCACTCAACGGTATACCGCCTGATAAATTTCAATGCTGTGACAGTCCTATCTGTATGGAACGTCACCTGATCATTTGGCTAAGCTCAATCTTTTCAAACAGGCAATCCGTACCATGATATAAAGTCATCTTCATACGCTTGCTCTCCCAAGGATCTTCTCAACCATTGATACGCTGTCTCTAATATCAAGCATATGTAAAACATCGTATTGTGATCTTAGAATAGAGACTATGTCGCTTTTCTTGAATAATCTCAAGACGTCCGGCACCTTCATACCGTGAAGAAAAGCATATTCTTCAGCAGTAGATACAATCATCAAGTTCTCATCATCTGTCCTATCAAACATAACGCTTTTCTCCTTTCCTGATGTGTTGCTTCGGCAGTGCACTGCTTAGGCCGAAAATGGCAGGCCGAGTTCTATTTTGCCACCCGCGGATTCAGAGCCTCTTCAGATATGCAGCCTGCTCACTCTGTGGAATGCGCAGTGCATTCATTGCTTGTTCTGATGTTAATTTCATTTCGTCCATGAGATTCTTAATACACTCAAGCCTTGTCTCTTTCGCTTCCTGTTCCAAAGCCCTTTCCATGATTTCACACATATGCGCCGCTCCTTCCTTTGATTCTTTCAAATACTCTGATCTCATCCTCAGAGCATCGTAGTACATGTCATCCGGATTCGAACACCGAAAGTCATGCATCAGTTTTCCAATATCGGAATCGCCTTCATACGCACCATTTACATAGATAATATGTCTGCGATCGTCAAACAATTCTTCAGCCGTGAAGTTCATGCTGCCGATGATGTAGCATGATTCGCCTTTGCCAAAAACATCCTTCTCCGTGATAAAGATGACATATGTGGTCGGCAATTCTTCAAATTCCTGCCCGGCATCCAGATTCTCGACATCCAGCACGCTGGAATGATATCTGGCTCGCTCCGGTCTGGCACCGTCACCGGCTCGTTGTATTTCAATATCGTATTGTACGCCTTCCGCATCTGCAGCTGCAGCATCAAGGCATATGGATCTGGCGCCGGTCACACGTTTCATATCGGCCTGTGTTTCGATTCGTGTCACAGACAGATCCTTCTTGCCTAGGATGATCCGCAGAACCAGCTCTGTCAGCTCCGTGTTATCCTTAAAAAGACACCGCATAAAGGTATCGTCCAGCGGCCGCATGCCGCGAAGCCGCATAAGACTTTCCTGTCGGCGTTTTTCCAATGTCTGCTGACGACCGTACGCGGCGGTCGTCAACGCATTCCTGTCAGTCATTGTCATTTTACCTCCTGCATGTAAAGTGTGCAGGAGATCCGTGAATACCATGACCAATATCATTCATGATGCCCCCGATTTACCGGCGAAGCTCCTGCTGATGAAAGGGTATTGTCTGCATATGCTTCGTTCGATGTGAATCAGATGGGATCAGGACTTGACCGCGTCGTATGGTACCGCGCGGTACTCACAGAAATGAACTGTGCTATGCAATTGTATTCAGTGTATCAGGAATGAGGCGCATGGCCAATGGACTTTTCCGTCCTTTTTTATTATACCCAAACCGCCGGTCATCCACCACCAAAAGGAGCACAGACCTTTCCGGTCTGTGCTCCTTCTCACGATCCCCCCGCGGATATCAATTACCACTTTTTATACGGGCAATGGCTGCCCTTTCCTGCTGCCCTTAGCTCCACATAGCAGCCGCAGGCGCTGCAGGTGCCCTCGAAGAGGTATTCACAGGCGCGGCACATAGTAAGACGCGCGTTGTAGACCTTTTCGGAGGCCTTTTCCTCCTTCTGCATGAGGAGAAGGATTTTCTCGATGTCCTGCCGGTACCGCTCCGGATCCAGCTCCTGCAAAAGGCAGCGGAGGCAGTGCGGCTTCTCTGCCGGCTCCCGGTCGTTTGCGCGCATGCGGCGCTCCTTACCGGATGGTGAGCTTGACCACTGAGCAGGACGGCAGCGTGAAGCGGCATCCTCTCTCGGTCATTTCAATGCCGTCAAAGGCTTTCTCCTGTACAGCACCTGGCTCGTCGAATGTATTCTTGGCATGCATCTCCTCGGTGACAACGCGCCCGGTGATGCTCTGCGGCTTCTTGTCCGTAAAGGTCAGCTCGAACGGATGGCTCTTCTCGGCGTCCATGTTGGCGAGCGTCACGGTGATGACGCCGTCCTTCTCCGATACGGACTCGGAGATTGCAGGAATCGGATGTGCCTCGGTTCCGGCATCCGGATTCTCAAGAAGAACAGAGTCCAGAAGCTCGGCATCCTGGTGGTCCTTGTACATGTGGAACACATGGTAGGTGGGCGTTAGGATCATCTTCTCGCCCTCCGTCAGGATGACGGACTGGATGACGTTGATCATCTGTGCCAGGCACGCAAGGCGCACACGGTCGCAGTGCTGATTGAAGATGTTGAGCGTAACGCCGGCGATCAGCGCATCGCGCATCGTATTCTGCTGGTATAAGAACCCCGGGTTCGTCCCCGGCTCCACCTCGTACCAGCCGCCCCACTCGTCAAAGGAGAAGCCGACGTGCTTGTCCGGATCGTAGGTGTCGAGGATGTCGCCGTGGAGCTTTAAAAGGTCCTCGGTGTAGAGGGTCTTCTCCATCGTCTGGTAGAACATATCCGCATCGAAGTCCGTCGCAGAACCCTTGTTCTCCCATCCGCCCGGGTGCACGTAGTAGTGGATGCTGATGAGGTCCATAAAGCCGTGGTAGGCAGGACCCGCAGGCTCTGCAAAGCAGGTCTCGAGAACCTTTTTGGTCCAGTTGGTGTCGGCCACGTTCGGGCCGCCGCAGACCTTCTCAAAGGGCTTGTCCGGGTGATACTGGCGGCAGTAGGTCTGGTAACGGCGGTAGAGGTTCGCATAGTACTCCGGCGTCATGTTGCCGCCGCACCCCCAGTTCTCGTTGCCCACGCCCAGATAGTCCAGGCGCCAGGGCTCCTCATGGCCGTTGGCCTTGCGCAGCTCGGTCATCGGAGAGACGCCGTCAAAGGTCATGTATTCCACCCACTCCGACATCTCCTGTACGGTGCCGGAGCCGACGTTCCCGTTGACGTAGCTCTTGCAGCCGAGCTGCCGCACCAATTCAAAATACTCGTGCGTACCGAAGCTGTTGTCCTCGAGGACGCCGCCCCAGTGCGTGTTGATCATCTTCTTGCGGCTCTCCTTGGGTCCGATGCCGTCCTTCCAGTGGTACTCGTCGGCAAAGCAGCCGCCGGGCCAGCGAAGGAGCGGAACCTTCATCTCCTTCAATGCGTTCACGACGTCCGTGCGCATGCCGTTGACGTTCTCGATGCCAGAATCCGGACGGACATAAAGTCCCTCGTAGATGCCGCGTCCTAAGTGCTCCGAGAACTGTCCCTGAATCTCGGGGCGGATGTGTCCTTTTTTGCTGTGCTCGTTGATGATAAGCTTGGCCATTGCTGTCTCTCCTGTCTTTGATGTCGTTTATAACCACAGTGCAGCGCCAGCCACGACAGGGTGGCGTGCGACCGGTTATTTGCCTAATACAATCGTCACGAAGCTGGCGGGCTTGAGGTTGGCAGTAAGAATCCCTCCGTCCACCTTCGCATCGCTCCTGGATACGGGCTTTACGGTCTCGCCAGCTGCCGAGTTCACGGCCTTCATATCGGTTCCCTCGAGCGCCTGGAAGTCGATGACATGGTATCCTTCAAAGCCGCGAAGGTCTGCCTCGAATTCCACGTTCTCCTCGGTGTTGCGGTTGACGGCGAAGATCGCCACCTGCTCCTTCTCCTCGTTGTATACGGAAACGGCTTCGACGTCTGTTACGTGGTCGTGGCCGGAGGTTGCGTGGTCGTCTCCGGAAAGAACCGGCTGAAGAGCCACTCCGCGTCCGTATCTGGACACGAGGTAGAACGGATAGAAAATGGTCTGCCGCCATGCAGGGCCGTCGTCCTCGGTCATGATCGGTGCGATGACGTTGACGAGCTGTGCAAGGCACGCCACCTTCACGCGGTCTGCATGCTGCAGGAACTTGATGAGGGCCAGTGCGTCCACGATCGCATCCTCGTAGTTGTAGATGTCCTCCAGAAGGTGCGGGTGGGAGCGCCAGGGCATGTTCTCCATGTCCTCGTTGTCCTGGTCCATGGAATGATACCACACATTCCACTCATCAAACGAGAGGTTGATGTCTTTTTTGCCGTGCTTGGTCGCCTTTACGTAGTCGCAGGTCGCAATGACGGAGCGCAGGAAGTACTCAAGGTCATCGGTTACGGCAAAGAACTCTGCCGTGTCGTTGTCCTTGTTCCCCCAGTACTGGTGGAGCGAGACATAGTCCACGTAGTCGTAGGCCTCATTCAGAACCGTCGACTCCCAGGTGCCGAAGGTCGGCATCATCACGTTCGAGGAGCCGCAGACCACGGTCTCGATGGAGTGGTCCATGGTCTTCATCGCCTTTGAGGTCTCGGCGGCCAGATGGCCGTACTCGAGCGCATCCTTATGCCCCATCTGCCAGGGGCCGTCCATCTCGTTGCCCATGCACCAGAGCTTGATGCCGTAGGGATCCTTGTCGCCGTGGTGTCTCCGAAGGTCGGCATAATAGGAATTCGTGTCAAGGTTGCAGTACTCCAGAAGGTTCAGTGCATCGGTGGTGCCGCGGGTGCCGAGGTTCACCGCCATCATAACGCTGGTGTCTGCCTTCTGCGCCCACTTGGAGAATTCGTTGATGCCAACGAGATTGGGCTCGTAGGTCCTCCAGGCAAGGTCGAGTCTGGCCTTGCGCTCCGCAACGGGTCCTACGGAATCCTCCCAGTAGAAGTTGGAAACGAAGTTGCCGCCCGGATACCGGACGATGGGCACATCGAGCTCGCGCACGAGGTCGATGACGTCCTTGCGGAAGCCCATTTCATCTGCGCTCGGATGCCCCGGCTGATAGATGCCGTTGTATACGGCGCGCCCCAGGTGCTCAATGAAGGAGCCGTAGATTCGCTTGTCCACCTCTCCGATCTTAAAATCCTTGTCTACAATCAGTTTTGTCTTGCGTGCCATGGTGTCCTCCTGTGCAGTATTATCTCCGAATTATCCCTTCACGGCGCCTGCGGTCATGCCGTCGATGATGTAGCGCTGGAACATCAGGAATACGATCATGATCGGCACGATGGCCAGCATGGAGCCGGCGATCAGTACATCGTAGTTGTTGCCGTAAGGCGTCAGCAGCGTATTCAGGCCGATGGTCAGCGTGAACTTGCTGGCCTTGCGGAAGACCATGAGGGGCCAGAGCATGTTGTTCCAGGCACCCATGGCGCACAGAATGGCCATCGACGAGAACGCCGGCTTGGTGATCGGCATCATTATTTTGACCGAGATGTAGTACTCGTTGGCGCCGTCGATGCGTCCTGCGTCCAGAAGCTCCTTCGGCAGCGAAATCATGTACTGGTGGAAGAAGAAAATCGTGGAGGCGGAGCACAGGCCCGGCAGGATGACGCCGGCCATGGTGTCAATGAGCTTGATATCGATCATTTCCTGGTACAGCGGCATCAGAAGGATCTCAAAGGGAACCATCATGGTCGCAATGACCAGGAGGAACAGGAAACGCTGGAGCTTGAAATTGTACATGGTGATGCCGTAGGAAATAAAGTAGCACACCAGGAGCGTGAGCACCACGGTGACGATGGTCAGCACCATGGAGTTCTTGAACCACATCCAGTATTTCTGCGAATCGGCGTTGCCGCTGAAGAGGTAGATGTAGTTGCTCAGCGACATGCCGCTGGGATCAAGGTTCAGCGCCAGGCCTCTGCGGATCAGCTCACGGCCGGGGCGGAACGATGCAATCAGTCCGCAGAACAGCGGATAAATCAGTATGCAGGACAGAATCGCAAAAAAAGCGGTTCCCAGCACCGAGAGCACATGGCGTGTCTTCGATACCGAACGGGTCTTTTTGTCGGCAGCTGCCGAAGGATTCACTGTGCTCATATTAGTCCTCCTCCTTCTTAAGTGTGCCATTCAGACCCAGCTGAATGAAGTTGATGGTAAGGCCGATGACCATGAGTACGACACCGACGGCGCAGGCATAGCCCATATCGTTTTTCTGGATGCCGCGCTTGTAGAGGTAGCCCACGATCGTAAGGCCGATGTTCTTGGGCGAGTCGTTGCCGGCCCAGAGCATGAAGGACTCGAGGAACATGGACAGTCCTGCGTAGATGGAAATCGTCAGCACGTAGATGGTGGTGGGCTTGATCAGAGGGAGCGTGATGTAGCGGAAGCGCTGCCAGCTGTTGGCTCCGTCGATTTCTGCAGACTCATACATGGACTTGTCAATGGACTTTAAGCCGGACATAAAGTAGAGCGTATTCACGCCGGTCCAGCGCCAGCAGCAAAGGACGAGCAGCGCGATCTCAGAGGTCCACTTGACCTTCAGCCATTTGAAGGCGGGGAGTCCGAGTGCTGCCATCAATACATTCATCTGGCCGGTCTTGTACTCGGTGAACATCAGGCGGAACAGCGTACCGGAGATGACAACGGAGGTAAGTGCCGGTACATACATCATGGCCTTCCAGACACCCTTTGCCTTTACGATGTTGCCGTCGAGCATGACGGCATACAGAAGCGGAAAGGGAATCAGGAGCGCGCAGGTGAATACGGTATACTCTACGCTGTTCAAAATGGCCGTGTGGAATACCTTGTCGGTCAGAAGCTTCTGGAAATTCTTAAGTCCTACGAATTCCTTGGTGATCGCGCCGATGTCTTGGGTTGACATGACAAAGGCGGAAATCAGGGGATAGACCCAGAAAATCGCGAAGCAGATGATGAAGGGTGCGACAAAGACGTATGGCGCCACCTTCTGCGAATACAGGAAACCGCCGCTCTTTTTCTTATCCATCGTTATCTCCTATCCTGCTGAATAAAAAACGGGAGGCCCTGAAGCTTTTCAGGGCTCTCGGGCTCTCCCATTGTTCCATGCTTATCTTTGTATTATCCGGTCGGCCGCATCGAGATGGGCGTGCCAGACAGATACCTCATACATATTGTCTTACTGCTCTGCGTCTACCGCATCCTGAAGCTCCTGCAGAGCCTCATCGACATCCATGCCTTCCTCGAGGATCTCATTGAGTGTGGTGTTGCATGCATACTCGTTGATGGTCGGGGAGATCTTCACGGTCATAACGGTGCCGATCTCATCCTTGATGCTGGCAAGAACATCGTACGGATAGTTGCGGAAGAACTGGTTGTACTGGTTGCTCTCATCGTGTGCGAATGCATCGTCCGTCCAGAGGGAGGTGTTGCATACGTCGAATCCAAGGTCATCCCAGATCATCTGCTCACCTTCCGGTGACATCTTAGCAAAGCAGAGGAAATCTGCTGCAAGAGCGGTGTCTGCTGCCTGCTGCGTTACAACGGTGCCGGTTCCGCCGATACCAACGGAGCAGTTCTGGCCTTCCTTGAATACCGGGCACTTTGCGATGTACCAGTTGCCCTTTTCCTCAGGCATGTAGTTGGTGAAGCGGCTCATGTACCACATTGCCTTCGGGAAGGAAACAATGTTGTGGTCCAGAATGTTCTGGTAGCCTGCCTCGAGGTCAACATGGCCGTCTGGAGAAACCTCTGCCAGTCCGCTGTTCACCCACTCCTGCTCCTGTGTCAGCATTGCCTTCACAGATTCGAGCTGAACGTTTGCCGCGCCGTCAAAGCCGCCGGTCCAGTCCTCGCCGTACTCAGCCATGGCGATCCACTGCCAGTCGGTTCCGCCGGTGTCAACGGAGGTCCAGTACTTGCCGTCCGGATGTCCGATGGCGTCGAGATATTTCTCACCGAGTGCTGCCCAGTCGTCCCAGGTAACAACCGCGTCCACATCCTCCTGTGTGATGCCGGCTGCCTCGAGCTCTGCCATGTTGTAGTACATGACGGTAGCACCTACGTGGAACGGAGCGCCGTACTGCTTGCCGTCGGAGCCCTTGTAGGCATCCAGACGGGAGGTCAGCATGTCTGCTGCATACGGTGCCATCGCATCATCCAGAGGATAAAGCCATGTGTCAAGGCCTTCGTAGATGTTCGGAACCTGTCCCATCTCTACGTCGCAGATGTCCGGAGCGCCCTCTCCTGCGGAAAGGCTCATCAGGAGCTTCTGGTGCATGTCGGAGTAAGGATAGGTCGTGAAGGTGATCTCAATGGTGCGGTCCGGATTGGCCTTGTTCCATGCCTCAACCATCTTCGCATAGAAGGTGTTGTGTGCCTCTACGAAGGACCAGCACTCCATGTGCGTGCCGTTCGCATCACCGACGGTGGTGACGGCAGTCGCGGTGTCAGTGGAAGCAGTGTCTGCTGCATCCTCTGCGGCAGCATCGTCCGATGCATCGTCTGCAGCGGTGTCCTCAGCTGCGGTCTCATCTCCTGCTGCTGCATCGCTGACTGCCTCTGAGCAGCCGGTCAGCATCGAAGCAGCCATGGCGCCGACCAATACCGCGCTCAATAACTTTTTCTTCATACGTTTTCCCTCCTGAATATGATTGGTAATATCCCCCTCCGCCGTCACATTGCACATCGTTTTGTGCATGTCGGCAGTTCGCATGTTCACAATATACAATTCGCGTCTGCCGCTGTCAACAGCATTTTAGTTTTTCCTCTTTTATTTTTGCTTTTCCTAAAAGTTTGACACATTTTTGACGGTGTTTCCGCCGGTATGGCAGGTGCAAATCGTTATTTTGCCCGCAAAATTCGCATATGCAGTGAAATGTTCATGGATTATTTTAGATTCTTCTGTTATAGTTGAGCTTATTCTATAAGTTAAGGAGGATCGCATATGCTGCGTATTACACAGCTGGAGGACGGGCTGGAGGTGTTCAAGGCACTCGGGTCCGAGGTGCGGATCCGGATCCTGAATCTGCTGCTGGAGAACAACAGCATGAGCATGAAGGATCTGGCGCAGGAGCTGGCCATCACAAACGGTGCACTGACCGGCCACATCCGTCTCCTGGAGGAGTGCGGTCTGATTCACGTGACCAATCAGCCGGGCGGACACGGCAACCAGAAGATCTGCTCGGTGAACCAGGACCGGATTCTCGTGGAGCTCGCCCGCGGCATTCCGGACCAGAACGTCTACAATACCTCCATTCCCGTGGGGCACTACTGCGACTGCGACGTCTATCCCACGTGCGGGCTTGCCTCGGAACGGCACATCATCGGCGAGGTGGACGACAAGCGGTACTTTTTCCATAATGACCGGTTCACGGCGGACATTCTGTGGTTTACGAAGGGCTATGTGGAGTATGCCATTCCGAACTTCATTCCCTACGGGCAGCGCATCGACGAGATCTGCATCTCCATGGAGATTTCGTCCGAAGCCCCCGGCATCAACGACAACTGGCCGTCGGATATTTATTTTTACCTGAATGATGTGAATGTCGGAATGTGGACCTCGCCCGGGGATTTCGGTGAGGTGAAGGGGATTCTGACGCCGGACTGGTGGTTTCCGAACTGGAACCAGTACGGGCTTTTGAAGATGCTCCAGATCAATAAGAAGGGGACGTTCATCGACGGGGACCGCAAATCGGCGGTGACGGTCGACAATCTGCACCTGACGGACAAGAGCTCGCTGCGCTTCAAGCTGGCGGTGCCGGAGAGCGCGGAGAACATCGGCGGGCTCACGATCTTCGGCAAGTCGTTCGGCAATTACAGCCAGGACATCAATGTGCGGATTGCGTATTCACCGCTCCATGCGAAGGATACCGAAAAATAACACGCAGTTCGGTCGGCCGACGGGTCCTGGCGGAGTTGTCGTCTCACTGAACTGCACACTGTTAATGTTTCATTAGAGGGGGATTTGATTATGAAAAGGTGTAAGGCAGACAGACTGGCAATGCCGCTCCTGGCGCTGGGGCTGGTGACGGGATGCAGTGCATCCGCAGTGGTAAACGGCGTGGATGTATCCGAGGACAGCGTGCAGGCGGCCATGACCGGCGCAGACGTCTCTTCTCTTGCGTCCGGACACGTAAAGGGCGGCGCCGCGGTGCACGATCCGTCGATTATCAAATCGGACGATGGCACCTACTGGATTTTCGGCTCGCACATGGCGGTTGCCAAATCCGACGACCTGCAGCACTGGACCGGCGTGTTCGCGAACGTAAGCCGCCACAACAAGCTCTTCTCCAATCTCTTTGCGGATGATTCGGACGCCTTTGAATGGGTCGGCAAGAATTCCGACGGCGGGTACAGCGTCTGGGCGCCGGACGTGATTTACAACAAGAAGATGCAGAAGTACTGCATGTATTTCTGTACATCCTCCACCTACATCAAATCCTCGCTGTGCTGGGCGACGTCGGATTCTGTCAGCGGTCCCTACGAGTACCAGGGGCGTCTCATCGACTCCGGCTTCACGCGGCTGGACGCCAAAAAGGGCAAGGTGGATATCCTGGACTACTGCGAGGATGAGCTGGATTTTAAGACCAGGTACCTGAATCTGACGGACTACAACAACACGGACTGGCCCAATGCCATCGATCCGACGGTGTTCTACGATGCGGACGGGAAGATGTGGATGGTCTACGGCAGCTGGTCGGGCGGCATCTTTATTCTGGAAATCGACGAGGAAACCGGGCTCCCGATTCACCCGGAGCGGGACGATGAAAACGGCGTGGATGCGTATTTCGGCAAGCGCCTGATCGGCGGCGGTCACCAGTCCTGTGAGGGGCCCTGGATTCAATACGACGCGGCCAGCGGCTACTACTATCTCTTCGTCTCCTACGGGAGCCTGACGGCAAACGGTGGCTACCAGATCCGGCTCTTCCGCTCGGAAAATCCGGACGGCCCGTACGTGGATGCGGCCGGCAAGACGCTCGGCTACTCCGACCACGAGAATTACGGCGTCAAGATGATGGGCAACTATACCTTCCCGACGCTGGACACCACGTACATGGCGCCGGGGCACAACTCTGCCTTTGAGGACACCGACGGCAAGCTCTATGTGGTGTACCATCAGCGATTCTCAGACCAGGGCGAAACCCATGAGCCGCGGGTACACCAGCTCTTCCGCACACAGGGCGGGTGGCTGGCGGCAGCGCCGTTTGAAACCTGCGGCGAGACGCTCCCCGAGGAAGGGTACGCGCTGGAGGATGTGATCGGCTCCTATTACATCGTCAATCACGGAACGGACATTTCGGATGCGGTGCCGGAGGACGTGCTGGTATCTCTGCAGCCGGACGGCGGAATCTACACCGCAGAGGATGCGGAAAACGGCGCGGATGCCGCCGGAAGCGCTTCATCCGGCGAAACCAAAGAGGAAAAGGCCGTGCGGGCAAACTCCGCGTCCGCACTCGGCGAGAAATGCGGGTCCTTTGCACTCACGGAGGATTCGCCGTACATCACGGTTACGCTCGACGGCGACACCTACGAGGGCGTGGCGATTCAGATGGAGGACGAGGCCGGGAACCCGGTGATGTGCTTCACCGCCTGCGGAGAGAACAATGAGACGGTGTGGGGCGTGCATTATATTGCAGAGTAAGGAGTCTCACGCCAGCCAGGGCGACAGGGTGGCGGAGAATGTCCGAGTCCAGGGCCTTGCGAGGCCTCGGTGCTTGCGAGCGTCTT
>CAVJLL010000047.1:0-16187 GCA_963650385.1 Clostridium sp. CAG:508 | reverse complement strand
GGGCGCAGAGTGCGGAATTCGTCAGAAGCTGACCGGCACCTTTAAGGCTCCCAATGAGAAAACCAGCCTTGCGACAGCTCTTTCCGGCGCATGGGAAGAGGAGAAATACTGGGAGAATCCGGCCAATCAGATGCTCCCCATTGTAAAGATCAAGAAGGAAGTAGAACGGCTCGTTGAAGAAGGCTTCCGGCAGCGCTCCGGCAGAGTGAGCATGTCTGCTATCTATGATGCACTTGCGGAGGCGCCTTACGGCCTGATGCCGAACAACCTCTCGGCGTTCATTCTCGGCTTTGTACTCAAGGAGTACGCATCGGGAGACTATTTCTGGAGCAACGGTTCCAACAGCGAAGTCATGGACCCGGACAAGATGAAGACAATGATTGCCAATGCAATCAAGCAGACCATCACGCCGGCCCGTAATTTCCGTGAGGAGTACATTGTCGTCATGAGCGGGGAGCAAAGAGCTTTTCTGCAGTGCACCGCGAAGGCGTTCCACATTCCGATGGCGCAGTGCGGCTCGGTGGAGAGTGCCCGTGATCAGATACGAATCAGCATGAAGCAGTTCAGCTTCCCGCTCTGGTGTGTGAAGTATGTACTGCCGCAGACAGAGCATACAGCCGCAGGGGAGGAGCTTTCTGAGCTGATCGACGATTACTGCAGCATTGCCAACACGGCAAACGGAGGCCGCGGGTCTGAGAGTGAGCTGGCCAGTGCCATCGGTCAGAAGCTCCAGAAGACACCGGCTCTTGCGGATGATCTTGCAAGACTTTTGACGAATGAGAATTGTCAGAACGGAATGCTCTGCTATATCGAGCAGTTCCAGGGCGGAATTCTTCCGCGGCTTGCAGCACAGATTGGTGACAACGGAGCCTATCTTTCGGAGGTGCGGAAGAAATTCAACGCGGATGCTGCAAACTGGGTTTGGAATGCAGAAACGGCGGACGATAAGATCTGCGACGTGATTCTGGACTATCAGATCATTGCAGAGAGCAACAAGAGTCTCCAGAAGTGCACATCCATTGCCGATACGGTGAGGAGCTGGAATTCCAAGACCAATAATATTCGAATCGCCTATGAAGCTGTAAAGAATTCGGTCGGTGATCTGGCGCCCTTCCTGGAAGAGTTATATCACATGAAGGTCTCCGGAGATCTGATGGAGCAGCGCAAGAAGAGGTTCTATGATCTTCTCCTTACGCAGAGGGAAGCCTTTGAACGGTTCTACAAGAATCAGGCAGAGACCTTCAAAATTGTTGCAGCCTCCTTCCTGGGAGATCTGGAGGAATCGGATATTCAGGAGCTCTATAATGATCTTCCCTCCGGGCAGTTCACAAAGTCCGGCTCAGAATATTTCCGGTACGTGGAGAGCGAGGTTGGACATTTCCTGAACGGACAGCTGAAGAATAAGATTCAGGCCCTCTGGATGGAGAAGACAGGAACGAAGAATCCTGGGGACTGGTCCGATCGATACGACACGCCGATCCTCTGCATGTTCAATGATACAGAGCGGGAGACGGCGAAGGAAATCTTCCATATTATGCGGGAAGTATCTCCGACGGAGACAAACGCAGAACGTGTTATCGACTATCTTTCTAAGGCGGATTTCTATGACCGCCTGGCAGATTCGGCAGAACGTGACCGCTGTTTTATGAAGCGCGTGGTGGGAGATTATGACATTTTGCTGCGGGATCCGCAGAAAATCCGGGAATACCTCTCTGCACATACGGGAGCGAGAGCCTATGAATGGATGGATAATTCGGCAGTTCAGAATCAGCTGAAGACATTGGCGGATCAGCAGTACAAGACCGGCGGATATGAGCAGGCCTGGGCAGTGATTGATCAGATGAATTCAGAAGAGCTCAGAACCTATCTCAAGGATCTGATCTCAGATAATGTGAAGGTTGGAATGGAGATTTTGAGGAGCAGATAAAGGAGGTGCGGCCATGCGCTGCCAGGGACTGGAGGAGTGCTTTGCACAGATTGGAGCCTATGCATGTGGAACGGCCATAGGGTATCCCTTGGTTGTCAATGTGGAGAATTTCACGGATTATCAGGGAATCATGGGAAGACTCGGCGCCGATGGATCGAAGCAGTGCATTCGCATTTCAGAGCATACGTATCCAAACGGGTGGCCGGATTTTCCGAGCGTATATGACCTCATCAGCAGGGATGGCAGTTATGCGGTGTTCGGCTTCTCTCAGGGACTTATGTTGTGCGGAGAGGAAGCGCTGGACCGGAACGTGGATGAGCTCATTGGGCTTTCCATCCGGGGACATGCCATTGTTGTTCTGGACCACTGCAGAAACTATCTGGAGAAGTTTTTAAACAGGGATCCGAGGCTTTCCGGAAGGGTCCTCTTAGTGGACGGAACGCCTTGTCCGCTGCCGCAGATCTGTGTGGCGAAGACCAGGGAGGAGTGCATCGGAACCTACGAGGACGGCATTCAAAATCTGCTCGCGCATTTTGAGCGCCTTACCGATCAGGAGCTGGCAGAGAATCCGATGATTTCGGTGGTTCTCCAGTCTCCGGCAATGCTCCTGCGCCTTTCCATTTATCAGATCGCAGTGAGCACTGGCATTTACGGCGCGTTGTCAGAGAAGTATAAAGAGCTTTCCGCTGCATCCGTCAAAGAGAATGGAACCGAGGAAAACTGGAGATGGCTGCAGAAGAAAAGCGAGAAGTATCGCAGCTTCTCGGCGTTTATATCCGATCGCTTCGGAACGTCTGTGAATTTATGGACGTGCCTGGGGGATACCTATTCATCAAAGGATGAGCAGCAAAAGTGGCTTTTGTGGCTTGCGATGAAGGTACTGGGCACCGGCAGCAATGAATATCTGACCTTTGCATTGGAACATTCAAAGGAATACAAGGATCTGCAGCACCATGTATTTCAGGATCTCCTGGAGGTTTCGACAGACGACGGAAGATTTGAAGAATTCTATAAAGAACGGTCTCAGCTGATTTCAGAGCTTCCGGAGAATCTGCCGGAGATGAAGTCTTATTGCGACAATGTGGGCAGATACGGGAAAAAGGCGGCGTACTATCTGACCGATTCAACGACGGACGAAGAATACACGTTTATGCAGCTGGTTGATCAGAATGAATGGACGGATGAGGAGCTGCTTGCAGCGGTTCAACATGCTTTTCCGGAGCTGGCATTGTACATGGGAGAATTTACCTTTGACCGCGTGAATACAAAGCTGCCGGAACAGGACGCACCGTTTCGTGAGACGCTCACGGAGTATTTCCGACGATATAGGCTACAGAAGATCAAGAATCATATTGAGCCGGACTTCCTTGAGACAGTGAATGCATTTGCGTCGGAGCGGCCGTTTTATAAGCTCCAACCACGGAGTGCGATTGTAAAGTCAATGGATAAGAAAGGCGTGCAGGCATATTTCTTCGATGCGCTCGGCGTGGAATATCTTGCCTATATTCAGTCCAAATGTGAGCAATACGGACTGGTCTACGAGGTCAGCATAGCGCATTGCGAGCTGCCGTCCATTACGGTGAAGAATAAGGAATTCCAGCAGCAGTTCGATACAAAGGACATCAGCGCGCTGGATGAACTGAAGCACCACAGCCAGAACTACGATTATCAGGTCTGTGGGTATCCGATTCATATTTTCCGGGAGCTGGAGATCATCGATAATGAGCTCCGCAGAATTCGTTCGCAGCTGATGCAGAGCAATGCAGAAAAGGCGGTTATCTTGTCGGATCATGGGGCAAGTCGCCTTGCAGTTATTTATAAACACGAGAGTGGTTCTCTTCTGGAGCTGGACGAAAAGGGTGAGCACAGCGGACGATGCTGCCCGTGCAGCGAGGATCCCGGAATTGCTGAGGCGGCCTACGAGGATGGGTATGCTGTGCTGGCAAACTACGAGCGGTTCAAGGGCAGCCGGAAGGCGAATCTGGAGGTTCACGGAGGAGCCAGCCTGGAAGAGGTCGTGGTGCCCATCATCACGATTGCACTTCGCCCTGAGAGTGTAACGTATCGATTTGTAGACGATGTCGTTACATTTAAGGTAGGACAGCCAATCAAGCTGGTGCTGTTCTCCAATGTTCCGATGAAGGCGCCGCGGCTGGAGGTGGAAGGTACATTCTACGACGGAGCATTCACGACGGATCAGAAGCATGCGGAATTCCTTCTGACAGAACAGAAGAGAACCAAGGAATACGCTGCTGTCGTGTATGAGGGCAACACCAATACCGGCGTAACACTGAAGTTCCGGATAGAACGCAGAACGAAGACGAAGGATCTGTTCGGATTGGGTTAAAGAGAGGGGCAGAAGGGGATGGATAGTTTTACAGCACAATTCCGGGATGTGATCGACGGCTATGAAGAGGCACTGTCGGACAGGAAGCTTTTAAAGAACATTCTGAATGACACCTTTCCCACAGACGGAAAGGAAGTGAATCTGCTGCTCAATGGATTCGATGCCGGAATCACGTCACTGAAGACGACACCGGCGGATGAGCGTGATATGCGCTGCGGGCAGATTCGGAATCAGATTCGTCAGGATTTTGGAATTACGGAAGGCAATGCCGACTGGGTTGTGGAAACCTGGCGCGTCGCCATGCGCTTGAACGATCCGGCGGCAGAGGCAGCCAAAAGTGAGCGCTCGGACTCCTTTGTGGAGCGGCTGAAGGATTGTTTTGACACCATGGTGGTGTATAAGGACCTCAATCAGAATAACTTCATCTCGTCGTTCAAGCTGCCTTCGTTCATGCGTGACTTCATTCTGAAGAATTTCCAGGATGATGACGGCGTGGTTGATGTAGAGGGAGCAGCGGATTTTATACGGGAGTTTATCCCGAAGAAGGATGCTTGGAAGTCAATTCAGAGCCGCATCATCAATGACGGCGAGACCGTCAAGCTCCTGGCGAAGGTTTCTGTTGAAATCAATATTGCTACCGGCGAGATCACCTTTGCATTGCCGGATTACGGTCTTTCTGAGAAGAATACGACCATTCCGAAAGAGGTGTGGAATACCTGCGGAGATGCCATGCTGAAGTCGGAAGAGAACTGGGGCGTCATTGAACTGGGCTACCAGTATCCGCTGGATGCGAAGAACAAGGGCAAAATCAAGCTGATCGATTTCAAGGACTTCTGCCCCTACGAGGTGGATCTGGAGGAATTTAAGGATGCACGCAGTCAGTTCTCTCTGGATGAATGGATTGATCTGGTGCTGGGTGCTATGGACTATAATGCCGACGGCTATGGCAGCAAGGAACAGAAGCTTGCTGTATTGCAGCGAGTTCTGCCATTTGTAGAAAAGCGCGTCAATCTCATGGAGCTGGCACCGGCCGGCACCGGTAAGTCTTACCTGTTCGGACAGGTCAGCCGCTATGGATGGCTCGTTTCCGGAAAAGTCAGCCGGGCGAAGCTGATCTATGACGTTGGAAAGCGGCAGGACGGCATTGTGGCATTGCGTGATTTTGTGGCACTTGATGAAATCCGTGAGGCCAGCTATATGCAGGATGAGGAGATCCAGGCGGCGCTGCAGGCGATCATGGAGAACGGCAAGTACCGCGCGGGAGATAATCACGAGGTCAATGTGGATGCGGGCATTATCTTCCTGGGCAATATCAAGTCGCAGGCAATGGACGAATACAGCAACATGTTCGGAGAGCTTCCCAAGCCGTTCCATCAGGCACAGTTCCTGGACCGTATTCACGGATTCATCAAGGGCTGGGATCTGCCGCGAATGAACGATGATCTGAAGGTGTGCGGATGGGCATTGAATTCGGAGTATTTCTGCTCCATTTTGCATGAGCTGCGGGAGGATCCGTCATATCGTGCCATTGTGGATGAGTTAATTGATATGCCGCCGAAGGCGGATACGCGTGATACAGAAGCGGTCAAGAGAATCTGCACGGCCTATTTAAAGCTCCTGTTCCCGAATGTCCGGTCGGCAAGGGATATCAAAGCAAGAGATTTTAACCGCTATTGCCTGCGGCCTGCGATGGATATGCGGGCGATCATCCGAATCCAGATGGGCATCGCGGATGAGAAAGAGGCTGGCAAGTCGATTCCGGATTTTTCCGTAAAGGATATCTGAGTGCCGCGGTTTGTTTTTAGGAAGAGTTGAAGGATGAAAAAACAGAAGTGCGCCTCCTGCGGGAAGCTGTTGGAGACGAAAAATGAAATCGGTATCAACCAGAAGCTGCTGGGAGATCAGACGAGCGTCTATTACTGCATGGATTGCCTGGCAGAATATCTGGAGGTAACGGTGCAGGATATCGAGGATAAGATCGAAGAGTTTAAAGATCAGGGCTGCAAATTGTTCGAATAGGGAATGAAATGACGAAGGTATACGCAGATCATGCGGCAACAACACAATTGGATCCGGAAGCGCTTGCGGCAATGATGCCCTTACTGACGGAGGAATATGGGAATGCTTCGCAGCTGTATTCTTTTGCGCGAACGCCGAAAAAAGCGCTGCAGGAGGCGAGAAAGAGCATAGCAGACTGCATTGGGGCGGAACCGGAGGAGATTTTTTTCACCTCCGGCGGGACGGAAAGCGACAACTGGGCGATCAAGGAAACGATGCTGACCAAGAGATCAGGAACCATTGTCACGAGCAGCATCGAGCATCATGCGGTATTGCACTCCTGCCATGCAATGGAGAGGCTTGGCTGCAGCGTACTCCGGGTGCCGGTTCATGCGGATGGATGCGTTGATGTCGACTGGCTGACACAGAATTTTCCGGAGAATGCAGGGATAGTTTCTGTGATGTATGCCAACAATGAAATCGGAACCATTCAGCCAATACAGGAACTGGCAAGGCTGGCGGTGGATCATGGAGTGTTGTTTCATACAGATGCAGTACAGGCAGTTGGACATGTTCCGATCGATGTTAGAGCGTTGGGGGTGGATATGCTGTCGGCCTCTGCGCACAAGTTCAATGGTCCAAAGGGGGTTGGATTCCTCTACCTTCGAAAAGGAACCGCATTAATGCCGTATGCGGATGGCGGTGGTCAGGAGAGAGGACTGCGGGCTGGGACGGAGAACGTAGCCGCAATTGTCGGAATGGCTGCTGCATTGCAGAAGAACTGCAAGAGTATGCAGGAACACATGAACCACTTGATGAAGCTGGAAAAGCAGCTTCTTATGAGATTACAGGAGTGCCAGCTGGATTTCATCCGAAACGGGGGAACAGGAGAGCATATTCCGGGGAATCTCAGCCTTTCATTCCGAGGGATGGAAGGCGAGGTGCTGCTGCATCGACTGGATCTCATGGGAATCTGTGTGTCGACCGGTTCGGCGTGCAATTCAGAGGCAACCGAGCTTTCGCATGTGCTGTCGGCTATCGGCGTTCCACGAGAATACGCATACGGCACTATCCGGGTAAGCCTTGGGTATGAGAATACGGAGGAGGAAGTGGATGCTATAGCGGCAGCATTGAACAAGATTGTGAAGCGTGATGCCGGTGTTGAAGGGAGGTAAGAGATATGGGACTCCTTGATCAGTTCTTCCACTCACCGCAGGTTCCGTCGGTGCAAACCATTCTGCCGGCGGCAGCTCGGCAGGAAATTCTAAGCGGACGGCTGCCGATTCTGCGGACGGACAAAATTTTCTTCAAGCGAGGCGAGGCCTGTCATTACATTGACAAGGCAATTTACGAGAAGAGAACTGTAAAGAAAAGATACCTGCGACAGAATTATGGCGCCAGCTATAAGGGGTTGATCCTTAAGGATGTGCGCAGGCATTACGGAGGCGGCAAAACAGATGTGGTGGACAACGTTCAATACGAACAGCTGCGTGGAATCCTGTATCTGACCAGTCAGAGAATTATATTCGTAGGTGATCGTGAAGGCTTTGACCGGCGGCTGGATGAGCTGGTTGCAGCAACTCCAAGGAGCAATTGCATTGAGCTGCAGTTCGGTAAGGATTCCTACCGGCTATTTGTTCCGGACGGGAATGTAATCAACAGGGCATTACACCTTGTGAGGCGTTGAAAGGAGTTTGAGAAGTGGAAGGCTTATTGAAGGCAAATACAGTTCTGACATCTACCAGTTCGCAGCGGTACAAAGTGATATCGCTCCTGGGCGCCGGCGGACAGGGTGAAGTTTATGACGTAGAGCGGGACGGCAGACACTACGCGCTGAAATGGTATTACAGACAGATGGCCACGAAGGAACAGAAGGCGATCCTGGACAACCTGATTGCAAAGGGGGCACCGGACGAATCATTCCTCTGGCCGCAGGATCTGATCTTCCGGAAGATCGGAGAGTCCTTCGGCTACATCATGCCGCTGCGGCCCAAGAACTACAAGAGCATCGTGGACTTGATGAAACGAAGGGCAGAGCCTTCTTTCTATGCTCTTTGCTGTGCAGCCTACAATCTCACCAACGGATATCAGAAGCTCCACGCCAGGGGCTACAGCTACCGCGATATTTCCTTTGGAAACCTATTCTTTGACCCGGACAACGGTGACGTTCTTATTTGTGACAATGACAATGTGTCCGCCAATGGAAACGATGACAGCGCTGTTTACGGCACGCCCCGATTTATGGCGCCGGAGATTGTCATCGGGAAGGCAAAGCCCTCCAGAAATACGGACCTCTATTCGCTGGCAGTGCTCCTGTTCTATATGTTCATGATGGGGCATCCACTCGAGGGCAAGCAGGAAGCGGACATTCGATGCATGGACATCCATGCTATGAACCGGCTCTATGGAACAAATCCCGTATTTGTCTACGATCCGCTGAATAAGACAAATCGGCCGGTGAAGGGTTATCAGGACAATGTCATCATTTACTGGGATCTTTATCCGCAGGTGATCCGGGACCTTTTTACCAAATCCTTTACAGACGGGCTTACACATCCGAATAAGCGTGTGACAGAGAAACAGTGGCTGGATGCTTTTGCCAATCTGATGACAGGAATTGTGACCTGCCCTGGGTGCGGGGCAGAGGTTTTCTTTGACGAGAATAAGGTGGCTGCCGGTGTAGGGCATACCTGTTGGTCATGCGGACAGGTGGTGCCGCTTCCGGTATCCATGGTAGCTGGAAAAAACCGGGTGCTCCTGAACCAGGGGACGAAGATCTTCTCGCACAGCATCTGCGGGGATTATGACATGAAAACCGTGGCAGGAGAGGTGGTTCAGAATCCGAAAAACCCGAGTTTGTGGGGGATCAAGAACAAAACCAAAGGGAACTGGACCTATATAAGAGCAGATGGACAGCAGGTGCCTGTGGCTCCGGAGAGGAGTGCGGCGATTGCTAAAAATGCAAAGATTGATTTCGGGCAGTTGGTGGGTGAATTCCAATAGCAGAATGAAGAGTAGATGGAGGGTATGAAAATGGCAAACTTGAAGAGACCAGGGGGAGAACTTGCATCGAGACCGCTGCATTTCATCTGGGTGGTGGATTGCTCCGGTTCTATGTACGGGGAGAAGATCGGAACAGTGAATCATGCGATTCAGTCGACGATTCCGGAGATGGCAGATGCTGCCAGGGATAACCCGAATGCGCAGCTCCTGGTGCGTACGCTGAAATTTGCGACAGGTGCATCCTGGGTTACGGCAAATCCCGTTCCGGTTGAGGATTTTGCGTGGGATGACCTCGATGCCGGCGGCGTTACTGATCTGGGGAAGGCCTTTGACATGCTGGCAGCGCAGCTTACAATTCCCCCGATGACGGATCGCGCACTTCCTCCGGTACTGGTTCTCCTTTCAGACGGACAGCCGACAGACGATTATAAGAAGTCATTGGATAAGCTCCTGCATCTGCCGTGGGGGAAAAAGGCGGTCCGCATTGCAATCTCTATCGGACAGGATGCAGACGATGATGTGCTGGAGCAGTTTACCGGTAACAAGGAGCTGGTGCTGCAGGCGAATAATCCGCAGGCACTGGTCAAGATGATCAAATGGGCTTCAACGGCGGCATCGATGGTATCGGCACCGGCAAGCCGTCCGAAGGATCAGGAGCAGATTGATCTGCCGAAGGATCCCAGTCAGACCAATGCACCGCTCGTACTGGATATGAATAATATTCCAGATCCGGCATCGATTGGCGCAGGAGATGTGTGGTGAGGATGAAGTATGAAACAGATTGTTTTTGGGAAAAGTGTGCAGGGCGCTTCCCACATCCGATCCGGCATGGAATGTCAGGACAGCAATAAGCGGGTGATTCTGGAGGACGGAACCATCCTTCTTGCGGTTGCCGACGGACACGGCAGCAAGAATTGTCCCTACAGCAAGACTGGATCGCGTATTGCAGTGAATGTTTTCTGCGATATCGTGAAGGAAGTGTATGACAGTTACCGTACCAATCCGGAGATGCTGCCTACCTATCTGAACAGAGAGGGAGATATCGGCATAGCCAAGGCCATTGATGCGGAATGGAAAAAGCGTGTTGCAGAAAGACACCGCAAGAATAAGCGGGAAGTCCGGAAAAAAACAGACGGCAGTGATGATCTGAATGACATCTACCGCCAATATGGATCTACGCTGCTGGGGCTTCTGGTCGCACGAACTTTTATTTTTGCTTTTCAGCTCGGGGACGGGGATATCTGTTCGGTGATTGACGGCTGCGTCGACAGAATTATTGAGTCGGACAAAATCCTGGGCGTGGAGACGCATTCGCTCAGCAGCGAGAAATCATGGGGGAAAGCCATTACATCTGTTCGCAGAATTGATGTTAGTGAGCAGCTTCCAATTTTGTTTGCACTCTCTACAGACGGCTATGCGAATAGCTATAAAAGCGAAAAGGACTTTCGGGAGGCTATTTCTGATTACTCGGAGCTGCTGGGACAGCATGGCCCAAAAGCAGTGGAGGATGCGCTTCCCGGCTGGCTGGCAGAAACCAGCGAAATGGGATGCGGGGACGATATCACAATGGTGATGGCGTATCTTACAGCGGATGAGGACGAGAAACCTGGGAGCGGGGAACATGTGGGCGAATCCTGATGGATTGACCGCTTTTGTATGAAGAGAGGTCTGGCCGAAGTGTAATGAGGGGGATTGGAGTTATGGAATACTGGGTGGCCGGAAAGGGGAATGATGCCAATAAATTGGCAAATAAGTTAATCTCTTCCACGTTGGAAAGTTATTCCCGAGAATTGTACGGAATTAGCCGTACGGAATTTGATTCCATCGTTGAATATGATGTGCTGAATGTGATCGCACTTTATTATGGCAGGATGAACGCTGAGCAGAAGAGAGAGCTGCTCGCTGCGCTGCGATGGAAACTGGAACTTTCTTCCATGGAGGATGTTCTGGATGACTTGCCGGATACGCAAACGGAGAAGGAAGACGATTTTATACCCTTTTCCTGCAGATTAATAGAAAGGCTGGGAGATCGTCGTCTTCTCACCATTGTTTACCAGACGTTGTTCCAGAAATGTACACAACTGATTAACGACCGTTGGGATCGCAATAACTCCTTTTCTAATTACCTGTTTCTGCTGAATGTTGCTTATTTTACACGGATTTCCAAAATACTTCATATTGGAGACGCCTGCAAGATAGCAATGCAGAACCTGTATGAGCGGGACACTTACGCTGCGTTGGTTTCTCTGCTGTATGAACAGCATTCGGATGATTTGGAATGGGATATAGACATTGATATCGATGAACTGGATGAGTTTGCTGCGCCAGATGCGAAGGAATCTATATTCAAAAATCAAAGAGGCCCGAAAGAAATATTCCTGAGTGCTGTGGAAAACATGGCTACGATTCGCATAGAACATGCGGCCGCTGCCGAAAAAGACGCAGAAGGATTTGAGTCTATTGTTCAGAAAACGGCCATCATAGAGCGGAAGAATGTTGATATCTCTGGATTCGAGTGCCATTTCTGCGAAGCCAGGCAAAAAGACGCAGAGTACATTATTGTTTACCAGAAAGATTCGCGCATTAAGGATTTTATTGATCAGGAAGGCAAGTGGGATGAGTTTCTGCGGAAGCTGTATCAAGAGGATATTAAACGGGATAACAACGAAGTAACGGTATATATCATTTGCATTTTAGATGAAAATTCTGATGGTATACCGATCCAGACAATCGAAAGCAATAAGACGTATGGAAGAACATACGTCTTTTCAGAAGCGGAAACCGTTACCTTCATTAATGGCATTGTTAAGACGTCCAACGATGAAATGGCGGCAGCTTCACCTGTGCGGGAGTGGGATCGGATTCTGCGAGAGGAGCATCTTACGGGATGCCTGACTGAGCCGTATTCAGCCAAAAAAGTGGAAAACTATCTGTCTGGGCAGCGATTTGATGCGGATTATGTTCTTGAGGATTATGTGTTCTCAAGCAGATATTCAGAAGTGCCGAAGGTCAAGTGGGTGAAATCTTTGGACACAACTGGGTTTCGGGATTTTTGCTTTAATGAAAAGGTGATGGATTTTGGCCAGATCAATCTGTTGTACGGAGCAAATGGATCCGGTAAGACATCTGTTCTGGAAGCAATTGAATATGCGCTTACAGCAGAGGTTCGGAGAGTAAAGGATTTTAAAGTCAAGCTGCCGACGGAGGATTGTCCACGCCTCTATGTCTATGACAGAGAAGGCGGGGAGCATGTCTTCACTCCGGAATTTTCGAAGGAAAACGGCAGAGAAATTGATCGCATTTGGTATGGCGTTCCTATCAGCAGAAATCGATTGACGTTAAATGACAACTTTAACCGCTTCAATTCGTTTGACTCGGAAGCCGCCTATAAATTCATACATGAGTCCGACAACACGGAAGAGAGCTTTTCGACCATGTTCGGAAATCTCATGTTTGGCGAGACGGTGGTTGATCATGAAAAGAAATGGCAGCGGTTCAAGAAGGCGTTTAACGATAGATACTCTGAGCTTCGGGCGGAGCTTCATGAAGCTAGAGGCTGTGCTGCATATTATGAGGAGAGCCTTTCAAATCGAAGTAAAAGCTCGGAGGCGGATGCAATCGAAAAGGGGATTGTATCGTTAAAACTGCTGATACGAAACGAACTTCCGAAAGAAGCCGGAAGCAGGTATGAAAAAGTCTTTAATGAGCTAAAAGTTGCCCGTAAATATGTGACGCTATTGTCGGGACGCACATTCGAAGAAGACAGCTTTGGCGAAGTTGGCGACAAGATTGTCCGGATTAAACGTGAAATATCGATGTACACTCGTCAGAAGAAGGAAAAGTCTGATGAAATCTCTTCGATTGCGGAGCAAAACAGCGAGTTTAAGGAAAAGAGAATTGAAGAGGAGGAGGGAAAGAAAGAGCTGGAGAGCCGTCTTGATACGGTTAACACGGAAATCCGGAACTGGCGAATTGTACAGAATGTTCTTGGGAGCAAAGATACGCTTCAGTTAGTGCAGAATATTCAGGAGGAGCAGGATCAGCTGGATCATGAGCTCTATTACATATTAAAGATCGAACAGCGTTCAACCGTTATAAAATTCCTGAAGCTAACAGACTACCAGGAGATTTCGGTGACAGAGAAAAGGGACGCGGAAAAGAAACTGGAAGGCTGTAAGGAACGAAGAAAACAGCTTGAAAATAAATACAGCGAACGGAAAAAGGCCTTTGGGGAACGAGAACAGCAAACGATAGAGCTGCGTAAGATTGGAAAGACTTTATTGGTGGATTCTGCATGTCCTCTTTGCGGCCATGAATACGAAAACACGCAGCAACTGCTCGATATAATTGACAGTGTCGTGGTCGTTGATGATCAGATGGAAGCGTTGATTGCAGATATTCATGCAATCTCGAAGACTATTGCCGACCTGGAGAGTGTGCTGGAGCGTCAGAGGATCATTGATACCGCAAAAGGCGAACTGAAGGATCTGGAAGATGTTGTGCCGGTCATTACCGAATATGGAACTGATTACAAGCGATTATATGAGTATGTATCATCGAAGGCGGAAAAAGAAAAGAGAAAGGCGGATCTTGTAGAACAGCAGACAACGCTGGATGGACAAGGGTTTTCTGTTCGGAACATCAATGCGTGTAAGAGTTACAAGACAGTAGATGCCACATATCTTGAATACAAGCGCACAGCAAGCGGATCCTATGATGATTTTCTGCAGACGAGACTGGAGAAGTTACAGAGAAAGATCTCACTTTCAAGCAATAAAATTGAGGAATACGAGCAGTCAATTCTGAAGAATAACCAGAAGGAAGAATTGCTCCGCAGCCAGATTCACCAGCTTGAGGCGAAGATAGAAGCCCTGGACGATGATGATAACCGTCAAATCGAGCAGGCCTTGGAAAACCTGAAGATGAAATTCGATCTACCGATGGATGAGTCGGTAGAGGACTGGATTTCAGAGTATCATGAACTTTTTGATAATACAGAGCTGGAGGTTGAACGGATAGCCTCGCAGGCAATGATTGCAATTGAGCAGGAACAGCTTGCAACGTGCCGGGCGATTATAAAACGGGATACACCTATGGTTGAACGCTGCGCCAGGGCAGTGCAGGCTTTTGAAAGTATGCCGTCCCTGAGTTCATTTGTGGAGAATGGAATTCGCAGCAACATTCAACAAATCAGCCGATTTTTCAAGTGGATGCATCACTCCGGGGAATTCGAGAGGCTAGATATTGATGAATACGGAATCTATGCAGTTCGTGGATTGAATCAACAGGTGGTGCGCACATATGAAATGAGTACCGGCCAGAGAGCGACAATTGCTATGGCGGTTATGTTCGCACTGCATATGGCCGCGTCGGATGCTCCGCAGTTTTTACTATTGGATGAGCCGCTCGCAACAATGGATGACACGCAGGTGCTGAATGTTCTGGATATCCTGAAGTCATTGGCGGAACAGAATACACAGATATTTTTCACTACAGCCAATGGCATTATGATCGACCTGTTCAAAAAGTGTTTTAAGGATACGCCGTATGACTATAAGGAGTACCAGTTCATTAAGCGAGTAAATCAGCCCTCGGAGATTAAGGAAACCGGTCTCAATCGCGCAGGAGAAACAAAAGATTTTCTGTTGTCTGAGGACCTGGAAGATTTGGATGATTTGGAAGGTGCAGAACCGAGAGAGGAAGTACCTGCCGGGGAAGAAGCTTCTGAGGAACCGGATGAAGGAAGCGATAATTTCTTTGATTCATTGTCTGAAGATGAAGCAGATTTGCTGCGAATTCTCGTTCAGGATGATGGGAGAAGTGCCAGCAGGCGCACAGCGAAGTTGTCAGTATATCCGACATATCGGGAGATGTTTGACCACATCAATGAAGGGGCTGTCTTTTATTTCGGCGAGCCAGTGATACATACGAACGCGGCATTGCCGTGGATTGGAGATGATTATCTGGACGAGCTGAAAGCCCTATGTGATGAGTATTTGGAGCATAAAGGGTAGTTTTCCATGAGCTTTTTTCTTGTTAGTCATATTTGCGGACATGAGTTTGAGATAGAGACGGACCGCATGTGGATATCACTGGATGATGTGCAGATTGAATCAGGAGCAGGATGTCAGGCACTGGAGTGTATCCAGGAGCTTTTCGGAATATGCTCAGAGCTAATTGCCAATCGTCCGATTGAGGCAATGGGATTCTTCGACGAGGATCAGCTTTATGCAGATATGCAGCGATATGTTGAAGAATGCATCCGCGAGCAGGAAGACACATTAGTGGTTGCATGTGTTGAGAGAAGCGGGGACGAGACCGCTGTCGCCGGGACCGAAATACGAATTGTAGAGCTGCTGCGGAAAATCTTGTGTGAGGGGTTATCTGGATATGAGTTTAATGCAGAAATCTGCTCATACGTAGAGGCCTGCCTGCAGGAGTATGCCGATACAGGAATCTGGCAATCCGGAAAGGATTTCGACTGGTTTGCACCAATAGGACAGCCTCCGCAGCAACCGTGGATCATCAGACACGATGGGAGTCTGACAGATTTCTGGCACGGAACGGATGATATCTGGCAGTGGATGAGTTATGTGGGAAAATTCAGCGACAGCTTCCTTATCTGGTATACAGGAGAATGCTGCTGCAGCGTACCGGATACAGAGAAGATCCTGAATATGCGGCCGGCGCGGGGGCGCGGGTTTGATGTGAGAAGATTAAGTGAATAACATTCAGATGAGATCTGCACGGAAAACAGGGATGATGAAGAATAGTTAGGATTTCACCGGACAGTTACAGGAGGGGAATCTATGGGCATATTTGACGTAGACGAGAAAAAGCTGCAGGCGCTGTACCATCGCGCTTGGCTGGAATGCGGCCGGGGATTTGTGTATTCAAGGAAATATGATTATC
>CAVJLL010000046.1:0-16234 GCA_963650385.1 Clostridium sp. CAG:508 | reverse complement strand
CTCCGGACAATCAAAAGTTAAGCACACTTCGGCAAAGATTGCAAAAGACGATGCCAATGACGGAGGTGTTGGAATGCTACAGGCGCTTGTCCCGCTTCAGCGTATTCGCAGAAATACGGAATATTGAACGCAGAGCACGGTTTATCAAATTGAAGTTTATGCTGGAATCCGGAAAATATGGAATGGATAGACTGTTTTCAGGTTATCTTTTGCAGAACAGAAGGAGGACAGCAGTGGGAATTCACATTCTTGAAATGGGAGCAGCCGGAGATGGCAGAACGAACGATGCGAGTGTTATACAGAAGGCGATCGACTGCTGTACTTTACAGGGAGGCGGCACAGTAATTCTGGATGGCGGACATGTATATTGTTCGGGATCGATCGTGCTGAAAAGCGGTGTTGAACTCATAATCGAAGCCGGCGCAGTATTAAAGGCGAGCGAAGATCTTGCAGATTATCAATACATCAGTGAGCAGGCAAGAAAAGGAAAAGATCATCTCGTAGAAGTTCCAACATTTGAAGATTGCAGTTATGATGGACGTCCAAGACAGTTCTTCATATATGCAAAGGATGAAGACCGGGTTCGAATCAGTGGGAGCGGAACAATCGACGGATCAGAACAAATCTATTATGGAGAACAGCGTGAGGACCAGATTGACGGCGCATTCTATCCTCGTATCCCGTTGATTCTGATGGAACATTGTACGCATCTTACAATATGCGACGTGACGATTCAGCGGAGCGGATTCTGGACAACGCATCTTGTGGGATGTGAAGAGGTGGAGATTCGCAATGTGAGAATTCTGAATAACCGGATGATGGCGAATTGTGACGGTATTGATCCGGATCACTGCAAGCATGTTCGGATTACAAACTGTCATATTGAGGCGGCAGATGACTGCATCGTATTAAAGACAACAGAAGCAAATGCGCAGTATGGTGCGTGCGAGGACATCCTGATTTCGGGGTGTACGTTGGAATCTACCAGTGCAGCTGTCAAAATCGGAACCGAAAGCGTTAATGATTTCCGCGATATCGTTATAACAGGCTGCTCCATACGTGATTCCAATCGGGGGATTTCTTTCCAGCTTCGGGATCAGGGAAATATAGAGCATGTGATTATCTCGAATTGTATTATTCGTACGAAGCAGGCTTCCTCCTGCTGGTGGGGATGCGGCGAACCAATTAACATTGCTTCTGTGAACCGGAAGGAAGATGTGCCGTCAGGAGCAATACGGGATGTAACGATTTCGAATGTGCGCTGCATCGGTGAAGGAAGCGTTTATATTGCAGGAAAGCCGGAATCTCCTTTGGAGGGACTGCATCTTTCCAATGTAAAGGTAGAACTGGTTAAAACGTCCAAATATCCTGTTGCCGGATATGATTTTCGTCCGACTTGCGGTGAGGATTTTGAGCCTGGGAAGATAAGCGGAATTTTCCTGCGCAACTGTAAAAATCCGGTTGCTGAGCACATTGATGTTCAGATAGATCCGAGCATGGAGGAAGTAACAGATCAACCGATTCGTCTGGAAAATACGGTGCTGTAATTCCCGGCTGAAAGAAAAGTAAGGCGATCATCAGAGTGTATTTGCATAGCTCCGATGATCGCCTCATTTATGTGATTTTATGCTTCCAGTACCGATTACTGCCTGTTCAGTTCTTTCTCGTATTCCTCCAGTTCCCGCTGCGTTGCAGACACAAAATGCCCGGGGCGTATTTCTATCCATTCCGGATTGTCCGGGGAATATTTTTCCGGCACCGGATCATATACCGTCAACACCTTCTCTCGCTCCATCTCCGGATCCGGCAGCGGCACTGCGGACAGCAGGGCTTTTGTATACGGATGCAGCGGGTGGAGGAACAGCTCCTCTGTGTCTGCCAGTTCCTTGAGTTCCCCTTTATAAATTACGGCGATCCGGTCACATATAAACCGCATTACAGAGAGGTCATGGGAAATAAACAGATACGTCAGCCCCCGTTCCTTCTGCATAGCTGTAAGAAGATTCAGAACCTGCGCGCGAATTGAAACATCAAGTGCCGAAATCGGCTCGTCGCATATCAGGAATTCCGGCTCCATAATCAGACACCGTGCAAGACCAATCCGCTGACGCTGCCCACCCGAGAACTCATGCGGGAAGCGGCTTGCAAATTCCGGCAGCAGACCGACATCGTTGAGTGCACGGCGCACCTTTTCTGCCCGCTCCTTCTCACTCATCTCCGGATGAATGTTCATCAGTCCTTCTTCGACAATATACGATACCTTTGCACGATCATTCAGGGATGCCATCGGATCCTGGAACACCATCTGGATCTTTCTCGTGATCTCTTTGTCCAGTTTCTTGTCGATTTTTCCGCTGATCTTCTTTCCCTGATAGAGAATTTCTCCGCCTGCAGCTTCGTTGATGCGGATAATTGCGCGCCCAATTGTTGTTTTTCCGGAGCCTGACTCGCCGACAAGGCCAAAGGTTTCTCCCTTACGGATATCAAAGGAGACGTCTCTGACTGCCCGGAAGGGATGTCCGGAGGGACCGAACTGAACGGTCAGATGCTTTACCTCCAGCAGTTTTTCTGAGGAGATGGCCTTTTCGGATGCCTGACGTCTGGCATTATCCTCCAATGCACTCTTCAGAGATGTATTCGGTGGCTCCACTTTAGGTGCTCGCTCGTCCAGCAGCCAGGTTCTTGCCTTATGCGTGGGAGAAACGTCAAAATACGGAGGCCGCTCCAATATGTCAATTTTCAACGCATATCGATTTCGAGGTGCAAATGCGTCACCTTTTATTTCCTGGAACAGTGAAGGCGGCGCTCCTTCTATCGAGTACAAGGGCTTTCCCTTTACGCCCAGCTGGGGGAGCGACGATAAAAGTGCCCATGTGTACGGGTGCTTGGGCTCGTGAAAGATCTCCTCGCAGGTTCCGATCTCCACAATATCGCCTGCATAGAGCACAGCCACGCGGTCCGCAACGTTTGCAACTACGCCGAGATCATGCGTTATGTAAATGATCGTCAGATTGTATTCGGCCTGTAGCTTTCGAAGCAGTGCCAGAATCTGCGCTTGAATCGTAACATCCAGTCCCGTTGTGGGCTCATCACAGATCAGTATTTTCGGATTGCATGCCAAGGCGATGGCAATGACAACGCGCTGCCGCATACCGCCGGAGAACTCATGCGGATAATCCATCACCCGCTCCTCCGGTTTTACGATGCCAACTTCCCCCAGAAGACGTATTGCTTCCAGCCTGGCCTCCGCTTTGTTCATACCCTGATGAAGCTCTAGTGCCTCCATGATCTGTTTGCCTACGGGCATCAGTGGATCCAGCGAGGTCATCGGATCCTGGAAAACAATTGCAATTTCCTTGCCGCGGATCGGAATCCACTCTTTTTCTGTTTTCAGGCCGGCCAGATCCATTCCGTTATACAGAATGGATCCGCTGTCGATCCAACCGTTTTTGTCGAGCATTCCCAGAAACGACTTCGTAAAAACGGATTTTCCCGAGCCGGATTCTCCTACGATTGCAAGACTCTCCCCGCGATACAAATCCAGTGAAATGCCGCGTACCGCCGTCAGTTCCTGCCCACGAAGCGTAAACTTAATAACAAGATCACGGACCGATAAAATACGGTTCTCATCCCTGTATTTACTCTCATCCATCACACAGGTCCTCCCTACACATGATTGCGCGGGTCCGCAGAATCCGCAAAGCGGTTGCCAAGGTAATAGAAGGCAATCGTGATCACTGCAACAATGACAGCCGGAAAGACCAACTGATAGGTCTGTGAGAGATTCATCATGACCCGGCGTCCTTCATTGATAAGATTTCCAAGAGAGGGCGTATCCACAGGGAGCCCCAGTCCGATGTAGGTAAGGAATACCTCGGAATCAATGACTCCCGGAATGGACAGTGCCATATCCATCATGACCACCGATATGATCTGCGGCAGCAGATTTTTAATAATGATCCGGTGGGTCGGAGTTCCAAGGCATCTGGACGCCAGATTGTACTCGCGGTCGCGGATAATGATAATCAGATTTCGTATCCATTTTGCTTCATACACCCAGCTGGTCAGACACATCGCAAAGATCAGCGTACCGACACTCGGCTTCAGAACATAGGCAATCAGCATGCGGAAAACCGTTGTCGGAATATTGTCAATGACATTGTAGATTTCCGTCATAAACCCGTCCATCTGGCGGATATAGCCCCACATTGTCCCGATAACGATGCCGACAATTGTGCTGAAGGAAACGGAGACCACCGCGATCAGCATGGTTGTCCGCGTTCCGCTCCATACTCTCGCCCACAGATCCTGCCCGATGGTATTCGTACCGAACCAGTATCCAAGTGTTGGCTGCAGGCTTCGAAGCTGCCGCCCTGTTTCCGGATCCAGGAAGATTTCCGTAGGGTCCTTCTGCCCCGGAAGGTACGGCTGAATAAAGGTGAATAACAACAGAGCGGCAAGGAAAAACAGGGTAAACTTCGTGGACGGAGATTTCAGAAACATCTGAAATGTACTGCGCCAGTAGGAATATCCGGAGCTCTTTACCTCCTCAGCCTTTTTGGAATCATAGTTCATGAAGGAAAAAAGCTCTTCGTCCGACATGTTTGCAATTTTTTTGAGCTGCTTGGACATTATCTTCCACCTCCTTCCTTCGTAAAGGTAATACGGGGATCACAGGCCATCATGGCAAGATCGCCGAGGAGCATTCCCGTAACACCCAGAATCGCATAGAACATGACAATTGCCTGCACCAATGGATTGTCCTGCGCCTGGATGGCATTCACCAGAAGACCTCCCATTCCGGGGATGGAATATAAAGATTCAATATAAAGCGATCCGGATATTGTGAAGATAATGGAGGTCGGGAGATTCTGTGCCATGGGAGCGAAAGCATTGCGCAGCACATGTCTGGACATGATCTGGCGGTTGGTGAGGCCCTTGGCCCGCGCCAGCGCGACATAATCCTGATTCACCTGGTCCAGCATGTATCGCCTCGTCCACATGGCGTAAGAGGCAATGCTGCCAAGGGACATAGAAATGACGGGAAGGATACAGGTTGCAATGTTACCTTCCTTGTACAGCATTCCGATGTTCATCAGTTTTGTTCCGATAAACTGCAGAAAGAGATAATAGACGGCGGATGGGACGGCATTGACAAACAGAATAAAGCCGTTGCCCAAATGATCCTGAAGCCTATCCTTATTGCGGACCATAAGCAGTCCAAGTCCGATTCCAAGGACAAGCGACAATATAAGAGAGGCAATTCCGAAACGAAGTGAATATCCGATTTTCGGAGCAATGATCTCGGTAACCGACTTGCCTTTGTAATAGGTAATGGATGTTCCAAGATCTCCGTGGACCAGACCATCCACATATTTTATGAACTGTACCGGGATGGGATCTGTAAGTCCGTAAGATTCCAAAATGGCGTGTTTTTCCTGATCGGTAAGGTGATCTGCCCTGTCCCCATAATATCGGTCAACAGGAAGAGCACGCATCATCAGGAATACAGTAAGCATGATGAGAACAAGGGAAATAAGCGATCGCCCGATCCTTCCCAGAATGTATTTAAACAGTTTCACAGCCTGCCACCTTCCTCCAAATCAGACTGCCGCAATCATCTTTCGAATAATTGCGGCAGTCTGCTGCGTATGATCTGTACGTGTTTGTCTGTGCGGCTGTTCCGGATTTACCGGAACGATGATTCGATTGGAAACGCATTAGAAATCGACGCCGAATACCTTTCCTTCATCCGTCAGTTCCTTGATTTTTGCTTCTCTTTCATCCTGCCATTTCTGGTAGGCTTCCTCATACTGCTCGGTATTGATGCCCTTATCGTAAATGTACTGGTACTTGTATCTGCCGTCAGATGCTCCGAAAGCTGCATACTGTGACTCAAATGGCATCAGTGAGGAGGCAACATAGCCGGTTCCGCCTCGCATGTAAGGAATCAGAAGACACTCATCCTCGAGCAGCCATTTTTCACATTCTGCGAACTTGTTATACCTTGCATTCAGATCTGTGACTTCCGCATTGGCCTCTGCGACCATGTCATCATAGGTGATGTTGTAATAGTACTTTCCATCCTTGCCCTGGTAAGAGCCGTCCACGTAGGTGTCCGATACCTCCGACAGGCCGTCTGCCATGTAAACACAGTTGCCGTTGTTCTGAACAATCCGGAACGGATCTGTATAGGAGAGTGGATCCAGATAGTCTGCCATCCATGTTGTCCGCATCAGGCCGAAGTTTCCGGCACGGTATGTCTGATTGCTGTAGTCGGTGTCAGCATAGCCTTCTGTCTGCACATCTACGAAATCCTCGCCGAGGTTTCTCTCAAGCATCTGCGCAACCACCTGAACCCGTTGTGTATCGGTTGAGCTTCCGGTGTTGTAAGGCATATATACGATCACAGGGAAATGGCATCCTGCAGCGGTCAGTTCCTCGATTGCCTTTTCCTTATACTCAGCTGCCTCATCAAGATTGTAGGTGGTGGAATTGGTCAGCTCTGCAAGTGCGTCGAGCTGTTGGTAATCCTTGCCGTCTGCCGAGACGAAATCTGCCGGCGTGAATGTATTTTCTACATGCTTATCGGCGTTGTAGGGATCATCGACCTCGACAACCGCTTCCTTATCAATTGCATGGAGGATAGCCTTGCGGAAGTTGACGTTGTTGACGGCGATCTTCCAGTTCTCAGGCTCGTATTTTTCGTCAAACTGTGCCCAGAAGCCGAACACGTATGCATAGGAGTAGAAGCTCGGACGGCACGGACGGATCTGGCTGGACTTTTCCGGATCGTTCAGCCATTCATCCAGCTGCTCAGTCGGAATGTCTGCGTAGTTTACCTCTCCGCGGAGGAACATCTCCGGAGCAACGGTGTCTGCCTCTGCGTTATAAATCTCATGAATTGCTGTGATGTGCATGTTGTCTGCATCCCAATACTCCGGATTCAGAACAGATTCAATCTTCGACTGCGGGACATACTCCGTCATGATATATTCGCCGCAATACAGCATGGTCTGGTTATCTGTGGAGAACTGATCGCCCATTTCATCGATCCACTGCTGGTTTGCAGGGAAGAAGTTCTTATACGTTGTGGACGAGAGAAAATAAGGGCTCGGTGCTGCCAGTGTATACTGCAGCGTGTAATCATCGAGTGCCTTTACTCCGACATCATCGAAGGAAGCCTCCTGACCGCCCACCATTTTGTTGTAGTATTCCTCGGCGCCGGCGATCGTGAACATCATGTCTGCCAGCTTGGAGCCATGAGACGGGTCAAGAATATACTTACAGGAAGTTACAAAATCATTTGCCGTGACCTCCTGCCCGTACTCCTGCATATCATAGGTCATCCACTGTACGCCCTTACGGATATGGAAGGTCCATGTAAGTCCGTCATCGGACCGCTCCCAGCTTTCTGCAAGACACGGCTGGCAGATTCCGTAATTGTCATACTCAACCAGCGAATCTATATACATTGCAGGGGTGTTGGAGGTTTCCACCAGATAATTCCAGTCCGTCGTATCCTCACTGAACAACTCTGTCAGTTCCGTCGTGTCACTGATCTGTGGCTCTGCGGAATCAGCTGCCGCAGTATCTCCGCTTCCGCCGGACGAACCGGAGCTGGAAGATGATTCGCTGCTGCCGCATGCAGTCAACATTCCTGCTGCCATAGCGGCAGCAAGCACCATTGCCAACGCCTTTTTTTTCATGTTGCTCCTCCTCAATAAGATTGATCCGGAAAAGGCCTTTGGTTTCCCTTTTCCCTTTCCAAACGCAAAAAGGTGCATCCGGACAAATCCGAATGCACCTTCGCACCGCAGATGTATTATTGTATACATCTGATTGAAGGAATATATACCACATGTATCTGCGCCGCGCAACCATTTTCGGAGATGTTAAACGAGCCGAAAATGCTATAAATAATTGGATTCTTCAGTTTTCCTTTTGCAGCGACGCAATGTACTCCGTGGGAGTGATGCCTGTTTGCTTCTTGAACAGCTGTGAAAAATATTGCGGATTATTGCCGCAGCCCACCTGTTCCGCGATATTTTTGATGGGTTCTGTTGGGTTTTGAGCAAGAATTTCCTGGGCGGTTTTAATGCGTGTATCGGTCAGATACTGGGAAAATTTCTGACCGGTTTCCTTGTAGAACTTTTTGCTGACATAATCCACGTTCATAAAGAGAACATTTTCGGAAATTTGTTTTAGTGTCAGAGAGCTATCTCCAAGGTGCTCCTGAATATAAGCGTGAATCTGATGCACCATGGGGCTCAGCTGCGAAGACTGCGCATTTTGCTGTGCATATTCCGCAGAGCGCTTGAGAATCATTTCACGCAGACGTTCCGGATTTTCTTCCTGGTCAAGCTGCAGCAGCCAATTGGCAAGTTCAATTGTGGAGAGATTTGAAGAATTTGCCGTCATTTTTAAGAAAAATCGACTCGCCAGCTGGCGCAGAAAGTCCGGTTCACTGATTCCGTTAAGAATTTCGGAAACGTTTTCTAATTGCGAAGTATCACCTGCCTGCAGTCTTTGGAAGCACTCATTCATCTTTGTGAGAACGCCGTTGTAGTTGCGGATTTTCGTGATCTGTCCGTTATGGATGAAGTAAATCATGCCGAAGCGCTGCAGTTTTCCGACCACGACCGATAAAAGGCTGGATAGCGAAGAATAAAAGATCTCTTCACTTTCCAATGTGACCTTTCCGCCGAAGCGGTTATTATCCTCCAGAAACTGTTGAAGACATGCGCAGTCGTTGCCTGGATTCGGGAGGAATAGAAGAAGGGTGTTGGTTACGTACATCTCGCAGATGGCTGTCTGCGGAAGTGTCTCATCCAAAAAAGAATGAAGACGTTTCAGGTAGTCAGTCAGGTGATCGTATTCCAGGAAAAACACATAATACAAGCGATATGCGGTGAAATGAAAATCAATAAACGTACTGTAACGCGCGGCCAGCTCTTCCGGAGATTCCGTTCCGCTGAGACAGTCATTCATAATGCAGGATATGACACTGTGGAACATTTCGAGATAGAGCTCGTGCTGATGATGCTGCATGGAAAGAGTCTGTACTTCTTTTTCGTAATCCTGTCGACACTTCTTTACACAGTCCAGGATCTGGACCTCGTTGCACGGTTTAAGAAGATAATGCCGGACACCATACTGCATGGCACGCTGCGCGTAATCAAACTCTCCATATCCGGACAAGATGATGAACTGGATGCCGAGATTCATCTGGGAAACACGATGTATCAGTTCCAGACCATCCATGCCGGGCATACGAATGTCCGTCAGTACAATGTCAGGCGTTTCATCAAGAATCATGTCATATGCTTCAATGCCGTTCCGGCATAAACCGACGACTTCAATATCCTGTGCATGCCAGTCAATAATGGTTGAAATTGTTTCACGTATGATGCGTTCATCATCAGCTATCAAGAGCTTCAGCATGAGAATTCTCCTCCTTTTGAAGCGGCAGCAGCAGCTGCGCCACAGCGCGTCCATTTTTATTCGATAAAGTCAAACCGTATTCGGATCCAAAAATCAGTTGAATTCGTTCGTCAATATTCAGAAGACCGATTCCAAAGCCGTTGGGAACCTTTGCCTTGCTGCGAAGCTTGTTCAACAGATCGTCTTCAAAAACAGAACCATCATTTTCTACCAATATGATCAGATTCTGGTCCTCTACGTGTGCCTGAAGATCGATGCGGCAGGTATCTACCATCTGCTCCATTCCATAATGAATGGCATTTTCTACAAGCGGTTGAATGGTAAGCGGCGGAATGATACCGGTCAACGCCTCAGGGGCGATTTCAGAGTGAAAGTCCAGCTGCTCTTCAAAACGTATTTTCTGAATTGTGATGAAGGAATCTACAAGATTCAGCTCATAGGGTAAAGAAACAAGCGGCTTCTGACTGGAGAGAGATGCACGCAGAAGGTTCCCGAGGGCTTCTGCAATTTGAGAAATCTGCCGGTTTCCGGATGCCTTTGCTCTCCAGTTGATGGTCTCCAGTGTGTTGTAGAGAAAGTGCGGATTAATCTGGGAACGCAGCGCGCGAAGCTGTGCATCTTTGGCTAGAAGTTTATTGGCATAATTGACCTGAACCAGCTCCTGAATGCGCGTTGCCATGTCGGTAAAATTCTGATGAAGGGCCTGTATTTCTTTTGGCTGTTCTGCCATGGAACGGTCATTCAGGTTAAGAATTTCGAGCTCATTTTGCGAAAAGGCAGACATTCGTTCATTCAGAAGATCAAACTGTCGTATGATGGCACGGATCAGACGGTTTGAGATATAGGTCACAAAGATCATGCCAATGACTAGAATGAAAGCAATCAGCTGTAAAGATGTTTGAAGGGCATCTGCAATCTCATCGTAAGGCGCCAGGGAGAGATATTGATAGTCATAATGAGGAATAGCTCCCCTTATTACAAAGTATTTATGCCCTTGGCAAGTCACAACTTTCCATGGATCCTCATCTTCCGTCATCAGTTTTGCCGTATCTTCGTCAGAAAGTGCATCAGAGGCATACAGAATTTTCCTGCTGCCGGTGGAAAAAATGAATTGCTGGCCGGGATTGGCAGAAGCAAACTGCGTTCCGCTGTTGACCAGCTTTTCCATGTCTACTGCAATAACAAGAGTGCCGAGGGATTTGAGAGATAAGTTGTCAATCTCACGAATATTACGGGAAAGCAGAAGATATTCTCCGCGAGTCACGCTGGTCCATGTGACAGCACCGGATCGTTCCTCGCCGTTTGCAATAGCAGTTTCGAGGAGAGCACTGGGAGTCTTTTTGAGCAGCGTCCAGTTCGTGCTGTTGGTGTTGGAGCCGTTGAAGAGCGCAACATAGGAAATGCAATTGGAATGAAACAGAGCGGAGTATTCAGAAAGCGCAGTGTTGATTGCACGGTTGTATTCTGCCATACCTGGAGCATCGTCTGATTCCGGCGTGTGAGAAAGCTCGTCCTGAATCGATGAAGAAGACAGAATCAGCGTGGAAATATATTCGATGTTCTCCATTGTCTGCGAAATTTGTGCAGACGTAACAGAGAGAGAACCGGCAATTGAACTGGACAGAAGCTGATTATACGCATTGGTGTAAATGCGGTAACCAAGAATTGCGCATAGAAGAACAGACAGGCTGTTAAACAGCACGATTATAAAGAAATACTGCTTGAGAGAAAATGAATGAGGAATATATTTCTTACCCGATCTGAACAGTGGAGGAATGATGAACTTCATAGTGTAAGGATCCTTTCACAAGAACTCTTACGGTATCATAATTCGCTCCCGGAAGAATGCAATTATAAAAAACAGAGAGGTCGGTTTTTTATAATCAGAGCTCTGTTTTAATGATTTTGCCTAAAGTTCCGGGCGGCTAGAATGTATGTATAGTTCAAATCTTACAGCAAGAAGGCGCGGTTGCCCGGTTTGCTGTAGGTTACGATTTGGGAGGAATTTATGAAGAAAAAGGTAGCAATTGTTCTGGCAGCCGTTACCGCTGCAATGTCTCTGGCAGCTTGTGGAAGCTCTTCGACGGAATCCGACAGCACTGCTCAAAGCTCGTCAGCTTCGAGCGAAGAAGCGGAGTCGGTATCCGGAGGAAGCAGTGAGTCAGCCAGCATGACGATGGCCTGGTGGGGCAACCAAACTAGAAATGAACGGACACAGCAGATCATTGATCTGTATACCGAGCAGAACCCGGGGGTGTCAATTGACGGCCAGTTCTCCGAGTTCAATGATTACTGGAATAAGCTGGCAACTGCGGCGGCAGGACATTCCATGCCGGACGTTGTACAGATGGATTACAAGTATCTTAATCAGTATGTGTCCAATGGCCTTCTGGTAGATCTGAAGCCGTATATCGAGGACGGAACGATTGATACGAGCGACTGCAATCAGGATGTCCTGAATTCCGGCTCTGTTGATGACGGACTGTATGCTCTCTGCAATGGAATTAACGCACCGGCACTTCTTTATAACAAGACTCTGCTGGATGAAAACGGCATCACGGTTAAGGACAACATGACCATGGATGAGTTTATAGCACTGAGCAAAGAGGTCTACGAGAAGACCGGCTATAAAACAAATCTGTGCTACAACCAGAATGAGCAGTGGCTGGAGTATTTCCTGCGGGCAGAGGACATTGTCCTTTATGAAGATGGAAAGCTGGGCGGAGATTCAAAGGATCCGTATGTGGAGTTCTTTAAGCTGTATGAGGACGGACTTGCAGACGGTTATGTGATTGATCCTTCTGTATTTGCTGAACGCAGCATTGGTTCGGTAGAGCAGGATCCGTTGGTATATGGATCAAGCCCTGAGACGATGTCCTGGTGCGCATTTGCTTATTCAAATCAGCTGACGGCAACTGTTGCGGCAGCACCGGAAGGCACAGAAATCGGAATTACGACATGGCCTTCTAAGGATCCTAAGAAGTCTGATTACCTGAAGCCGAGCCAGTTCTTTGCGATCTCCACTGATTCGAAAAATCCGGAAGAGGCTGCAAAGCTGCTGAACTTCATTACAAATTCCGTGGATTGCAACAATATACTGCTCGGAGAAAGAGGAATTCCCCTTTCTTCTACTGTATCAGAGGCAATTGCAGTAAATCTTGATGAGGATACACAGCGTGTCATTACATTCGTGAATGACGTCGTAAGCCCGAACTCCTCTCAGGTAAATCCTCCCAGCACCAATGGAGCAAGCGAGGTGAATGACCTGATCAACAAGCTTCAGGAGCAGGTTTGCTATGGTCAGCTTTCTGCTGAAGATGCAGGAGCACAGCTTTTCGAACAGGGTAATGCAATCATGGCAGAAAATGCAGAGTGATGATCCGACCATAGATTCATAAATGTGCAGATGAGTCAGAAAGCGGCAGGAATGGGTGAGATGTCCTGTTCCTGCCCTTGTTTTACTCAAAATACGGCGAGTGCAGGAGAGAAAACTACAGTTTGTGAGGTTAAGCCGGTTTTGCTTGCCAGATATGAGGTGATTCGTAATGAAAAAGCTTTTCAACAGAGAGGATACAGTAGGGTACCTTTTTACTCTTCCGTTTACGCTGGGATTTCTGTTTTTCATGGTAGTCCCGATGGGAATTTCACTATATTACTCCTTTTGCGATTACAACATTTTATCGGCTCCTGTTTTTACAGGATTGGAAAACTACAAGGATATGCTGGCTGACAGTACATTCTGGCAGACAGTGAAGGTGACGTTCTTTTTCGCCTTTGTATCGGTTCCGTTGAAGCTGGTTTTTGCCTTGATTGTAGCAATGCTCCTTCTGAAGAACAGCAAAATGTCGGGAATTTACCGCGCTGTATATTATCTGCCCTCCATCATAGGCGGCTCTGTTGCTGTTGCAATTCTCTGGAAGAGAATGTTTGCAATGGATGGTGTGCTGAACAAAATTTTACAGGCAGTGGGAATTCCCTGTTCCATTTCCTGGCTTGGTGATACGAAAACTGCCATTTGGGTTCTGATTATTTTGGCAGTGTGGCAATTTGGATCATCGATGCTGATCTTCTTGTCTTCCTTAAAGCAGATTCCAACCTCCCTGTATGAGGCAGCGATGGTTGATGGAGCAAATGGGCCCGCGAGATTCTTTCGTATCACGCTTCCGCTTTTGACACCGACGATTTTCTTCAATCTTGTAATGCAGATGATCAATGGATTCCTGGCATTCACACAGTGCTACATCATCACACAGGGAAAGCCGATGAATTCAACCCTGCTTTATACCGTTTACATGTACCAGCAGTCCTTTGAATTCTATAACACCGGCTATGGTGCAGCGCTTGCCTGGGTGATGCTCCTGCTGATTGGCCTGATTACATTGTTCTTATTTGCAACCAAGCGCTTCTGGGTGTACGAGGAGGCATAACATCATGAAGGAAAAACGTACTGCATCAGCCATTATTTATCACGTGATTATCTGCCTTGTGGGAATCGTCATGATTTACCCGCTGATATGGATGGTCATGAGCTCCTTTAAGGAAACAGGGACGATCTTTACAACAGCAAATTCTCTGATTCCGGAGAAATTTGTTCTGGAAAACTATCAGAATGGTTGGAAGGGATTTGCCGGCATCTCTTTTGGAACGTTCTTTAAAAATTCTTTCTTCATTGCAACGCTGGCAACCATCGGAACCATTATTTCCTCGGCCATTGTAGCGTATGGCTTTGCTAGATTTAAATTTCGCGGACGCGGATTTCTGTTTGCGGCGATGCTGTTATCGATGATGCTGCCGGCTCAGGTTCTCATGATTCCGCAGTATCTCTGGTATCAGAAGCTTGGCTGGGTAGGAAGTTATCTCCCGCTGATCATTCCGTATTTCTTTGCCACGCAGGGCTTCTTTGTATATTTGATGTCAAATTTCATTGACGGAATTCCGAGAGAGTTGGATGAAGCAGCCAAAATTGACGGATGCTCGTATTGGGGGATTTTTCTGCAGGTTATTGCACCGCTGATGAAGCCGGCTGTGGTAACCGGAGCAATTTTCTCCTTTATGTGGAGATGGGATGATTTCCTCTCCGCTCTCTTGTACATCAATAAAACAGCGAAGTATCCGGTCAGCCTTGCATTGAAGCTGTTCTGCGATCCGGGATCATCATCGGATTATGGCGCGATGTTCGCCATGGCAACATTATCAGTTCTTCCGGCAGTATTGATATTCCTGTTCTTCCAGAAGTATCTGGTAGAGGGAATCAGTACTTCGGGACTGAAAGGATAGAAGGTTATTCAAAACAAAGGAGGGGAACATGAAAAGAAAAGTAGCGTTATTACTGATGGCGGCGATGGCAGCATCTGCGCTTTCTGCCTGCGGTGGTTCGTCGGAGGGGGCAGCAGGGGCAGCCTCTACGACTGCTGCTGAATCCAGCAGCACAGAAACGACAGCGGAATCAACAGGAGGAAGCTCCGGAGCATCGGCAAATCTGACGATGGCCTGGTGGGGGAATCAGGTCCGCAACGAGAGGACGCAGCAGATTATTGATTTGTACACCGAGCAGAATCCCGGCGTTACAATTGATGGTCAGTTCTCAGAGTGGTCGGATTACTGGAATAAGCTTGCAACCGCTGCTGCAGGCGACTCTATGCCGGATATCGTTCAGATGGACTACATGTATCTGACACAGTATGTGGAAAACGGTCTGCTGGTTGACCTGACTCCCTATATTGAAGATGGAACGATTGATACATCGGATTGCAATCAGGATGTTCTGGAGGCCGGTGCAATTGATGGGAAAGTATATGCACTTTGCAACGGCGTAAATGCTCCGGCTCTTGTATACAACAAGACTCTTCTCGATGAAAACGGAATTACTGTTAAAGACAATATGACGTGGGATGAGTTCGTAGATGTCTGCAAGGAGATTTACGAGAAGACAGGATACAAGACAAATATCGCGTATGGCACGAATGATCAGTGGGTTTCTTATTATCTCCGTGCATTTGATATCGTCCTGTATCAGGAAGGAAAGCTTGGCGGCGATTCTGCAGAGCACTATATTGATTTCTTCAAGCAGTATGAAGATGGCCTGAAGGAAGGATGGGTTATTGATCCTGCAGTGTTTGCAGAGCGTACCATTGGTTCCGTGGAGCAGGATCCGCTGGTTTATGGATCAAGCCCGGAAGCTATGTCCTGGTGCTCGTTTGAGTGGTCGAATATGCTTACTTCGAGCATGGCTGCTGCACCGGAAGGTATGGAGCTTGGGATGATAACCTATCCGTCTCCGGATTCCAAGAAGTCAAATTATCTGAAGCCTAGCCAGTTCTTTGCAATTTCGACAGACTCTAAGAATCCGGACGAGGCAGCGAAGATTCTGAACTTCATTACGAATTCACTGGATTGCAACAATATCCTTCTGGGTGAAAGAGGTATTCCGCTCTCCAGTTCCGTTGCAGAGGCTATTTCGGATAAGCTGGATGAAGGGTCGCAGCGGGCAATTACGTACATTAACGATGTTGTAAGCCCTAACTCTTCGAAGATTAACCCTCCGAACGCACTTGGCTACAGTGAAGTCAATGATCTGATCAAAAAGCTGCAGGAGAAGGTTTGCTACGGAGAGATGACTGCAGAAGACGCCGGAAATCAGCTGTTTGAGCAGGGCAACAAGATCATGGCGGATGCTGCTAAATAAGGGGTAGTGACAATACAGTCCGCAGTATGGATGTTAAAGCGGAAAGGGGAGTGACCAAATGGTCACTCCCCTTTTTTGCGGAACTGAAGCGGACTTTTTCCGACG
>CAVJLL010000045.1:0-18779 GCA_963650385.1 Clostridium sp. CAG:508 | reverse complement strand
GAGGCTGAGGGTTTCGGAATTCAAGGCGGAGCAGAGATGAGAGCAGGGCTCCGGCCGGGTGAGAGAAATAAAAAACAGCTAAGGAGATGCTGATTTGTTCAGCGTTGGCAGGATTGCAATCCATATTGTTTCGCTACTATTAAATAGTTTCACTAACGATGGTATAATGCAATAAGAATGAAACAAAGGAGTGCAAGCAATGACCACTTATTTGACCGAACTGTTTGGCAAAGGCATTCAAGAGTACGAATATCAGTTTCCTGCTGGAACACCGAATTATCTTCGTCTGGGATTTCATGCAGAAAAAGTGGTCTGGGAGGGAAAAGCATGCATTCTTTTTGAACCTGTTATGGACGGGCAAAGTTTTTCCGCTTTAAAAAAGCAGCTTACAAATGCGCAGAAGCTTACCGATCTTCCTTGCGTTCTTAAGATGGATCATATAACTCCTTTTCAAAGAAAAAGTCTGATTACAGAGAAAATTCCATTTATCGTAGAAAAGTCACAGGCATATCTGCCGTTCTGGGGCGCTGTTTTTGCAGAGAGATACAAAAGTATCAGAGAAAACGGCAATAAACTGGCACCTGCAGCACAGTTGGTTTTTCTGTATCTGTATTATTTTTCCTCCGGAATTCCCATGAATCAGACTGCGCTTGCCGGTCAAATCGGTATATCAAAATCCACATGCACACGTGCTGTGCAGGATCTTGAGGGAAGAAAACTGCTTGTTTCAGAAGAAAAGGGGGTCAGCAAGTTTCTTTGCCTGTCCTGTGAAAAGGAGGAATTCCTGCGGAAGGGGTATTCTCTGCTGCAGTCGCCTATATTAAGACGAATTTACGTCAGTAGTCTGCCGGAGGAATTACAAGGAAAAACTGCCGGCATACAGGCATTGTCCGAAATATCCATGATAAGTTCCAAAAAGACGGATTCCGGCACCGCTGTCTGTCAGCGGGATGCGAGGCAGATTCCGGAAAAAAACATTATTTCGCAGGATGAATTTGACGAGACAGGCGGACGGATTGTTGAGGTATGGAAATACGATCCATCGGTTCTTGCAAAGGGAGATCGCGTGGACGACCTTTCACTGCTCCTTAGCCTGGAGAAAAATGCAGATGAAAGAATACAGATGGCACTGGATCCGATACGCAGCAGGTATGGTATTCAGACCGAGATGGAGGAATGTGAATGATAAATGGAATTCACCGTTTCAGAGAGCATTTTAAAGATTATAAGGATCAATACATCATAATCGGAGGATTTGCGTGTGACCTTCTGATGACGGATGCCGGTCTGGACTTCCGTCAGACCAATACAGTTCATTCGCCGACCAGCTACAGATCAGCGAATGAACTGTATTGCGTCTGTGCATTGACCTGAAATCAGATAGAACGTACTGCTTGACTCTTTAGGTTAGTCATAGTAAACTTACGATAGTTAAACAAGACTAACTAACAGCTGCCGTGAGAATTCCGGCGGGCCTGTGATAAAGAGGAGAGCATATGAGCATTGTGATTATTGGCGGCAACGAATGTATGGAGCGCAGGTACAAGGAGGTCTGCCGGCGTCACGGATGTGATGCAAAGGTATTCTGCAAGTTTAAGGGCGGCATGAAGGACCGCATCGGATCTCCGGATCTGATGATTCTGTTCACACACACGGTTTCCCATAAGATGGTGCAGTACGCATTGAATGAGACGGCGGGCAATACGACGGTCATCCGCTCACACACGAGCTCCATTTCCTCGCTGGATCAGATCCTCGAGGAGCATGCAGGGCAGGCGAGCTGAAATCCAGCATGTGCTGAACGAGGCGGTTCACTCGCTGGCAAGGTGATATGGGGTGGACAACGCCGTCAGGCCCCGTCGTGGCTGGTGTCTGGACAGCAGCTAGACGTTGAGCACAGGTAGCCGGGGCAAACGGGCGTTTGCTTCGGTCAATTTTTATTGATGTACGCATAGGAAGATTGTCTTTACAAAAAAATAACGCAAGCTTACGATTACGGCAGGTACGATAACTGTTCATAGCCCATTCGCAAATTTGCCTGGCTCTGAATGGTCATCAGGTACGAAATACACACAAACGGTAAGCGGAGACAGTTCTCCGGAAAGGAAGGTACATATGGCAGCATTTAACTGGGGCAAGCTCGGACTTTTTGCGGGCGGCGTTTTATTCGGAACAGCAGGCATTTCCATTCTCTCGAGCAAGGAGGCGAAGACCGCCTATACACACTGCACGGCAGCGGTTCTGCGCGGCAAGGATGCAGTAGTGAAGACAGCAACCGTTCTCAAGGAGAACTGCCAGGACATCGCAGCAGATGCATCGGACATCAATGAGAAGCGCTATGCAGAGGCAGAGGCAGAGGCCATCGAGAACGCAAAGGCACTTCTGGCAGAGCACGAGGCTGCAGCGGCAGCTGAGGCAGCAGAGTAATTACCGGACTTAGAGGATTGCGGGGGCGCATGGTGCGCAGCAATCCGGCATGATCATAAGAGGTAAATATAGAATGAAATATCTGATTCGTCACGAATCCGCACACACCATGCGCATTCACATGGGCGGTTATCGCATGTCGATGGATCAGGCAGACATCCTGGAATATTACCTGCGGAATCTGGCCTTTGTGCAGAACGTAAAGGTATATGAGGAGACGGGGGATGCGATCATCACCTATCGCCGGACGAAGGAGTACAGAGAGCAGCTGCTGGAGGCTCTCTGTGCTTTTTCATATCAGGATCCTGCCGCAATCGCGCTTGTTCCCGAGGAAACGGGGCGCGCGCTCAATCATGAATATCAGGATAAGCTGGCGATGACCATCGCGGGGCGCTATATCCGCAAGCTGTTCCTGCCGCTTCCTGTTCAGATCGCGTGGACCGCGGTGCGCAGCGTTAAATTTCTGTGGAAGGGACTCACCTGCCTTCTTCGCGGAAGGCTGCAGGTTCCGGTGCTGGACGCTGCCGCCATTCTGGCGTCGATGCTCATGGGAGATTTTGACACCGCATCCTCTGTGATGTGGCTGCTGGACATCGGCGACCTTCTCGAGGAGTGGACCCATAAAAAGTCGATCGGAGACCTCGCAAGATCCATGTCTTTGAAGGTGGACAAGGTATGGCTCAAGGCATCGGACGGACAGGATGTCCTGGTCAGCGTGAAGGACGTGCAGGCGGGTGACCGCATTACGGTGCGTACCTCCAACGTCATTCCGCTCGACGGCGTGGTGGTGAGCGGTGAGATGAGCGTCAACCAGGCCTCCATGACCGGAGAATCGGTTCCCGTTGTGAAGATGCCGGGCGGCTACGTGTACGCCGGAACGGTCGTCGAAGAGGGTGAATGCATTGTTGAGGTAACAAAAAAGGCAGGAACCGGCAAATACGACCAGATCGTTCACATGATCGAGGAGTCGGAGAAGCTCAAGTCCAACACCGAGGCGAGGGCCTTCCATCTGGCAGATTCGCTGGTGCCGTATTCGCTCGGGCTGACGGCGGTGGTATACCTTCTGACCCGGAACGTCACGCGGGCGATGGCATCGCTGATGGTGGACTTTTCGTGTGCGCTCAAGCTCTCGATGCCGCTTTCGGTGCTCTCGGCAATCCGGGAGGCCGGCACCTACGACATCTCCGTGAAGGGCGGCAAATTCCTGGAGGCAGCTGCGCAGGCGGACACCATTGTTTTTGATAAAACAGGGACCCTCACCCATGCAGCGCCGACCGTCGTACAGATTGAAACCTTCGACGGTGAGGATGAGCACTATGCGCTGAAGGTCGCTGCCTGCCTGGAGGAGCACTATCCGCACTCCATTGCCAATGCCGTTGTAAGCGAGGCAAGAAGACGCGGCATCACCCATGAGGAGATGCACACGGAGGTTAAATACGTGGTAGCCCACGGCATTGCCAGCCAGATTTCCGGCAAGCGCGCCGTGATCGGCAGCTATCATTTTGTTTTTGAAGACGAGCAGTGCACCGTGGATCCTGCGGAGAAGGAGCGGTTGGACAACCTTCCGCCGCAGTACTCGCACCTGTACCTGGCTGTGGACGGCCGCCTGAAGGCGGTGATCTGCATTTTCGATCCGCTGCGGGAGGAAGCGCCGGCTGTCATTGAGGAGCTCCATGCACTGGGCATCCGCAAGGTATGCATGATGACCGGTGACAATGAGAGAACGGCCGAGGCGGTCGCAAAGGCTTTGAAGCTGGATGAATACCATGCGGAGGTACTGCCCGAGGACAAGGCAGCCTTTATTCGCAGTGAGCACGAGGCGGGCCGGAAGGTCATCATGGTGGGCGACGGCGTCAACGATACGCCGGCGCTCTCCGAGGCGGATGTCGGAGTTGCCGTCAGCGACGGCGCGGCAATCGCAAGAGAGGTGGCGGACATCACCATCAGCGCAGACAGCCTGGAACAGCTCCTGGTGCTGCGCAGACTCTCCTGCGAGCTGATGAAGAGAATTGACAGCAACTACCGCTTCATCATCAGCTTCAATGCAGGACTCATTGCCCTTGGCATTGCAGGAATCCTGCCGCCGGCTACGTCGGCACTTTTGCACAATACCTCGACGCTGGTCACGGGACTCAAGAGCATGACAAACCTCCTGCCGGAGGAGCACACATAAATCCGCTGAGCGACGGGTCCTGGCGGAGAATGAACAGCATCAGCAGCGCAGAAGTTCCATCCCGGATTTCCGGGATGGAACTTTCTGTGTTATACTCAAGATTCAGAGCAAACCGCTCGACTCCACGCGGATCCTTCGGCGGAGACGGCAGAAGGGCCGCCGTCCAGGGAAGGATGCCGCTCACACGGCAGGTACAGTATGCAGCTACGTTCACGCAAGACGATTCGGAGAATCATTATCATCATGGACAACGCGGCCACCTCGGCGGCGTTTGTTCTGGCGCTCTATCTGCGCATGTGGGCGAGGATGGAGCCGTGGAAGATCCGTCTTTACAGCACCGTCTTTATTCTGAATCTGCTTCTGTATCTTTTCTGGAACACCTACCGCCGTGCCAAGAAACACGAATATGACATCACCCAGATGGATCCGGTTGAGAACCTGGTCCGAGTGATTCGGGAGAGAATCTTTCAATATGCCGCGCTCATCATTCTTCTGGCGGTGGCCAGATCCTTCGAGCAGCTCTCCCGGCAGATGCTCCTCTACTGGGTGTTCTTTGACATTCTGTTTACGGCAATACTGCGTCTGCGCCTGCGGACAAGGCTTCTGGAGCAGCAGGCCCGCTATGCACGCGGCCTGCACGTTTTCCTGGTGACAACGAGGGAGCAGGAAATGCTTGCGAAGGCACGACTTTCGATGCTCTTAAAGGAGAAGATCGTTCTTACCAGCGTGTATCTGACGGGCGAAGGACAGGAGCCGGACAGGAAGGACCTGGAGCGGTGGCTTGCGGACGCCGGGAGACAGGGAGCGGCCCTGGAATCGCAGGAGGAGAGCGGAGAGCCGCTTGTGCAGAGAGCCTTTCTGTATCTTCCGGATACGCCGCAGAAGGTGCAGGACGGCGTCCTTTCGCTTTTCCGGACCCGGAAGATTCCTGCGAGCGTCATGCTGTTTGACAAAGGACGCTGCCTTCCTTATAAAATGGTATGCAGCAAAGGCGGATACGCGGTCGCAGAATGCGACTCCCTGGCAGAGCAGTGCAGCGTGTTCGGCGTCTCGTACACGGTGTCGGATGTGGAGACGGCCGCCTTTTCGCTCCTGGACCGGATGGGGGATCGGGATAAAAGCGGCAGGCCGGCAGGATCGCTTGCCGGAGAATACATTTGCTTCTCCAATGTTCATACGCTGATGATGGCGCAGGATGATCTTGCGTACCGGGATATTCTGAACGGAGCGGCCTTTACATTTCCGGACGGATCACCCATTGCGGAATATCAGAAGCGAAGAGGGTTCCTTACCGCGGAGCGCGTTGCCGGACCGGATCTGATGGATGCTGTGTTCCGGGCAACCATGGATGGGAGCGTACGGCATTATTTTTACGGATCCACGCAGGAAACCATCGATAAGCTGCGTGTGAACCTCGAAAGAAGATACCCGGGAATTCAGATCGCCGGGATGGTGTCGCCGCCGTTTCGAAAGGAGACGGAGGAAGAGGACGCGGAGACGATCCGGCGGATCAATGCATCCGGGGCCGGCATCATCTGGGTCGGCCTCGGCGCGCCCAAGCAGGAACGCTGGATGGCGGAGCATCAGGGGAAGCTGTGCGGCGTGATGATGGGCGTGGGAGCCGGCTTTGACTTCTATGCGGAGACGATAAAGCGCGCGCCGGTCTGGTGCCGCAAGATCGGCATGGAGTGGTTCTACCGGCTTTGCCAGGACCCGAAGCGCCTTGCCAACCGCTACATCGTCACCAATCTGCAGTATACCCTTTGCCTGATCCGGGAAACCATTCACAGAAAGTAAATGCATTAGTTTATGCGCCGCATGGCAGCATTCATACAGGAAAAATCTATGTCAAAGAGAAAAAACAAACCGATTGTGGCCATTGTCGGCCGCCCCAATGTAGGAAAGTCCACCCTGTTCAATGCGATTGCAGGGGAGCGGATTTCCATTGTAGAGGACACGCCGGGTGTCACGAGAGACCGTATCTATGCAGATGCGAGCTGGCTGAATTACAATTTCACGCTCATTGATACCGGCGGAATCGAGCCGGATTCCAAGGACGTCATTCTCTCGCAGATGCGCGATCAGGCGCAGATTGCGATTGACATGGCGGACGTCATCCTGTTCCTGGTGGACATCCAGTCGGGGCTCCAGGATGCGGATGCCAAGGTGGCGGACATGCTGCGCCGGTCCCACAAGCCGGTCGTGCTCACCGTCAACAAGGTGGACAAGCCGGTGCAGATGCAGCCCTATGTGTACGAGTTCTATAACCTCGGCATCGGCGAGCCGTTCCCCGTCTCCGCGGCGGGCAAGACCGGCATCGGCGATCTTCTGGAGGAGGTGGTGCGCCACTTCCCGGAGGGATCGGACACGTCGGAAGAGGATGACACGGTGCGGATCGCCATCATCGGCAAGCCGAACGTGGGCAAGTCGTCCATCGTGAACCGCCTGATCGGTGAGGACCGCGTGATCGTATCGGACATCGCCGGTACGACAAGAGACGCCATCGACACACGCGTCCGCCACAAGGGGAAGGAATACGTTTTCACCGATACCGCAGGCCTTCGGCGCAAGAACAAGATCTCGGAGGAGCTGGAGCATTACATGATCCTGCGTGCGGTTGCGGCCGTGGAGCGCTCGGACATTGCGCTGCTGGTCATCTCGGCCGAGGACGGCGTGACCGAGCAGGATGCCAAGATTGCCGGCATTGCGCACGAGAGAGGAAAGGCGATCATCATCGCCGTGAACAAGTGGGATGCACTGAAAAAGGACAATTCCACGATGAAGGACTTCACCAACAAGATCCGCCAGACACTGTCCTTTATTCCGTATGCGGAGATTCTCTATATTTCTGCAAAAACAGGACAGCGCATGAACTCCATCTATGACGAGGTGGATCTGGTGTCGGACAGCCAGAATCTGCGGATTCAGACGGGCGTTTTGAACGAGATCCTGACAGAGGCGGCGGTCATGCAGCAGCCCCCGCAGGACAAGGGCAAGATGCTGCGGATTTTCTACGGGACCCAAGCCGGGGTAAAGCCGCCGACCTTTGTTCTGTTCGTCAATTACAAGTATCTGATGCATTTTTCCTATCTGCGTTACCTTGAGAACCAGATCCGGAAGACCTTCGGCTTTGTCGGAACGCCCATCAAGTTCATCATCCGGGAGCGCAGCGAGGACGGCAAGAACAAGTGAGGATCGGTGAAATGACTGTGCTTCTGCGGCTTTTATGCCTTCTGATCGGCTACGGATTCGGCTGCATTCAATGGGCCTATCTGATCGGGCGCAAAAAGGGAATTGACATCCGGAATTTCGGAAGCGGGAACTCCGGCACGACGAACGCCATGCGCGTTATGGGAGAGAAGACGGGGCTCATCGTCTTTTTCCTGGACCTTGGAAAGGGACTGGCGTGCCTGTTGCTGATTGGCGCGCTGTTCGGCCGGTCGCATGCGGACGCGGTCTATCTTCTGAAGATGTGGGCGTTTGCCGGCGTGGTGCTGGGACACGATTATCCCTTTTATATGAATTTTCGCGGCGGGAAGGGCGTTGCGGTGATGGCCGGCTTTGCCTTCGGCTATCACATCGCGATTCTGCCGTTTGCGGCGGCTGCGTTTTTTTTCCCGTTTCTGACGACGCACTTTGTATCGCTGGGATCGTTGTGCGTATACGCCGTCAGCTGCATTGCAGTGATCGTCCAGGGACACCTGGGTGTGTATCATATGGCAAGTCCAGCCATGACGGCGGAAACCGACGTCATCATGGTCCTTTTGACGATCATGGCCTTCTGGCGGCACCGCAGCAACATCCGGCGTCTTCGGGACGGAAATGAGCGCAAAACCTATCTGGGAAAGGGTAAGTAATATGGCACGAATCGGTATGCTGGGTGCAGGGAGCTGGGGAACCGCCCTGACCTATGAATTGTCGTCCAAGGGACATCAGGTTGTCGTCTGGTCTATTTCCGAGGACGAGGTGCGGCTCTTAAATGAGCAGCACGAGCAGAAGGTGAAGCTCCCGGGAGTAAAGCTTCCGGCGGAAGTGCAGGCAACTACGGATCTGCAGAAGGCCATTGACGGAATGGATTTGCTGGTGCTGGCGGTGCCGTCACCCTTTACGAGGAGCACCGCGCGCAGCATGCGGCCCTACGTTGCAGAGGGGCAGCTCATCGTGTCGGTGGCCAAGGGTATCGAAGAAGATTCCCTGATGACGCTGACACAGATCATTGAAGAGGAAATTCCGCAGTGCCGCACGGCGGTGCTGTGCGGTCCGACCCACGCCGAAGAGGTGGGCAAGGGCCTTCCGACGGCCATTGTGGCCGGTGCGGTGCGCCGCGAGGACGCCAGATACGTGCAGGATATCTTCATGAGCGAGGTGTTCCGCGTGTACACCAGCCCGGATGTCCTGGGCATGCAGGTCGGTGCTGCACTCAAGAACGTGGTGGCACTGGCGGCCGGCATTGCAGACGGCCTCGGATACGGAGACAACACAAAGGCGGCGCTGATCACGAGAGGCATTGCCGAGATCGCACGGCTCGGACTGGCAATGGGCGGATGCCTTGAGAGCTTCACCGGACTGACCGGCATTGGCGATCTCATTGTCACCTGCGCTTCGATGCATTCCAGAAACCGCAGGGCAGGCATCCTGATCGGGCAGGGAAAGAGCCCCAAGGAAGCCATGCAGGAGGTGCAGCAGGTCGTGGAGGGCGTCTACAGCGCCAGAGCGGCGCATCAGCTGGCGGCCAGATACGGCGTCGAAACGCCCATCATCGACCAGGTCTGCCAGATCTTGGAGGAAGGCAAGAATCCGGCGGAGGCAGTCCGCGAGCTGATGCTGCGCGACCGCAAAATCGAGTCCGGAGGACTCGACTGGGAAGAGTAGAGATAGTTCGGAAGCAGACCAAGCGGACAGCTCCGCCAGGACTGTCGCAGGTCTGCTTATGAACGGATGCGATAACAGAAGAGGAGCATAGATCATTATGGAAACCAATATGACACTTTCACAGGAGCTCAAGGCAAGAGGGCTCCTTGCACAGCAGACCGATGAGAAGGAGATCGCAGAGCTCATCGACAACGGCAAGGCAACCTTCTACATCGGCTTTGATCCCACCGCAGATTCCCTGCACGTCGGACACTTCATGGCGCTGCTGCTCATGAAGCGCATGCAGGAGCACGGCAACAAGCCCATCGCGCTGGTGGGCGGCGGCACGGCCATGATCGGAGACCCGTCCGGCCGCAGCGACATGCGCAAGATGATGACCATTGACACCATTGATCACAACTGCGAGTGCTTCCGCCGGCAGATGAGCCGCTTCATCGAGTTCGGTGAGGGGAAGGCCCGGATGGTGAACAACGCAGACTGGCTGCGGAACCTGAATTTCCTGGATTTCATGCGGGAGATCGGTGCGGAGTTCAACGTCAATGAGATGCTCCGCGCGCGCTGCTATGTCAACCGCATGGAGAGCGGACTGTCCTTCCTGGAGTTCTCCTACATGCTGATGCAGAGCTACGACTTCTATCGTCTGTACCAGGACTACGGCTGCCAGATGCAGTTCGGCGGTGACGACCAGTGGTCCAACATGCTCGGCGGCGCCAATCTGATCCGCAAGAAGCTCCAGAAGAACGCCTACGCGATGACGATTACGCTCCTGCTCAAGCACGACGGAACCAAGATGGGCAAAACAGCCGGCGGCGCGGTATGGCTGGATCCGGACAAAACAAGTCCGTATGACTTCTACCAGTACTGGCGGAACGTGGACGATGCAGACGTCCTGAAGTTCCTGCGGATGATGACGTTCCTGCCGCTGGAGCAGATCGATGAGATGGACAAGTGGGAGGGCGCTCAGCTCAACGAGGCCAAGAAGATTCTCGCCCACGAGCTGACGAATCTCGTGCACGGCGAGGAGGAGACGAAAAAGGCCGAGGCCGGTGCCCAGGCGCTCTTTGGCGGCGCGGGAGCCGGTGATGACTCCCACATTCCGGAGGCAGTCCTTTCGGATGAGGATTTCCAGGAGGACGGCACCATCGATATTCTGGGAATTCTTGTAAAGGGCGGCTTCGAAAAGTCCAGAAACAACGCACGCACCTCGGTGCAGCAGGGCGGCGTTTCCGTGGACGATGAGAAGGTTACGGATCTGAAGAAGAGCTATTCCAAAGAGGAACTCGAGAAGGGCATTCTCGTCCGCAGAGGCAAGAAGACCTTCAAGAAGGTTCTGTACAAGGCATGAAGCCAGGGCAGCGGAATAGAGCTGGGCTTGCCTGTGCAGCGCTCGTCATCCTTCTGACAGGGTGCGGCGCCAGCAAAGAGGCACTGGAGGAGCTGTCTGTCTACACGGAAGCGATGACCGGCTTTTATGAGACCATCGCACAGTACCAGAACGAGCTGGACTGTCTGGATGCGTCCGAGGAGGATGCCCAGGAGCAGGCGCTGACGCTGGTGGATCAGATGACAGAGCTGTGCATGCAGGCAGCCAAGACAGACGTACCGGAAGGTTATGAGGAGGCAGGCGATCTGTGCCGGCAGGCGGCAGATTACCTGCAGGAAGCCAAGGGGGAGTACCACGCGGCTTTTGATGGAGAGACACTGGATCAGGAGAATCTGGAGAAGGCCAATCAGTCCTGCGAGTCGGCAGGACAGTGTCTTCTGCAGATGGCACAGTGCCTCGAGACAGCAGGAGATTGAGCCTATCGGAGAGCCTCTGGCCAGCCACATCGAGGATTTGCGAAGCAAATTCGAGATGGGTGTTGAATAATTACGCGAAATTCTTATCAGGCTGCCGCTGAAAGGCAGCGGCATGGGAGGTAAACATGCAGGAAGACAATAAGAACAGCAGATATCTTAAGGTGATAGCAGCAGCAAGCGTGGTATGCGCGGCCGTGCTGCTCGTATCCTTCGTACTCATCGTGCCGCGCATGGTGAAGACGCTGGATCAGGCACAGAGCACCATGGATCAGGTGAGCCAGATGGCCGAGCAGACGCAGCAGATTTATGACGGCGTCAGCACCATCTCCGAGAGCGTAAAGGGTGTTGTGGCAGAAGGAATCTCTGGCAGCTCCCTGGGGAGCCTTGATGTGGATTCCCTGAACGAGTCCATTCAGGATCTGCAGTCGATCCTGGAGCCCCTGGCAAAGCTGATGGGGAAGTAAGTTAAGTTACAGTACCGGCGCCAGTCAGGACCCGTCACCGGCTGGCGTTAACCGACAAACATAGAGAAGGATACGATAACGTGAGCATGAACGGTGCAGATGCAATCATAAAATGTCTGGAAGAGGAGAAGGTGGAATACGTATTCGGGTATCCCGGCGTTGCAATTGTTCCCTTCTATGACAGCATATTAAAGTCGGATATCCGCACCATTCTGGTCCGGCAGGAGCAGAGTGCGGCGCATGCCGCCAGCGGCTATACCAGAATCACCGGCAAGACCGGCGTTGTAGCAGTAACCAGCGGCCCCGGGGCGGAGAATCTGATCACCGGAATTGCGACGGCCTTTGCGGACAGCATTCCCATGGTCTGCATCACCGGACAGGTGAACTCCAACCAGGTGGGCGGCGACGTCTTTCAGGAGGCGGACATTTCCGGCGCGGTGGAGTCCTTCGTCAAGTACAGCTACATTGTGCGCAGCGCTCAGGAGATCCCGCGGATCCTTAAGGAAGCCTTTTACATTGCAGGAACAGGACGCCCGGGACCGGTCCTGATCGATCTGCCCTTTGACATACAGCAGCAGTCTGTCCGCCGGTTTGAATATCCGAAGACCATCTCCATGCGGACCTACAAGCCGACCGTGGAAGGCCATGCGGTACAGATCCGCAAGGTCCTTTCGGAGCTTTCCCATGCGAAGCGCCCGATTCTGTGCGTCGGCGGCGGTGTGCATCTTTCGCATGCGCAGCGCCAGGTGCAGGAGTTTGCCGAAATGTTCGGAATTCCTGCTGTCTGCACCATGATGGGACTCGGCGTTTTTCCGACTGAGGATCCGATGTTCTACGGCATGGTGGGCAACAACGGGCAAAAATACGGAAACCGCGCCATGAACGAGGCGGACATGATCCTGATGGTCGGCGCCCGAGTGGCGGACCGCTCCATTTCCCAGCCGGATCTGATTACAGAGAATAAGATCCTAGTGCACATCGACGTGGATCCTGCCGAGATCGGCAAGAACGCAGGGGCATCGATTCCGCTGGTCGGGGATATCGCTCATATTTTTGATAAGTTTCTGGAGCTGGGCCGCGCGGAAAGGGAAGGCTCTGCGGCAGGTTCGGAATCCGAAGAGAAGAAGGACGACCGGAGCCTTCTGCTGATGCCGGAGCGCTTTGCGCCCTGGAGAAGCCTTCTGGATGAGGCAAGAGACAAGGCACGGAGTGAGGCAGACGCCCGCCGCGCCGCGGCAGGGGACGGAATCGATCCTGCGGCTTTCCTGCGGGAGCTCTCGCTCCGGTTGGATAAGGACGCCGTGTATGTCGCGGATGTCGGACAGAACCAGCTCTGGAGCTGCGCCAACGTTGTCATCCGCGAGGGGCGCTTCCTTACCAGCGGCGGCATGGGCACCATGGGGTACGCGGTTCCGGCTGCCATGGGGGCCAAGCTCGCAGCGCCGGACCGGCAGGTCATTGCTGTCTGCGGCGACGGCGGCTTCCAGATGACTATGATGGAGCTTGCCACCATGCAGCAGTACGGGATTCCTGCGAAAATCATTGTTCTCAAAAACCGTTCGCTCGGGCTCGTGCGCCAGTACCAGCACTTAAATCTCCAGGACCGGTTTTCTGTAGTGGATCTGGGAGAGTATCCGCATCTGGATAAGCTGACGGAGAGCTACGACATGGATTTCATCCGCCTTGCGGACAGATCGGAGACGGCAGAGGCAATTGACCGCTTCCTTTCGGACACCGCATCGGTTCTGATGGAGGTGGATGTGGCTCCGGAGCAGCTGGCATAGAGCCGGAATAAGGCCGGCAGGGGGCCGGGACAGGAAAAACGCAGGGAAAGACGGCGGTGCAGCCGATGGATGTGCTGCGGGAATTTATGCGCATCCGCAGGATGGGAAGGAACGAATGAAACGTATTTACTCGGTGCTGGTAGAGAACCGGGCAGGTGTTCTGTGCAAGGTGGCAGGCCTGTTCTGGAGAAGATGCTTTAATATTGATTCGCTGGCGGTGGGCGAGACAGACGATCCGTCGGTTTCGCATATGATCATTGTTTCGAGCGGCGAAGAAAAGACGCTGGAGCAGGTGGAGAAGCAGCTGAACAAAAAGCTCGATGTCATCAAGGTCAATACCTTTGATGAGCATGAGGCGGTCAGCCGGGAGCTGATGCTCCTGAAGGTTAAATATAACCGCGACAACCGCCGGGATATCATGGAGAACTGCTCCATCATGGGCGCGCAGATCATTGATATGTCAAAGAACCTGATGACCATTCAGATCTGTGATACGCCGGAGAGGGTCCGGATGTTCCTGGAGACATTCCGGAGCATTTCCATTGTGGAGGTCACGAGAACGGGAACGCTGGCAGTGCCCAAATGCAGTGAGGTGTCATAGCGATGGAGATCGATCCGAAACTGGAGAGCCTTCTGGTAAAGGCCAAGGACCTGGGCGCCTCCGACCTTCATCTGACGGTCGGAACGGTTCCGGCTGTGCGCGTGAACAATGAGCTGACGCGGATGGAAGGGGAAACGATGCTGCTGCCGGAGGACACACGGCGTCTTCTGGAGAGCATCATGGACGAGGAGCATGCGGAGACCTTTCGGAGACAGGGAGAGGTGGATTTTGCCTTCGGCCTTGCCAGGATCGGGCGGTTCCGCGTCAATGCCTACCGGCAAAGAGGGTCGGTTGCGATTGCGGTCCGCATCATGAGCAGCAGCATACCGCGCCCGGAGGAGCTGGGCGTTCCGGAGTCGGTCATCGAGCTGACAGGCAGACAGGCGGGACTGGTCCTGGTAACGGGACCGACGGGAGCCGGAAAATCCACGACGCTTGCGGCACTTATCCAGCGCATCAATGAGACGAGGCACTGCCATGTCCTGACGCTGGAGGACCCGATTGAGTATCTCTACCGCCATGATCAGTCGCTGGTGGACCAGCGGGAGATCGGGCTGGATTCCTCGAGCTTTGCGGCAGGACTTCGCGCGGCGCTGCGTGAGGATCCGGATGTGATCATGCTGGGGGAGATGCGGGACCTCGAGACCATCAGCACGGCGCTGACCGCAGCGGAGACAGGACATCTGGTGTTCTCTACGCTTCATACGCTGGGGGCGGCCTCCACGGTGAACCGCATCATTGACGTGTTCCCGGAGTCGCAGAAGGAGCAGATCCGGACGCAGCTGTCCATGGTGCTGGAGTCGGTGGTGTCGCAGAGACTCCTGCCGAAGGCAGACGGGAGCGGTCGCATGGCCTGCTTTGAGGTGATGCATTGCACGTCCGCGATTCGGAATCTGATCCGGGACAATAAGACCTTTCAGATCCCGGGCATCCTGCAGACCAGCCGCCGGATGGGCATGATGTCCATGGAGGACTCTTTGGCAGATGCCTATCAGCGCGGGCTCATCACGGAGCAGACGGCACTGCAGTATGCGCAGGATGCAGGTGCGGTGCGTCTGCGCATGGGTGCTAGGTAGGTTCGCATGCCGGGCGAATGACAGAGCGGCGGACAGCTCCGCCGGGATCCGCCATTCGACGGACGATTGTACAGCAAGCCCGTGGTACAGCAATCATTCGCAAAAGATATGACTATACTTGTTTCGTAGTTGGCGGGTTTCCGTGTTGCTTTTTAAGAATGCGGAGACTATAATCGGTTTCAATTTCCAGAAGCGATAGGAAAATGATATGGAAAACACAAGGTTTGACGTATCATAAGACCGGGTACAGTATGCCGGTGCAGGAATCCGGTTCGGAATCCGTTCCGGACGCTGCGGCCGGAGTCGGGCCGGGATCCATCGCAGGAAATGACGGCAGGAATGGAGAAAATCATGCAGGAAGAATTGCATAAAAAGGCATTCCAGCTGCTGGTGGACAATACCTCCGGTGTGCTTTCGCGCATTGCGGGGCTGTTCTCCCGGCGCGGATACAACATTGAGTCCATCACGGCAGGTGTCACGGCAGATCCGAAATACACACGGATTACGATTGTGGCCTCGGGGGACGATGACGTTCTCGACCAGATCGAGAAGCAGGTGCGCAAGCTCATCGACGTGCGCGTTATTCATGAGCTGCCGCCGGAGGAATCGGTGTACCGTGAGCTGGCATTGGTAAAGGTTCGCGTTGATGACGTGAAGCGGGAGAGCGTCATTGCTCTTACCAATATTTTCCGCGGCAACATCGTCGATGTGGCGCCCGACTCGCTGATCATTGAGATCACCGGCAACCAGGGCAAGATCGATGCCTTTCTGCGGCTCCTGGCTGGATACGAGATTCTGGAGCTGGCCAGAACCGGCATTGCAGGACTTACCAGAGGCTCGGATCACGTGATTTTCCTGGATGAGCACGGGGACCTTGTCGACAGCGGAAAAGCGGGCAACTGGTAAGCCGGCTGCTGCAGCCCATTGTGCTCATTGATTGTTCACAGTTATCCATTCGAACAGCCATTGCAGAAGGCAGGCTGATCCGATGAAGATAAAGCCTTTGACCCTTTGACTTCGAAGCAGTTCAGAGTCACGGACGAGAGGGCGGAATCATTACTACAGTAGTACATGCATTACAGTTTAGGAGGATGCAGAAATGGCAGAAGCAAGAATTTTTTATCAGGAAGATTGCAATCTTTCTCTTCTCGAGGGAAAGAAGATCTGTGTAATCGGCTATGGCTCTCAGGGCCATGCACATGCACTGAATCTGAAGGATTCCGGATGTGACGTTGTAGTCGGCCTGTACGAGGGCTCCAAGTCCAAGGCAAAGGCTGAGGCACAGGGACTGAAGGTCCTTCCCACTGCTGAGGCGGTGAAGCAGTCGGATGTCATCATGATCCTGATCAACGATGAGCTGCAGGCTGATATGTATAAGAAGGATGTAGAGCCGAACCTCAAGGCCGGCGATATGCTGATGTTCGCACACGGCTTCAACATCAACTACAAGCTCATCGTTCCTCCGGCAGATGTCGATGTTACCATGATCGCTCCCAAGGCTCCGGGACACACCGTTCGTTCCGAGTACGAGGCAGGCAAGGGAACTCCGATGCTGGTTGCCGTTGAGCAGGATGCGACCGGCAAGGCTCTGGATAAGGCTCTTGCATACGGCGCAGCAATCGGCGGCGCACGCGCAGGCATCCTGGAGACCACCTTCAAGACCGAGACTGAGACCGACCTCTTCGGCGAGCAGGCTGTCCTTTGCGGCGGCGTATGCGCACTGATGCAGGCAGGCTTCGAGACACTCTGCGAGGCAGGCTATGATCCCCGCAACGCATACTTTGAGTGCATCCACGAGATGAAGCTTATCGTTGACCTGATCTATCAGTCCGGATTTGCCGGCATGCGCTACTCCATCTCCAACACTGCTGAGTACGGCGATTATGTAACCGGCCCGAAGATCGTTACTCCGGAAGTGAAGAAGGCAATGAAGCAGGTTCTTTCCGATATCCAGGACGGCACCTTCGCATCCGAGTTCATTCAGGATATGAAGAACGGCAAGATCCACTTCCAGGCAATGAGAAAGAAGGCGGCAGCTCACCCGTCCGAGAAGGTCGGCGCAGAGATCCGCAAGCTCTACAGCTGGAACAATGAGTCGGAGATGCTCATCAACAACTAATAATCTGAATGAGAGTTGGTAAATGGGGCAGAGGAGCAGGGCTCCCCTGCCTCATTTCATGCAATGACTTAGCAAAAAGAGCAGGAGAAAAGCTATGGGAATGACGATGACGCAGAAGATTCTCGCCCGCCGTGCGAATCTTCCGGAGGTCAAGGCCGGACAGCTGATCGAGGCGGATCTTGATCTGGTTCTGGGCAATGACATTACGGCGCCGGTGGCCATCAAGGAGATGAACCGGTTTCAGAAGGACGGGGTATTTGACAAGGATAAAATCGCACTGGTTCCCGACCATTTCGTGCCGGCCAAGGACATCAAGTCGGCAGAGAACTGCAAGTGCGTGCGCGAGTTCGCACACCGCAATAAAATCACCAACTATTTTGAAGTGGGACAGATGGGCATTGAGCATGCACTCCTCCCGGAAAAGGGCCTGGTGGCTCCCGGCGATGTGATCATCGGTGCCGATTCGCACACCTGCACCTACGGCGCACTGGGCGCATTCTCTACGGGCGTCGGCTCCACGGATATGGCGGCCGGCATGGCAACCGGAAAGGCCTGGTTCAAGGTTCCCTCCGCCATTCAGTTCCACCTGACCGGCAAGCCCTCCAAATGGGTCAGCGGCAAGGATGTGATCCTGCATATCATCGGTATGATCGGCGTGGACGGTGCATTGTATCAGTCCATGGAGTTTACCGGTCCCGGCGTGGCAGAGCTCTCCATGGATGACCGTTTTACCATCTCCAACATGGCAATCGAAGCCGGCGGGAAGAACGGTATTTTCCCTGTGGATGAGAAGACACTGGCCTATGAGAAGGAGCACGGCGCCGGTGAGGGCGTGATCTTCACCGCCGATGCCGATGCCGAATACGAGAAGACCTACGAAATCGACCTTTCGGCCATTAAGCCCACGGTTTCCTTCCCGCACCTGCCGGAAAACGCCAGAACCTTTGATGAGATTCCGGAAATCCGGATCGACCAGGTTGTGATCGGCTCCTGCACGAACGGACGCATCGAGGACCTTCGCACCGCAGCAGCCATTCTGAAGGGACACCATATCGCAGAGGGCATGCGCTGCATCATCATTCCGGCGACCAATGCCATTTACATGCAGGCCCTGAAGGAGGGACTCATCGAGACCTTCCTCGAGGCAGGTGCTGTCGTTTCCACGCCGACCTGCGGACCGTGTCTTGGCGGCTACATGGGAATTCTGGCGGCCGGAGAGCGGTGCGTATCGACGACCAACCGGAACTTTGTGGGCCGTATGGGCGACACCACATCGGAGATCTATCTGGCAAGCCCGGCCACCGCGGCGGCATCGGCCATCGCCGGTGTCATTGCAGATCCGAGTGCATATTGAGGAACTATTCAGAGCCCATTCGCAAAAGCGCTGCTACGCAGCTTTCCTTTTGCGAATGTGGCGTTCTCGCCAAATAAATTTGCAAAAATGGGCTCGTTAATGCAAGCAT
>CAVJLL010000044.1:0-19734 GCA_963650385.1 Clostridium sp. CAG:508 | reverse complement strand
CCGAGCAGTCACTCTGCAGCAGCGCCCTTGCAATGGCCAGCCTCTGGCACTGACCGCCGGAGAAATTGCTGCCCTTTTCCTGAAGCTGCGTCTGCAGTCCCTGCTGCGTTTGAAGAAACGCCCAGAGGTTCACCCTGCGAAGTGCGCTCTCCAGCTCCTCCTCGGACGCATCCGGCCCGGCCATCCGCAGATTTTCCTCTACAGTGCCCTTGAACAGATAGCTGTTGTGGCGCACCAGCACCACGCGCGTCATTCGATCCGCTTCTTTCACATCACAAATCGGAATTCCTCCGAGCGTGATGGTTCCGTCAAAGCCTTTATTTTTCCCGGACAGGAGTCCTGCAATGGTACTCTTCCCACATCCCGACTCTCCGACGAGCGAGATAAAGCTGCCCGCCGGCAGGTCCAGATCGATTCCCTTCAGGATTTCCCGATCCGTCTCATAGGCGAAATGAACGTCCTGCAGACGTACCTCCAGCGGCCCCTCCGGCAGCGCCTGGCCGCCGTCCTGCGGCTCCGGCAGATCCAGAATACGGAAAATTTTGTCGCTTGCTGCCATTCCGTTCATCGCGATGTGAAAATAGGAACCCAGAAGGCGCAATGGGAGGAAGAATTCACTGGCCAGCAAGACGATGCACAGTACGCCGGACAGGCTGATATTCCCGCGAAGATACTCCGACAATGCCACCGCCATGCCGACCGCCGCACCGCCGTACGCTACAATGTCCATCACGCTGGTGGAATTCAGCTGCATGGTCAGCACCTTCATCGTAATCTGCCGGAAATGCTGCGATTCTTCATCCATCGCATCCGCCTTCATCTGGTCGGCCTGATAGATTTTCAGTGTGGTCAGCCCCTGCAGACACTCGAGGAACGAATCCCCGAGCTCGGTGTAAATGCTCCAGTATCGGTTCAGCAATCTTTTTGCAATCTTCTGCACGATGACAATGGAAATCGGGATCAGCGGCACGCAGACCAGCAGCACCACGCTCGCCTTTACGCTCACCCGGCACAGGATCACGAACAGCGTCAGCGGTGCGAGCAGGCTGTAAAATAGCTGCGGAAGATATTTGCCGAAGTAGGTTTCCAGCTGCTCCACGCCCTCTGTCGCCACCTGCACCACCTCCGACGAGGCGACCTGCTCCCGGTAGGAGCTGCCCAGGCGCAGCATCTTTTCATAGAGCTTCTCACGCAGAATCCGCTTCACATCCACGCAGGCCAGGAAGGACGCTCTTGCTCCCATCCGTTCGCATATGAATCGAACCGTCAGAACCAGCACTGCCGTCACCGCCGCCCGCACCAGCTGCTCGGCCGTCAGCGCATGCTGCACCGCCCGCTCCAGCAGCCCCGCAATGCAGAATACCGCTGCCGCCTGTGACAGAAGCGCTGTCCATTGCCACCAGACGGTACCGACAATGTATATTCGAGCGTGGGACAAGAGCCCTAAAAGTCTTGTTTTAATCATGCGTTTTACGTTTCCTTTCCATGTACTGCCGGCTGCCGGCCTGAGAAGAATTCTGCGAAAGCATACTCTTCTCCCTTTTACTGCAGATCAGATGCCACACCGCCAGAATCGGATGATGCAGCAGCATCCGCGGTCCCGAAAACCGCATCACCTTTCGGATTCTCTCCCGCATCTGCGGCTGGTAGCAATGCACCTTGCAATTCGCGCAGAAGGTCTTCGTCTCCATAAACGGGCACCTCTGACTTCTCGCCTTCGCATAATCCGCCAGCTCCCGGCACTCTGGGCACAAACCGTCCCTCTGCCGGTGCTCCTTCGGATGATTTCTCCGGCAGTAAAGCCGTATCATCTCCTCGACAACATATTGTTCTCTCTGACGTTTTTTCTCTGTTTTGTTCATCATGACTCATTTCCGAATTGCAGCGTTTGCGCCGCACAGCAGTCCGATATCACCGAAGACCAGCTGCCTTTTCCCCATTCCGATACAGCCGCGCGCCGCAATTAGTGCCATCTAACGTGCCTTATTATATCGTTTATCCAAAGAAAAGCCACCGCATGAATAGATCCGCAATCGCCCCATATCCTCTCGCATTGTCGTACATTTTGCGGCCTTTTGTCGTTTTTTCAAAAATATGCTTGACAAATATATCCGTTCGCTATATGCTTGCATCATCAACACAACACATTACATCAGATTCTTTTCTGAGCACTTCAGCAATAAATCCAAAGATTTCAATTTAATCATCGATCATGGTGCGTAAGCATCCTTGAATTTTCATTTAGAAATTTTCCTATTTTCCCTTATTTTCTCCCCAAAAGCAAAGCAACAAAATAAACCGAAATACGAAACATCAAAAGAAATAAAACAAGGAATAAAACGACAATAGAACAGAAATGATTTGAACAGATTCCCGAACAATTCCGATTGAGACGATTTGTCTCAGGAAAGGAGCAATAAATGAAAAACTTTACAAATGAAATGAAAAAGAACGTACTTCGCTTCGCTGCCGGCGCATTAACCGCCCTCGCTCTGACAGCTGCTCCGCTCAGCGTATCCGCTGCAGAACACGCCCCGGTTCCGCCCGCAAACTCCAATGTCTTGATCCGCCAGAACGATATGTCCCCTCTTCTTGCCGCAGACATCAGGATCGATGACAAAACAGATACGACATATTTCAGAGACAGCCGCTTTACATGGCAGCAGAAGGAGCCAACCCCGGCTAAAATGGCCTACTACACACTGGACGACTTTGATTTCCCTTCCATCTATCCCGGCGAATACATCACCAACGATTTCGATGAGCCCATGTATCTGGTCTTCTTCGACTCCGACGCTGATTACTACGTCATGGTCACTTTACCCGCCGGCGATGATTACCTGGTTCAGTATGAGGAAAGCGTTTCCGGAGTTACCGTTGAAACCTATGACTGCTGGGACTGCGTTTCCATGGAAGACAACTTCTTTTTCTTCCTCCCCCACACCGGGTTCTGAAGAAGCGCTGATGGAATCCGTGTTTCGATAAGGCTCCCAGCCTTCACCACCATTTACCGGAAAGGATTCAGAATCCTTCCGCTTTCAGCCGATAAGGCTTTACATATATAATTCAGCCCCCATCTCGAATTTGCTTCGCAAATCCTCGATGTGGCTGGCCAAAGGCTCTCCGAGCCTTGGCCGCCTGCCAATTTCAATCGTGAATTTGCCTGCAAGCAGTCAATTCACGTTGAAATGTGGCAGGTGCTGAACAGATATACATTTCCTCCCTCCAAGCGGCAGCCATCCGGCAACGGATGGCTGCTGCCGCACATTGCCGCTACAGCACCCGGATCTGGCAGGAGCGCATCGTCTCCAGTGCCGCCGCATGCTTCTCGGGCGTAACACCGGCGCAGCAGGACGAATCCACCGAAATCGAAACCTCCGGCATGAATGCCTTCAGCAGCAATGCGTTGCTCACCACACAGATATCCGTGCAGAGTCCGACAAGTTCAATTTCAAGAGCTTCCTTTCCGTTCAGATCCCGGAAATACTCAGCCATCTCCACAGAGCCGAACGTCGGCTTATCAAAGATATTGTCCTCCGGCACCAGCTCTGCAAGCTCCGGGCGGATCTGCCAGCCGTCGCTTCCCTTTATGCAATGCTCCACAGGCAGGCAGCGTCCCTCCTGCGTCTGCAGATAATCCTCCGAATGTGTATCCCTCGTAGCAAAAACATCCTCTGCCCGATACGACCGGATCTTCGCCTCCACTGCCGGAAGGATGCTCACCGCCTCCCGGGTTCCCAGTGATCCGTCAATAAAGTCATTCTGCATATCAATGACGATCAATATCTTCCTCATCGCCTTCTCCTTCCTTTTGAGCCTCATCCGATGCTGCCGGCTTTTCCCGACTTGCTTTCATTCTATCCTTTCGCAGCGTGTTGAGCACCCGCTTTTTATCCGTGATCCAGAGCGGCGAAATCAAGAGGTTCCTAGGGCCGTCGCCGGTCATTCGGTGAATGACCACCTCCTCCGGGAGGAGCTGCAGACATTTCACAACCAGCCTGCAGTATTCCTCCATCGACATTTGCGGGAACGGATGCCGCTCGTACTCCTCCGCCAGCTGCGATCCCTTCAGAATGTTCAGCATCTGAAGCTTGACCCCGTCCGGCAGCGGCCGCATCTCTCCAAGATAGCGGATGGTTTCGAGCATATCCGCCTCGCACTCACCGGGAAGTCCCAGAATCACATGCACAATGACGGTCAGCCCCGCCTCCTTCAGGCGTCGGAAACAGTCCCGGAAAACGCTGGTGGGATATCCCCTGTGTATTTTCTCTGCCGTATCATCATGAATCGTCTGCAGCCCCAGCTCCACCCAGACCGGCTTCACTGCATTCAGCTCCCGCAGCATCTGCAGCTTCTCATCATCGATGCAGTCCGGCCTCGTTCCGATGGATAAAATAACGACGTCCTCCCTCTGCAGCACTCTTCGGTACAGCTCCCGCAGCCGGCCGGTTTCACCGTATGTGTTCGTGTAGGACTGAAAATACGCGATAAACTTCTGACGGTCCGGCGGAAGGTCCCCGGGGAGCTTGGCAAGGACGCGCTGGCGCGCCTTCTCCAGCTGCTCATCAATATCCTCCGGGCTGCTGATCCTCTGCGCGAATTCGCCGGAGCCGCCTTCCGAGCAGAAGGTGCAGCCGCCGTATCCGATCGTGCCGTCACGGTTCGGACAGGTGCAGCCCGACGAAAGCGAGAGCTTATAAACCTTCTGTCCATATTGTTTTTTCAGGTAATCCGATACCGTTACGATTTCCATTGTCTGTAATCCCCGCCGTTTGGCTGGCGAGGGTGCTGTCACTCCCCGCCATCCATGCCGCAAATCCGGATGATGTACACAAATCCGTTTCCGGCTGATATGCTGTGATCAGTGTACACCTTTCGGCATTGTTTCGCCGATGAAGTCCAGGGAAGGAACGCTATGGAAAAGCCCCGAAAAGAAAAGGATCCGGAAACCGTCCTGCTGCTGAAGATTCTCATTGCAATACTGACAGCAATTGCGCTGATTATAGCGTTTTACTATTACTGGCAGCGGGAATACGAAAAGCCTCTGCATCGCCGCATCGGCGACACGGCCGTGATTACGACCGATTATTATTCGCTTCAGGTTCCGGATCGCTGGACAGAATGTCTGACCGCCTCTGTCACAGTAGGAAAAGAGCTCAGCAAGTTCGACAGCGGATTTGTGCCAGAGTCTCTGTATAAAGGCGCCCGCGCCGTCAATCTGGAATACAAGGCCCAAAGCGGCACCTATCCGATTGCCAGTCTTGATACATTTACATTCCCAAACACCTGCACGCGAATGGAGAACTGGCGATACCTTGGAAGACTCCGGTTCGAGGGGCAGAGTCTGCACAATACTATACGCGATGTCTATCTCATCCTGTTTTATTCAGATTGTCCGGAGGAACTTACTGAACACGAGAAGGCAGAATGGGCGGGGATTCTATCCTATTTTGCCGAAGAGCTGACCTATGATTCTGTGTCACACGGAAGGAATAACAGCGACGTTGCCTTTTATCCAAACACCACCGGAGATGAGCATGGAAATATTAAAACCTGGGGACAGATGCGAAACGAAGAACGCATGAACGAGCTTGCAGAAAAGCGTGAACAGACGAAGGCGGAAATGAAAAAGCAGGAGGAGGCGCAAAAGGAAGCGGAGTCCAAGCGTACCACTGCCACTGTATGCAAATATCCCGGCTGCCGGAATTATTCCGCCATTGCCGGGTATTGCCATAAACACTACAACCAGACACACAATACTCGCGACGATTTTTACGACGATGACTTTGACTCCTACTACGAGGACAATAAAGACCTCTATGACAGCAGAGCGGAAGCCTATGAAGCGTGGGAGGAAGAGTACAGAGAATAATAATATCGCCTATAATTGTTTACCTCTTGACATCAATTCTGTGATTTGTATTAAATGTAACCATTCAGATCCAAGCATATTTACACAAAATGATCGAGTAATGCTTGCATTATGGTTAAGTATCATCAACACGGCAGGAGGGCACGGAATTGAAAAAGGCGATATGGCTGCTGGTAACGGCAATGCTTCTGGCAGTATCTCCGAAGGCAGCGGCATTCGCCGCCGAGACAGGCACCAACGCAGATGCCGCCTCGGTCGATGTGCTCCAGGGTGTGGATACGAACAACGTCGTGCAGATGAGCAGTACCTACACCTACACGCAGATGTGCTTGGACACGCTGGCGCTCTGCGCGCTCTACCCGGATTATGTTTCCTGTGATATCGCCGGATATTCCGAGCAGGGACTGATCATCCCGTATATTATACTCGGCAGCGTGGATGCGCCGCACAAGGTGTATGTCACCAGTACCATTCATGCGCGGGAGTATCTGAACACTCAGGTCGTCATGAAGATGATTGAGAACTATGCCAAGGGCTTTGCCTGCGGCGAGTACCAGAATGTCCTGCAGAATACCGTCTTCTATATCATGCCGATGGTGAACCCCGACGGCGTCCAGATGGTTCAGACGGACCGGCGTTTCACCAATTGGAAGAACAATGCGAATGGAGTGAATCTGAACCGTAACTTCAGCCCGGGCTGGGAAAATCAGGCGAATACGACCAACTCTCCCGACGGGGACAAATTCAAAGGCTATGCTCCCGAAACCGAATCCGAAGTCCAGGCAATGATACACCTCGGAACCCTTCAGAACTGGGATTTTGTATTGAATTTTCACCAGATGGGAAATGTAATCTATTACGGCTCTCCTCTGGCCAGCCGCAGCTATAATGCTGCCTGCCGCAGCTGGGCCAAGACCATCCGTGCCGTGAACGGCTACACGATCATGCCCTGCGACACCTCCGAAAGCGCCTGCGGGACCTTCGGCGATTACATTCCCGTGGCCTACGGCTGCCCCTATGTCACCATTGAAACCGACAGCTGCCTGCCGCCCAGAGGACAGTCCCATGCCAAAACGGTTTACAACCGCAATTTTGCCGTACTGGAAACCATCAGCAACACATTGGCGAATTAATCCGTTGGCGCCTTCCTGCTCCAGATCGCTGCAAGTGCTTTTTCAAGGACATCCATATTAATCGGCTTTGCAATGTGGTAATCCATTCCTGCATTCAGTGCTCTCTGCCGATCCTCATCAAATGCATTTGCGGTCATTGCTATGATGGGAGTGGATGCCTTCGCAGCGTCATTCATGGTCCGAATTTCCTTCGTTGCTTCATAGCCATCCATTTTCGGCATCTGAATATCCATCAATACCGCATCATACGGCCTTTCCGTTTCTATTTTCTTTACTGCCTCTGTTCCATCCGCTGCCGTATCTACGATAAATCCTCTATCCTCCAGCATGGCTACTGCGATTTCCTGATTGAGCGCATTGTCCTCTGCCAGAAGAATCCTCTTTCCTGTAAAATCATAGGCTCTTTCTTCTTCCGTCTGCGGCTCCGAAAGATGGAATGGTACCGACAGTGCATCTCTGAGTTCAGACATGAACAGCGGCTTCGAGCAGAATGCGGTAACGCCCGCCTCCTTTGCTTCCGCCTCGACATCTGCCCAGTCATACGCCGTCAGAATAATAATCGGCATCTCATTGCCGATCAGTTTGCGTACCTGGCGCACAACTTCGATTCCGTTCATATCCGGAATCATCCAGTCGATGATAAATGCGCCGAATGCATCGTTCTGCTCCAGTGCCCATTTTGCACGGACAACCGCTTCCTTTCCAGAAAGTGTCCATTCCGGCCGCATCCCTATTTTCTTCAGCATGGTGCTGACACTCAGGCAGGTATTCGTATCGTCATCCGCCACCAGGATACGCATCCCCCTAAGCTCCGGGATCTGTTGAGTCTCTGCCTTATTCCCGCATACTGCAAACCGCATGGAAACAACAAATTCGCTTCCTTTTCCGGGCTCACTGACAACAGACAGGCTGCCGCCCATCATATCCACAAGGTTCTTTGTGATTGCCATTCCGAGTCCGGTCCCCTGAATTCGGTTCACCGCCGATGTTTCTTCCCTTGAAAACTCCTCGAAAATATGCTTCTGGAATTCCCGGCTCATACCGATTCCGCTGTCCTTGATGTGGAATTCATAATCCGCAAAGCCCTTTTCATCCGCCCCCTTCTGGATGATGCGGAACGTAATCGAACCTCCTGCCGGCGTATATTTGATCGCATTCGACAGGATATTCAGCAGAATCTGGTTCAGCCGGAGCGGGTCTGTCATGATGTCCTCATTTGTGACATCCAGCGTGTCAATGAACAGCTCCAGCCGTTTTGATGTGATATTCACCTGGTTGATCGTGCGAAGGTCATGCACCAGTGTCGGAAGATGCACCATCTTTTCTTCCAGATTCATCCTTCCGCTTTCGATCCGGCTCATATCAAGGATATCGTTAATGAGGGCCAGCAGATGCTGGCCGGATGTCGATATTTTCTGCAGATAGTCTAGCGTCTGTTCTCTGTTATCAATATGTGCTGCCGCGAGGGATGTGAAGCCGATAATGGCATTCATCGGCGTGCGGATGTCGTGGGACATGCTGGACAAAAATGTACTTTTCGCCCGGCTCGCCGCCTCTGCCTGTTCCGCGAGAATGCTCATTTGCTCCGCATCCTTCAAGGCGGCCTTCTGCATTTTCCTTATCCTCACAACCAGCAGAATCAGGAAAATAACAAAGAAGATCAGAATTGCAATCAGCATAAACACAGCGCCCGGATGGAGCTGTGCCAGCATCAGAGGCGTCAGATCCTCCGCTTTGTAAGCGGTATATTCTGCGGCGATGTTTTCGATCGCATCCTCCGGCATTGCGTAAATACATTTCGTCAGTATGCCTGCCAGCGCATGGTCGCCCTCACTCGTGACCATGATGTGGTAGGGATACGCCGACTGATCCATAAGCGTATAGGTCAACGTCCCGCTCAGGTCCCGGTTCACATATTCCTGCGCCGTATAGTAATAAACAAAGGCCGCATCCGCTTTTCCTTTTTTGACCGCCTCCATTGCTTCTTCACGGTCGCTGCAAAGCAGCTTCTCGGCGTCCTTCACATAATCATCTTCAAGACTTCCGGAGCTCCCCTGATCTACCGTAGCTACCGTTTTAATCGTTCCGTCAAAATCACGTCTTGTCACCCGGGCGATCCGCATGGTCATATAAGGTGCCGTAACGCAATAGTCCAAGGATTCCACCAGATTCTCCGAGGTGCTCCGCAGATCGAGACTCAGCAGTGCCGGGTCCTCCTTCTGCTTATTCACCCACTCCTCTCTGGTATTGCACACAACCAGCTGATACCGGAGTCCTGCCTTTTCTGCCAGCTGTCGGAAATAATCCGGAATAATGCCCTTCATCTCTCCGTCTTCTGCATAGGAATACGGATAACGGGACGGATCGCACATCGCCGTGATCGGCGTTTCCTGTGCATTATATGCTTCGATCAGTGCCTTCTCTTCCTCCGTGAATTCCAGATCGGGATCGCTGCCATTCCCGTAACAGCGATTATTCAGTTCAGATTTCCAGTCTCCTTCCGCTGCATCCATCTGATCAATTGCATAGTTAACCGCATTCAGAAGTTCTGTGTTTCCTTTTCTGACCGCTATGCAAAAGTCGCTGGAATACAGGTTTTCAATGACCTTCTCTCCTTCCAGTTCGCGGAGCGAAACCGTAACAGCTGCGTCAACGGCATCGCTTCTCAGGGCATCTCTGATCTCCCCAACCGAATCACAGTAGACAGGCTGATAGTCAAATCCTTTCAGGTCGGAGAAATCGCTGAAATTCCTGCTCGAAGAGCTGCCTTTCAGCAGGGCGACCCGCATTCCGTCATACGTGGCATAATCGCCTTCAATGATTTCTGTATTGTCGCTTTTTACTGTCAGAATATCTCTGCCTGAGGCAATTATATGAGACAGATCGAACTCTTTTTCCCGATCCGGTGAATCATGGACGCCTGCCAAAAGGTCAATTTCACCATTCTTCAGCATTTCCAGCAGCTCCGGCCAGCTTTTGTCATACCCGACATACTCGTATCGGACATTCCAGTATCTTGCCATCAGCCGAAACGTCTCGTATCCATATCCGCTTTTGTTCCCGTCTTCATCCATCATTTGAAAGCCGTCCATTGCATAGAAACCGACTTTCACAGTTTCCCGCTCGCTGGCATCGGCTTTCACCGGAAATAAAACGATAAAACAGGCGATGATCAGAATCGCCGACAGCACAAACCTTCCCCAAAGGTTGTTCTCCTCACATTTCACTTTTTCAGTTTCCCCCTCTGCCCTTGCACACCTTGCTGTCAGAGGCAAAAGTTCTTCTGCCCCTGGCTGATACCGGATTGCTGCGCGCGATGCGCTCCCGCGAGTCTCAAAACATCATATTTTTGATTATAACAGAAAGCCAATGAAGTATGTATGATTGCTAGAAATCATTTACATTGCACGTCGAAAGTAATACCATTGTAGTGCAAAGGAGGAGAGTATGGATACTAACATGACATTTCGAATGGATTCCGAAGTAAAGGCACAAATGGCTGCAATCTGTGCACAGCTTGGAATGACAACATCTACAGCATTTAATCTTTTCGCCAATGCATTTGTTCGTTCAAAGGGCATGCCCTTTGCCGTGACAATTCAGAGTTCCAGTCAGCCCATAAGTAAAGCACAGATGCTTGCTGATGCCGACCAGATATTAGCTGATTTTACAGAAGATTATAAGAGGATGGCCGAATGATTTGGGTCACATCAGACGATGTTATTTTAATACACAGCCATATTATTCAATACTCCGGAGGTCTGGATGGCGTACGAGATCAGGCAGGTCTGGAGGCCGCCGTTGCTGCACCTCTTCAATCTTATGGCGGACAAGATTTATTCCCAACCGAGATTGAGAAAATTGCGCGTCTTGGATTCGGTCTTGCTGCGAATCATACATTTATAGACGGCAATAAAAGGATTGGCGCAATGATGGTGCAGCTCCTGCTGAAATGGAATGGCTACCATCTGAGATTACAATCTGGTGAGTTAGCAGATATGTTCATTGCTATTGCAGACGGGAAAACAGATTCAGCCACGCTAGCCGATTGGATTAACGCACATACTGATACCTCCTTTTCCTGACAATTTAGATACCCCTACCAATCCGCAGGTATTCCCTCTTCCATTCTATCAGAATTCCCCGACAGGCGCTTTCTGCTCACAGAAAAAGTTCGCCAAAGGCTATTGACTGTGACGTAAGACGAGTGTTTAATGCAGGCAAACTTGTTGGTCCAACAATACATGGCACACAGCCTGCAGCAAGTGCGAACATCCGGCAAATCCGGAAGGCGGAGTATGTTTTTAAAGAGAATATCTGATTGATAACGAGGTGCGATGAAGATGAACGCATCAAATACTTTTTGCAAAGAAAAAATAGAACAGCTGGAGAAGCAAGCTCCCATCCTTCATACAATTCGATCCTTGCAGGAGGCCGTGTGGATCAACAGCAAAAGGCTGCCTTTCGCAGAGGCTGCTGCAGAATGCCCGCTGAACATGAACGATGTGCTGGATGCTGCGGCAAGGCTGGACCGATTTGCGGACTATATCCGGATTGCATTTCCCGAAACGGCTGATGCAGGCGGAATCATTGAATCTCCGCTACGGGAGATACCGAAGATGAAGTCCGCGCTGGAGCACAGATACAATGCGATCATCCCGGGCGCAGTTTGGATGAAAATGGACAGCCATCTTCCCATCTCCGGATCCATCAAGGCGCGCGGCGGCATCTACGAGGTATTGAAGACCGCCGAGGACATCGCAATAAGCAATGGGCTTTTGCATGAGGGCGATTCTTATGCATGCTTTGCGTCTGATGAATTTCGAAAACTGTTTTCTCAGTATTCCATTGCGGTTGGATCGACAGGAAATCTTGGCCTTTCCATCGGCATCATGAGTGCGAAGCTTGGCTTCCATGTGACTGTTCACATGTCTGCAGATGCGAGGCAGTGGAAGAAGGATATGCTGCGGAGCAAGGGTGTAACCGTAGTCGAATACGCCAGCGATTACAGCGTTGCTGTCGCGCAGGGACGAAAAGATGCCGAGAATGATGATCACTGCCATTTCGTGGACGATGAGAATTCCAAGACGCTCTTCCTTGGCTACAGTGTCGCAGCTCTGCGGTTAAAGAATCAGTTGGCTGATGCCGGCATTATTGTAGATGCGCAGCATCCTTTGATGGTTTATCTTCCGTGCGGCGTTGGCGGCGGACCTGGCGGTGTGGCATTCGGATTGAAGATGGTATTCGGCGATGCGGTACATTGCTTTTTTGCCGAGCCGACGCACTCCTGCTGCATGATGCTGGGAATGGCAACCGGGCTGCAAAACTGTATCAGTGTCCAGGATGTCGGCATTGATAATTCAACGATTGCAGACGGACTTGCTGTCGGAAGAGCTTCCGGCTTTGTCGGAAAGGTGATGGCTCCGTTCATGAGCGGCTGCTATTCTTTACGGGACGATCGGATGTCTTCCCTCCTGGCGCTGTTGGCTGACAGCGAAAATATTTACCTTGAGCCCAGCGCGCTTGCCGGCATGTACGGACCGGTCTTATCGGCGGTATCGCCGGATATGAAAGACTATGCTGCGGGCGCAGCTTGCCCGGGAGATGTCACGCATCTTGTCTGGGCTACCGGTGGAAGCATGGTTCCTGAAGAGGAAATGCAGATGTATTACCAACAGGGAAAAGCTTTTCTCTCAAGTTAACACCTTGACTGAAAATAGCATGGTGAATAATTCAGGCTTATAAATGCGCCAGACTTCTTCTCGCCATCTTTAGGGAAGACCACCATCACACTTGGTGTTTCAGGTATTGCCTTATTCCATCCACAATTGAAATGGCATTTTCCAGTTGTCTTTCCGCCTCTTCTCTTGATGCTATAAAAAAATCATCATAGTCGCTCTGTTCTCTTTTTTGTTGCAACCTTGCCAGGAGCCTTCCGAGTTCTCTCGGCACTTTTCCTGTCGCCACATACTCCTTATTAAAATGAGCCACCACATCCTTATGTCTTTTGAAATCAACTCCCTCAATCGCCAGCACTGCTCTGGCAGCATAAAATGCTGCGTAATAAGCACGATTAATCGCATCCTTGTAATGGTTGTTGCTATAACACTCCTGTGCCACAACCAGCGTCTCCTCCGCAGTATTTAACCGATAGTTGGACAAATCCACGCTTTTATTATCCAGCAAGAACAATCCCCTCCTTATCAATATTTCTATAATAAGGTAATGTCGTTTTCCAGTATTGAAAATGCTTCATGTTCTTCACGTTTACGCTTACTGGAATTCCCTTTTCCAGCTCAAAATCATACGCAACATCAACAACCTGATCTTCGACATTGACAATCTCGTGATCCGACATATCTGTAAGCACCATCAAATCAATATCAGAAAATTCATCATTGTCGCCTCGCGCATATGATCCGTAAAGGATAACTGTTGCCTTTTTCCCCTCGAATATTGACTGTATGCGTCCAGCCAGATTGTTCAGCTGCGCAGATATCTTCGGTTCCATCACTTAGGTCTCCCTTCTCCGGCTTATAGATACATTTTCCTAATCCCCAGGAATTTCTCCTTTTATTCTAGCAGAATTGCCAAGAATCCGAGCAGCTGCATTTGCAAAGAATCGCGTGATCGATTGATTTAGATCTAAGATGCTATTGTTTCCTGGAATCTATTTGGGATTTTATATTTATATCCTCTTGATCAAGTTTCATCCAGTATTGTCTATTTCAGCCGTAGTCCCCTCCCTGGAAGTCACCTTTACTCAGATTGCCTGACCAGCCTCATCTGCAAAGCGTTAATTTTAAGCTGTCATGGATGAATTACCCCCAAAATGCTCTTCTGCGATCCCGTCCAGCCGCACAGGCGTTACTGATTTTCCCCACTGCCATCATTCTCCGCCAGTTCAACCCGGTTGCTGCCGGCGGTACGGGAGACGCCCCTGCAATATGCAGCAAGCCTCTTTTTCATGTAATCCTGCAGCTCATGATCCGTACAGTAGATGTAACAGCCCTTCATCCCCCGTGTCATCAGTGTGCGATAGGTATTCTTGATAATCTCATCCGCGCGGCGATCCGCCTCCGCCGGGTCCGTCTTATATAATGTCTTTAATCCCCGAATCGACTGATCGGTACCGGCTCGTTTGTGAAAATCCGTCACAATACGTCCGTCTTCGTATCGCATGTCATCTCCGATAATGACTCCGACATAATCAAACTCCAGCCCTTGCGTCGTATGAATACACCCCGCCTCGTTTACCGTATCCTTTCCCAGGGCAAAAATATCTCCGCCGTCCAGATTCCAGCTGATCCCGAAGTCACCGATCGTAATATCATGATAGGACGAATCCCCTCTGTGCTCTTTCGGCCAGTTCCAGCAATAACCCGCCAGAATCCTTGCGCAGTTATTCCGTTGGTTTTTCTCACAGATTATTCTCTGAACTTCTTCCGGTGTATCGCATACCCTGATGTCGTAATCGATCCCATTCAGGTCATAATTGGCGGTTTCTCGGATCTCCAGAGCATCATCAAGCCAGGCAAGATATCCGTCCGATCCGTTGCACCGGAACTGCGACAGCAGCTGCATCTGTGTGATCTGCGCATGCTCCTCCTGTGCCCATTTCACAATCTCTTCCACGGAGCCGATGTCATCCATCGTTACCCGCTGACTCTCGTCGATGAAGAAAACAGAACATCCGGCCGCATGGATGATCTCCTTGATCTGGTTCTCGCCTTTGTTGTGAAACATTCCGGATTTTGCATTCAGCCTGTGCGGCTCACACATTTTCCGATGAATGCCTGTAATTCCGCGGCCTGTCCCATGGTGAACACCGGTGCTTCACTGGTATAGAGCTCATACTGGGCGGCATCGACAGGATCATGTTCTTTTCGCTGATAGTTGTGCATGCACACACAGGGTGCCAGATGAACACAATCATCCTGAACAGAAGAATTGTAATCGGAGATCAGCTTCGCATACGACCACGCCTGGTAGGAAGGATGCACCACTCTTCGATTGGCTCCGCCTGTAAAGGTCTCTACCAGGGCTTCGCTCGCATCAACCGTCTGCAGCCTGCTCCACTGCTTCAGCTCCACAATCACCATCCCCGGCCTGCCGTCTGCGTCATAACCGGAAATCATAAAATCCACCCGTTTGGATGTCTGCGGAATATTGTATTCAATTGCAACCCCGGAATTCTCCGGAATCAGCGGATCATCCAGCACCTTATACATGTAGTTATAGGAGTTCACCCAGGATTGGAATTCGTTGGAGACCGTGTGGCGTCCCATCTTCTCCAGCACACACTGCTCGATTTCGTCCGCCAGAGTGTCCTTTTTTACACTTGTCAGGAAATCCTTTACCGTTCCTTCGTAGACAATCATAAGCCTTCACTCCGGTCATTATGCCTTAAATTCCGTGTATTTCTTTGCATTCCCGTATGCTTTTTCCACCGGATATTTCCGGTTGTTTACTTCCAACTTCTCCAGGATGATCTCGGAAATATCCATATCAAGATCATTGGCCAACAGCCCGCAGTACATCAGTACGTCCGCCAGCTCTTCCCGGATTTTATCCCGCTTGCCGGCAGCTTCAAGATCTGCTCCCGACCATTGGAAAACCTCCAGCAGCTCTGCTGCCTCCAGCGAAATTGAGATTGCCACATCTTTCGGATTGTGAAACTGCTTCCAGTTACGTGCATCCCGAAATGCGACGATTTTCTCCTGAAGCTCTCTAATAGAATCGGTCATATCTCTGTCCTCCCTCTGCCTCGTATGTCTTTGATTATAGCAAATAGGCCGATGTCATGCTGTGCCTGCAAAATCCGTTTAGATAAAGAAGGACACCGGATTTCTCCGGTGCCCCTCTTTGCGGTAGATGGTGTGGTTACTGTTGCAGCTTGGTATCAGGCGTACGGATCCCACTCTACAAACTTTACAATGTACTGCATATACTCCGAAGAGATGAACTTCAGAAGATCAATGGTTCCATTGCTGCCAAGCAGCTTCTCCAGGATTGCCTTATCCTTAATCTTAACTGTCCAGCTGTATCCCATGTAGTTGAATGAGAAATAGATCTCGTTCTTGGAATTCTGCATTGCCTTAACGGCATCTGCAGAGATAACCGTCCTGGTACCAACGTTGAACTGAACCGACTGACCATCCTCCGCATTCTCAATAGCCTTAACCATAGCCTCGGCGGAAGCCTTCTCGCTATCTTCGGTTGACAAATCCTTGATAACTGCGGCCGGAGCAGGTGCCGTAATGGTAACGTTATACCGATCTCCGATACTGGTCAGGTCGCTCTGAATTGCATCGCTTGTGCTTGCAGAAGAACTCTTGGAATTCTCCTCTGCGAGCTTTGCACGAAGGACCTTAACCCGATCGATATATGTATTCAGATAGGTGAAGTCCTCGTCCGTTACCGGAGTTGTAAGCATGCTGTCATAATTCAGCGCCAATGCTCTCTTATACTTATTCTGCACCTTGTCCAGATTATCAAGTGCTGCGTAGAGCTTTGCATTCAGTACATCCACGGCAGCCATACGCTTCTCATGATCAGCCTTGCTATCGGCGATTGCCTTCACGGCACCATCAAAATACATCTGTGCCTGACGGACATCGTTAATAATCTTATTCTGCGACTCCGACTCCTCTTTTGCTGCCTTTTCTGCGTTCTTTGCTGCGATGACATCCGCATCTGCCTTCTGCAGTGCTGCCTGCTTATCGACAAGATCTGCGTCTGCCTGCTTCTTCACCTCCTGTTTCTGGGCAAGAATATCCTTCTCGCTATTCAGCTTATCTGTTGCGGTTTTAAGTGCGGTGTTTGCATCATTAAGGGCTACCGTGCAGGAAACAACCTCCTTCTGTGCTACATCAACATCCTCGTTCAGCTTTTCAAGATCACTGTCAGCGCGATTCTTATCAGCCTGTGCGTTCGTAACAGCCGTATTCTTTTCATTCAGGTTGTTCTGAGCCGTTTCCAGAGATGCTTTGGCGTTCTCAACCTTCTTTGTTGCCGCCGTAACCTCGTTTGCAGCTGTGGTGTAATTCTGATATGCAAGATTATACTCAGCCTCAGCATCATTGTACTTGTTCTGTAGCTCGGTATACTTTGCATATGCCGCGTTAGCGATTTCCGTCTTTTCAGAAAGTGTGTCCTTGGCGGACTGGCTTTCATCCTTCTTTTCCTGAAGGTTGGCATTTGCTTCAGCAACCGCGCTGTCGATACTCTTCATATCCGCGTTTGCCTGATCAACCTGACTCTTTGCTTCAAGAACGGCTGCGGCCTTTTCCTTTGCATCGTTCTGCGCTGTAGTAAGCTCTGCCTCTGCAATCTCTACATCCGTCGCCCTGTCCTCTGCATTTTTCTGCGCTTTCTCATAGGCTTTCTCGGCTCTATTAACCTCTGCCTGCGCTGCTGTAACTGCAAGGCTCTTTGTCAGGGAAATAGACTCTGCATTCTTCTTAGCCTCCTTAGCAGCCTCAAGCTTTGCATTTGCCTTGTCCAGTGCTTCCTGTGCCTTGGATACCTTTTCATCAGCAGCCTTCTGCTTTGTCTGTGCTGTCTTCAGCTCCTTCTCCTTATCGGATTTGATCTCTTTTGCCTTTGTCAGCGCATCGGCTGCGTTATCCCAGGCCGTTTTGGCGTCTTTTACCGCCTGGTTGACCTTGTTGTAATAGTTGTTGAAACGGGTCTCGTACTCGTCGATGGTATAAGACGTACGTGTTCCCATGTTGTGAATCCATCCAAACTGCATGGATGTTGTTTCAAATCCGGGCACATAGCCGCATCCTGCGATGTTGTACTCCTTCTCGGTCATGGAAATATAATGGCCGGTCTCGCCGTCCGTGCCGTTGTCATAGTTCTCTTTCTCGGCATAGAAAGCCTCTTCTGCCTTCTCAGAGCCAAGGGCAAGGTTCTCGAGCGGTGCAAACGCTCCGGAATGCTGAACATTTCCGCCATTCTTAGAAAATGCTCTGTCCTGGTAATTTGCATCCAGTTCACCCATTGCCATTGCAAGGTCGCTGATTACAAAATCAGAAAGACCGGTAAAATTGTTGTCGTTTACGCGCAGCGCATTTGCTGCCTTGATCCGCTCAATGGCATACTTCACGTTCTCCAGACTGGTCGCACTGCGCTCCTCGCCAAGATATGCGGAAGCCAGTACCTCCTTGCGAATTTCGGCAGAGTAAGAGTCCGGGTATCCGACCATGTCATCGGAAAGCTTGCCGTTTACCAGAAGATCGTATGCTTCCTTTGCGGTAGCGTCTGTCTCAGAATCTGCCAGGAAAAATCCTGCAGAGCCGGAATTAACGACAACCTGTGCATCCTCGTATGCCTTCTTTGCTTCCTCAACAGCCTTTTCGGCTTCCGAGATTGCTGTCGTGCTGTCAGACACTGCCTGCTGCGCCGCGGTAACTGCACTATCAGCAGTAGCCTTTTCCTGATCGGCCGTAGTCTTTTCGTCTGAAGCTGTATTCGCCTCGTTCTGTGCTGAGGTTTCTTCTGCTGTCTTTTTCTCTAAATCTGCATCTGCGGTAGCGGACTCTGCCGTTGCTGTTTCCAGCGTAGACTTAGTTGTCGTTACATCCTGCTGTGCAGTCTCGGCTTCTGCCGCAGCCTTCTTAGACTCCTCCTGTGCTGCTTCCAGAGCATCTTCCTTCTGACTGACAATCTCGTTTGCTGCGCCAAGTGCGCTATTTGTATCTGCGTAATTCTTATTTGCGGCATCGAGCTTTGCCTGCGCCTCCTGGAATTCTGCAGAATCATGATTAGAGTTTGCTACAGCGGTGTCATAAGCTGCCTGTGCCTCTGCAAGATTTGTAGCCGCGATGTCGGCGGCATCCTTCGCTGCCTGCTGATTTGACATTGCTGTGTCATATTCCGTCTTTGCAGCTGTCTTTGCAGTCTCTGCCTCATTCTTCTTGGCTTCTGCATCATCGCTGGCGGTCTTAGCTTCTGTTTCTGCGGCCTCCTTCTGTTCCTGCTCGCCCTCAGCGGCCGTTACATCAGCCTGTGCATCATTAACGGCAGTCTGAGCATCTTCCTGTGCCTTCTTTGCACTCTCCAGAGCGGCCTCAGCCTTATCCAGGTTTTCCTTAGCAGTCTGATACTCGGGTGAAGTCTCTTCAGCTGCCGCCTTTGCGGTCTCAAGAGCCTTTTCTGCGGCATTATATGCTGCCTGTGCGTTCTGTGCGTTTGTATTTGCGGCTTCTTCTGTTTCTGCAGCGGCGTCTACATTGCCCTGAGCAGCTGTGACTGCGTTTGTTGCCTCATTAACAGCATTAACAGCAGCCTGAACTGCCACATTTGCAGAGCTCTGAGCATTTGATGCGTCAACGCATGCCTCTGCAGCCTTCTGAGCATTTTCTGCAGCAGCCGCTGCGGTCTCTTCGGTGACTCCGTTAGCGGCTGCAACATCCTGTGCATTCTTCAGATCCTGCTCGCGCTGAGTCTTCTCCTCCTCAACCTTCTCGGCATCTTCCGGGTAATGCGTGATAGCAGAAAGATTCTCATGAACAGCATCCTCAGCCTCTCCTACAGCCTCATCTGCAGCAGCCTTTTCCTGCTTTGCCTGCTCCTGTGCCTCCTGGATTGCCTCCTTTGCAGCGTTCTCTGCCTGCGCAAGATCGGCAGAATCCTCCGCCGCATAAACGGATGTAGCAGGTGCAGCCGCCATAGCTCCGGCAAGAATAACAGCACCTGTACGTGTCAAAATAGTATTTTTCA
>CAVJLL010000043.1:0-19961 GCA_963650385.1 Clostridium sp. CAG:508 | reverse complement strand
AAAAGATTGGCTGCATGATATGTATGATAAGAGACAGGAAAAGAGTCGGAAGAAGACTGAGCGAAAGAAAAAGCTGGCAGAGAGTCGGACGGAGTAGGCATGATTGCCTGAGCGGATTTTATTGTTGGACTGGATAATGTGATTTCATTTTGAAGCTGTTGCTCCTGGGCGGCAGCTTTTTTCGTGCGTAGCCACTATCATAAGCATCCGAAAAGGATGCGCAGCCCGATGCCGAAGGCAGCGTTCTCAAGGGGATTGGGGACACGCCCCAACAAGCAGAAAAACGTGCAGGTAGCACCTGCGCCCTGCTTGCCCAAGAGAACCCAGAAGGAAAATCCTGTTTAATAGCAAAAAGCATTTGGCGTAAATTATGCCTTCTCTTAGATTGAGCTAGTTACAGAACTTTAAAAGTCCATTGATGAGATCCTAAAGATTGATCGTTGAGATTTGCAGAGAAAAGTGCTATGATAGATTCTGACAAATTATACATATTTTCAGGAACAGAAATGGGGACGCGAGGTGCCTGATTATGACGATAAGTTACAAGAAATTATGGAAGCTGCTGATTGATAAGGACATGATGAAGAAGGATCTGCAGCGGGAGGCGCATATCAGCTGGGCGACGATTACGAAGATGTCCAGGGGGGAGATTGTCAGCACGGAGGTGCTGATGAAGATCTGCAAGGTGCTACACTGCGATGTGGGCGACATCGTTGCGTTCATTGAGGATGAAAATGCGCCTGACTTGAAAGGATAGATGTTTAGATGGGAAGAAATGTGAATGACAGTCCCTACAAGGGATCCGCACAGATCACGCGGGAGCAGTTCCTTTTCTATGAAATGAGGACGACGGCGAAGCTGATGCGAGAGGGGCTAAATGAGAAGGAAATCATAGACCGGATCGTGGAGGAGAATCTTTTCCAGTATCCGACGGAGAAGTCCATTCGGCAGCTGGCGAAGACCTGTGTCCAGCGACTTGTCGGGCTTCATGATGAGGATCTGGTTGAGGCGGTGGCTTCCGGCAGTTCGGAGACGGCGAAGCAGATCTGTATGTATGCCATGATGCGGCGGTATCGTCTGGTATGGGATTTTATGATCACGGTGATCGGTGAGAAGTACCGGATGCAGAACCTGTCCTTCGGGCAGATGGATGTGAATGTGTTCTTCATGCAGCTGCAGGAGCAGGATGACTGTGTGGCCGGTTGGAGTGAGACAACGATTAAGAAGCTCCGGCAGATCCTGGTTCGGGTGCTGGTGGAGAATGAATATCTGGATGACAACAAGGCGGATCATATCAATCCGGTGCTGATCAGTCCGGTGTTGGAGAATGCGATCCGGGAGAATAATGATGACCGGGCACTGACAGCCTTTAACTGCTTTTCATAGGCAGAGAAAATATACTCAGAAATGAGGATGTACGTATGAGCAACATTAACGAGAGATTAGACAATCTGAAATCAGAAATACAGAAGCCGGAGTTTCTGGAGGGAAAGGGCCTTTCCAATGAGGTGAATATCCGGATCTTCTGTTATGACGCAAAGGATGAGATGACCGTCCGGCATTTTACGGAGCAGCTGGTGGTGGATCAGTCGCTGGACTGCCATGTGATCGAGCGGAATCTGTACAAGGTGTTTCTGTCCATCTGTAATGATAAGAGGATCACGGATCGGGCGGCCGATATGGAAGAAAAGAAGGGGAAGGATTTCCTCTTTAAGAACCTGCAGAAGTTCGCAAACAATAAGAGCTTTGTGGCGAAGATGCAGTATGAACCTCATGAGCCGGGAGATGTGCTGCTCTTGACCGGCGTGGGGGAGGTATTTCCATTCATGCGGATCCATTCCCTGCTGGAGGCGCTGCAGCCGGAGTTTCCGGATATCCCGATCCTGGCAATGTACCCGGGAACATATGACGGAAGGTTTGTGCGGCTCTTTGATCAGTGTGAGCCGAATCCGTATTACAGAGCCTTTAACATTATCGGCGTGGATGAATCAGAGAAAAAAGTATTGTAGGGGGAAAGCGATGAAAATACAGCAGATGTTCTATGACGACATTGACCGTAAGATCAACGGCGTCGTCAAGGTCGATCAGGATACGGCAGAGGTCCTGAAGCAGGAAGTGAAGGAGTATGTCATCACCCGGGATATCCGGAAGCATATGATCACTTTCTTCAATAACTATGCAGAATCCTTCCGGGAGCCGACGGCCGATGTGGGTGTGTGGATCTCCGGATTCTTTGGAAGTGGTAAATCTCACTTCCTGAAGATGCTGTCCTACCTTCTGGAAAATAAGGAAGTGGACGGAAAGCGCGTGGAGGATTATTTCCGGGAGAAGTTTGACGATGAGGCCACCTTCATGCAGATCGCAAGTGCGATCCGCGGCCAGACGGATACCATCCTCTTTAACATTGATATCGAGGGCTCCATCAATAAGGACAACACCGCAGTTCTCCGCGTATTTGCCAAGATGTTCTATAACTATCTGGGCTTTTACGGCGAGAATTTAAAGTGTGCCAAGCTGGAGCAGTTCATTGATAAGAAGGGCAAGACCGAAGAGTTCCGCCGTGTCTTTGAGGAAAAGAATGGGGCACCATGGGTGGAATCCAGGGATACATTTGAGTTCTTTGAGGACGATGTTGTGGATACCATGGTGGAAGTGCTGGGGATGAGTGAGACCGCTGCTCATAACTGGTTCGACGGCACAGAGACGGTGGAGACCTCCATTGCGCAGCTGGTTTCGGAGATCAAGGAATATGTGGATGCGAAGCCGAAGGATTTCCGGCTCCTCTTCATGATCGATGAAGTGGGCCAGTACGTGGGCGACAGCCTGGATCTCTTAATGAACCTGCAGTCTCTGGTGGAGAAGATCGGCAGCGAGTGCAACGGTAAGGTATGGGTGGTCTGCACCGGCCAGGAAGCCATTGACGAGATCATTAAAACCAGACAGGATCAGTTCTCCCGTATTCAGGCAAGATTCAAGACCAGACTGTCGCTGACATCCAGCTCAGCGGATGAGGTTATCCAGAAGCGTATCCTGCGGAAAAAGGATGAGGTTACGCCGATCCTGGAGAAGGTTTATAACGAGAATGATGCCGGTCTTCGGAATCTGTTCAGCTTTACCGAGGCACTTTTAGACATCAAGGGCTACAGCAGTCCCGGCGAGTTTGCAAAGAACTTTCCGTTTGTGCCGTACCAGTTCATCATCATGCAGAAGGTGTTTTCCGAGATCCGCAAGCACGGCAATTCCGGAAAGCATCTCTCCGGCGGTGAGCGTTCCATGCTGTCCGGCTTCCAGGAGGCAGCACAGAAGATTGAGGATAAGGACGAGTATGCACTGGCACCGTTCTATCTCTTCTATGATACGGTTCACACCTTCCTTGACAGCTCCATCCGCCGTGTGATCGAGCGCTGCCAGAAAGCGGCAGACAATCATGACGGCATTGAGCAGCAGGATGTGGCGGTGTTAAAGCTCCTATATCTGGTGCGCTATATCGATGATATCAAGGCAAATCTCGATAATATCGTCATTCTGATGGCGGATGATATCCGGATGGATAAGATTATCATGCGAGAGCAGGTGCAGAAGTCCCTGGATCGTCTGATGAGTCAGAACTATATCGGCCGTACAGGCAATACCTATAACTTCCTGACGGATGAGGAACAGGATATTCAAAGAGAGATCCGCAATACACCGGTGGATACCGCGTCCATCGTGGAGAGAATCGCGCATCTCGTGTTCGGTGATATCTATACCGCAAAGAAATTCCGCTACGGCAAGTATGATTTTTCCTTTGACCAGATGGTGGATAACAATGCAGTCGGCGCGGTGACAGGCGGCATGCGCCTGAAGATCATGACCGTGGCGACGGATGCCACGGAGAAGAATGAACTTCGTCTGATGACGGAGTCGGCCGGACAGTCCATCGTGGTGTTGGCGGATACGCCGTACTATGAGTCATTGGAAAGTGCCATGAAGATCCGGAAGTACGTAAAGCAGCGGAATGTGGCGCAGCTTCCGAAGAGCGTGCGGGATATCATCACGAATTACCAGAGCGAAGCAGATAAATACGAGCAGTCCGCGCAGCTGGAGCTGGCGGATGCCATTGCCGGTGCACAGTTCTATGTGGATGGTGAGAAGATCGAAGTGAAGGCCGGGGCAGTTTCCTCTAAGGAAGAGGATCCGGTGAAGCGTGATTATGAGATCAAGAAGGGCAAGGCCAAAAATGTGATCGATCAGTCTCTGGAGTATCTGGTATCCCATGTATACAGTGACCTGTCTCTGATCACGAAAAATGCAGAGTCCGATGCGGATATCATTGAGATCCTGACCGGGGCGGATGCCATGATCCCTGGCACGGAGCCGAATCGGGATGCGGCTGCAAAGATTGAGGAATATCTGGAAATGCAGGACAGAAAGCACCTGCCGACCTTTATGTCGGATGTGCAGAGCAGGTATCAGGCAATTCCTTACGGATGGCGTGAGATTGATATTGCGGCCACGGTGGCGCTTTTGATCGTGAACCAGAAGGTCACCATCAAGTATGCCGGATCCACGATCCAGCCGAATAATCCGAAGCTCCCGGATATGCTCCGTAAAAAGAGCGAGATCGGAAAGACCAATATTTCCAAACGGCAGGTGGTGTCCGCCACGAGGATGAAGGCGGTCAAGGACTTGTTGCGGGATTACTTTAATCTCATGGATGTGCCGGCGGATGAGGATGGCCTGATCCAGTTTATCATTGAGAAATTTGAGGGACTGCGCAGCCACTATGAGGGACTGCTGGATCGCTATGAGAATCATAAGTACCCGGATAAGCAGGTTGTGGCGGGTGCTCTTACCATCGTGCAGGACATCCTGTCCCAGAAGAAGGACAATGTGGCGCTGATCGAGCGTGTGCTGCAGCGGGAAAATAACCTGTACGATGCCCAGGATGCCATGCAGAAGGTCGAGGACTTCTTTAAGACGCAGGTATCTGTTTTTGATGCGGCCGTGAAGTTTGACCGGGATCTGCGGGTGGACCTTGATTATATCAAGAAGGATGAGCCGGCGAACCAAGCATTAAATACAGTCCGCAAGATTACCATGATTCCCTCCGAAGGAAAGTATGACTACAAGAGAATCCCGGAGCTCAATGCCCTGATGGATCAGGTAAGGGCGTCCCATGATGCCATGCTGGAGATGAAGAGAGCAGAGCTTTTGGAGGTGGTGCGGCAGTGTATGTCGGAGATCCACCAGGCGGCAGAGGACGGCAGTCAGGCTACGAAGGCCGTCAGTGACAAGGCCGATACCTATTACAGCCAGCAGAAGGAGAAGATCGCAGAGACGGAGAGCCTTGCGCTGATGGAGGGCTTCCCGATTCCGATGTGGAACTACCGGGACAATGCCCTGGATAAAATCGAGGTCACCAAGAGACCGCCGAAGCCGGTGACACCAAAGCCTGTGGATCCGAAGGATGGATCGGAGAAGCCGGTACCGAAGAAGAGCTATAAGCCGATCTTCCGTCAGTCGCTCTTAAAAACCGCACGGCTGGAAAGTGATGCAGAGATCGATGCCTATGTGGACAAGCTGCGGGAGCAGCTGAAGGTCCTGCTGAAGGGATCGGACGGTATCGATCTGAAATAAACAAAGGAGAGCCGGACAATGGACAAAAATGCGATAAAGAAATATGCCGTGTGGGCACGAAGAGAGCTGATCGCCCGTGTCACACAGAAGGCTGAAAAATATGAGATCACAGAACAGAACATGACCGGAGCCGATGCGGACAGCATCGGCGGCCGTGTGTTGACAGGTGCAGAAAAGAAGCAGCGAGGAGCCCTGATTGAGAAGATCAAGGCAGACGGCTTTCAGCAGGTTATGGAGGAAGTGGCCTATACCTGGTTCAACCGTTTTACCGCCCTTCGTTTCATGGAGGTCAACAACTATCTGCCGAGTCATACCAGAGTCTTCACCAATGAAGAAGGTGCCTTTAAGCCTCAGATCCTGGCGGATGCCATTTCCCTGGAGATGGATGGCCTGGATATGGAGAAGGTCTATGAGCTGAAGGATACCAATAAGACAGAGGAGCTGTATCGCTATCTGCTGATCACGCAGTGCAATGCCCTGTCTTCGATCCTGCCGCAGATGTTCCAGAAGATCGAGGATTATACCGAGCTCCTTCTGCCGGATTATCTGCTTCGCGAGGGCAGCGTCATCGAGCAGATGATCGCCCTCATTTCAGAAGAAGACTGGACCGATCAGGTGCAGATCATCGGATGGCTGTATCAGTACTATAACAGTGAGAAGAAGGATGACGTTTTCGCAGCCCTTAAGAAGAACGTCAAGATCACGAAAGAAAATATCCCTGCTGCTACCCAGCTGTTCACGCCGGACTGGATCGTCCGTTACATGGTAGAGAACAGCCTGGGACGCCTCTGGCTGGAAGGGCATCCGGACGTGAAGGAACAGCTCTTGCCGACAGAGGAAGAGCAGAGTGCCTATGCAGCCGGAAACCGCGATCCGGAAGACAGCAAGTGGCATTACTATCTGGAAGAGGCTGAGCAGGAACCGGAGGTACAGGCGGAGCTTTCCGAGATTCGTAAGGAATATGCCGCTTTAAAGCCGGAAGAGATCAAATGTATCGATCCCTGCTCCGGATCCGGCCACATCCTTGCCTATATGTTCGACGTGCTTATGAAGATCTATGAGTCCTATGGCTATACCAGCCGGGAGGCCGTGGGGAGCATTGTCGAGAACAATCTTTATGGTCTGGATATCGATGAGCGTGCGGCACAGCTCGCGTATTTTGCGGTCATGATGAAGGCAAGACAGTATGACCGCCGGTTCTTCAACCGGAAGGATGAGGATGGAAATCTCTGTATCCCGCAGCCGCATGTGTATGCTATTGCAGAGAGCAACCATGTGGATCCTTTTGCGGTGGAGTATTTCTGTAATGGCGATGCCGAGCTGAAGGAAACCATGGATACCATCATCCAAGAGCTACAAGATGCCAAGGAATATGGTTCCATCCTGACCGTGACACCGCAGGATTGGAAGAAGCTGTATGCACGGTTTTCGGAGATCAAGGAAGACATCCATATGTATCGAGAGGTGGCGATAAAGGAGTTGTTGCCGCTGGTACAGGTGGCCGAGGCGCTGGCACAGAAATATGATGCCGTAGTGACGAATCCGCCGTATATGGGAAACAGTAGCATGAGCACCAAGCTATTGGTTTTTATAAAAAAATACTATCCGGATAGTAAAAGCGATATGTTTGCTATCTTTATTGAAAGCTGTCGAAAGCTAACGAAATATTTGGGATTTCAGGCTATGATTACACAGCATGCATGGATGTCGTTAGCAAGCTATGAAAGATTACGGTGTAAATTGCATGATGTGAGTATTGTCAATATGGTGCATCTTGGAGCAAGAGCCTTTGAAGAAGTCAGTGGGGAAATGGTTCAAACTACTAGCTTCGTTTTTCAAAATACTAAAATTGAAAAACGCCAAGGCATCTACTGTCGATTGATTAATCCAACTACGGCAGCAGGAAAGGAAGATGCTTTCTTATCTGGGAATAGCCGATATAAAGCTAAACAGGATAGCTTCAAACGAATACCAGGGGCACCGGTTTCTGCGTATGTCGCCGGTGATACTTTGGCCATGCTATATGAAAAAGGAAAAACAATTGATGATATTGGCACGGTTAAAATCGGAATGGGGACCGGAAATAATGATTTGTTCCTTAAATTATGGTGGGAGGTGAATAACCTCATCATAGACTATTCTATGAAAGATGCCTCGCTTATAAATTCCGAAAGTAAGAAATATTATCCATACAGCAAGGGTGGAGAGAGAAAAAGATGGTATGGAAATCACGAATATGTTGTATGGTACGATGAAGCTGGACAAAGCCAGATGAAACAGACTTCAGGTCATCGTGAAAATGGAGGTTATGATTATTATTTTCATAAGGGAATGACGTGGACATATAGTACAATGGCGGCTTTTTGTGCTCGCGTTATGCCAGAAGGCTTTGTTTTTGATGTAAACGGTTCTTCTCTTTTTCTGCCTGAAAAATATTACAATTATATTTTATGCTTTTTACAGTCCTGTGTTGGAAGATTTATCATTGATTCCACGAAGTCAGCATTTAGTATTCAAGCAGGAACAATCAGAAATTTGCCAATTATTGGAGAAACAAACGAAGAAATAGAAGGTTTAGCAAATGACTGTATAAAAATATCCCGTGAAGATTGGGACGCGTTTGAAACATCTTGGGATTTTAAGAGACATCCTTTTGTAAATGGTGAATTTACAACTATAAAGGAAGCTTATAACAAATGGCAGTTTGTTGCTAATGAGCGAAATCGTAGCCTGAATCAAAAAGAAAGAAGAATCAATGAGATTTTCATTGATAAATATGAATTAGCAAATGAGCTTTCACCTGACGTAGATATAGAAGATAGTACTCTTCATTCGCCTAATATGGAAAGGGAAGTTCGCTCCTTCATTTCCTATGCCGTTGGATGTATGTTTGGGCGGTATTCTGTTCATGAAGATGGGCTTGTATATGCAGGCGGCGATTGGAGTGAAAAATATGGTTCTTATAACGGAACCTTTGACGATCTTAAAGAATATACATTTGCCGAAACTGGGAATTTCACCAATGGCGAGCTTTCAAAGAAGTTTTGTTATTTGAAGAGCGAAAATAAAAAGCCGTTGTTCTGTTATCACGTGGATTATGACAACATTATCCCAATCAGCGACGATGAGTATTTTGAAGATGACATTGTCAGCCTTTTCGTCAAGTTTGTGAAGATGGTTTATGGAGAGGACACCATAGAGGAAAACCTGAAGTTCATTGCGGATGCATTGGGCGGCAAGGGCGCATCCAGAGAGGTGATCCGGAAGTATTTCATGGACGAGTTTTACAAGGATCACTGCAAGACCTACCAGAAGCGGCCGATCTACTGGCTGTTTGACAGTGGCAAGAAGAATGGCTTTAAGTGCCTGATCTATATGCACCGCTATCAGCCGAATACCATTGCCCGGATCCGGACGGATTATGTGCATGAGCAGCAGAGTCGTTACCGGACAGCAATCGCCGGACTGGAGAGCCGTATCAATGAGGCAGGAACATCTGAGCGGGTGAAGCTGAAGAAGCAGCTGGATACCCTGCAGGCACAGGCTACGGAGATCCGGGAATATGAAGAGAAAATCCATCATCTGGCAGATCAGATGATTCGCATTGATCTTGATGATGGTGTGAAGCATAACTATGAGATATTCAAGGATGTGCTGGCAAAGATAAAGTAAGTTAGGAAGGTGCCGGTATGGATTTAGACAAGATCATACAGGAATTGAATCAGCGTTTTGCCGCGCCGCTTCCGGAGTTCTACAAGCGCCGTATTATTTTCTGGTACGATGAGGACGGCGAGTTCCGGGAGAGCATGGAGGACTTTACGCTGCAGAACGCAAAGGTGGTTTCTCTGACCTGTAGCAATAATTTTGCGGTGAAGAAGCTGCTGGGGGCAGAGGACGTAACGAGCAATTATCTCATTTATTGCCCTTTGTCCTATGAGAAGCCGGAGGAAAACTGGCTTCTGGATATTGAACTATATAGTGAAGAGTTCCGGGCAGACCTGATCTCCATCTGGATGGATGAGCTGGGAATGCCGCAGACACCGGCTATGCGTAAGCAGGTGAAGGAGTACCGCAAGTTCCTGAATGCGAAGACACGGCGAGACAAGATCGCCGGGCAGAGCAAGACACCGGAGGTGCCGGCACAGCTGCATCTGGCGGTCATGGGTGCGTTGGGCGGCATTAAGGATATTACACCGGCAGCAGTTTTCAAAGAGGTGCTGAAGGCCGGCATCGATATGAATGACAACTACCTGTACCGGGAGTTTGTCAATTACGGTGCAGACCAGGCCTTTTGGAAGATGGTGCGTCAGGGTACCGGATACGATGCCGAGGAGCCGGATCTGGGTACATTGGCCACGCATCTTTTGCTGACGGCGGCCACGCGAACCATGCGATTGGAGTTTCTGGCGGGGCTGGACAGCTTTATTTCCTCTCCGCACCAGGCATTCTGCTACGACTTTGTATCCGACTGGCTGCATGCAGAGGATGCGGCGCAGCTTCTGGAAATCGCCCGAGCTGTGGAGGATGAATGCAAGCTGCCGCAGCGCTTTATGAAGCTGGAGGTCAGTGATCTGGTGGATACGGAGATTTTCCCGTGTCTGGACGAGGTGATGCTGATCAAGCTGATGACGGAGATCGGAGATCATATCATTGATGTGGATGTGATCCGGGGCACGGTGGAGAAGCGCCGCACCTGCGTCAACTATGAGGCATTCAAGGATTATTATGAGGGCATTCTGCAGGTGGCCAATATGCAGGCCTTTTATAAGGAACATATTACAGGCTTCCATTCGGCAGCAGCCAAGGATGTCTGGGCGGAATATACCTCTGAATATTACAAGATGGATACCTATTACCGCCTGTTCCATAAGAGCTATGGCGAAAGTCTGAAGGCCTACCATTCGGAGCTGCATGATCTGTTCGGTTCCGTGATGGAGAAGGTGGAGGGGCTGTATAAGAACTGGTTCCTGGGGCAACTGGGCGGCAACTGGCAGACGGTTTGTTCTGAGGAGCTGGCAAAGTATGGCCGGATCCTGGAAGTACCGCAGCAGACGGACTTCTACAAGAACCGCATCGATAATGCAGACAGCCGTATCTTTGTGGTGATCTCCGATGCACTGCGGTATGAGGTGGCGGCATCTCTGTCCGATCAGCTGCGGAGAGAGACGCAGGCGGATGTGAAGCTGCAGTCCGTGCAGGGCATTTTCCCGACCATCACGAAGTTCGGTATGGCGGCATTGCTTCCGCATAAGGAGCTGGAGGTGGAGCTGCGCGGTGATAACCTGAAGGTGTTGGCGGACGGTGCATCTACGGATGCAGGCTATCGGGACAAGGTGCTGAAGTCAGCAAAGGAAAACAGTGTAGCTGTGAAATATACGGATCTGGTGAGTGCCAAGCGGGCGGACCGCAGCGCTATGGTGAAGGGTATGGATGTGGTGTACATCTATCACGATACCATTGATGAGGCCAGCCATACGGCGGATTCCATGGTGTTCCCGGCCTGTGATGATGCGATCCAGGAACTGAAGAATCTGACGAAGATCATCTGCAATGATTTCGGCGGTACGCATATCCTGTTTACGGCGGATCATGGCTTCCTTTATACCTACAGCGCATTGACGGAGGATGACAAGATTGATAAGACCGGCTTCATCAACCGGGTGGTGGAGTATGGACGGCGCTTCGCCATTATGACGAAGGATGCGGATCCGGAGTATCTGCAGAAGGTGCAGTTCCTGGACGGTAATTCCGAGTATGATGCCTATGCCCCGAAGGAAAATGTGCGGATCAAGATGAACGGCAGCGGCCTGAATTTCGTGCATGGCGGTATCAGCCTGCAGGAGATGGTGGTGCCGGTGATCGATTATCATTTCCTGCGCAACCAGAGCAAGCAGTATCAGAAGAACCAGAATAAGTATGATACCAAGCCGGTGGAGATAAGTCTGCTTTCAGCAACGCATAAGGTCAGCAACATGATCTTTTCACTGAACTTCTATCAGAAGGAGCCGGTGGGCGATAACCGTGAAGAGGCGAGGTATCAGCTGTACTTTACGGACAGCAATGGAAGGCAGATCAGTGATATTGCAAAGATCATCGCCGATAAGACCAGCGACAACGGACAGGAGCGGACATTCCGCTGCAGCTTTAACCTGAAGTCGCTGAAATATGACAGCAAGGAAATTTATTATCTCGTCATTGCGGATGCGGATGGACTGGTCGTATCCCGTGAGGAGTTCCAGATCGATATCGCCTTTGCCGTGGATGATTTTGGATTCTTTGGCTAAGGCGGAAGGGAGTGTAAATGGAGCTAATGGAGGAGAGCGCTGCAGGACAGCGCGAGGAAATAAAACGAAAGCTCCGGGAGAGTTTTGACGGACGGATTGTCCGGAAGGATTTGACAAAGAAAATCAAGGAAGGCGCCAACGTGCCAGTGTATGTGCTGGAGTTTTTGTTGGGGCAGTATTGCAGCTCTGATGACGAGGAAGTCATTGAGCAGGGTGTACAGAATGTGAAGCGGATCCTGGCGGACAACTTTGTCCGTCCGGATGAGGCGCAGAAGATCCTGTCAAAACTGCGGGCAAAGGGAAATTATACCGTTATCGATAAGGTGACGGTGTCCTTGAACATCAAGAAAGATCAGCACGAGGCGGAGTTTTCCAATCTGGGGCTTCGTGGCATTCCGATCGATGACTTTTATCCGGAGAAGTATGACCGGCTGCTGTGCGGCGGTATCTGGTGCATTATCCAGCTGGAATATGAGTCGGAGGCACTGGCAGAGGAAGCGCAGCTGTCCGGCATCACGGATATCGACGGGAATCCGATTCGCTCCAATAAAAAGGCGAAGAGAGAGCCTGTTTCTCCGATTAAAATTGTGAAGCTGACACCGATCCAGATGCCGCATGTGGATATTGAGGAGCTGAAGGAAGGCCGGAGGAATTTTACAGAAGAGGAATGGCTGGATGTCATGATGCGGTCCATTGGCATGGAGCCGGATGAGCTGACAGCCCGGGAGAAGTGGCTGCTGCTTCTTCGTATGGTTCCGCTGGTGGAGAATAATTTCAACCTGTGTGAGCTGGGACCGCGGTCTACAGGTAAATCTCATCTGTATAAGGAAATCTCACCCAACAGTATTCTGGTATCCGGCGGACAGACCACGGTGGCCAATCTGTTCTACAACATGGGCAGAAAGACCGTGGGTCTTGTCGGTATGTGGGACTGTGTGGCCTTTGATGAGGTGGCCGGCATTAACTTCAAGGATAAGGACGGCATCCAGATCATGAAGGATTATATGGCGTCCGGATCCTTTGCCAGAGGCAAGGAAGAGAAGGCGGCTTCGGCCTCCATGGTCTTTGTGGGCAACATTAACCAGAGTGTGGAGGTGCTGTTGAAGACTTCCAGTCTGTTTGATCCGTTTCCGCCGGAGATGGGGACAGATACGGCATTTCTGGATCGTATGCATTGCTATATTCCGGGCTGGGAGATCCCTAAGTTCCGGCCGGAGCATTTCACCAATGACTATGGCTTCATCACGGACTATCTGGCGGAGTTTCTGCGGGAACTGCGGAAGGAGCAGTATGGGGATGCGCTGGATGCGCATTTCCGCCTGGGCAAGAATCTGAACCAGAGAGATACCATCGCAGTCCGTAAGATGGTGGGTGGTCTGGTGAAACTGATGTACCCAGATGGCGTGTACACGAAAGAGCAGCTGGAGGAGATCCTGAAGTTGTCGTTGGAGATGCGGCGGCGTGTGAAGGAACAGCTGAAGAAGCTGGGCGGCATGGAGTTCTATGATGTGAATTTCTCCTATATTGATCTGGAGGATATGTCGGAGCACTATGTTTCGGTGCCGGAGCAGGGCGGTGGTAAGCTGATCCCGGAGGGCATGTGCAATCCAGGACAGGTCTATACCGTGTCCCAGGGAAAGTCTGGTATGATTGGTGTATTTCGACTGGAAAGTCAGGTACTGCCGGGCAACGGAAAGCTGGAGCGGACAGGTCTCGGTACCGACCGGGATGCCAAGGAAAGCTCCAATACGGCTTTCAATTACCTGAAGGCCAATGGAAACCGGATCAGCGGATCCATCAGCACAACGCAGAAGGATTACATTATCAATTATCAGGATCTGCAGGGCATCGGCATGACCGGGAAACTGGCACTGCCGACATTGATCGCCCTATGCTCCATTGCATTGGGACGGTCGGTGCTGAGCTCTACGGCGATCTTAGGTGAAATCAGCATCAGCGGCACTTTGATCAAGGTGGAAAATCTGGCGGATACGCTGCAGGTTTGTCTGGATTCCGGGGCAAAGAAGGTACTGATTCCACAGACTTCTTTTGTGGACTTCGCGACGGTGCCGCCGGAGCTAATGAGTGCTTTCCAGCTGATTCCGTATCAGAGCGCGGAGGATGCCGTGTTTAAGGCACTGGGCGTGGAATAACAAACAAAATAATCCAGGGAGAAGGAACAAGATGGATACAAAGAAATTAGACCGGTGGGCCAGTTTGCTGCTTGATACCGGTAAAAGAAACAACCTGGTTAATTTTAAAGATACAAAGGCTTCGACGGTGGAGATTATTCTGCCGAATCCGGAAGATCTCTTTGAAAGGGTAGAGTCATCGGCATCTTTTGAAGTATTTGACCCGAAAATTGCGGATGATGAAGATGAGGATTACACAAGTGACCAGTCTTCCGATGATTCCGAAGAGGATGAAAAGAAGAAAAAACAGGATAAGCTGAATCGTCAGGACTATATTGATACATATGGTTCCCGTATAAGGAAGAACAATCAGATCCTCTTATACAATGCCAATGTGAGTCCTGTGAATGCCTTGAAAAATATCGATAAAAAAGCAAGGGAACACCTGGAAGAGACCGGTGTTAATGTTGCGTATATTGCATTCGGCTTTATTCACTGGAAAGAGCGTGCTGATTCTGCTTATGTATTCAGAGCGCCGATTCTTCTTGCACCTGTGACCTTCAGTAATGATTCTGCAGTTGATCCGTGGTTTGTAAAAATGACGGATGATGACGTTGTTGTCAATCCGACATTTTCCTTCAAAATGGATGCAGAACAAGGAATGCAGCTGCCGGATTACGAAAATGAAGGACTGGATGAGTATTTAGGTAAAGTGGAGCGGCTTGTGTCAAAAATAGGCTGGACCATTACCAAAGAGTGCAAAATTGGTATCTTTTCGTTCCTGAAAATGAATATGTACCAGGATTTGATGGCCAATAAAGATGCTATCTTGCAGAACAGTAATGTCCGGATGCTGCTGGGTGAGCCGTTTGAAGCGGCTCAAAGCGTTTCCGTTGAAAATGGAGAGCATCATCTGAATAATGCTCTGGTGGAGCTGCATAATGTCGTAGATGCGGATTCAAGTCAAATCGAGGCGATTGAAATGGCAAAGGCAGGCGTGAGCTTCGTGCTTCAGGGACCTCCCGGAACCGGAAAATCGCAGACAATTACGAATATTATCGCGGAATGCCTTCATGATGGCAAGAAGGTACTCTTTGTGTCTGAAAAGCAGGCAGCATTGAATGTGGTATATGACAAGCTGAAAAAGGCAGGACTCCAGGAATTTTGTCTTGAACTCCACAGTTATAAATCCAATAAGAAAGATGTTATAGATAACCTTTGCAAAACACTGAGAACGGCCAAAACCAATGTTTCCGCACAGGCTGAGGACGAGATTAACGCCAAAATTAAAAGCCAGAAAGAGCTTGATGTGTACGAAGCGGAACTTCATATGCATCGAGATGTGATCAATAAATCATTATATCAGCTGTATGATGCTTATGCTGCGAATAGAAAGGCACCGGATGTAAGGGTCTCTATTCGAGATATTGGATGTAAGGGTGATGAGTATTTAAAAAATGTGAAGTCCCTCCTGGAACAGTATGTAGCTTTTGTGCCGTCAATCGGTTATCAGTACAAAAATAATCCTTGGTATGGCTACGTGAATCAAGATACATCCTATCAAATGAGGGAGGATATTCGGAAAAGTCTTGAGGATATTGTTGCGGTTCTTGAAAAATATGTCGAGCTGCAGAAAACCATAGAAGAAAAGTATGGTATCTCTTGTAATACTCTGAAGCAAACAGAATTATGGGACAACTTCTTTACGCTGGCATCAGAGAGTCAAATTCTCACGCCTTCGTTCCTGAAACAGTCAGCTTGTGCCTATTTACAGGAAAAACTGACGGAAATGGAAACGCTGGGTACTGAAATTGTCAGAATCAGGGATGAGATCAGTCAGAACTATGATGCTGATCTTTACAAAATGGATGCAGCCGATGCGTATAAGCGCTTAACCAGAGTTTATACGAGCTGGTTCGGCAGATTGTTTAATGGTGAATACAGACAGCTGATTGCTGATATTAAGTTGAATGCCAAAAATGGAAAGAAGCCTTCCTATCAGGAGGCTATTGATCTGACCAATAATCTGAGCATTTATCAAGAAAAACAGGCTGCATTTGATGAAATTGAGGGACCTCTCAAAACAAGCCTTGGTTCTGCATATCATGGTGTAGATTCAGATTGGAATATGATTCTGAAGCAGATTTCAAGGCTGAAAGAGTTATTTGATTCCGGAGCAAGTTTCAGTAAGCTGGAATTATTCACAAACGTTGATTATGAAGAGCAGAAGTCTGATTTTGCAGTGCTTGCAAATCAGATTGAAGAGCTCAAGGGTAAATGTGAAAAAGCGGTCGAGCTTCTTTCAAAGAGCTTTGACAGCAGTGTTTGCGATGTGGAAAACAGCTCATTTGAGCAACTTTTTTCTAAGCTCAGTGCTTGCCTTAAAAACTATGACAAATTGGATAACTGGAGCAGATTTGATTCACTGTTGCAAAAGCTAAAGGAACAGCAAGTAACGGAATATATTGATGCTGTAATCGAAGCAAATGTACGCGCGGAGGACATAGTCAGCGCATATCAGCGCAATTTCTACAGACAGTGGATTGATTATGTGCAGCATCTCACACCAGTGCTGTCCGGATTTAACCGCGTAGCGCATGATCAGCAGGTGGACATTTTTTCACGGGAAGATAACACGCAATTTGCAATCAGTAAGGTACAGATCAGGGCGAAGCTCTCTCAAAATCGTCCGTCGCTGGATTTTGCTTCACCGGGAAGTGCAGTTTCTATAGTGCTTCGTGAAGGTGAAAAAAAGAGAAAGCAGAAAAGCATACGAACACTTATGGGAGAGGCCGGTGAGCTGATCCAGGTGATTAAACCGTGCTTCCTTATGTCACCGCTGAGTGTGAGTACCTTCCTGAATACGGAATCTGTCAAATTTGATACAGTTGTATTTGATGAGGCATCTCAGATATTTCCACAGGATGCAATCGGTGCCATCTACAGAGGCAAGCAGCTTATTGTCGTGGGCGATTCTAAACAGATGCCGCCCAGCAATTTCTTTAGTTCAAATGTAGAGTTAGATGATAATGATGAAGAAACGGGAGATATCACTGATTTTGAGTCTATCCTGGATCTGTGCTCAACGGCATTTGCACAGCTTCGGTTGAGGTGGCATTACCGTAGCCGCTATGAACAGCTGATTACATTTTCAAACCGATGCTTCTATGACAACGACCTGGTGACATTCCCGTCTTCTGCGACAGATCGGAAGTGGATCGGTGTTGATTATTATTGTGTGCAAGAGGGCATATTCGATCATAAGAGCAGAAACAACAGAAAAGAAGCAGAATTTATCGTTGACCTGATCTATAAGAATATTGAACTCTATCCGGAGCGGAGCTTGGGTGTTGTTGCATTCAGCGTCTCCCAGCAGGATTTGATCGACAAGCTGCTGTCAAAGAGAAGACAGGAGGATCCCTCTAAGGAGTTTTTCTTTCGACGTGATGCTGCAGAGCCATTCTTTATCAAAAATCTGGAAACTGTTCAGGGTGATGAAAGGGATACTATTATTTTCAGCGTTGCATATGCAAAGGACTCTACGGGCAGACTGATGCATAACTTTGGACCGCTGAATCGAGTGGGTGGTGAAAGGCGTCTGAATGTAGCGGTTACCCGTGCAAAGCTGAATGTTCAGCTGGTTGCGTCTATTCATCATACAGATATTGATCTTGGACGTACGAAAGCAGAGGGAGCCAAGCTTTTAAAGAATTATCTGGATTATGCGGAAAATGGTGCTGTAGCCATGGAAAGAGCTGTCAGTGTAAACCCCTTTGAGCAGTTTGATTCTGAATTTGAAATGGAGGTCTGCGAGTTTCTCCGTGATAATGGTTATGAGGTGGATACGCAGGTTGGCTGTTCAAATTTCCGGATTGACCTTGGCATCAAGCGGGCGGGTACATCGGACTATGTACTGGCGGTTGAGTGCGATGGAGCCACCTATCATTCTTCTAAGAATGCCAGAGACAGAGACAGGCTGCGTCAGCAGATTCTGGAAAATATGGGCTGGAAATTTTACCGCATCTGGTCTACGGACTGGTTTAAGAACACGGCTGTGGAAAAAGAGCGTTTGTTGGAGGCAGCAGAAGAAGCCATGAGCAGTATTGAAGGCCAGGCGAAAAATAGTAATTCTGAATCGGAGACCGAAGACGATTCAGAAGAAGTTTTTGAAGAGGCAGTGCAGGAAAACCATGATGTATTTCCTACATACCAGATGGCAAACGTATACAGCTTCGCAGGTTCGAGCAACTTCCAAGGAATTATAAGGAAGATCATGGAGATCGAGGCACCTATTTCAGAAGAATGGCTGCTGAAGCGAATTCCGTGGATGTTTGGAAGAGAAAAGGTCACAAAGGTTGTAAAGGATGCATATGAAACGCGGATGTACAGATGTGAATATAACGGCATCATCCGTCGGAATGGTTTTTTGTATTTAGAAGGCGCAACAGATTATCAACTCCGGGTACCTGGTGATACAGGAGAAAAAAGAGATATCAGCTATATCAGCAGAGAAGAGCTGGGAAGCGGTATGTTTGAAATTGTAAGACAGAATGTATCCATTGAAAAGGATAGCCTATACAAGTTTCTGGCAAAACTACTTGGTATCAACCGGTTGACTGACAAGGTCATTTGGAAAATGGATGATGCGTTGGAGACAATCCGGGACCTGGTTGAAGTCAATGATGACCTTATTTCTCTTCGGAATGCAGCAGTATAAAAAATCAGTTTGGTGGTGTTGTCATGATTAAAGACTCAAGAATAAAGGCTTCCATGCCTCAGGTACTTTCCAACATCAAGCCGTATATAAAGAAAAAATTCATGGCATCGCCATGTATCCATGAAAGTGACATTCCAGTTATCTGCCAGATTTTACTTTCCAGGTATAAGAATGTCGAACTTCAGCAGGGACTGACCAACAATAGGCCAGATTTCCGGATTCGAGTGAAAGGCCTGTTCGGGACGGAAGAGAAAAGTTTTGAAGTCATAGGCGATGCTAAGAAGAAACCCGAAAAACATAATAAGAATGACTTAGTCTGGATCGACCGGTTGGAAGAAATGGATGCAGCATTAGATGATTTTTGATTGCACACAAATGGAGGTGCGAAGTGAGTTTAACAGATACCAGTCGATTTATATCGCTAATCCTGCGTCATAAGCCGGAGACGATAGGCATTTGCCTGGATGAGCATGGCTGGGCGAAGGTAGATGAGCTGATTACCGGCATTGCCAAAACACGGCCTTTTAACATGGAAATGCTGGAAGAGATCGTGCGTACTGACGGAAAGCAGCGCTATTCATTCAATGAGGATAAGACATTGATCCGTGCGAATCAGGGGCATTCTATTCCGGTAGATGTAGAGCTGGAGCAGAAGCAGCCACCGGATATCCTGTGGCACGGAACAGGCGAGAAATATGTTACATCTATTGATGAGCAGGGATTGATGCCGAAATCACGACTATATGTGCATTTGTCCGGCGATTATGATACCGCAGTAAAGGTTGGAAGCCGACATGGAAAGCCGATGGTTTACGAGATAAATACCAGGCAAATGCAGGCAGATGGCTATGTATTTTATCAGTCTGTGAACGGCGTATGGCTGACTAAGCATGTGCCGGTGAAATACCTGAAAAAAGTGATTAAAAATGAGCAAACCTGTGGATAGAAAGTGAGACGAAGTGAAGGTTACTATGGGCTATTTGATATCCGAAACAACAAAAGAAGAGCGCGAGAAGATTGTGGCAGAATCTTTGGGAAATATTGAAGCAAATTGTGATGGCTGCATGTCAGGCCTTGCCGAGATGTACCAGGATTATATCGACGGCAAGAAGGAGCTTCGAGACATCAATATGGAATTCAATGCCGGATACGTGAAAGCTGACGATATGCCGGGACGAGGGAGGTGCAGTTATCTTGGTTAAGAAAATT
>CAVJLL010000042.1:0-20310 GCA_963650385.1 Clostridium sp. CAG:508 | reverse complement strand
GCTTGTGACCCTTCTGAACTTACAAGGCTCTCAAACCTCAAATTACGGTTCTCACCGGGCCTATATGCACTGGCATGCATCGCAAATTCAAAAAGTTATGACACAGCAATCCTTGTCAATGATCGTCATTTTCTCCTGTTCCAGTCTTTCTGTCTGATGTGATTCCAACAGAACCAGACAGATTTTCCGGTAAAACGCCTCCTGATATAAGGACTGCAGCTCACTTCTTCCTACTATATCATGCAGACCCCAAAAGAACACTACCTGAATTCCGCAGAGGCTCCCCAGCAGTTTCAGGTACTCTGTCAGGCGTTCTTCGAAGGTCTCTGCATCCGTATCAATGCCAACCTCCACCCATTTCAGAATATCTGTATTTTCAAAATCTTCCCGGTAGGACAGCGTATAAGAAGAGGACTCTGCTATTTTTTCCATATACCGGACAATATCTCCGCGAAGCTGCAGGAATTCATCATAATGTGCCTCTTGTGCCACGTCTATCAGATACCGCAAAAGCTTTGTCCTGACTGTTTTCCCATTTATATCCACCGACCACGGATCCATGATGAGAACAGCCTTCTTCTCCAACGGCAGAATTTTATCGGAGGACAGAACCCAATCGGACTCTCCTGTCAGCGTTGCCTCACGCAGTCCCTGCAGGAGCTCCGCAAGGGCTGCTGGATTTTCAACCACCAGTACATTAGCCTCGTTCTCATGCAGTTCCAGAGAAAGCCCGTATTTCGCATTGACAAGCTTCATAGAATTACCAACCGTTCGTCCGTGTTAAGGACTTCAGATTCACCGACTCCAACCACGTACTCCATTTTGCTGTATTGTTTTTCCGTAATCTTTAAAACCTGAACCAGTCCTTCCGGAGGCTTGTTCTTCTTTACATTGTCAACGATGGCATCAGCCATTGTCTGATTCTGGGCAATTTTTGTATACACTGACTCCTGCAGCATCATAAAGCCTGCTTTGATCAGAAATCTGCGGAATTTTCCATATTCGCGCCGCTCTGCCGGTGTGACAATCGGCAGATCAAACATTACCAGAATACGCATATATCGATAGTTCATTTCAATGAATAAAAGCGAATCAGCGACACGTCCCGTTCTTCAAGGGCATCAAATACACTGCGCGTATAAATTTTGACAGCGTTGGAAACCAATTCATTTCTTCCATTGATGGAAATTTCCTGATTCACAATGTCAATCAGTTCCATCTTCTCTTCATGTTCCAGTTTCTCCGGCTTCATCTGCAGGACCTTTCGATCCACCAGGGTTCGGAAGGGTTCCATCAGATCTGAAGCCAGATTAAAGGGATTGAACATATTGTCATGAAAGAGCCCAAGCTGTGTCAGATACCCGTTCAGGGCAATTTCTCTTGTGAAGAGCGACAGCACAATGCTGTAGCCGTAGTTAAGGGCTGCATTTGTGCTGTTGTCTGCACTGCGGCTGAATTCCTTTCCGAACAAGGCATTGAAATATACCTTTGCCGCATGCCCCTCCCGGTTGGTTTCATCGCCATACTGAAGCTCTCCTACATATTGCTGAAGGAGCTCCGATTCAATCCGTCCGTAATCCCGGAGGACCAGCATCTGATTGCGGATTTTTTCTCCCACAATTTCTGTCCAGACTGCCTTCTTGATGTCATCCTGCCAAACGATCTGATTGCGAATCTTCCGGCTGGTGTCATGTGCCCCATAATACGGCAGCAGTTCTGCACTCGGATTACGCCTCTCATCGCAGAAAATGACCTTAACCTTATGACTTACCAGTTCCTGCAGCAGTGCCGCCGTCATGGACACAGCAGTAGACTCAATCATCACCGTATGGATCTCACTCAGATGGATTTTCGTTACGTTTTCTCTGCGAATCACCATATATCCCAGCTGATAATCCAGCTTGGCGCTGCTGGAAATAACAATCGTCCTCCAGCTCATGATCTGATGATCGCTTCTCTGCGAAGATACAATCCGGTAACCGATTGATAAAGGATACTGAATTCCTTCAGCTCTCCAACTTTCTTAGACATTAGGCATAGGCCTGCATGCTTGCTTCCTCCTATCGGTTCAAGATCTGCAGTATAAACCCCAAACTGGAACCATATAAGAATATTCCGCAGTACCTTTACTTGTTCTAGAATCGCCAGACCCGAAAATGCATCACGACCATCCCGCACTGCCGCATAGATGGAGGTCTTCTTATTTGTGTATGCCTCAGACATTTTCTGCAGAAGCGAATCATATAATGCAAGATTGCCCTGAACCGTTATTTCTGCCTCTCCTCCCTTCATCAGTCCCGTTTCTGCTGCGCGTTCTAGTCCTTTTATATATTTTTCCTGTTCTGGTTGCATCAGCAAGGGCTGCGCATTCAGCAAATATATTCTTCCATTCGATTTTCCGCCAAGTCGATAGTAAAAGCCGTCCACCTTCACCAGTGTGTTAAATGGAACGCATTTTATCTTTATCTCCAACTCTCCAACCGTCTTCTTTGGATTTTCCCGCTGTAAACTCTGCTCCAGATAGGCAATAATCGTCTCCTTTGACAACTCCTCTGCATTCCCCAAGTAGACTGGCAAAGCCTCCAAACTCTGTACCCGTTTCGTACCAAGCTTATATTGCACCAGGCAGTAGCACTGTGTGCTGATCGACGTCTTTCCGCCGTATTTTGTCACATCCGCGAGTCTTGGATCTGAGCTCATTGCCATGTAAGCCCCGGCCTTTGCTTTTCTGGCCGGTACAATTGTCGCATCCGAATGTCCCCCATGTGCCACATAGGTTCTCTCCGAAATAATCGGTGAATTTCGCCGCACCGTACTCTTTACCAGACCTATCATCGAGGCATCATTCTGTGTACCAAGCCAGGCAGTCTCATTTCCCCTGATAATGTCCCTTTCAAAGATCTTGTCCATATTGTACTGATACAGGACATCCCCAGAATTTCGTTCGGCCTCCCGAATATATTTGAGCGGATTCGCCGTGAATTTCACATAATAGGCATTGCCAACCACCACGTTCAGGTATGCATCCTTGGCATGGTGCAGATCATTAACACTGCGCACCTTGACCATATCGTATTTTTTACGGAAATCCGAAACCAGTCCCGCCTTGGAAAACACGATATTCGACTGTGGAAATGCAGCCTGCATAATCTGTGTAATTGCCTTTGTTCCCTGCCTGGTCTCTACCAGCTGCCGGCTGATAAAGGCAGCCTTTTCTTCCTCTGTAAATGAAGTAGTGCGGGTAAGACGATCGTATTTTTCTTTGGTAATGAAGTGCCGCTCCACCAGATTTCTCCAGAAGGCTTTCCGGTCATTCTGCAAGGAATGCTCTAACGGGAAACTATCCTGCTTATGATTGTTTATTTCCTTCTCCACCAGGACCAGATTGTTCTCGATACTGTCATCCTTCACAAAGTGTCTCGGATAAATATGGTCAATATCATATGCCGTATTGTCATGAAGAAGCTTATCCAGATCAATTGGCTTTCCTGTATACATGGATCGTCCCATCTGCATGTAATACAGATAGAGTTTCTTGCTGCGGAAATCCGCCTCCTCTCTTGCATCGATTTCCAGCTTCCATTCCTTTCCTTCGCTTTTCAAAGCTGCATACAGGTCTGACAGCTTCTTCTTGCGGGAAACGGTGCGTTTATTTTTTTCTCCTTCCTCGCGAGGCATCTCGATGAAAATCCGATCCGGTTGATGTCCGGTAACTTCGGTCAGCTCTCTCACGATTTTCATCGTCTGCCACACCATCCTTCGCACCGGTGCGGACAGGTACATGCCATCCAGATCCTCGTAATCCCATTCGGACAAGGGTTTCTCCAATGTGTTCTGCCGCAGCTTCAGCTCTTCCTGATACGTATACTCCTCTCCCAGCAGCGTCATCAGATTGTCATTGGTTTCCCACAACGTCTGAATAATCGTTCTCCTTACACCGTCCTTTTTAGAATATCCCTCCATTTCCAAAAAGCTTCTGGATAACCTTCCCCAGTCGCCGAACTTATATCCAAGGATTTTTTTCACCTGCTGCTCTGTGAAAACGCCTGCATACTCCTCTTCCAGCCGTTCCCTCACGAACTTGCGGTCCTCGCCGTAAATGGTTTTCCAGAAAATGATTTTTTCGATTATTTCCTGATTTCGGTCCAGAAGGACATCCTCCCCGAAAATCCCACAGAACTTCCCGAGTGAGGACAGGGATGCCTTCAAATCTCCTTCTGTATCAATTCCGCTGATTGCCTCGCTGTCATTTTTGTCAATCAGTCCTCTGGCTGTCAGGTATTTTCTCAGTTCTTTGACGGTGACGCGTTTTCCTTTCAGATACAGTGTCTGATAGATTTCCTGCTTCAGTTCCACAGAGATCTTCTCTCCATGAATGCGGAGATTGTTGATCTCATTCAGGACCATGAATTTCTCATAGAGAAGAGATCCCTTCGGCAGGCAATTTTCATCACTCATATAGCTGCAGTGACGCACCATCCGTTCGATGAATTTCTCTGCCGTCTTCTTCGTATCGATAATCTTCTCAAAATTCCACGGATATACCGGTCCGGAGAGCTTTCGTCCGTTTTCCTGCCTGCGGACCGCCCACAAATTGTGTCCGGTTTCATCCGTATGCAGCTGTCCAAGGGGTCCTACATAATAAGGAATCCGGAAGGAGAACAGCTGCAGAATTCTCTCTGAAACAGATAATCCGCTTGCATCCTTTTCGACCAGAAATGGAAGGTAATTCTCTGCGTTGCTCAGAATAGACTTCATCTCCCGTACATAAATCTGGTTCGGAATGACACCGTTGGCAGATGTCAGCTGTTTAGGCAGAAATACATCTGCATCCATGTCCCGCAGAATTTTCTGCACGTCCGCATCATCCACCGGGCAGGCTGCGAGCACTTTTTTAATGTTCTTATACAGATCCTCTGTGGATCGCCCCTTCCCTTCACAGCGTCGAATCTTTTCTCCCAGACTGTTCACACTTCCCACATAAGCGCTGTAATTTCCCTCACCCATAACCCGGAACATCTTGTTGTATTCCGACGGATTGTATTTGCGCAGCACCCTTTTCAGACGCTGCAGATCTTCCTGATGCTTCTCATACGCAGCGACTCTTGCATGCGACAGGAATTGTTTTCCTTCCGGCGCTCCTTTCAGGATATTGGCCAGAAGTCCTAGATCATGTACCACTTTGGCACTGTCCAGAAGCCCGCAGTATTCCTCTCCCAGAAGCTCCTGAAGTTCCGCATAGGACTCTTCATAGCTGCTGTCCCGATAGCATATCTTTTTTCCCTTGTTTTCTTCCCCCAGTATCTGCTCTCCGTAAATAGCGACCAGCTTTCCAACTCTCCCGGCAAGAAGACCGACAATTTCCCTTTCCCCCTTTTGAGACTTGTCCAGCCCCATGTATGTGCAAAGCCTTTCACCGGTTTCCGTTTTAGAAAGTCCCTTGTCACCGAGAATATCCAGAACGCGTGCCGGATCCGCAGCAGTCCCCAGATGAAGATCAAAAAGCTCCGCCTGCTCACATAATGCCTGCCATGCCTCCGACATATCAATGCCGGCATTTTCATCCGACAGCGACTCATTCAGAAAATTCCCCCGATGCTTGAACATGTTCAAAAGAGCCAGAAAAACCAACCGGACGTCATAGCTTTCCTTCTCGTTGTCAATCAGAGCCTTTCTCAGATGAAAAATCGTCGGATATTCCCGGTAATAGTCCTTATCGGTATAATCTTCATCTGCGAAAAGGGCATACTTCTGCTGATTTTCCTCCGACCGATCCTCCAGGTGGTATTTGCTTTCCTTCAGGCGCTGATAAAAGCCAGGGTCCACCTTATCGATCTCATCTGCAAAATAAGACATCAGCGTCCCAATTCTGGCGCGTTCTCTTTGTATCCTTCGGCGAGCGCAGCGGAAGGACCGCCGCTTTGCGGAAGTTTCTGCACTACCAAAAAGCCGGCATCCCCACAGGTCCTTTCCCTTGGCACGCCGCAGATTATAGTGCTCATCCGTAAGTGCCCAGCCCACGGAATTGGTTCCCATATCAAGTCCAAGATAATATTTTTCTCCGTATACAGCCATTGCTGCCTCCCATTGACCACTCCGTCCGATTAGTGTTATTATGCGAAAGAACTTACAAGGTGAGTGCAAATAAGGGATTGCCCCGACAGCGTTTGCCCGCATTGTGCGGCATTGTTTTTGTATCGCCTTGTCTTTTGTATATTCTGCTGTAATTTTCTTTTCTACAATACAGCAAAACCATATTTATCACAAGAAAGGCACCTGTCATTTCTGACAGATGCCTTTCTTTTTTACCATCATTCAAAACCCGTTTGCAAAATCACTGTTTCCCGAGCCTTCGGTTGCTCAGCGAATAGTCCCCCCGTAATGGATCTCACTGCCTTCTCCGGGCCTCTCCGTTACCGCCGTCTTTGCTCCTTCTCCTGCTTTGCGGTTTTCTTCAGCAGCTGTACCTTCCGCACGGTCAGCCAGACAATGCCGGCTGCCGCGACGAGCATGAGACCCCATCCCCAGACGGGAACGTTCTTGATGTTGTAGCAGCGGACATTCACCCACATCCGGTTGGTCTGCTCGCTCTGCTCCGGCGTGAAGTAGCGCATGATGCTGGAGCGCCGGATGGTTTCCGTGCTGGGATACTGCGCGCCGAGCTGCCGGTTTACCTGCTCCGTGGGCACGGTCAGGATGTAGTCGTCGCTCGCTTCTGCATCCTCGCCCTGGAAGAAGTAATTCACATCGTACTGTGTTGTGTCCTCTTCTCCGTCCTCTGCACCGTAGTTCCAGTCCAGATATTCCAGAATTCTCGGGTCCTCGCCGCCGGAGATGACGGAGGTGTAGCCGATGTAATACATGTTCCGGATGGCGTTGTCCGGGCGGGAGACGAAATTGATGAAGGCCTCTGCCGCCTGCTGCTTGGCCGCGTCGGATCCGATGCCGCTCTTGAGCATGACCCATCCGTCAAAGTAAATGTTGGTGCTCTCCTCGGGCACAGCAAAATCCAGCTCCACGCCGTCCTCGTCCGCCTGGTCCATCGTGTAGACGGCATCGCCCGACCACTGGTAATTGGCGACCACCTTGCCGGTGATCATGTCCGCCTTGCCGGAGTCCGTCTCAAACGAATACACATTGTCCTTCATGGACTGCAGCCAGTCCTGGACCTCGGCGATTGCCTCCGGAGATGTGTCGTTCATCTCCTCCTCCAGCTTCTCCCGGTAATCCGGATCGCTTACGAAGGCTTCCGAGGTCAAAAGGTCGTGGCGAAGCGCGCCCATTGCGGCAAAATAGCACTCGCGCACGCTGTCCTTGATGGTCACGCGCCGCTTGTAGGCCGGATTGTTCAGCACTGTCCAGGTGGAGGCCTCTTCCCTTGTCATCTCCTCCGGATTGTACACAATGCCAGTCACGCCCCACATGTAGCCGGCCGCATATTTGGCCCACGGCTCACCGTCAATCTCCTTGGTCTCGAAGATGTTCCGCAGGTACGGTGACACCCCCTTGATATAGTAATTGTTCTCCTCTGACGCATCGAAAAAGCCGTCCGAGAGCGGCACCAGCCGGTCCTCGCTGATCAGCTTCATGAACATGTATTCCGACGGGCACACGAGGTCAAAGGTGTCCCCGAGCGTTAGCATGTTGTACAGGTCCTCGTTGGTTCCGAAGGTGGAGTACTCCACCTTTACCTTCACGCCGTACGTTTCCTCGTACCAGCTCTCGAAGTCCTGCACCATGGAATTCTCGCCGATAATGTCGCCGCTGGGCAGGTCAATGGCCTCGTCTTCGTCCCAGTCGCCGGTATCGATGTATTCCTCCCAGCTGCATACCCGGAGCGTCACCGTCTTTCCGCTCTGCGCTTCTGCGGCAGCGCCCGCGCTCTGCGTCTTCGAAGTCTCGTCGATGCTCTGTGCCTGCTCTGCCTCTGCTCCGGCTGCAGCCGCCTGCACCGCCAGAGGATTCCCTGCCTGCAGACCGAGCGACACACCCAGGCTCCCGGCGAGAATGGCTGCCGCCAGGCGTTTTCTTCTGACTGCAATCTCCGTCATACCTTCTCCTCCTTGCCCGGCTTTGCACCCGTGCCCCTGGTCTGTGCCAGATTCCAACCGGCTACAATGATGATGACCGCAAGGAAAATAACGGTCGAAAGCGCCCAGAGTGCCGTCTTGATGGCAGTCTGTGACCCCTTGGTCGCATTCACCACATACGTGCTGATGGTGTCAAAGGTTGCCGGCTTTGTGTAGGTTGCAATGAAATAGTCGTCCAGTGACAGCGTAACCGCCAGCGCAAAGCCCGAGACAATGCCCGGAACCAGCTGCGGAATGACGACCTGCGTCAGCGCGCGGAAGGGCGTGGCCCCCAGGTCCAGTGCCGCCTCGTAAAGGCTCGAATCCATCTGCTTGATCTTCGGCAGAACCGCCAGATACACAAACGGCGCACACAGGGTTACGTGCCCGACCACCAGCGGAACGAAGGTGTCCTTGCTGATCCGCAGCACCACCACCAGGAGAATGCACAAAGAGAAGCCGGTCACCACGTCAGCATTTACGACCGGCACCTGGTTGATCGTGGAAATCGCGCGGCCGACACGCTCTTTGGAATAGAAGGCGCCGATCGCCCCGAGGGTTCCCAGAATCGTCGCAATCACTGCAGCGCCCAGCGCCAGCAGAAGCGTCCCCGCGATCATGCTGCGCAGCTCTTCGGTCGTAAAGAGCGTCACATAGTTCTTCAGTGAAAACCCGCGGATGGCACCGATGTTGGTTGAATCGGTGAAGCTGTATACCGCGAGAATCAGGATTGGCAGGTAGATAAACAGGAGCATGAGTACAAGATATATCCACTTTCCTGTTTTGGCTGCCCTTTTTCTGGAAATGTCCGTCATAACAGTGCGCCTCCCCGCTGGCTGCCCGCCTCACCGTCCTCCGTCAGGAGCGTGAACAGGCAGATAATGCCCAGAAGAATCAGGGCGATCATGGATCCTCCGTTCCAGTTATAGGCGGAGAAGTAGCTTCCGATCAGGCTTCCCATAATGTACGTGCTGTTGTAGAGCATATCCAGCACGACGTAGTTGGTCATCGCCGGCAGGAACACCATCGAAATGCCGCTCATGATTCCCGGTACGGACAGCGGGAGCGTGATGCGCAGAAATGCCTCCCGTTCGCTAGCTCCCAAGTCCATCGCCGCCTCCAAGAGCGCTCCGTCCATCCGCTCGAGCGTGGTGTAGATCGGCAGGATCATGAAGGGAAGGAAATCGTAGGTCATGCCGACCACGGCATTAAAAAAGGGATACAGCGCAAGGTTCCCCTCCAGCACCGTCAGAATCTCCTTCAGCGCCGTGATGCGCAGTGAGAAATTGATCCACATCGGCAGCACGAAGATCATGATCAGGACGGACCGGTTCTTCCATTTGCTGAATGCGAGGATGCATGCGATCGGATACGCCAGTGCCAGACAGACCAGTGTGGTCACAAGTGCCACTGCAAAGCTGTAGAACAGGGTTCCCAGCGCATTCGGGTCCGTGAAAAAGCCGGTGAAATTGGAGATCGTAAACTGCCCTGTACTGTTCGTGAATGCGTAGTAGAGCAATACCAGGAGCGGTGCCGCAACGAACAGCACCAGATAGACTGCATACGGAATGCAGAGTGATTTTCTAGTAAACTTAAAGTGCATGCCTGCCCTTTCTGCCGCATCGGCAGCGTATGTACAAACGTACGGAATCAACGAAGCGGATATTCCCGTGCCGGGTTACTTTTTCAGCGTGAACTTCATCTTCTCCACCGGCATGATCAGTCCGACGCGGTCGCCCATGTTCCAGAGGTCCTCATCGTACACCACAAAATCCTGCTCCATTTCCGAATGGATGACATACAGGTAATGGTCGCCCTGGTAAATCAGGTTGCTGATGTAGCCCTGCACCAGACCCTCCTCCTGATTGTCCGTCATATCGATGTCGCCGGGCTGGATGGAGGCGATCACCTTCGTTCTCTCAAGGTCAATGGCTTCGCCGTTTCCGTCCACCAGCGTTCCGTCCTCTAAGCGCTTCCCGCCCTTGATCAGCTTCGTAAGGCTCGCATGCAGCAGCTGATCGTTGTAGGCCAGGCGATAATCCCGGTTGATGTCCACAGGGAAAATATTGGTGTGGTCCTCCGCAATCATGATGTGAATGCTGTCCGGCTCCAGCCGCATGCCGACGCGCTCGCCGACCTTCGCGGATTTTACGGACTGGATCACCATCTCGTTCCGTCCGGACTGCACCGTAATCTCGTAGTGCATTCCCTTGAAAATAACGGAAATCACGGTACCCTGTATGGTCCCTTCCGACGGTGCCGTCAGCTCCACATCCTCCGGGCGGACAACCGCCGTGATGTGGGTTCCCTCTGCCACATCGTCCACGCAGGTGAACTCGCCGCCGCAGAAGCGCACCTTCAGCTTGCCCGTCATGATGCCGCTGAAAATATTGCTCTCGCCGATGAAGTCTGCCACAAATGCGTTTTTCGGCTCGTTGTAGATGTCCTCCGGCGTACCGATCTGCTGAATCTGTCCCTCACTCATGACCACGATCTTGTCCGACATGGTAAGAGCCTCTTCCTGGTCGTGCGTGACATAGATGAAGGTAATGCCGAGCTTTCTGTGCATGTCCTTCAGCTCGATCTGCATCTCCTGCCGCATCTTCAGATCCAGTGCGCCGAGCGGCTCGTCCAGAAGGAGGATTTCCGGCTCGTTGACAAGTGCTCTTGCAATGGCGATCCGCTGCTGCTGACCGCCGGAAAGGGTGGCGACGTTGCGCTCCTCAAAGCCCTCCAGGTCCACCAGAGACAGCACCTTTTTCACCTTGTGCTCGATGACATCCTTCGCCATTTTCTTCTGCTTGAGTCCGAAGGCAATGTTCTCGTAGATATTCATGTGCGGGAACAGCGCATACCGCTGAAAGACCGTATTGATCGGCCGCTCGTACGGCGGCAGATTGGTGATGGATTTGCCGTCGAGGAGAATCTCGCCCGATGTCGGCAGCTCAAAGCCCGCGATCATGCGGAGCGTCGTTGTTTTGCCGCAGCCGGAAGGTCCGAGGAACGTAACGAATTCGCCCTTTCTGACCTCAAGATTAAAATCCTGCACTGCCGTGAAGCCGTCACTGAAGGACTTGGTCACATGCCGCAGCTCAATGATGTTGGTGTTGTCCATTCTTACCTCCTATGCGTCTTGTCCTTCTCAGAACTCCGGCGGCGTGCTGATCCACAGCAGCTTCGCCGGGCGGCTCCCCGGATTGGAAATCCGGTGGCTCTTCGTTGTCCGGTAGTAAAAGCTTTCTCCCGCCTTCACCCGGTAATCCTTATCGCCGAAGTGAACAATGATGCGTCCGCTCATGACATAGCCGAATTCCTCACCGGAATGCGGCTTATCCTCCTCCAGCGACTGGTGCGGTGCTATCTCTACGAGGAGCGGCTCCATCTGGAATTTCTGTGCGGGCGGCACCAGCCACTCGATCTTGCTCACACCTTCCTCAATTTTCTCGAAATAGTCCTGCTCCTTGAAAACGACCTGCTCCTGCGCGCCCTCCTTGAAGAACTCCGCAGGCGTCGATCCCAGGCACTCGATCAGATCCAGGAGCGTCACCACGGACGGAGACACTTGCCCCCGCTCCAGCTGCGAAATAAAGCCCTTCGTCAGCTCCGTGCGGTCCGCCAGCTCCTGCTGCGTCAGACCGTTTCGATTCCGCAGATCCTTGATCTTACAGCCAATCTGTTCATTGATCTGTTCCTGTTCCATTCCAGCCTCGATTCCTGTAAACTCCAGATATTCTGTCACTAAACTTTTGGCCCATCGCCGATTATACTATTGCTAAACTTCCTGTCAATTATCAAAGTTATGTTTTTACAGTTCCTTTTGCAGGTTTTTACAATACAGACGCCAGGACCCGTCGCGGCTGGTATCTGTACTAATGCAGCGGCCCCTGACGAAGCGATATCCGTCAGGGGCCGTCCTCAAAAGCTCTGTGTGCTTGTATGATTCAGTTCTTCGTGTATAGGCGCTTTAAGCCGAGTGCGATGCCCATCGTGATCACATCGGCTGCAGCCTGAGCTGCCAGAATTCCGCTGTATCCGAACAAGGCCCGCAGCCCGTACAGGCAGATGACCAGTACGATGCCCTGTCTGCTGACTGACAGGATGAGGGCCGGCAGGGCCTTCCCTTCTGCCTGGAACAGCGTCGTCATTACCAGCACGATTCCGACAGCAGGGGCAGAGATCATCAGGCAGCGGAGAATCCATGTTCCGGCGGCTATGACCTCGGGATCCTGCATGAAGACACCCAGAATCGGCCTTGTAAACAGAAAGGATATGCCGACGAAGAACAGCGCCAGCGTTACCTGAACCCTTATGTCAAACCGCAGAAATTCCTGCAGCCGTTTCTGATTGCCTGCGCCGTAGCAATACCCCAGCGCAGCCTGCGCACCGAAGGCAAAGCCGATCAGGATCAGCATGCTGACCATATTCACCTTCATGGCAATGCCCAGTGCCGCCACCTTATCCGTTCCGTAATCAACAAGGCACCGGTTCGTCAGAAGGACCGCCAGGGACTGCATCATAGTTGTTGTGGAAGCCGGGATGCCAATGGCCAGAATGCTCCGGAGCATCTTGCCGCTGATCCTGCAGTCCCGGGGCCGCACGGAAAGGGAGGAGGCATATTTTCTCATGGCGTGCAGCAGCATAATATCCGACACCAGGTTGCTCAAAACGGTGGCGATCGCTGCTCCTGCTGCCCCCAGTCCAAAAGCAAAGATGAAGATGGGATCCAAAACAATATTCAATACGGCACCGACGATCGTACATACCATGGATTTTCCGGAAAGGCCCTCTGTCCGCAGAAGGTTTCCCGGAACAAAATTTAAAATGATGATCGGTGCCCCCAGTACCAGCCACGTGTAATAGGCGCCGGCATAGGTAATTGTCTGCTCCGTTGCTCCCAGAAGAGAGAGAATCGGTCCCTTAAAGAGCAGCATAACCGCTGCCGTAACGATTCCGACGCCAATTACTCCATAGATACAGAAAGAGCTGACGCAGGCGGCGTTTTTTTTCTCCCCGCCTCCGAGCATGCGGGAAATCAGGTTGCACCCTCCCAAACCGAAAACATCACTGAAGGCAATCATCAGCGAGAAAATCGGTGCACACAAAGACACGCCGGCCACCAGCTCTGTGCTGCCGGTCCTGGCGATAAACCAGGTATCTGCCAGGTTGTAAATCAGACTGACCACCATGCCGATGACCACCGGCAGGGCAACCTTAAAATATGCCTTCGGCACGGGCATACGTTCAAAAAGTTCATTTTCCATCTCTTCTCCTTCGACTGTAACTGCAGTATATGGCTGATATCGGATCTCAAAGTCAAACCTTCTCTCGCAGGTAAGATTATATCGAAGGATTGGACTTTGAGGCCCTAACTCTGTATTATACAATACCGGTGTCAAGAGGGATGACATTGCCGTCCGGTGGTATAATAAAATATTTCGTGAATTGTGCAGCATACAATGAGATGAGGGGACACGTATTATGAACAGCAGCGGCAGCACAGGAATCAATCAGACAACCGGAAGTGTTTTTCACAACATTCTTCGCTTTTGTCTCCCGTATCTTTTATCCTATTTTCTTCAGACGCTGTACGGCATGGCAGATCTGTTCATCATCGGGCAGTTTGACGGCGTTGCCGGCACGACAGCCGTTTCCATCGGATCGCAGGTAATGCATATGCTGACCGTCATCATTGTCGGACTCGCTATGGGAACAACCGTCAGCATCGCGCAGGCGGTCGGCCGCGGCGACAGTACCCGGGCGCAGAAGGGCGTCGGCAATTCCGTAACTCTTTTCATGATGGTTGCTGTCATTATGACGGCCGTATTGCTGCTGCTCGTAAATCCGATTGTGTCCATCGTGTCCACACCTGATGAAGCCGTGCCCGGAACCATTCGGTATCTGACCATCTGTTTCCTGGGCATCCCCTTCATCACTGCTTACAACATCATCAGCTCCATTTTCCGCGGGCTTGGAGATTCCAAGCACCCCATGTACTTCATCGCCATCGCCTGTGCCTCCAACATTGTATTGGACTATCTGTTTATGGGTGCACTGCACATGGGCCCCGCCGGAGCCGCACTCGGCACGACGCTGTCGCAGGCCGTCAGTGTTGCCGTCTCTCTCTTCGCCATCGGACGCCTCCACATCGGACTGCGCATCGGTCGCAGCGATTGTAAGCCTGACAAGCACATGCTGTCGCAGATTCTGCGGATCGGCCTTCCCATCGCCGCCCAGGACGGTCTGATTCAGGTGGCTTTCCTCCTCATCACCGTCATCGCCAACCAGCGAGGCCTCGTGGACTCCGCGGCCGTCGGCATCGTCGAGAAGATCATCAGCTTCCTGTTCCTGGTTCCCTCCTCCATGCTCTCCACCGTTTCGGCACTGGGCGCACAGAACATCGGTGCCGGCAAAAAGGACCGGGCTGTCCGGACACTTGGCTATGCCGTTCTCATTGCTGCAGGCTTTGGTGTCATCATGGCCGTTCTCATGCAGTTCATTGCGCTTCCGGTTGTCGGTCTGTTTACCTCCGATCCGGCAGTCGCAGAGGCCGGGAGCTGGTACCTGCGCGGGTATATTTTTGACTGCATCTTCGCAGGAATTCACTTCAGCTTCAGCGGTTATTTCTGTGCGATCGGCAAATCCGGCATCTCGTTCCTGCACAACATCATCGCCATTGCGCTGGTCCGCGTGCCCGGCGTATATCTGACCTCCCGCCTGTTCCCGGCCTCGCTCCTTCCGATGGGGCTGGCCACCGCCGCCGGATCGCTGATGTCGGTCATCATCTGCATCATTGCCTTCTACATTCTGTCTAAGAAGGAAAACACAGCTAAGAGAACACAGGCATAGAGAACCGCTGATTAAAGCGCTTCCAGAACCCGTTGCTGGCTGATATCTGCGCAGAAAAAGGCCCGGCTGCATCAGCAGCCGGGCCTTTCCCCATAACCCATACCCCTTTTCGGAAATACGTCCTGTTGTTTATGCCTTTTCTGCTCTCTTCTTCAGCTCGGCTACGTTTGCCTCTACCTTCGACTTGGAAAGAGGGTAGATGAAGATCAGTGCCAGAGCGCACAGCAGATAGATCAATGCCGGGAAGTAAGTGGAGAGATTGTAGATTCCGTTTGCAACCTCCTCGGTCTGACCGACCGCCAGAGAATCGTAGCCGATCCAGCCAAGTGCCCATCCGGAAAGTCCGCCGGCAATTGCCTGTCCGATCTTTCTGGAGAAGGAATAGATGCCGTAGATGGTGCCGTCCTCGCGGGAGCCGGAGGAAACCTCTACATCATCGATAACGTCGGTTACCAGAGCCCAGCACTGTGTCTGGAAGAAATACATGCCCAGCATTGCCAGGAACGCACCGCCGATGTAAACCCATACGTTTGTAACGTGCAGAACACCCAGGATCAGGTAAATCACGCAGGAGGCCAGCATGCCGACTGCACTGCACTCCTTCTTGCCGAACTTGGCAGAAAGCTTTGTGGAGAAAATTGCCATCACGATGATGCAGGGCAGCATCAGCATGGAAGAAACCGACATAGCCGATGCATTCTTGAAGTAGTCTGCATACAGATATACGTTGAGTCCCTGTGACATCAGGGATGCCAGCAGCAGCAGAACGGCCGATGCAATCATGCCCAGGAGTGCGCGGTTGGTCACAATGATCTTCAATGTAGCGCCGGTCGACTTCTTGTCGGTCTTGGGCTTGTACTCCACGCGCTCGGTGGTCATGAAGTAGCAGAGCAGATAGAAGATCACGGAAAGGACAGCGAAAATACCTGCCACCATGGAAATTCTTCCTGCCGATACCACCTGGTTGCCGGCTTCATCTGTGTAGTAAACCAGCATCGGCGCCACAACACCGATCAGGATGCCTGCAAAGGTACCGCCTACGGAACGGAATACCGACAGAGAGCTTCTGTCCTTGGGCTCTGCGGAAATAACCGAAGCCATAGAGCCGTAGGGGATGTTGATGGAGGTGTAGAAAATAGAGCCCCACAGAAGGTAGGTGATGAACATATATGCCACCTTCACTCCGTAGGAGGCATCCACCAGGAAGGACTGGTACATCAGGAAGGATGCCAGCGCGACAAAGCCGCACATTCTCAGAATCCACGGACGGATGCGTCCGTTTTTGGTCGGCTTGCTGCTGTCAACGATGCGGCCCATGCCGATGTCGGTAAAAGCATCCACACATCTTGCCACCAGGAACATCGTTCCTACCATGGCTGTGGAAATGCCCATGATCTTGGTGTAGAACACCATGACGTAGGTGCTGGCAAAAATAAAGGAAAAGTCATTTGCCAGGTCACCGAACATGTATCCCATCTTGTCGCGGATACCAAACGGTCTTACTTCTTTGCTGTTACTCATGTTGTCTGTCCCCTTCTTTCGTAGTTGTTTGTATCTGCTGCCGATCAGATCTTTTTGATCCGGTTCAGCTGTGCATTCAGTTCCAGAAGCTCTTCCTTGGTGAACTTCTTACCGCCGCCGGCGGTTCCCATCAGGTTCAGCATGCGCTTGACAGAGAATGCTCCCAGCATCTTCATAAGGCCCTCGCCGTCAACCCCTGCAGCCTCTGCCGACTTCTCGCCGCCGGCCTGCATCATGCCCTTGAGGAGCTGTCCGATGAATGCCTGTCCCTCCGGTGCCTTCATGATGTCGCTGATGGCATCGTTGATGTTGTAGTATCCCTCCGGCATATCAATGTCGAACCAGTTCAGGACCTCGCCCTCTTCCTTGAGGCGATATGCCTCGTTGAAGACCTCCACCTTGCGGATGGTGCTGGCGTCGGTGCACTCTCCTGCCTTTGCCGCCAGGACGCTCTCGCCCTTATTCGGCACCTGGAAATAGAAGAAATGATCCGCACTGGTCTGCTTGCCGAGGCTTTCGCCGTTTACAAAGAGCTCAACCTCCGGCTGGTTGGAATACACGGTCACCTTCGTCACATCCTCGACGCGGTCCACGTAGCGCTTTCCGCAGATGTGCACGAACGGGTCGTCCGACAGCCATGCCTTGTAGGCGTAGAAGGAATCCTTCTTGTACTTGCGGTCGAACGTCACCAGTCCCTTGTGATTCATGCCGTTCTCGCCGCCCTCTGCGCGGGAGTCTGCTGCGAAGTCAAACATGTTCCACACATGCGTTGCCCAAATGAAGTCTCTGGTGAACAGCTGCTTGATCAGCTCCTCGTGGTAGTATGCCTGATACTCCTCCGTGTAGTCGCCCTGCTGCGGGTTGGAGGTGTGCCAGTTCAGGGCTTCGCATCCGTACTCACTCATACCGATGGGGATGGACGGATATTTAGCATGGAACGCATCGAAGAACTCGCCGTTCATGTCCGTGGTGCCGCCGTACCAGCCATAGTAATGGTTGTAGGAAACCACGTCCGGAATCTGAATGTACTGCGCATCCATGCTGCACATGGAGACAACCGCCATGGTGGTCAGTCTGGTGGGATCCATGCGGTGGCACAGGTCGTTCAGAATGCGGTGGTTCTCCAGAAGGTCCGGATCCTCCGCGCCGCCCATGGTGATCTCATTGGAAAGGCCCCATACCACGATGCAGGGATGGTTGTAGTTCTGCGTGATGAGCTCGGTCATCTGGGAAATGGTGTTCTCACGTCCGTTCGGAAGGTGCTTGGAGATGTAAGGAATCTCTGCCCAGATCACAAGGCCCTTCTCGTCGCACAGATCGTAAAAATACTGATCGTGCTGATAGTGTGCCAGGCGGATCGTATTGGCTCCCATCTCCAGAATCAGATCGATATCCTCCTCGTGGTCCTTCCGGTCAAGGGCATTTCCCTTCTGCGGACGGTCCTGATGGCGGGACACGCCGTGCAGCGGATACCGCTCGCCGTTTAAAATGAAGCCCTTCTCCGGATCAATGACAAAGCTCCGGCAGCCAAAACGCGTGCTCCTTGCATCCAGCGTTTCCTTGCCTCTTGTCAGCAGCACCTGTGCTGTATACAGATGCGGATCCTTCTTGCCGTTCCAGAGGTGTGCGTTCTCGATGACGAATTCCGCCTTCGTCTCCTCAGCCGATACGCTCTTAGATGCAACCAGCTTCGTGCTGTCCCAGATCGTGTAGGTCAGCGAATCCCCGACCTCAGCCTCGGTCAGGAATACCTGCACCTCAACTCTGGCATCGGATCCCTCCACCGTCGGTGTCACCATGATGGCAGGACCGCCGTAGTAATCGAGGTCAAAATGGGTCTCCGGCACGCCAATGACATTGACGCTGCGGTACAGACCGCCGTAGAAGGTGAAGTCTGCCATCTGCGGATAAACATGATCGTTCGCTGCATTGTCCACGGCAACAACGATCTCGTTCTCCTCCTCGAGAAGATCGGTGACATTGACTCTCCAGGTGGAATAGCCGCCGTCGTGATGGCCCGCTTCCTTCCCATTGACATAGAGTGTCGCACTGGAATTGGCGCCCTCAAACTCGAGGTAGATCACCGGTGCATCGCCCAGCTCCTTCCGCGTCATTTTCTTGGCGTAATAGCAGGTTCCTCTGTGATAATCATTTCCGCCGTCCTGGCCGTCTGTGCCGTTCCAGGTGTGCGGCAGATCCAGAACCTCCCAGGTTCCCTGCTCGAGTACAGAGGTGCCTTCCCCTGCTGCGACCGCATCCTTTGTGAAATGCCAGCCCTTGTTGATGTTTGTCTTCAGCATCTGACTCTCCCTTCTCCTTGGTCTTTGTTCTCGTTCCTTGTTTCTAAACGCATGCTGCATGAACTATGCAGCCGCCCTTGTATCCATATGCTGCAGTTGTTCCGATTCCGGCAGACTGTTTGATTCAGCAGCCGGGTTGGCGGTACGTTCTTAAAATGCAGCAATCAACGATGCCACTATAGCAAGATACGTACAAAGGCACTTGTGCAATGTTTGTCCGGTTTGGTATTATTTTTGTATTGATTTTCCGGATTCGCAAATTTACGACAACTCCAGTTTTCAGTAAATTAACCAATCCTGTCATCGCAGCATCGGATTTTAGAGGAAGCGGATATGAAGAGTACAAACAATCAAAATGAAACAGCAGCTCGGAACGAAGCCCTAGCCGCCTGCGCCGCACCGGCGGACTTCTTCCCGGTTGTGCAGCAGGCGCTTCTGGACGCCTTCGGTCTGGAATCCTTCCTGATGGAGCCGCCCTACCACGATTTCGACCGCTTCGACCGCGGCATCCGGAAAATGCTCTGGGGAACCTATTCCACCACCGGCCCGATCTTCTCCATCTCCGATTCCAATCCGTATTCGATCATTGTACTGGAGAGTACGCTTGGCTTTTACAACATCGCCATCACGCTGGACGAGCGAAAGGAGCCGGCTCTTGGCTGTATCCTCCCTTTTCGCACGGAGCGCATCTCGCAGACAGCGCTTGCCCGCATCATCCGCAAGAACAGCATCCCTCCGCAGCATATTCTAGGTCTGCAGCAGTTCTACGGATCTCTTCCGGTTGCAGAGCTTTCAACCATCGTTTCCTTCCTGCAGCATCTGATTACCGCCTTTCTCCCGGCTTTTTCAGACAGTCACATAGAATATGTGGACTACCGCTCGGAGCAGCATACTGTAGAGTACAGCGAGGAGCGCACGAACTCCTTTCGCTCCGATTATGCCGAGGAGTTTAAAAAGCGGCTGCTCTCCTGCACGCAGGCGATAACCGCCGGCGATCCCGGAAGGGCCGTCGATAAGATGCGGGAGCTGTGCATCTATACGTTTCTCTCCGACGGAATCGGCACGCAGAAAATGCGCCAGCAGCTTCTGGAGATCAATGCATCCCTTTGTATGAAGCTCCTGGATACGGCAGTACATCCCGTGTATGTACTCCGGCAGCAGCAGCTTTTTTCCGTGAAAATACAGGAAACGGATACGGAGAAGGAGCTTCTGCACCTTCCCCTGGAAATGGCGCGCAAGTATGCGATTCTGGTCCGCAACTACGCGTATGACAGGTATTCCTACCTGATTCGAAATGTTGTGAATTACATCGAACAGCACCTTTCGGAGGAGCTCACGCTCGCCATCCTCGCAGAGGAATTCGGCAAGAATCCCTCCTATCTGTCCAATGCGTTCCGAAAAGAAGTCGGGGACACCCTCACCGTCTACATCAGCAAGCAGCGGATTCAGATGTCCCTTCGTTATTTCAATACCACGAGCCTCAGCGTGGCCGAGGTGGCCGTCGCCGTCGGCATTCCGGACTTCGGATATTTTTCCAAGCAGTTCAAAAAATACGTCGGCACCAGCCCCAGAGA
>CAVJLL010000041.1:12185-20955 GCA_963650385.1 Clostridium sp. CAG:508 | reverse complement strand
GCTGAACAGATATAACAAATTAAAGCGCATTTCAGATGGTATTTCAAGATTTCAATCTTAGAGGCCTATGAACCATAATAAATGGCCAAAAAACATCGACGATAGCGGATAAAAATTTAAAATGCGGATATTTACAATGAAAAAAGCTTGAATATAATAGGTCTCAGCATGAGCGTTTGGGGTTGAGCCCATGTGTAGTATAGTAGACAACAGGGTATAGAAACTAGACAAAAATTGCTCACGAACACCACTTGGGGTAATCACAGGAGGTAGAAAATGAGAACGACGAGATATATTACACTGGAACCGAAGGATGTGCAGGCTTTTGTACGCGCTGCAGAGCGCTGTGATTTTGACGTTGATATTGCCAATGACCGGTATGGACGCTACATCGTGGATGCGAAGTCCTTTCTGGGAGTAATGGGACTGGATCTGGGCGGACGCCTGGTGGTTTCCTACAACGGCTACAACGAGGAGTTTGAGAATTTCCTGAACGGAAAGAGAATGGCGGTTTAAGACAGATACAAGAGAATAAGTGAGCACAGCCTGCGGAGATGAGATGTCTCCGCAGGCTTTTTTTCGCAGAAAATTCTGCTGATGTCATGAGGAGGAAACACGTCTGCATAGAATGAAAATGACTGTGGAGGCTGTTGGGAGAGCACGGATTAAAATCAGGCTTTCCCGACAGTCTTTCGTGGTTTAGGCAAATTTATGGAGGCAGGCGTGGAAATTTAAGCATGAAATCAACAGAGGATAATTGCGCTGACAGGTCTTTAGAATGGGAACCTGAGGTGGCGTGTATGTCAAATGATTTTGAAAAGTACAGCAGGCTTTATCGGGAGTTGGCGGAGCTTGTCGGTGAGACTTCGATGCGAAAGCTCTGGAAGGCCTATGGAGGAATCAGCGTTACCTTTCCGACAAAGCTGTTTTCGCAGGAGTACATCCGGAAGTATGTGCTGGAGCATCAAAATGATTTGACACCGACGGAGATCGCGAGGGAGCTGATGCTCACCGAACGCCGGGTGCGTCAGATATTAAAGGAAGTGCGTTCACAGGAGGACGTCGTATGAAGCGCATGGAAATGAAGTGCCCGCAGTGCGGGACGATGCAGGAACTGTAAGGGAAAAGGGGAAAGAAGTTCTATCGGAGAATTCGCCTTTGCGAAATTCTCCTCAGGCTGCCGCTGTAAAGCAGCGGAATGGGAGGTAAAAATGGCGTATTGCAGGAATTGCGGGAAGAAAATATCGGACGATGCCAGATTCTGCACAAATTGCGGAGCGGCGGTTGATGCATCGGACGATGTTCAGGGACCGGAAGAGGCAGAATTGGAAGATATTCAGGATGATTTTTCGGAATACGGATACGGAAATTTGTCGTATGAGAAACGACAAATTGATGCAAAGGGCAAGAAGAAAAAGAAGAAAAAAGGAAAGCGAAAGGCTTGGCTGATTGTCGCAGGGGTTATCGCTGTCTTGTGTTTGTACGCCGGCGGCAGCAGGAAGAACAAAACGCCTGAAACCGCAGAGGCATTGGAAACAGAAGATGACCGGGATGATGCACAGGAAGCTGCTTCGGCGCTCTCCAATGAAGCAGAAGGTGAAGAGGAAGAGAATGCGTATACTGAATACAGTATTGATGGAATTACATTTACGATTCCGACAAAGTACGCAGAAGATGGTAATAAATTTGAGACTGCGGATGGTCATTCCGGAATTTTCTTTACTGATTCTGAGAAAGGGGTAACGGACGACCAGTTTGACGAAGTGAGTGACAAATTGGATGAAAGGATGGATGCCCGCGTTGCAAAGAAGTTTACTTCTCCGGTAAGAAAAAGCGCATTAGAATCGGAGACGGCGGGTTTTAAGGCAAGGTCATATTGTTATACCGGCGAAATGAATGGCAATCAGGTGATAGCCTATTTTGATTTAATTAATGTTACAGAAAAGGGGAAACTCCTGATGGTAGTGGGAGTAGCGGAGAAATCTGAAGCAGAAGGATTTGAGACGGATTATAAAAAAGTTCTTGCTTCGGCAAAATACACGAATGCTTCCGACACGGATTCCAATGATTCTGCCTCTTCTGCAAGTGAAACCTCAGCACCGGCTGGAGTGGACCCGGACTTGACAGCGTTTCTGGATGAATACGAGGCATTTGTCGATAAATATGTTGAGTTCATGCAAAAGTATCAGGCCAATCCTTCAGATTTAACATTGTTAGCCGAGTATGCGGAGATGATGCAGGAGTATGTCGATTTTACCGATAAGATCGATGCCTATGACTCGGATTCGATGTCTGCTGCAGATGCATCCTACTACCTGGAGGTAACAACAAGATGCTCACAGAAGATGCTGGGAGTGCTGGGAAGCATGGAAGATTAGCCGTATAAGAGCGTTCAGAAAACGACTGTTGTTGATCCTAGGTGGATGAGCAGCAGCCGTTTTTTTGTTGGCCCTTATAGAGGGTGAAGGTCTGCATGCAACACGATTTGTGGCATAATGGTGCAAGACCTGCAGAAATATGACTGCTGTGGTGGTGTGTGTCCGCAGTTTGTTTGCGGCAGAAAGGGGAGAGGGTGAATAAGAACATTACGAGGGCGGCCGCTGCTGCGATGTGTATCATCTGTTTTCTGGTTGTGATTTTTAATGCATCCAGGCAGGTGATAAAAGACAAGGATAACGAATCAACATCGGCTGTACGGGAAGAGGAAGATCTGTGGATCAAAGAAATACAGCTGGATGACCGTGAGAAAATTACTGTGGCTTTGCAGCATGCGATGATGGGGGAGTCATCAGCACAGAAAAAGCTGGAAGTTTATACGCAGGAAGTAACAGACATAACAAAACTGACGGATGAAGGGAATCTGCTCTTTAAGTTGGGGGCAAAATACCAATATGTCAAGTACACAGGGACTGCAGCGTATTTTGTTGATTTAAATGATGTCGGTGCCGATCAGATTGCGGTGGATGAAATCGGCAAAACCGTGACCATTACGATTCCGCACACCTCTCAGGAACTTGATATTGATGAGGAAAAAACAACGACAGAGGAGACCGAGAAGATCGGTATTTTTGCTGTTGGCGATCCAAAGCTGTCGGAGGAGGAACGTAAGAAGGTGATCACAGAGGTTCGTCAGGAAATGGAAAACAGCTTGTTGGAGAACAAGGCGGGAGAAAAGGCAGATAAGATGGCACTCCTCATTGTGAGACAGATTTACGAACCGGTGGTTTCTGTGATTAGTGCTGATTACAAGGTGAACATACAATTTGAGGATGCAGCTTAATATCGTTGGAAATTGTGCCAGATGGGTTTGAGTCCATCGCTGACATACCTGTGCACTGCAATCTTTGATGAAAGGAAAACTGGTGAGAAATATGGATCATCGCGGAAGCAGTATCAGATTCATTGTGCTTTTGCTATTGGCATTGCTGTGTTCATGTTTGATTGCTCCAAAAGTGTCGAATCCGGATACCTATAAATATTTGACCGAATCATTGGAAAATAAGAAAAAGAGTGTGGAGGCTCTGGCTGGCGCGGCAGCCGGGGCAAGTGCAGTGATTACACTGATGCCGGGAGATTTTGGCACACCAATTGCGGAGAAGTTGGTTGATTTATCTGGCTGCTTTCTGGTTATTTTATGTGCCTTGTATGTTGAGAAATTTCTGGTCTCCATGACTGGCATTTTGTTTTTCGGAATTTTGCTGCCAGTCGGTTTCATTTTGTCTGCGGCGGGTGAGTTTACAGGGAAATCAGTGAGGACTGTAGGGCATAGAATTGTTGCGCTTTCTGTAATTTTGATACTCTTGGCGCCTTCAAGTATCCTGCTTTCCGATATGATTGAACGGCAGCATAGTACGGAAATTCAGCAGACAATTGATTCTATGAACAGTGAAGTCGCAAATATTCAAGGTGCAGCAGATCAGGCGGATAGTGACAATTCTTCGGTGTGGAGCCAGTTTATTCAGGCGGTAAAGGGCGGGAGTCAGGCTCTCTTGGAAAAACTTCAGGAGGTTTTAAACAGTACTGTGGATTTGGTCGCCATCTATATAGTGACATCCTGTGTTGTGCCGGCTGCCTGTTTTCTGGTGGGTATATGGCTGATCAAGATGTTGTTTCAGCTCGAGCTGCCAAATGTGGTTGAAATGGTAATTGATGATAAGGAAATTCGTCGCAAGAAGCCTGAGCAACACCGTATTCCGATGGAGCACATGAGAAAGAGGGATAATCACTCGAACGACCTGTGATCAGATGTAGTGTTTCTGACTTGCAGATACCTGACATTTTGGCCTTGTGAGGAGAAAATATCTGAATATGAGCTTCAAACTCCATCCGGACAAAGAGATTGCGGTGAAAAAGAAGCGCATCGACGGTGTGCCGATCCTGATTTTAAGTCCTACAGGAACCTCCCGTGCGGATATTGCCGTTCTCTGGATCCATGGCGGCGGATATTTCCTCGGCATGAAGGAAATGGTCTATATGAGCAGAGCGGACGAACTGGTGAAGAAATACGGGGTGACCGTATTTTCTCCAGGGTACACTCTTGCATGGCAGAAGCCGTATCCGGCTGCGGTAAATGACTGTTACGCTGTGCTGGCGTACATGGATGCCCACAGAGATGAGTTTAGCTGCCGCAGGCTGATGGTCGGGGGAGAAAGTGCCGGCGGAGGCCTATGCGCAGCGGTCTGTATGATGGCGCGGGACAGAGGTATTCATGTCTCGTTTCAGATGCCGCTTTATCCGATGCTCAGCAACATGGACACGGAGAGTTCCCGTGATAATCACGGCAGGGTGTGGAATACCGGACGGAACCATCTGGGCTGGCGTTTGTACCTTAGGAGCAATGCAAAGAAGTGTGTATCTCCCTACGCGGCGCCCGCGCAGCAGACTGATTACAGGGGGCTGCCTCCGTGCTACACCTTTGTCGGAGATGGTGAGCCGTTTTACTGTGAGACGCTGCAATATGTTGAAGAGCTGAAGGCCGCCGGAGTGGAGGCAGAGGCGGACGTCTATCATACGGATGTTCACGCTTTCGATATGCTCCGTCCAGAGGAAGCGCTCAGCAGGCAGGCCATTGCCAAATTTAACCGGCAATTTGAGCATGCGATGGAAAAATACAACTGAGCCGGCCAAATCCGAATCGAAGGGGCGTATCGGAGATTGGAAGATTTCACTGGGAGGCTGTTCACAGTTTGTTCATGTGTACCTGACACCTTCGTTCTGGAGACTATAAGCCAGAGGTTCTGTTAGAGCTGATCTGGAAATCAGTCTGAGATGGTTTTTCGGTGTCTTTATCATCTATGCATGGACGCGGGAAGATATAAGCTTTACCGGTCTTGAGATCCTCTTCAATTTTATGAAGTAGATCTTTAAAGGATTCGTCAATCATAGCAATATCACTTTCATCTGTACCTGGCACCGTCGTCCTTGTATATGATACATTCATTCAATGGGTTAGATTGCGCTAACATATACTCATGCTATATTCATGTCGACACAAATTTTGGGTGGAGGTGTTCCAATGGCGAATGTTTTCTGGGGGATTCTGATCCCTTTTTTAGGAACAACAACCGGTGCGGCCTGCGTGTTCTTCATGAAAAATGCACTCAGCGATCTGCTGCAACGCTCGCTCGCCGGCTTTGCTGCCGGTGTTATGACAGCAGCCTCCATCTGGAGCCTGCTGCTCCCTGCTGTTGAACAATCGGCACAGCTTGGATGGTTGGCCTTTTTTCCGGCATTCGCCGGGTTTTGGATGGGTATCCTTTTTTTGCTGGCTCTCGATCACCTGATCCCGCATCTTCATATCGGAAGCGAGCAGGCTGAAGGGCCTCGCAGCAATTTGAGCCGCACAGCAATGATGGTTCTCGCCGTCACGCTGCATAATATTCCGGAGGGAATGGCTGTCGGCGTTATCTACGCAAGTCTGCTCTCCGGGAGCTCACAGATTACGCCGGCAAGTGCACTTGCGCTCTCCCTTGGCATCGCCATTCAGAACTTTCCGGAGGGCACCATCATTTCCATGCCGCTCCGGGCAGAGGGGGAGAAGAACAGCAGGGCGTTCCTCGGCGGCGTGCTGTCCGGTGTTGTGGAGCCGATTGGTTCTGTCCTTACGATCCTGGCTGCGCAGTTCATTGTCCCGGTCCTCCCCTATCTTCTCAGCTTTGCGGCTGGAGCCATGCTCTATGTGGTGGTCGAGGAGCTGATTCCGGAAATGTCGCAGGGACGCCATTCCAACATCGGCACTGTTTTCTTCGCCGTCGGATTCAGTGTTATGATGGTTCTGGATGTGGCATTGGGATGAAGCAAATTTTGCGGAGCATGATCTAATCGGGGGGGAGAGAAAATGAAACTGGAAAACGAAGCATTGTATGTGGAAATTGCGGAACAGGGAGCAGAACTGACGAGGATCTGCAACAAGAAAACAAACGAGGGGCTGCTGTGGGAGGGGGACGGCAGATTCTGGAAGCGGCATGCACCGGTTCTCTTTCCGAATGTTGGCAAAACATACCGGAATATTATGAGAATCAATGGGAAGGAGTATCCGACATCCCAGCACGGATTTGCACGGGACAGCAGGTTTAAATGTGTATGTGCGGAGCAGACAATGGCCCGGTTTGTTCTGTTCTCCTCAGATGAGACCCGGCAGCGGTATCCCTTCGATTTCGAGCTTTACATCAGCTATAAGCTCGTAGAAGAGGGAATCCGTGTGACCTGGGAGGTACGAAATCCGTCGGATGAGACCATCTTTTTTACCATCGGTGCACATCCGGCATTTCGCTTTGCCGGAGCAGACGAGGTAAAAGAGGATTATATGCTGCGCTTTCCGGGCAAGGAGGCACTGCACTATGGCCTGATCGATCCAAAGGAGGAAGCCGTGGATTCCGTCAGACAATATGATCTTCTACTGAAACAGGAATGCTGTACCGTTACGGAACAGATGTTTGAACGGGACGCCTTGATTTTCGACGGCGGTCAAATTGAAGAGGTGTGGCTGTGCAAAAAGGACGGAACGCCCTACGCCGGAATCCGGTGCGATGGCTTTCCGAACTTCGGCATCTGGTCGGTGAAAGATGCCCCTTTTGTATGCCTGGAGCCTTGGATGGGGCGTTGTGATGACATCGGCTTTGCGGAAGAACTATCACAAAAGCCAAATGTGAATATGGCTGCTCCGGGAGAAACCTTTGTGAAAGAATATACGATTCTGGTGGGATAATGTTCATGTGTACCTGACACCTCGGTGCAGCCCGTTGTTGTCATCTCAGTGATAAAATACAGGCATGACAGAGATCACAATTTCGGTTCGCGGCCTGGTGGAGTTCCTCCTCCGGGGCGGCGACCTGGACAATCGAACAGGGGGCGGATCCGAGGAGGCGATGGCGGCCGGCTCGCGGCTGCACCGCAAGCTTCAGGACGCGGCGGAGGGAGATTACAAGCCGGAGGTTCCGCTGGAGCTGATCTGGAAATACTCGTCGGAGGCGAATGAAGCAGGCACACGTTCATTGGCTGAAGCGCCCGCACCGCTGTGCGTGCACCTACAGGGCCGTGCGGACGGAATTTACCATGGGACCAATCCGGGGGAGACACAGGCCGTATGGACGATTGATGAAATCAAAACAACATATCGGCCGCTCCGGAGAATCAAGGCGCCGGACCCGGTGCACCTGGCGCAGGCGAAATGCTACGCATGGATGTTCGCCGGCCAGCATCATCTGGAGAGAGTCTGTGTCCGCATGACCTACTGCAATCTGCTGACAGAGGGCGTGCGGCATTTTTATGAAGAGTGCTCATCCGAAGAGCTGGGGAAGTGGTTTCGGGACCTGATGGAGCAGTATCGCCCCTGGGCGGAATTTACATCCGGATGGCAGGAAAAACGGCAGGAGAGCATCCATCAGCTGACGTTCCCGTATCCGTACCGGGAGGGGCAAAAGGAGTTGGCAGCCAGTGTCTACCGGACCATTGTTCACGGCAGGAAGCTGTTCCTGGAGGCGCCGACCGGGACAGGAAAAACCATCTCCACATTGTTCCCGGCAGTGAAGGCAGTAGGCGAACAGAAGGCAGACCGGATCTTCTACCTGACAGCGAAGACGGTGACGGCAGCAGGCGCAGAGGGGGCGGTCTGTGCGATGCGGGAAAAGGAACTTTCCTGCAAAAGCGTCCTCTTAACAGCCAGGGAAAAGGTGTGTGTCCTGGACAAGCCGGACTGCAACCCAGACAGCTGCGAGCGGGCGAAGGGACACTATAACCGCATCAATGCGGCAATCTATGCCTTGATTACAAAGGAGGACAGCTTTACCCGTGAAACCGTGGCGGCCTATGCGGAGGAATACCGGGTCTGTCCCTTTGAGCTGTCTCTGGATGTCAGCCTGTTCTCGGATATCATCATCGGAGATTACAATTACCTGTTTGATCCGCATGCGTACCTGCGTCGTTTTTTCGCAGAGGGCTCGGGAGGACAGCGTTATCTCTTCCTCATCGACGAGGCACACAACCTGGTGGACCGCGGAAGGGACATGTACAGCGCAGCCCTGTCACGCAAAGAGGTTGTACAGCTGCGGAAAAAGGTGAAGGATGTATGGCCGGCGCTGTATAAGAAGCTGGGGCGCATTTCCAGAAAGATGCGGGAGCTCGTCCGTACACAGAGCGGCGAGAAGGAAGCGGCCGGCATTGTTCGCTGCGAGATGCATGAGCTGGGCGGCCTTGCCCTGGATGCGGACACGGAAATTTCCGGGATTCTGAGCGATGAACGGATTGCCGCGCAGTCGGGGAAAGGGCAGAG
>CAVJLL010000041.1:0-11527 GCA_963650385.1 Clostridium sp. CAG:508 | reverse complement strand
CTCATCGGTGTTATGATCATCGGGACGGGAATTCCGCAGATTTGCACCGAGCGGGAGCTGTTAAAGGAATACTTTGATGCGAAGGGCATCAGCGGTTATGATTATGCATATCGCTTCCCGGGGATGAATAAGGTGCAGCAGGCAGCAGGAAGGGTCATCCGTACCAGCGAGGACGTCGGAATCGTGGTTCTGATCGATGACCGGTTTGTATCGCCGGCCTGCCGGCGGCTGTTTCCGGCAGAATGGTCGCATGCACAGGTGACCGACAGCCGGCAGGTGGCAAGACTTGCGGAGAAGTTCTGGGATGAGTGGCTGTGACTTTTCAGAATCGTCAGAATCGGCGGAAGAAGATTGAAAATTATATTCCGCTGCGGAGAACGGAAAAGCTGTAAAATCCCTGCAAAATGTGGATAACTATGTGGAAACTGTGGATTATTCGCGAAATCCGGCGTAGGAAAACAATAAAAATACTGCATAATAATCAGTAAATTGAAACAATTTGAACTCGGCCATATGTTCGAAAACGGCTCGGCTGTTTGCGCGAACAGTGCTGCGGACCGCCGTGCGGTTACGGATGAGAGGGTCAGAAAAGAGTAGGAAAGGGAAAAAGAGTATGTGGGCAGAAGAAGCTGTGATGTATCAGATTTATCCGCTGGGGATGTGCGGAGCTCCGTTTGAGAACGATGGGAAGCCGGAGCACCGTATTTTGCGTGTGCTGGACTGGATTCCGCACCTGAAGAAGCTGGGGGTTACTGCTGTGCTGTTCAATCCGTTGTTCGAATCGGACACGCACGGGTACAACACGAGAGACTACCGGAAGGTGGATGTGCGGCTGGGCACCAACGAGGATTTTAAAAAGGTCTGCGAGGCACTGCACGAGGCGGGGATGAAGATTTACCTCGACGGCGTATTCAATCATGCAGGGCGCGGCTTCGGCCCCTTTCAGGATGTGCTGCAGAAGCGCTGGGAGAGTGCGTACAGGGATTGGTTCTATCTGAATCTGGACGGAAATGATGCATATAATGACGGCCTCTGGTATGAGGGCTGGGAAGGCAATTACGATCTTGTCAAGCTGAACCTGGACAACGAGGCTGTGCGCAGCTACCTTCTCGAGAGCGTCGGCATGTGGATCGATGAATTCGGCATCGACGGACTCCGGCTGGATGTTGCCTACATGCTGAACCGGAATTTTCTGAAGGCGCTTCGCTGGTATGTCGATCAGAAAAAGCCGGAATTCTACATGATCGGAGAAATTCTGGGCGGTGACTACAAACAGATTGTCAATCCACAGATGTGTGACAGCGCCACGAACTACGAGTGCTGCAAAGGACTGTGGTCCAGTTTCAACAGCATGAACCTGTTTGAAATCAATCATTCGCTGATCCGTCAGTTCGGCTCGGATCCGTGGTGCTTGTACCGCGGCATGCACCTGATGAGCTTCGTGGACAACCATGATATTTCAAGAGTGGCATCCACGCTGACCAACCAGGAGCACCTGCCGCTGATCTACGCGCTTTTGTTCGGCATGCCGGGCATTCCCTGCGTATACTACGGAAGTGAGTGGGGCATCAAGGGACGGAAGGAGGAAGGCGATCCCTGCCTTCGCCCTGCGCTGGAGAAGCCGGAATGGAATGCACTTACCGAGTGGATTTCAAAGCTTGCAGAGGCCAGGAAAAAATCAGAGGCGCTTTGCTACGGTGATTTCCGCAGCGTTCTCCTCACCAACCGCCAGTGCATTTTTGAGCGGAAAAGTGAGCATGAGCGGGTTCTGGTGGCCATCAATGCAGACGGCGCGGACTTCACGGCTCATTTCGATGCAGGGTGCGGACTCGCGGAGGATCTGATTACAGGAGAAACGCACGACTTCGGAGGCGGAAGCCTTCTGCCGGCGTACAGCGCTTATTTCTGGAAATGTGAGAGGTAAGAAAGAACGCCGCATCAAACAGAGGCGGACGGTACGGTTTCTACAAAAGAGACGGTGCCGTCCGTCTTTATTTTTGTTAAGTTAGCCATATTTAACTTCTATGGCAGAAGTGGTACTCTTTGTAAAGAGGAGTTAGCTATAGCTAACGATGTTTTAGATCTACCGTTTAAAGGATTGCAGGAGCGCACAGTGCGCAGCAATCCGGTATTGGTTGGGGATCAAAAGATCTTTTGAGCCCAACATCATTGTCTGAGTAAAGGCTGCGGGAGGGAGGCGGCTATGAGTGAGAAAAGCTTTCTGCGTATTGAGGATTTAAGAAAGAGCTTTGGCGCGGGAGAGACCCGGCAGGAGGTGCTGCGGGGGCTTTCCTTTGATGTGGAGAAGGGAGAATTCTGTGTTCTTCTGGGGCCGTCCGGGTCCGGCAAATCCACGCTGCTGAACATTATCGGCGGAATTGACAGTGCGGACAGCGGAACGATCTGCATCAACGGAGACCGTATGCAGGATATGAATGAAAAGGCATTGACGATGTACCGGCGCAGACACCTGGGGTATGTTTTTCAGATGTACAACCTGATCGCCAACCTGAACGTGAAGGAGAACATTGAGGTGGGAGCGTACCTCTCGGAGCGTCCGCTGGATATTGATGAGCTGCTGCACACCCTGGGACTCTGGGATCACAGATACAAGCTTCCGAATCAGCTCTCCGGCGGCCAGCAGCAGAGGGTGTCGATCGGCCGTGCCATTGTTAAGAACCCGGACCTTTTGCTGTGCGACGAACCGACCGGCGCACTGGATTACAAAACCGGCAAGGAGATTCTGGAGCTCATTGAGAAAATCAATCAGCAATACGGCAACACCGTTGTCATGGTGACACACAATGAAGCCATCCGGCAGATGGCGGATCACTGCGTACGCCTGCGGGACGGCAATGTCCGGAGCAACGAGCGCAATGCAGATAAAATTCCGGCGGCAGAGCTGGAGTGGTGAGAATACCACATGAGCAAAAGGAAGGCTGTGCAGCAGCTTTGCCGGTGGATTTGCAGTAAGTGCAGGAAGAATGAAAGCAGCTTCCTGCAGTCCGCAGAGATCTGCGGTGTGGGAGAAAAGGTATGAGCACTCAGAGAAAAAACAAAAAACGCAATCCGCTGCTGCGGCGGATTCTGCGGGAGCTGACAGGGGAGTGGGCTAAGTACATTGTGATCGCGCTGTTCCTCATTCTGACCGTTGGCTTTGTTTCGGGAATGTATGTGGCGAACGGCAGCATGCAGCAGGCGGCGGATGAGAGCGTGGAGCTGTACCGGCTGGAGGATGGTCATTTTGAACTGAAGGAAAAGGCGGGCAGCGAGCTGATAAAGGCGATGGAAGCCGGGGATGAAACGGATTCGGAGGTACAGCCGGTTACGCTTTATGAGAACTTTTACCGCGACGGAAGCGAGGTGCGGGAGCACGCAGGCGGTGATACGACAAAGACGGAGGGCACCATCCGTGTTTATCCGCTGCGTCAGGAAATTGACCTTCCCTGCATTATGGAGGGATCGCTGCCGACCGATGAGCATGAAGTCGCCATTGACCGCATGCACGCAGACAATGTGGGGCTGAAAACAGGAGATACGCTGACCATCGACGGAGAAGCCTTTACGATCAGCGGCCTGGTGGCAAATGTGGATTACACGACGCTGTTCGAGAAAAATACGGCGGTCATGTTCGATGCCATCGGCTTTGATGTGGGGCTTCTGACGGAGGAGGGCTTTGAACGTCTCACATCCCCGGTTCATTACAACTATTCGTTCCTCTATACGACAGAAGCGGGAAACGGCGTTTCCTGCCGCGCAGAGGATGACATCCGGGAAAAGAGCCGGTCGGATGCGCTCATGAAATCGCTGGCAATAGAGGCAATGGCAGCGGGGAATGAGCTGAAGAGCTATATTCCGACCTATGCGAGCCAGGCGGTTCAGTTCACGCGGGACGATATCGGCAGTGATAAGGCAATGGGCGGGGTCCTTTTGTATGTACTGATTGTGGTGCTGGCATTTATTTTCGCCATAACAATCGGCAATACCATTCAAAAAGAATCGTCCGCGGTAGGAACGCTGCGTGCACTGGGCTATACAAGAGGTGAGCTCCTGGTGCATTACATGGCAGCACCGGTTTTTGTCACGGTGATTTCTGCGGTGATCGGCAATGTCATGGGATATACCGTATTTAAAGACGTAGTGGTCGGCATGTATTACAACAGCTACAGTCTGCCGCGCTATGAGACGGTCTTTTCATCGGAGGCTCTGGTCAAAACAACGATTGTCCCGGTCGTATTGATGCTGATCATCAACAGTCTCGTCATCAGCCGGAAGCTTCGCGCCACGCCGCTGCAGTTCCTGCGGCATGATCTGAAAAAGAGCCGGCGCCGGCGCGCGATGCGTCTTCCGGGCTGGAGCTTCCCGGCAAGGTTTCGGATGCGCGTTCTGCTGCAGAATATCCCCGGCTATGCCGTTCTGCTCCTGGGGGTTCTGTTTGTCATGCTGATGCTGGCAATGGCTATCGGACTGCCGGATACGCTGGATTACTACCAGGAACGGGCTTCCGGCATGATGCTGGCGGATTATCAGACAATACTGACATCCTGGAAGGACAAGGACGGGGAGGCGCTCACAACGACGGCCAGGGGTGCAGAGCAGATCGGAATGAAGAGCCTCCAGCTGGAATGTGACGGAAATGAGGAGAGTGTTGCGGTGTACGGAATGCAGCCGGGCAGCCGGTATGCCGATATCCCGGAGCTGAAGGAGAAAGAAGCTTATATCAGCAGCGCCTATGCGGCAAAGTACGGCGTAAAGGAAGGAGATACGGTTGTTCTTTCTGCGCAGTTCGAGGATGCATCCTATGAGTTCTGCGTTCGGGGTATTCAGGAGTATGACGGCGGGGTTGCCCTTTTCCTGCCGATAGACGTCTTCCGCGAGACCTTTGATCTGGATGAGGAGGCCTTTTCCGGATACCTTTCGGAGGAGGAGGTCACAGACATTCCGGCGCGGTACATTGCATCCGTTATCACGCCGGAGGAGCTTAGCAAGATGGTGGATCAGCTGAAGCATTCCATGGGATCCTATATGCTCTATTATCAGTATCTGTGTGTTGCACTTGCGGCTGTTCTGATGTATCTTCTGACCAAGCTCATCATTGAAGCCAACGAGGACGCGATCTCCATGACAAAGATTCTCGGCTACAGGACGAGGGAGATTGCATCCATCTATCTGCTCGCGACCACATGGGTTGTGGCCGCAGGGGAATTCATCTGTATGCTGATCGGAATCCGGCTGATGGGGCTGGTCTGGACGGCGATGATGCAGCGCATGGAGGGCTGGTTTGAATTCGTGATCCGGCCGGCCGGCTGCGTGAAGATGCTGCTCTTCGTATTCCTCGCATACCTTCTGGTTGCGGCACTGGATTTCCGGCGCATCCGGAGAATTCCGATGGACCGGGCGCTGAAGAACGTGGAGTAGCGAGGTGGTTACAGTTCATTCGCCAGCTAAGCTCCGCCGTGATCCGTCGTGGCTGGCAGTAATGAACGATCCAAAACAAGGGGTTGACAGATTGGCGTTCGGAGTGTATTATCCGACTAAATCAATAGGAAATGGTAACTATTTGAACAGACAGTATTTGTCTGACAAAGCGCAGGAACGGGAGATTTTCGAGATGACGCACACGGCACAGAATTCCAACTTCACATCGATGATGCGAATGATGTGCTGCTTCATGGACATGTGCCATGAGGCTTGTTGATGTGCATTTGCTCGCAGAGATTTCTTTCCAGGTCAGGGATGAATGAGTATAATAGGGCGGATGCACGAAGGTGCATCCGTTTTCTTTTATTCAGGGCACCGGCCCGCGGGCAGAGCAGTCATCGGATTATGAGGGAGAATACATGGCGATTATAGAGGTTAAAAATCTCTCCAAGACCTTCACCACCAAGGATACAAAGGTGGAGGCACTGAAGAACATCAACTTTTCAGTGGAAGAGGGAGATATCTACGGCATCATCGGAATGTCGGGCGCAGGCAAGAGCACATTGGTGCGGTGCCTGAATTATCTGGAGGTTCCCACGCAGGGAACGGTTACGACCTTCGGCAAGGAGCTGGGGGCGCTTTCCGGCAAGGAGCTGCGCAGGCTCCGCGGGAGCATCAGCATGATCTTCCAGGGCTTTAACCTCCTGATGCAGCGCACGGTGCTGGACAACATCATTTTCCCGCTGACGCTTCAGGAGCAGAAGCTTTCCCGTCAGGAGGCCAGGAAGAAGGCAGAGGAGCTGCTGGAAATTGTCGGTCTCAGCGAGAAGGCAAAGGCCTATCCGGCACAGCTTTCCGGCGGACAGAAGCAGCGCGTTGCCATTGCCAGAGCGCTGGCCAGTGATCCGAAGATCCTGCTGTGCGACGAGGCAACCAGTGCACTGGATCCGCAGACGACGCAGTCTATTCTGCAGCTGCTGCGCAGGATCAATGAGGAGACCGGCATTACCATCGTCATCATCACGCATCAGATGTCGGTTGTCCGGGAGATCTGCCGCCACGTGGCGATTGTTGAAAGCGGCGAGATTGTAGAGGATGGCCTGGTGGAGGATATTTTCACCCATCCGAAGTCAAGAGCAGCCAGACAGCTCATTATTGAAGGCAAGGATCCGGATGAATGGGAGAAGGAGCAGGAGAGCCAGAAGGCGCTGCAGCATCCCGGACTTCAAAGCGAGCTGCATGAAACGCGCCGCGTCCGCATTGTATTCAGCACGAATTCCTCTTATGAGCCGGTGATCGCCAATATGATCCTGGAAACGGGACATCCGGTGAACATCCTGCGGGCAGATACCAAGGATATCGGCGGTGTTGCAAGAGGTGAGATGGTTCTGGGACTGGATAACGATCCGGCTGCAGCAGATCGGCAGATTGCCTACCTGGAGGAGCGCGGACTGGCAGTGGAGGAGCTGACGGACAAGAGAACGATTCCGGGAGGTGAAAAGGCATGAGTGCACAGGAAATTCAGATGATCGCCGAGGGCGTCCGGGATACGCTGTATATGACATTGGTCTCCTGCCTTCTGGGCTATGTGATCGGACTTCCCTGGGGAATTGTCCTGACAGTAACGGATAAGGACGGACTTCATCCCAATGCCGGGATCTACCGGGTTCTGGATGTTATTACAAATGTGATGCGGTCGGTGCCGTTCCTGATCCTTCTGATCATTGTACTGCCGCTGACGAAGGTGATCGTGGGCAAGACCTACGGATCTACTGCAACGATTGTTCCGCTCGTTATTTCTGCGGCACCGCTGATTGCACGAATGGTAGAGTCCTCCCTGAAGGAGGTGGATCACGGTGTGATCGAGGCTGCACAGTCCATGGGAGCCAATAACGTTCAGATCGTGCTGCGGGTCCTGCTGGGAGAGGCGAGGGTATCGTTGATCTCCGGCGCAACCATTACTATCGGAACGATCCTTGGATACTCCGCAATGGCAGGAACCATCGGCGGCGGCGGACTGGGCGATATCGCTATCCGTTACGGATACTATCGCTTCCAGCCCAACATCCTGTATGTGACGGTAATCCTGCTGATTCTGCTGGTACAGGTTTTCCAGCTGATCGGATCCGTTCTGGCGGTTCGCCTCGATAAGAGACACATCTGATTGAGTTTTATTGGATTGCTTCGGCGGGCAGGACGGACCTGCAGACGCCGTTGTAATAGAGGAGTTGTATCGGCAGCTTCTGTAAGGAAAACAGGAATCAGCCGGTACGCAAACATTTATGGGGTACTTCCCCGCAGGCGCAGTAAGCGCAGAAAGAGGAGAATTATGAAAAACAGATTTTTAGCAGTACTCGCAGCATCCACACTGGCAGCAGGCGTTCTGGCCGGCTGCGGCAGCTCTTCTTCGGATTCCGCTGCAGTAGCATCCACAGAAGCTGCTGAGGCATCCACCGAGGCATCTACAGAGGCAGCCTCCACTGAGGCCGCTGCAGACGGTGACAACGTCATCAAGGTTGCCGCTTCCCAGACGCCTCACTCTGAGATCCTCGATGCAGTAAAGGATCTTCTGAAGGAAGAGGGATATGATCTGGAGGTTACCGTATTCGAGGATTACGTACAGCCCAACAACGTAGTTGAGTCCGGCGACTTTGATGCGAACTACTTCCAGCATGTGAATTACCTGAACTCCTTCAACGAGGAGAACGGCACGCATCTTGCAATCGCTGAGAACGGCAGAATTCACTATGAGCCCTTCGGAATCTACGGCGGAACCAAGTCCAGCCTGGATGACATCGCTGACGGCGACACCATTGCAATCCCGAATGACACCACCAACGAGGCAAGAGCACTTCTGCTGCTGCAGCAGGAGGGTCTGATCACTCTGGCGGACGGTGCCGGCGTAACGGCAACCGTAAACGATGTTGCAGAGAATCCTCACAACCTTGAGCTGGTTGAGGTTGAGGCAGCACAGGTTCCCAAGCAGCTTCCGAGCGTAGCATTCGGCGTCATCAACGGCAACTACGCACTGGAGAACGGCCTCAATGTTGCTACAGACGCTCTGGCTACAGAGTCTGCAGAGGGTGATGCCATTCAGCAGTATGTGAACATCATCGCTGTAGAGGAAGGCAACGAGTCTTCCGCTAAGATCAAGGCTCTGGTGGATGCACTTCACTCTGAGACTGCTGTAAACTACATCAACGACACCTATCAGGGAGCAGTTGTTGCTTACGAAGGCGAGCAGTAATCCGTCATTGTAAGGGCAGGAGCTCTTTAGAAACAAAAAGGACCGGTATCCTCTTTTGGGAGGGCCGGTCCTTTCTGCATTTACTCGAGTATTTTTCCGTCCAGGGAGATGGTGACAACCTGCCAGGGAAGGAATTTGCCGCTGTTCTTCAATGCGGTGATGGCTGCATGCTCGAGACCGCCGCAGCAGGGCACCTGCATGCGGACGACGGTGACGCTCTGGATGTTGTTGGTCTGAATGATCTGCGTCAGCTTCTCACTGTAATCCACATCATCCAGCTTCGGGCAGCCGATGAGCGTGACGCGCCCGCGCATGAATTCCTGATGCATGCCGGCATAGGCATAAGCGGTGCAGTCGGCGGCGATCAGCAGCTTTGCTCCGTCAAAATAAGGAGCATTCACCGGCACCAGCTGAATCTGAACCGGCCACTGTGCCAGCTGAGACTGGGGCGTACAGGTGCTGCCGGAAGGCTGCGGTGCGGCGTCATTGCTGCGCTGAAACTGACGCATCTGGTGCCCGGGGCACCCGGGATGGAAGGGCGCTGCGGAAGGAGCCTGCTCCTTTTTATCCTGCTGCGCGGGAGCAGAATCGCAGGCAGCCTGTCTGGACTTTTTGTGCGCTTCAACGGCAGCCTCGTCATAGGCCGCTGCCTCACGCTGCGTAAAAGTAATGGCTCCGGTGGGACACTGCGGCAGGCAGTCGCCCATTCCGTCGCAGTAGTCGTCGCGCATGAGATGTGCCTTTCCGTTTACCATTTCAATGGCACCCTCATGGCAGGCATGGGCGCAGGCACCGCACCCGTTGCATTTGTCCTCGTCAATGTGAATGATCTGTCGAACCATAGTCTCCTCCTCTTATATGTTCGCTGCCAAGCAGCAATTCTCGAACACCATTGAATCTGTCTGATGAGTGTAGTATGGTTCAGAAGAACGGAAAAGTATGTGGTTATAACCACGAAAGGATGGAGAATGAACGAAATGGTGTCACCGCTTTTGCGGGGGCTGGAGGAAGAGGAGCTGCAGCAGATCGAAGCTGCCGGATGCCTTCGGAGAAGCGTTTACGAGAAGGGAGCAGTTATTTTCCGCACAGGGGAAGCGGTTCATGAGCTCGGCATTGTTCTTGCGGGCAGCGTGAACATTGAGAATGTGGATCTGTGGGGGAATAAGAGCATTCTCAGCAACATTGCTCCGGGGCAGATTTTTGCGGAGAGTTATGCAATGTCCGGTGAGGCGATGCTGGTGGATGCGGCAGCGGCTGAGGACAGTGAAATCCTGTTTATGGACCTGCGTTTTCTGATGAGGGATGAAAATTTGCAGCAGGCGTGGCGCAGAAAACTGACGGATAACCTCCTGCAGGCGGCAGTCCGGAAAAATATGGTTTTGTCCAACCGGATTTTCTGTACCTCCGCGAAGACGGTTCGCGGAAGAGTTCTGACGTATCTGTCGGAAATGGCCGTGCAGAGCGGAGATACGACCTTCCAGATTCCGTTTAATCGGCAGCAGATGGCAGATTATCTGAACCTGGACCGCAGTGCGCTTTCGAAGGAGCTGGGGAAAATGCAGAAGGAGGGCCTGCTGAAATTCTGCAGGAATACGTTTACATTGTTGGTGTGATGTCTATTCAGAACCAAGCGATTTTGCGAATGGGCTTTGAATGGTTAGAATTTGCGTAATTCTATTCAGCACCCATCTCTGCCTGCAAGCAGAGGGTTCACGTTGAAATGTGGCAGGTGCTGAACAGATACGAATTTACGTGCATATAGGAAGGAATAAAGCGTATGGATCATTTCCAAAGAGAATGGGTGACACCCATCTGGGAGGGAACGCTGTGCTGGCGTGAGACCTTTGCGATGGTGAGAACAGACGGGAGCTGCCGGGCGCCGTTCCTGTGCAAGCCGTCCCGCGTGCTGCGCGTGGAGAGCTATGACGGAGCGGTATGCTATGAGGAAGGCAGAGATTATCTTGTGGAGGGGGATGAGCTGGTCCTTCCGGAAGACAGCAGAATTCCCGTCACAGATTGGGGCGACTGGGTGTATCCGGACCGTGAGACGGCAGTCGGCAAGGGAAAAGGATACGACTTTGCGGAGGGCTTTGGGCCGATGGCGGCGTCCGGTGGCGGGTTCCTCAATCTCTGTGCAGTGGGGCATCCGGAGCTTCTTACTGCCAGCCAGATCGCGGTCACCTATGAAACGGAGAATAAGCAATTGGAGGCGATGCCCTCCTGTAAGCTGGACCATCTGCCTGGACTTGTTCGGAAGCTGCAGACCGGGGAGCCGATTGTGGTTGTTCTGTACGGAGACAGCATATCCTGCGGGTATGACTGCAGCGGCATGTACGGACTGGGGCCGCAGCAGCCGGTCTGGGCAGAGCTCCTGGAGCATCAGATGAAGGAAAAATGGGGACCGAGAGTCTGTTTTCACAACGCATCCCTGGGCGGAGCCGATTCCGAATGGGCAATTCAGAATGCAGGGGAACGTGTGACCTGCCATCATCCGGATCTTGTCATTCTCGGGTTCGGAATGAACGACCGGTGCGGCGGAGCAGAGTACCGGGAGAAAACAAGGACTTTGATGGAACGCATCCGAAAGGACTGCCCGGAGACCGAATTCCTGCTGATTGCGACGACGCTCCCCAACGCGCTGGCCAATACTGCACCGTTTTATTTCTGTGCGCATCAAAGTGAATATAGTGAGAGTCTGCGGGAACTGACAGGGAGCGGCATCGCGCTGGCGGATGTGCAGGCGCTGCAGAAGGAAATTGAGAAGAGAAAGCGTTACATCGATTTGTCCGGTAACTGGCTGAATCATCCCAATGACTATCTGGCGAGGATTCAGGGACAGGTGGTGATGAAGGCTTTGGG
>CAVJLL010000040.1:12500-21111 GCA_963650385.1 Clostridium sp. CAG:508 | reverse complement strand
CGCCAGCCACGACGGGTCCTGGCGGAGTTGTCCGGTCCTGGGACGCTCTCGCTCCATCCTCGGACCTAGCGGTGCTAAGCTCGCACAAGACGCTCGCAAGCACCGAGGCCTCGCAAGGCCCTGGACCCGGACATTCTCCGCCACCCTGTCGTTTGGCTGGCGTCTGCACAGAGAAACAGTTGGAGATATACACTATGTTTGAGAAAATGGATACGGTGCTGCTGCACTACGAGGAGATCACCAGAGAGCTGGGCAGCCCGGATGTAACACAGAATATGGATCGCTACCGAAGGCTCATGCGCGAGCAGACCGATCTGACGCCGGTTGTGGAAACCTATAAGGCCTACCAGAAGGCGGGACAGGACGTAGAGGATGCTCTGGAGATCATCGCCTCGGAGCAGGATCCGGAAATGAAGGAGATGGCAAGGGAGGAGTTGGCGGACGCCAAGGAGCGCGTGGAGAAGCTGACCGGCGAGATGAAGCTGCTCCTTTTGCCGAAGGACCCCAACGACGACAAAAACGTCATTTTCGAAATCCGTGCCGGTGCGGGCGGCGATGAGGCGGCGCTCTTTGCGGCCGAGGTATACCGCATGTATGTGCATTACGCGGAGCGCCGGGGATGGAAGACGGAAATCCTTGATTTTGAAGAGAACGGCATCGGCGGCATGAAGTTCGTGAACTTCATGGTAATCGGTCAGGGCGCCTATTCCCGCATGAAATACGAGAGCGGCGTGCACCGCGTGCAGCGCGTCCCGGCGACCGAATCCCAGGGCCGCATTCACACCTCCACCATTACCGTGGCGGTGATGCCGGAGGTCACGGAGGACATTAAGATCGACATTCCGATGGAGGATGTGCGCATCGACATCACAAGAGCATCCGGCAACGGCGGCCAGGGCGTCAATACCACCGACTCCGCCGTGCGCCTTACGCACCTGCCCACCGGCATTGTGATTTACTCCCAGACCGAGCGCTCCCAGCTGCAGAACAAGAACAAGGCATGGGCACTTCTGCGCTCGAAGCTCTACGATCTGGAGGTGCAGAGCCGCCACGACCAGGAGGCGGACCTTCGCCGCTCACAGATCGGCACGGGAGACCGCTCAGAGAAAATAAGAACCTACAACTTCCCCCAGTCCCGCGTCACGGATCACCGCATCAAGCTGACGGTTTATAATCTCAGTGACGTCATTGACGGAAGTCTGGATGAGATTCTGGATGCACTGATTGCGGCGGACCAGGCGGCGAAGCTGGTGAAGATGAACGAGGAGTAAGCGGAACATGGGATTACTGGAATACCGGCAGCAGCTGGATGAAATTGATGCAGAGATCGTGCAGCTTTTCCAGAAGAGAATGGAGATTTCCGGAAAGGTTGCAGAGGATAAGATCGAATCCGGAAAGCGCGTTCTGGACAAAAAAAGAGAGCAGGAGAAGCTCGCTGCCCTCGACCGGCTCGCCGACACGCCCTTTAATCAGCGCGCGGTGCGGGAGCTCTATGAGCAGATCATGGCCATCAGCCGCAAGTATCAGTATCAGCTCATGGACAACGCGGGACAGATCCACAGTCTGCCCTTTCTGCCGGTGGATTCACTGGTCGATGCGAAGACGCGGGTGGTTTACCAGGGCGCGCCCGGTGCGTATTCCGAGGCGGCCATGAAGACCTTTTTCGGAGAGGACATCGACCATTTCCATGTGGAAACCTTCCGGGATGCCATGAGCTCCATCGAGGAGGGTGCGGCCGACTATGCCGTCCTTCCCATCGAGAATTCCACGGCAGGCATCGTCTCGCAGAATTACGACCTTCTGTTCGAGTTTGAAAATTACATTGTGGGCGAGCAGATCATTCCCATCCGGCACTGCCTCATGGGCGTGCCGGGGACAACGCTCTCCTCAATCCGCACGGTCTATTCGCACCCGCAGTCTTTGATGCAGAGCGAGCACTATCTGGATCTTCATCCGGAGTGGCAGCAGGTCGGCATGCAGAACAATGCCTACGCCGCCGAAAAGGTGGCAAGGGACAAGGACACCTCCAAGGCGGCCATCGGCTCTTCCTATGCGGCAAAAACCTACGGCCTGGAAATCCTGGAGGAGGGCATCAACGACTCGGACAACAATTCCACGCGCTTTATCATCGTGACGAACCGCAAGATTTTCCGTCGCTCGGCCGGAAAGATCTCAATCGTACTGGAAATCGAGCACGAGAGCGGTGCGCTGTACCGCGTGCTGTCGCATTTTATTTACAACAATCTGAACATGAACAAGATCGAAAGCCGCCCGATCCGGGACCGGAGCTTTGAGTACCGGTTCTTCATCGACTTTGACGGCAATCTGCAGGACAGTGCGGTCCGCAATGCACTGCGCGGGCTGCGGGACGAGTCCCGGAATCTCAAGGTACTGGGGAATTATTAAGCCCCGGCCCGCCGAAATCACAGGACTGCAGTGAAGATTCGAAAGGAAGCAAACGGACATGAATCGGTGTATTTTATATCGCATGGAGAACTGCCCCTTATGGGACTGTATGAGTGAGGTCCTCGCGGGACTGCAGAATACGGCAGCTCTTGATACCAAGGAGAGGGAGCACCTCCGCAGCCGGCTGTATGATGCGGTTTACCTTCTCTTAAAGGAGGCCGGCGACAACGGCTTTTACGGAAATCTGTGGCACGATTATCTGACCGGCGTCCTGGTCTCCCACGAGAACAGCTACTCCATTGCCTGCGAGCTGCGGGGCGAGGCGCAGGGCAGCATCAATGACGCGGCGCTGTACGACATCCGGATTTTTCGGGAGCTGTTTAACGCAGATTTAACAAGGGCTGCGCAGGAGCTTGACGTGCCGGAGTTATCTATAATACTGGACTACAAACCGACGGGCCTCGGGAGCCGTCTTTTCAATACGAGAATCCGCGACCGCATCTGCACGCTGGCCCGGGAATTCGAGGAGGCACAGGACGCCGCCGGCATGAAGGCGCTCCTGACGCAGTTCTATAAGGAATACGGTGTCGGCATGTTCGGACTGCATAAGGCCTTCCGCATCGAACACGACGAAGCAGGCGCGCTTGCGGGTGAAACGCAGATTGTTCCGGTGAAGAACATCCTTCACGTGTACATGAAGGACCTTGTCGGCTACGAAATTGCCAAAAAGAAGCTGATCGAGAACACAGAGGCCTTTGTGGAGGGACGCCCTGCCAACAACTGCCTGCTCTACGGAGAGGCCGGCACCGGCAAGTCCTCGAGCATCAAGGCCATTGCCAACGAATACTATGACAGAGGCCTGCGGATCATTGAAGTCAGCCGGTACCAGTTCCGGGATCTCAATCACGTGATCGAACGGATCAAGAACCGGAACTACCGCTTCATTCTCTACATGGATGACCTGTCCTTTGAAGACAACGAAACCGAGTACAAGTACCTGAAGGCGGTCATTGAGGGCGGACTGGAGAAGAAGCCTTCGAACGTTCTGATCTATGCGACCAGCAACCGGCGGCACCTGGTGCGTGAGAGCTTCCACGACAGAGACGGCGTGGAGATCTCCGACAAGCACGGCGGCGATACCGTGCAGGAGAAGCTCTCTCTGGCAAGCCGCTTCGGTGTTTCCATTTATTACGGCGCACCGACCTTTGAGGAGTATCATGCAATTGTCCGGGAGCTGGCGGAGCGCGCCGGCATCCGGATGGAGGAACGGGAGCTCTCGAAGCTGGCAACCCAGTGGGAGATGCAGCACGGCGGACTGTCCGGGCGCACAGCCCAGCAGTTCATTGATCATCTGCTGGGGGCAGCCGGAGAGAAAACGGTGCAGGCGCAGCAGTAATATGGCTTTTATACCGGCGCCGGGCGTGCTGCCGGACCGGCTTTATGCACAGAGCGCCGGACATCTGCCCGAAGAAGACAGAGTAAGGAGGAGCCAGGATGGCAATCCAGACCTTTGCAGCAATTGATGTAGGAAGCTATGAGCTTTGCATGGAGATCTTCGAGGTCTCCCGCGCCAAGGGCATCCGTGAGATCGACCATGTGGTGCGCAAAATCGACCTTGGAAGCGACACCTATTCCACCGGCAAGCTCAGCCTCCACCACATTCAGGAGGTGCGGGATGTCCTGAAGGAATACCGCAAGATCATGGACACCTACCGCGTGAGCGAGTATCGCGCCTACGGCACCTCGGCCATCCGTGAGATGACCAACGCGTCCATCATCCTCTCGCAGTGGGAGGAGGAGACCGGCATTCACATCGATGTCCTGACCAATTCCGAGCAGCGGTTTCTGGACTACAAGTCCGTGGCCTACCGCGATAAGAATTTTGACCGCATTGTTGCAGAGGGCTGCGCGATCGTTGACATCGGCGGCAGCAGCCTTCAGATTTCGCTGTTCGAGAACGGCGTGCTGACCTCCACGCAGAATCTGCGCCTGGGCGTTCTGCGGATCCGCGAGCAGATCCGCCGGGTGGATGCCAGACGCACGCAGAGAGAGCGCCTGATCGACGAGATCGTGGACTCGCAGATGGAGGTATTCACCGACCTGTATCTGGAGGGACGGAGCGTTCCGAACATCATCATCATTGACGATTACATCTCCGCCTTCATGGAGTCCAGAGGCCTTGGCGTTGCCGACGCGGGCCGATTCCTTGAATTCGAAAAGCGCAGCTCCCAGCGCACGACCTACGAGATGGCAAGAGAATACCGCATGACCGAGGACAGCATCTCGCTGATCTCCATATCTGCGATGCTGATGCGGGGCATCATTCATGCACTGGGTGCAGAGCGCATCTACGCGCCGGGCGTCACGCTCACCGACGGCATTGTGTATGAGTACGCGGAGCAAAAAAAGATCCTGCCGCCCAGCCATGATTTTGAAGAGGATATCATCGCCTGCGCCAGGACGGTTTCCAGACGCTACCGCGGAAACGAGGCAAGAGGCAAGTCGCTGGACGCCATCGCCATGAAGGTGTTCGATGCAACGAAGAAGATCCACGGCCTCGGCAAGCGCGAGCGCCTTCTCCTGCGGCTGGCCTGCATTCTGCATGACTGCGGCAAGTATGTGTCGATTGCCAACGTGTCCGAATGCTCCTACAACATCATCCTTAGGACTGAGATCATCGGCATCTCGCACATCGAGCGCGAGATCGTTGCGAACATTGTGCGCTTCAACCACGGAGAGTTCATTTACTACGAGCAGCAGATGGAGGCCAGTGATCTGGACCGGGAGGCATACCTTACGATTACGAAGCTGACCGCCATCCTGCGGCTGGCCAACGGCCTTGACCGGTCCCACCAGCAGAAGCTCAGCGACATGCGGGTCAGCGTCCGGGATGAAAAGCTCGTCATTTCGGCGCGCAGCACCGTGGATCTGACGCTGGAAAAGGGATTGTTCCAGGCAAGGGCAGACTTTTTTGCAGAGGTGTTCGGTATTACACCGGTCATCCGTCAGCGATAACAGGGGAGATAAGACAATGTCTGACAAAAAGAAGACGGCAGAAATGCCGGGAGCAGAGAAGGATAAAAAGGAAATCAACTGGAGAAATCCCAAGTACTATTACAACCGGGAGCTGTCCTGGCTCCAGTTCGACAAGCGGTGTCTGGGCGAAGCCAGGAGCAAGGAGAATCCTTTGATGGAGCGGCTGAACTTCCTCTCCATCACCGCCTCCAACCTGGACGAATTCTTCATGGTGCGCGTTGCCTCGCTCCAGGATATGTGCAAGGCGGGCTATACCAAAAAGGACATCTCCGGCATGAGCCCGGAGGAGCAGCTGAAGGAGATCATCGACAAGACCCATGAGTTCGTGGATCTTCAGTATTCGACGCTGAACCGCCAGATCATCCCGGCGCTGCGCGAGGAGGGCATCACCATCCTCACGGGAACGCAGCAGCTGACGGCGGATGAGAAGGAATTTGTGGACGAGTATTTTGAGACGGAGGTGTATCCGGTAATCACGCCGATGGCCGTGGATTCCTCCCGTCCGTTCCCGCTCATTCTGAACAAGTCCCTGAACATCGGCGCACTTTTAAAGCGCAAGGACAATGCAGGCCCCGGAATCCTCACGCACACCAAAAAGGCCAGAAAGGCCCTGAAAAGCGAGAAGGAGAACCTGGAGTTTGCAACGGTGCAGGTGCCTTCTGTTCTGCCCAGAGTCATTCGCCTTCCGGAGACGGGAGCGGCTGCCGGGCAGGGAGAAGCCGGGCACCGGATTGTCCGCGTGATTCTGCTGGAGACGGTGATCCAGGACTACCTCGGACAGCTCTTCCAGAGCTACGATGTCATCGGTGCGGCTCCGTTCCGCATCATGCGGAATGCGGACATGGACATCGATGAGGACGAGGCAGAGGACCTTCTGAAGGAAATCGAGAAGTCGCTGAAGCAGCGCCGGCACGGCGAGGCCATCCGTCTGGAGATCGAGTCGGATGCCGATCATCGCCTGGTCCGCATTCTTTCGGAGGAGCTCGGCCTCGAGGAGAGAGAGATTTTCCTCATCGACGGGCCGCTGGATCTGACCTTCCTTTCCAAGGTGCGCAAGGTAGAGGGCTTTGATGATCTGCACGAGCACCGCTATCTGCCGCCCCAGGAGGTCCCGGAGCTCCCGGCGGGAAGCGATATTTTTGCCCAGATCCGGAAGGGGGATATTTTCCTGAGCCACCCCTATGAGACCTTCCAGCCGGTGGTGGATTTCGTCGCAAAGGCAGCGGCGGATCCGGATGTTCTGGCCATCAAGCAGACGCTGTACCGCGTGAGCGGCAACTCGCCCATCATCGCCGCGTTGGCGAAGGCAGCCGACAACGGCAAGCAGGTCACGGTTCTGGTGGAGCTGAAGGCGCGCTTTGATGAGGAAAACAACATTGTCTGGGCCAGAATGCTCGAGAAGGCAGGGTGTCACGTCATCTACGGTCTGGTTGGCCTGAAGACGCACTCCAAGATCACGCTGGTGGTGCGCAGGGAAGAGGACGGCATCCGGCGCTATGTGCACCTGGCAACCGGCAACTACAACGATACGACGGCCAAGCTCTATACGGATGTGGGGCTTCTCACCTGCAAGGAGGCGTACGGCGAGGATGCAACGGCTGTGTTCAACATGCTCAGCGGCTATTCGGAGCCCCGCTCCTGGAACCGCCTCATTCTGGCACCGCTCTGGCTGAAGGACCGCTTCCTGTATCTGATCGGACGGGAGGCCCAGAACGCCGGAAACGGCGAGCCGGCCCGCATCGTGGCAAAGATGAACTCCCTGTGCGATCCGGATATCATCGAGGCACTGTACAAGGCGAGCGCAGCCGGGGTTAAAATCGACCTGATCGTCCGCGGCATCTGCTGCCTGCGCGTGGGAATTCCCGGTGTATCGGAGAACATCACCGTGCATTCCATCGTCGGCAACTTCCTGGAGCATGCGCGGATCTTTGTATTCGAGAATGCAGGAAGACGGGAATTCTACGCAGGCTCCGCCGACTGGATGCCCAGAAACCTCGGCCGCCGCGTGGAGATCGTGTTCCCGCTGGAGGAAAAGGCCGTGCAGGAGAAGGCATGGCACATTCTGGAAACGGAGCTTGCGGATACGGAGCAGGCCAGCATCCTGCAGCCGGACGGCACCTATGAGAAGGTGGACCGCCGGGGCAAGGAGAAGGTGAACTCGCAGCTCCAGTTCTGCCGCGAGGCTGCAGAGGCTGCCAAAAAGGCCAGAGAGGTGCTCACAGAAAAGAGAACCTTTATCCCGGAGGAGCGCCGCGAGTAAACAGTCTCTATCATTTCACGGCCCTGCGTGCTACAATTTCCGCAGGGATTGTGAAGGAATCGTTACCAATAATCGTAATTTCCGCCCAGTCGCCAGACTGGGCGTTTTTTCTGCAGACGGATGCTGGGGATGGATAAAATCAATGTCGGGTTCCTGGGGTACGGAACCAGGGCGCTTGATGCCTTGATGGAGGACGAGCGCTTCGAGGTGAAACGGTTTCTTGCACCGATGAGCCGGCTGTGCGAGGATGTGTATACCGCCAAAAGGCGTTACCGCGATCTGGATTTTGCAATTGTCAGGAATAATGAGGAGCTTCTTGCCGCATTTCGGGAGTCGGAGGGCATGGACTGCTATGTCATGAATGCGTGTCCGATTATCCTGAAGAGAAACGCACTGGAGGTCATGCCGGTGTACAACATTCACCCGGGGAGCCTTCGGTATAACCGGGGGCATCAGCCGCACCTGTGGACAGTGCTCCTGGGGGAGCCGGAGAGCGAGATTGTGCTGCACACGGTGACCGCCGGAATCGATGAGGGCGCCGTGATCGGAAGACAGGTTTGTCCGATCGGGCCGGAAATGGATGCACTTTCCGTGCTGAATCTCTTGGAGGACCGGATTCCGGCGCTTCTGGACAGCCTGTATGAGCACCTTGCAGGAGGGAAAGCGCCGCTTGCTGTTGAGACAGGCGGGACCTACCGCAGGGTCATGGTCCATTCGGACTATGCGTTTTCGCCGGAAGATATGGAGCAGGACTTATTTCTCGAGGATGTCCTGCGCAAAATTCGGGCAAGAGCCATGCACCACGGCGCGTTTTTCGTGCATAATGGAGAGAGGGTGTATGTGGACCGGCTTCTGGATGACGAGCGGGTGCCTAGCGGAAAGATGCTTTCTGAGAAGCTGCTTTCTGAG
>CAVJLL010000040.1:0-11879 GCA_963650385.1 Clostridium sp. CAG:508 | reverse complement strand
CGCTTCTGTATATTTTCGACTGCAACGAGAATGCGGATGCCTATTATTCCTTCGGAGAATGCAGTGCCATGAATCCGAAGAACATCGAGCTGTTCGCAGAGGTGGTGGAGACCAAACGGCCGCAGGATGATTACATCATCTCGAACGGCGAGTTCGGCTACAACATGTCCGCACTGGTGCCGGTGCTGACCAGGGACGGTGAGCTGGCGGCGGTAATCGGCGTAGAGGTTCCGATGATGCGGATCCAGAGCGCGGCGCAGGCACTGATAAAGAGCATTGTCCTTATTACCTTTCTGGTGATCGTTGCGGTCATCATTGTTTTCGTTCTGTACCTGATGAAGCGGCTGGTGGGGCCGGTGGGTGTCCTTTCCCGCGAGGTGCGGCGCTTCGGTGAGAGCGGAGAGCGGACCGAGGAGGCCATTCGGAGCCTTTCCTCCATCAAAACCCGCGATGAGATCCAGACGCTCGCGGAGCAGATCGACAAAATGGAGCAGGATATGCTCAGCTATGTCGATAACATCCGCAAAATAACGGCCGAGAAGGAACGGATTGGCACGGAGCTGGCGCTGGCCGCCAAGATCCAGGAGAACATGCTGCCGAATACGTTTCCGCCGTTTCCGGACCGGTCGGAGTTTGACCTGTATGCCACGATGACACCGGCGAAGGAGGTGGGCGGCGACTTCTACGACTTTTTCCTGGTGGACGAGGATCACCTGTGCCTTGTGATGGCGGATGTGTCCGGCAAGGGCGTCCCGGCGGCGCTGTTCATGATGGCCTCCAAGACGGTTCTGGCCAACAACGCGATGCAGGGCAAATCTCCGGCGGAGATCCTGGAGGAGACGAATGCGGCCGTTTGTGCGCGCAACCAGGAGGAGATGTTCGTCACAGTCTGGCTCGGGATCCTTGAGATCTCGACGGGAAAGCTGGTGGCGGCAAATGCCGGCCATGAATATCCGGCCATCTGCTGCGGAGGCGGCCGCTACGAGCTGTACAAGGACCGGCACGGCTTTGTCATCGGCGGAATGAGCGGGATGAAGTATAAGAACTACGAGCTGACGCTCACGCCGGGGTCGCGGCTGTTCGTCTACACAGACGGCATTCCGGAAGCGACTAGCCGCGGCAATGAGCTCTTCGGAACCGACCGGATGGTGGAGGCATTGAATAAAAACTCATCGGCGGATCCCTGTGAGACGCTGAAGAATGTCCGCAGCGCGGTGGACGGATTTGTAAAGGACGCAGAGCAGTTTGATGACATGACGATGCTCTGCCTGGTGTACCGGTAACGATGCAGAGGGAGGAAGGAGAACAGTAGCGATGACAAATGACAACGAAATGGAAATTGAAGCTGTAACCTCGAATCTGTTGGAGGTGCTGGGCTTTGTGGACGGCTACCTTGAGAAAATCGACTGCCCGGCGAAGGTGCAGATGCAGATTGAAATCGCCGTAGAGGAGATCTTCACGAACATCGCAAACTATGCGTATGCGCCGGAGGTCGGCCGGGCGAAAATACGTGTGGAGGCGGCCAGCAATGACTCCGATGTCCGGATTACATTCATTGACCGCGGCGTTCCGTACGATCCGCTTGCCAAGGAGGACCCGGACATCACGCTCTCTGCCGAGGACCGCGCAATCGGCGGCCTCGGAATCTTCATGGTGAAAAAGAGCATGGAGGGCATGCACTACGAATACAAGGACGGGCAGAACATCCTGACCATCGAGAAGAAGCTGTAGCTTCCTACAGAGGAAGGATGTGCTCCAGCGCCTTCGCAAGGCCGTCGTGATCATTATCGGATTCGGTAATGAGATCGGCGGCCTTTGCCATGTCCGGATTGGCCGCAAGTCCGTTGCACATGCCGATGCCGATGCCGGCTGCCTCCAGCATGGGATTGTCGTTCTGGGCATCGCCTGCAGCGATGGAGTTTGCGGTGTCGATGCCCAGGTGCCGGCAAAGCCAGGTCAGGGAATAGGCCTTGGTGGCACGGATTGGATCGATCTCCAGGTACCAGGGATTGGATTTTACAGTATGAAGGACATCACCGAAGCGCTCCTCCAGAACCTTTGCGAAGGGCTCCAGTGCATGATCCGTCTCGTTCTCGAGATGGATGGCAAGGCACTTGCAGGGCTCGCAGGAAAGGGCGGATGCGGGATCCTCCTCGATGCGCACCGGCATCTTCACGCGGCTGGTGTAGAAGTCGGTTTCCTTCCCTCTTTCGGACACGACAATCTCTTCGGCGTCATAGGTCTGGCAGTAGAGGCCATACTCGCGGGCAAGGGACAGAACCTCCCGCACAACGGGCAGCGGCAGCGTTTCGCGGAAGAAGGTCGTTTTCTCCTCACAGGAGTAGAGCTCGGCACCGTTGTAGGCGGAGAGGAACTGGTTCGGATAGTGGAGGTCCAGCCGCTCGGCCAGCGCTTTCACATCGCTCATGGCGCGGCCGGAGGAGAGGACGAAGATGTTCCCTGCGGCGGCAAAGCGGTCCAGCACGTCCTTTGTGGCCGGGGAGATGTTTTTTTGCTCCGTGGCGAGCGTTCCGTCGAAATCGCAGAAGAGGATGCGCGTGTCCTCGTTCACATGAAAGCGGGCGTGCTTCATCTGCGTCAGGCACGCGGACGGAACGTTAAGGTGTCCGTAGCCGGTGCCCATATTCAGGCCCGGCTTGTTGGCACCGTGAAAATCGGAGCCGCCGGACAGTAAAAGGCCATAGCGGTCTGCAAGCGCGCGGATGTGTTCAGTCATTTCGGGCGTGTGGCGGCAGTAATACGCCTCGATTCCCATCAGTCCTGCGGCCTTAAGCTCGCGGACGAGCGTCTCGAGCCCCTCATCGCCCAGCTCGTACTGAAAGGGGTGCGCCAGAATCGGGATGCCGCGGAAGCGGCGCAGGAAGGAGACGGCCTTTTGCGGCGTGATCTGTTCCCTCGGCAGAAAGAAGGGGCAGTCGTCGCCGATGTATTTGTCGAAGGCTTCGCTGATCTTGGAGATGACGCCCTTTTTCAGGAGGAACCGGGCCATGTTCGCCCGCGTGATGACGGAGCCGGGATTGTCTGCTGCGAGCTCGTCGTAGGGAATGGGGATGCCGGCTGCGCACATCTTGTCGCACATTCTGCGGTTGCGGACGTCTCTGGCATCGGAGAATTCCCTGAGTGCCTCGATAAATTCGGGATCGGAATCATCTATGAAAAGTCCGACGATGTGGACGTCCCGCTCCAGATATTTGGTCGAGAGCTCGATGCCGGGAATGACCTCGATGTCAGTTCCTTCGGCGGCTTTTCGCGCTTCGGCGAGGCCGGAGACGGTGTCGTGATCCGTCAGAGCAAAGGCGCAGAGGCCCTGGGCTTTGGCAATGGAGACGAGCTCGGCGGGGGTGCAGGTGCCGTCGGAGCAGGTGGAGTGGGTGTGAAGGTCAACTGGTTTTGATGAGAGCATATGGGTACCTCGCGGATCGGTTGTGGTTACCACATCAGTGTAGGGGTTTTGGCGCAAATTTCAACTGTGGATGTGGCGGGGGTGGCAGAGGGTCGGGGCCGGCAAAGCGGATGTGGCATGTGGAACGGGCCCGGCAAAGCGGATGTGGTCTGGCTCATGTTGAATCCGCAGGGATTCTCTATGCGCATCGCGCCTTCGCCTGACGTGCCGGTCTGCGCGCTAAAACTCGCGCCGCATGCCGGATTCCTGGCCTTCGCCGGTATGCTTTCTGCGGCGCTCAGACAACGCGCTTCGTCCGGCAGGCGAATCTGCTCTGCACATGAGAATCCAGCTGCGAATTCAAAAATCGCCGGCCACATTCCGTTTTGCCCAGGCTCTTACACTGTTTCGCCCCCAGCATCATATTATGCTTCCGGGTAGAACTCGCGGTACCACTCCGCGAATTTGCGGAGGCCGGTCCGCAGATCGATGCCGGGCCGGTAGCCGTAGTCCTTTTCCAGTGCGGCGGTGTCTGCATAGGTGACCGGAACGTCTCCGGGCTGCATTGCCACCAGCTCTTTGTGTGCCTCAAAATCATAGTCCGAAGGAAGGACGCCGGCGCGCACCAGCTCTTCCTGTAGGATGGTCACGAAATCCAGAAGGCTTACCGGCCGGCCGCCGCCGATGTTGTAGACGGCATACGGCGGAAGCGGAAGGCCGTCTTCACCCGTCCGGCGCTCGGGGGCTCCTGCCATCACGCGGACCACGCCTTCTACAATATCATCCACGTAGGTGAAGTCTCTGCTGCAGTTTCCATAATTGAAGATCTGTATGGTTTTGCCTTCCCGAAGTTTATTCGTAAAGCCGAAATATGCCATATCCGGCCGTCCTGCCGGTCCGTACACGGTAAAGAAGCGAAGGCCGGTGGACGGAATGTTGTAGAGTTTCGAATAGGCATGTGCCATCAGCTCATTGGACTTTTTCGTGGCTGCGTACAGAGAGACCGGATCATCCACCTTGTCCTCCGTGGAGAACGGCACCTTCCGGTTGGTTCCGTACACAGAGGAGGACGATGCATACACGAGGTGCTGTACGCCCGGGTACTCCGTTTCGCTGTCGTAGGAGTGGCGGCAGGCCTCCAGAATGTTGTAAAAGCCGACCAGATTCGATTGAATGTAGGCGCCGGGATTGGTGATGGAATAGCGGACGCCGGCCTGTGCCGCGAGGTTCACTACGATGTCCGGCTTCTCGCTGCGGAACACCTCCTGCACCAGTGCGGCATCCGCGATGTCGCCCTTTACAAAGCGCCACAGAGAGGCCTCTTTCTGCAAATTCTCCGGAGCAGCTTCTCCGCTTGTTTCTCCCGCTGCCGGTGCTTCCTTTTCCTGCACCAGTTCTGCAATCTGCTGCAGGCGCCATTCTTTAATGGCAGGATCATAGTAGTCGTTCATGTTGTCGATGCCGACGATTCTCCGGACATCGCCGTCCCGCAGAAGCCGCAGCACCAGATTCGCGCCGATAAAGCCGGCCGCGCCCGTCACCAGAACACACTTTCCTTTAAGATCAATCCGCTGCATATCATTTTCCTTTATTCTTGTTCATCCCATCAGGTGCCTGCGAGTGCACGCGAGGAGAAATCCGCGAAGGCGGTTTCTCCGATGTGGGAGTGCAGCGCCCATAGGGTGCTCACTCCAAGCAGGAGAAATTGCCATCGGGCAATTTCGAGTGCACGCGAGGAGAAATCCGCGAAGGCGGTTTCTCCGATGTGGGAGTGCAGCGCCCATAGGGTGCTCACTCCAAGCAGGAGAAATTGCCATCGGGCAATTTCGAGTGCACGCGAGGAGAAATCCGCGAAGGCGGTTTCTCCGATGTGGGAGTGCAGCGCCCATAGGGTGCTCACTCCAAGCAGGAGAAATTGCCATCGGGCAATTTCGAGTGCACTAATCAATGTGGAATAGGTCTCTTGTATATACCTTTTCTTTCACGTCATCCAGCGCGGTGCTGTAGCGGTTTGCGATGATGGCCTGCGACATTTCCTTGAATTTCTCCAGCTCGTTCACCACAAGGCTCCCGAAAAAGGTTGTTCCGTCCTCCAGCGTCGGCTCATAGATCACCACCTTCGCACCCTTGGCCTTGATCCGTTTCATGACGCCCTGGATGGAGCTCTGGCGGAAATTATCCGAGTTCGCCTTCATCGTCAGGCGGTACACGCCCACGACAACCTCGTGCTCTCGTGCCTTGTCGTACTGCGCGGAATTCCCGTAGGCGCCCGCAATGTCCAGAACCCGGTCTGCGATAAAGTCCTTCCGCGTCCGGTTGGATTCCACGATGGCCTCGATCAGGTTCTCCGGCACGTCCTCGTAGTTGGCCAGGAGCTGCTTGGTATCCTTCGGCAGGCAATATCCGCCATAGCCAAAGGATGGGTTGTTGTAATGCGTTCCGATCCGCGGATCCAGGCATACGCCGTTTATGATGTCGCGCGTGCTCAGGCCCTTGGTCTCCGCATAGGTGTCCAGCTCATTAAAATAGGACACGCGAAGCGCCAGATACGTATTGGCAAAAAGCTTCACCGCCTCCGCCTCGGTAAGACCCATCAGGAGCGTATCGATGTTTTTCTTGTAAGCGCCCTCCCGCAGAAGCGCCGCGAACAGCTCCGCCGCCTCCTTCTGCTGCGCATCCTCTGTATCCAGACCGACAATGATCCGCGACGGATACAGGTTGTCATAGAGCGCCTTCGACTCCCGCAGGAATTCCGGGGAAAACAGGATTTGGTCGGTATCGTACCGCTCCCGTGCCGACCTCGTATACCCGACCGGGATCGTCGACTTGATCACCATGACCGCGTCCGGGTTCACCGAGAGAACCAGCTCGATGACCGCCTCCACCGCAGAAGTATCAAAATAATTCTTCTTCGTATCATAGTTGGTAGGCGTGGATATGATGACCAGATCCGCCGACCGGTACGCACTCTCTGCATCCGTTGTCGCCGTCAGATCAAGCGCCTCCTCCCGGAAAAACTTCTCAATGTATTCATCCTGAATGGGCGAAATGCGCCGGTTGATCTTATCCACCTTCTCCGGCACAATATCTACGGCTGTCACCGGATTGTGCTGCGACAGAAGCGCCGCCAGCGAAAGTCCGACATATCCCGTACCGGCAACGGCAATCCGGATCGGATTCCCTTCCTTCCTCCTGTTCGCTATCGTTTCCTCCGCCCGGAGCTGCGGATCACTTTTCGGCTTCGGTGCCTCTGTAAAAACATCCTCCAGATCAAACCCCAGCACCTCACTCAGCGCCTGAAGCTGCGGAATCGACGGCATATACTCACCCATTTCGATATGACTCAGCATCGTCCGGTGAATCCCCGTCTGCTCCGCCAGCTGCTGCTGTGTAATTCCCTTCTCCTTGCGCTTCTGCGCTGTAAGATTTGCCAGCGCCTCCTGATTAAACTGTCTCATATTCCCTCTCTGATTGCAATGTTATTATATATAACAGATATATTCTTTTTTATCCTGCCTATCGTAGCATTTCTAAATTCTTCACACAATAGCCTACACAAAATGTTATTAATAATTACATCTCAGTATGTAGCCGCCTCTGTCTGTGACAAGGCTTGATGGAAGCACCACTCCTTTCGCTGATACCACAGGCTTGCAAATTGTGCTTGTCCCGATAGAGACAATGTAAGAGTCTGACTACAGCTTGTTCACCAGCCAAGCGGCAAGGCGGCAATTGGATTGTATCTTGTGTGTTTGTCCCGGTCGAAACAATGTAAGGGCCCGGGCAAACGGAATGTGGCTGGCGATTTTTGAATTCGCAGCTGGATTCTCATGTGCAGAGCAGATTCGCCTGCCGGACGAAGCGCGTTGTCTGAGCGCCGCAGAAAGCATACCGGCGAAGGCCAGGAATCCGGCATGCGGCGCGAGTTTTAGCGCGCAGACCGGCACGTCAGGCGAAGGCGCGATGCGCATAGAGAATCCCTGCGGATTCAACATGAGCCAGCCACATCCGCTTTGCCGGGCCCGACCTGCCCGCCAAACCCATTCGCCGGGCCCGCCCTCCCCGAACACAGACATTCCCGCAAACACACCGAACATGTTAGAATACACCTAAGACATCAATGCACTGCACCAGCACGAGGGGAATGCCATGATTAATCTGGGGGATATGATCACCGCTCTGACAGCGGATTACCTCAATGTTTACGTAATCGAGCCGGCAACCAACCGCGGCACCGTGGTGAAGCTGGAAGGCTACGTCATAGACGGAATTCTGGACGTGGCAGAGGACTTCTGCTACTCCGACATTCTGGGCGTCTATGCGGACAACCGCGTGTACAACGAGGACCGGGAAGCCTTCAAGAAGGCACTGTCTCCGGAGACGCTCCTTGCGGCATTTGCAGACGGAAGAGAGCGGATCGAGGTGAACTACCGCGTGCCGCTCGACGGCAGACTCCAGCACTTCGGCGGCCTCTACACGCGCATCTCCAAACAGGGAGAGACCCTGAAGCTCGTGGCAGGCTTCCGCAACACCGAGTCCATCATCTCTCTTCAGGAGAAAACGCGGAAAGAAGGCCTGTACAGCGCCTATGCGGCGATCTCCGACATCTATCTGTCCATGCACCGCGTGAACGTCCAGAGCAACACCTATTACGACATCAAGACAACCGATGATATCCGGCGATATACCGTTCCCGGCTCCAACCGGTTTGATGAGAATGTCCGGAGCATCATAAAAGGCCTGGCCAAGGAGGAAAGCTACGCATCGGCGATGGACTTCCTGGATATCCGGACCATTGAAAAACGCATGCAGGGCAAAAATCATATCGTCATCCCATTTACGGGGAAGGTCGCCGGGAGCTGCAAATTCCATCTCATCCGTGAGGAGAACGATGCGGATGGGAGGCTGCTGCATGTTATTCTGGCGGTCGAGGTCGTGGAGGAGGGAACCTACCAGTCGGTTTTTGACGGCCTTTCCCGGAACTTCCGCTATGTCTATCTGGTGAATCTGGAGGACAAAACGGCCCGGATTCTGAAGTTCGATGACGAGTACGGAAGGGGACGCATCGATGCGCTGTGGGACCGTATTTTTTACTATGAGGAATTCCTGAACGCCTGGATTGAGGATCAGGTGCACCCGGACGACCGCGAGGAGCTGCGGCGTGAGCTGAGCGCAGATCACCTTCGGGAGGTGTTCGCCGTTCAGGAGGAATACACCGGAACCTACCGGATGCAGGTGAACGGCAGAACCATCAACTACCAGTTCAATTTGAGCCGACTGAACAAAAACGGACGGATCGTTGCCGGCTTCCAGAACATAGAGGACATCATTCAGGAGCACCTGGAGCAGGAGCGGCGGGAACGGGAGAAGGAAGAGGCCTACCAGCGCGAGCTCCAGGAGCAGAAACGGCAGCTCTCCCTTGCACTGGAGGCATCCCGGCAGGCGAGCAAGGCCAAATCCACGTTCCTCAGCAGCATGTCGCATGACATCCGCACGCCGATGAATGCCATCCTCGGCTTCACGACGCTGGCACAGATGCATCTGGACGACCGCGAAAAGGTACAGGATTATCTGGGCAAAATCAGTACCTCCGGCACGCACCTTCTGAGCCTGATCAACGAGGTACTGGATATGAGCCGCATCGAGAGCGGCTCCGTGACCCTGGACGAGAAGCCGATGCGCATTTCGGACCTTCTGCAGGACCTTCTGACCATCGTGCAGGAGCTTGCCAATGCCAAGAGCCAGGAGCTGTGCATCGACACGCAGGATGTGCAGCACGAGAATGTGATCACCGACCAGCTCCGGCTGAGCCAGGTTTTGATCAATATTGTGGGCAACGCCATTAAATACACGCCCGCCGGCGGAAGGGTTGAGGTCTGCCTCCGTGAAAAGCCGTGCAGAATGCCGCAGTATGCATCCTATGAGTTCACGGTCCGGGACAACGGCATCGGCATGTCCAAGGAGTTTACCAAGCATATTTTCGACACCTTTTCAAGGGAGCGGAGCTCCACGGTCAGCGGCATTCAGGGAACGGGGCTTGGAATGGCGATTACCAAGAACATCGTGACCGATATGATGGGCGGAACGATTGACGTCGAGAGCGAGGAAGGAAAAGGTTCGACCTTTACGGTCAATGTCAATCTGCGTCTGGCAGACGAGGGCGCACAGGAAAAGGGCAGGACAGGCGATTATTCCCTGCATTCCATGAACCGGCAGGGAACAAAGAAGGCCCGGCAGTATGACTACAGCGGCAGGCGCGCGCTCCTCGTGGAGGACAATGCGCTCAACCGCGAGATCGCCATTGCCATTCTGGAGGAGACCGGGATGCGCATCGACAGCGTATCGGACGGCGATGAAGCGGTTCAGACCATAAAAGAGGCACCGGCCGACCGCTATGATCTCGTGCTGATGGATATTCAGATGCCGAGGATGGACGGATACACGGCAACCCGGCAGATCCGTGCACTTCCGGACCCGCAGAAGGCGGACATTCCGATCGTTGCCATGACCGCCAATGCTTTTGAGGAGGACCGGGAGAAGAGCCTTGCGGCCGGCATGAACGGCCACATTGTCAAGCCGATCCGTATGGAGGAGATGGCGGCCGTTTTTGACGCGATCTTGTAACAGGACAGACGCCACCCTGTCGTTTGGCTGGCGAATGAACTGTAACCGGTCCAGAGGCCTTACGAGGCCTCGGTGCGGTTTTCCTTGCAAGTGCGGCAGGAACGTGCTATTGTTGCAGGCAGAGAAAAGATACAGAAAAGGGGAGCTGGTGAGACCGGCTGAGAGTGGACTGCAAGTCCAGACCCGTAACCTGATTTGGATAATGCCAACGTAGGGATATATGTGATTTTGCGATGCAGATATACCAATTGTTGGTGTATCTGCATCTTTTTTCTCTAATATGTCTGGCCAGACAGAACGGCAGACCGGGGGCACCACCTTCTGCCGCTATAGAAAAGTGATGCGTATGGAAAGGAAGTTGCCATGTATACAGCATTAACAATCGCAGGCTCTGACAGCTGCGGAGGCGCCGGCATTCAGGCAGATCTGAAGACCATGACCGCACTTCATGTTTACGGAGAGAGTGTGATTACGGCGCTGACTGCCCAGAATACGACCGGCGTGAAGGCAATCATGGAAGTCGGGCAGGAGTTTCTGGAAAGTCAGCTGGATGCGGTTTTCACCGATATTTATCCGGACGCTGTGAAATGCGGCATGATTCCCAATGCTTCCCTCATGGAGACGACGGCGGCTAAACTCGCGGAGTACCATGCAGAGAACATTGTGGTGGATCCTGTCATGGTCTCTACCAGCGGACATTCGCTGATGGAGACAGGAGCGCTTTTGACACTGAAAACAAAACTGATTCCTCTTGCATGTGTGGTAACTCCGAACATACCGGAAGCGGAGGCGCTTTCGGGCATGCAGATTCATTCAAAGGCAGACATGGAGCAGGCGGCAGCCCGTATCCATGCGGAAACCGGTGCGGCCGTCCTTGTAAAGGGCGGACACGGCACTCAGGACGCTGCAGACTATCTGCTGACAGAGAGCGGCGGAACCTGGTTTAACGGCAGACGCATCGACAATCCCAATACCCATGGGACCGGCTGCACACTCTCAAGCGCCATTGCCTCGGGCCTTGCCAGGGGCATGACGCTCGAAGAGAGCGTTTCTGCGGCGAAGGCTTACCTGACCGGTGCGATTGCGGCGATGCTGGACCTTGGAAAAGGGTCCGGACCGCTCGATCACATGTACGGCCTGCCGGAGCCGGAACGGTGAAGCCGCCCTTTGACGGTGCAGAAGGCACGGCCGCTGCATAACTGCTGCGGCACGGCCCAAAGAGTTACCGCTTCTTGCAGGAGACTGCAGGGAGACGTATGAAAACTGACAATGTAAAGAAACTGACACTTACAGCAATATTCGCAGCAATCGCAGTGGTAGGCTCGCTGTTCTCGTTCCCGGTCTTCGGGGCCAAGTGCGCGCCCGTGCAGCACCTGATCAATGTACTCTGTGCCATTTTCCTGGGACCGGGGTACGGTGTGGCGTGTGCATTCCTTGCATCCCTGATCCGCAACGCCCTGGGCCTCGGCACCGTGCTGGCTTTTCCCGGCAGCATGTGCGGCGCAGCGCTGGCAGGAATCTTGTACCGCGTCAGCGCGAAACGGTGGACGGCATACCTCGGAGAGGTCTGCGGCACGTCGCTGATCGGCGGAATGCTGGCGTACCCGCTGGCTGTGCTCGTTCTGGGGAACACCTCGGCGGCGCTGTTTACCTTTGTGGTACCGTTTTTTATCAGCACGGCAGGCGGCGCGGTGATCGCGGCATTCCTGTGCGAGTGGATGGCGGGAACCGGACTGCTGCAGCGGCTGAAGGGTCAGCTGGAGGACAAGGATGGAAGAACGGACGTATACAACACAGATGGATGCCGCGAGAAAGGGCATTGCAACGAAGGAAATCCAGGCAGTTGCTGAAA
>CAVJLL010000039.1:0-22116 GCA_963650385.1 Clostridium sp. CAG:508 | reverse complement strand
AAATGGCCGATGAGCTCCAGCACGGGAAGCGCGTGTCGCTGTACAGGGAGAAGAGGTCGGCACGCACGTAAGGAAGAAAAGGCTCACGGGTTGTGTATTTGCAAATTTATTTGGTGAGAACACAACATGAGCAAAAGAGAAGCTTTGCAGCAGTGATTTTGCGAATGGGCTTTGAATAGACAATACGAAACATGGCTGCATCAGTAGAGACATCAAAAGGAGAATAAAAATATGACAACTGCTGCCAAACGTTCTGGGGTGAGTGACCTGACAACAGGACGCCCTTTGACGAGAATTCTTATGTTCGCACTTCCGCTGGTTCTGGGAACACTGTTTCAGCAGCTTTACAGCTTTGCAGATACGGTTATTGTCGGGCGCTGCCTGGGAACCAATGCGTTAGGATCGGTCGGGACAACATATTCGCTGAACTTTCTGATCCTGGGCTTTATCCAGGGAGCCTGCGTTGGATTTGGCATACCGGTTGCGGAGGCGTTCGGCGCGAAAAACGCAAAGGATCTGCGCAGCTATCTTGTAAACGGTGCATTCCTGTGCGTTGCGATCAGCATCGTGTTCACGATCATTACCGTGCTGATCGCAGGGCCGCTCCTGCAGCTCATCAACACACCGGAGGAGCTGTATGCGGATGCGGAGCTCTATATCCGGATCATTTTTCTGGGAATTCCGGTGACGGTGCTGTACAACTATGGCTCCAGCGTTCTGCGCTCCATGGGAGATTCCAAGCATCCGTTTTATTTCCTGCTGGTTTCGAGCGTAGTGAATATTGTGCTGGACTGGGTTCTCATTGTCCCGGTGGGCATGGGCGTGGACGGCGCTGCGATTGCAACCGTATTCAGCCAGGGCATCAGCGCACTTTTGTGCGTGTGGTGGTTTTTCACCCGGACAGCGAAGGGAGAGAACATCGCCTTCCGAAAGGAAGACCTGCGAATTTCCGGGCACCATCTGGGGCACCTTGCATATGTAGGGCTGCCGATGGGCTTTGAGTACTCCGTATCGGCGATCGGCGCCGTTGTCATGCAGGACGCCATTAACCGCCTGGGGAGCACAGCAGTGGCGGCACAGACGGCCGGAGAGAAGATCCGGCAGATGTTCACTTTGCCAATGGAGAGCGTCGGAATGGCGATGGCAACCTACGTGGGGCAGAACCACGGAGCAGGGCGTCTGGACCGTATCCGTCAGGGCATTCGGGAAGGCTGCCTGATTCAGCTGGTCTACTGCGCGGCTGCGTTTGTGGCGATCTTCTTCATAAAGGGGTATGCGGTGCAGCTCGTTCTGGGTGAAACCAGAACGGAGGTGTTCACAGAGGCAGTGGAGTATCTGGCGGTCATCAGTACGATGTTCTGCTTCCACGGACTCCTGATGATTTTCCGGAATACGCTGCAGGGACTTGGCTACAGCGTGCAGGCCGTCATTTCCGGCGTGGGAGAGCTCCTGGGCCGCTGCGTCGGCGGGTGGCTGGCAGTGGCATGGCTTGGATATTTTGGCATTTGCATTTCAAACCCGATTGCCTGGGGCTTCGCGCTTTGCTATTGTGTGTTTATGGTCACGCGTGTCCTGCGGAAAATGGAGAGGGGAAGGGATGCTGAAAAAGATATTCAGAAAGGCGGAAGCATATCTTAGAAGTCATTTTTCCAGCTTATATATTCTGACGTTTCTTGTCTTTTCGGTTGTTTTCATATGCTTTCTGCTGGGCTTTATGAGGTCGGAATTTTACGATTACATCAGTAAAACCAGCAAAGAGACGGAGATTACAGTTTGCAATTCGCTTGCAGGCTCACTCAATGCCAAGCTGCAGGATTGTATCGAACAAGGCGCCCAGCTGGCTTCGGATACCGGCATTGGGAAGCGTCTCAAAAAAGTTGCATCCGGACAGCTCGGGGCGAGCACGGAACTGCATAATTATCTGAGCAAGAAGGATTATCCGGCGCAAATCGTTGCTGTTGCCATTGTGGGAGAAAAAGGAATGGTACAGCAGTATGATCTTTTCCGTACGCCGGCCAGGAATCTGTGGAGCGATACCAATATTGATATTCTGGAGGATATGTATGACGAGGTAATGTCGTCCAGGGATTCTGCGGACGGAACCTTGAACAGCTATCCAAGGGTGAAGGTATTTACCAAGCCATATGTTCATCCTCTGCGGGGCGGCAAGCAGGTTTTTCATGTGGCATACCCGTTTCTGGGAGATGGATCAGGGATTACGAATTACAGCTATGTACTGGTGGTGACTTATGCGCTGAATGAGATCCGCACTTCTCTGGGAAGTATTGAGATTCAGGAGGTGAATCTGGCAGAGGGTTATGTTGTAGATGCGGATAATACGGTCGTAGCAAAGGCTGGTCTGACGGACGGAGAAGAGAAACTGGATCTGGAAGCTGACGAGGCAAACATCAGCTATCTGAGCCAGAAGCTTGATTATTTTGGCTGGAAGCTTGTGCTGCGGCTGGATGAGACAGTATTAAGAAAGCATGTTAATGCCATCTACTATCGCGGACTTTTCTTCTACATGCTGATCATCGGAACTTTTATGTTCTGCTGCCTGCTGGAATTCCGGGTTTTCCTGCAAAGGCCGGTACAGATCATTCGTGAAGCCATTCAGTCCGTGAAGGAAGGGAAAAGGAATTCGATTAAGATCAGCGGAACCAACGAGCTGTGGCAGCTGGCAGAAGAGTACAACTCAATGGTGGAGCAGCTGGAGATCCAGAGAATCCATGTGGAGGAGCAGCACCAGAAGACCATAGAATATCAGGAAAGATCCTATGAGGCTGAGCGGGAGGCATTGGAATCGCAGATCAATGCGCATTTTATCTGCAACACACTGGGCGCAATCAGTTACGATGCGAGCGATGCCGGGGATGAAAAGACTGCAGTTCTGATCAAAAAGCTGTCGAACATATTGCGCTACAGCTTTGACCGAAAATTGCAGGAGGTGTTCTTATCGCAGGAGGTATCGTGGATTGAGCAGTATCTGTATCTTCAGAAAGAGCGCTATGAGGATGTGTTTGATTACCGGATTGAGTATGATGACCGGTATGGGGACTGGCCCTGCTGCAAGCTGATGCTTCAGCCATTCGTGGAGAATTCCATTCTTCATGGATTTGAAGGAAGAAAAGAAGGTGGGCTTCTCCGTATTGAGGCAAGGGAAAGCGGCGGAAGACTCCACATTGTTATTGCCGATAACGGAAACGGAATGCCGGAGGAGACGGCGCATGTGATTCACCGGATTTTAGCAGAGAAGGGCAATGTATCGGCAATCCAGAGAGGGAAGGTCGGCGTAGGCATTATGAATGTCATTATCCGGATGGAAATGTTCTACGGAGATGCATTTGATGCGGAAATGACGACAGAGCCGAAGGCTGGAACGGTTTTCAGTTTTTGTCTGCCGCTGCCGGCGACAGATTGGGAAGAGGAAGAGGACTATGAGAGTCTTGATAGTGGAAGATGAACCAAGAGCTGCCCGAGGCCTTAGAAATCTTCTGGAAGAAGAGGATGAGGAAATCGAGATCCTCGGACTTGCTGCAGATGGAAGGACAGCATTGGAGCAGCTGCGGATGCAGCAGGTGGATGTCGTAATGACAGATATCCGGATGCCGGGTATGGATGGAATGGAGCTGATTCGTTCCATCCGAGCCATGAATTATTCCTGCCGCATAGTGATTATCAGTGCATACGAGGAATTTGATATTGCAAGAGAAGCGCTGTCTTTGGGAGTAACGGATTATCTGGTGAAGCCGATTGTAAAGGATGATGTACATCAGCTTCTGGACAAGCTACAGAACAGGAAAAGGCCATGGGAGCAGAATTCGGAGCTCCTGGAACGTTATCCGGATGTACAGCCCCTTGTGCGCCATGCGTTGAAAATTATAGACGAGTCCTATCAGACGAAATTGATGCAGCGGGATGTGGCAGAGGCACTGGGCGTGACGGCAGAGTATTTCAGCTATCTTTTTACCAAGAACATCGGTGTGAATTTTGCAAAGTTTTTGCGTTCCTACCGGATTGAAAAGGCAAAGGAGTTCCTGTTAAACGGAAGAGCATCGAAGGACGATGTCTTTGAGAAAACAGGATTCTCCGACAACAAATATTTTCAGAAATGCTTCAAAGAAGAGACCGGAATGTGCGTCAGTGAATATTTGGAACGCTCCAATTATTCTTAGGAAAATGTCGATTAAGGAATAGAGCTCCTGTCCTGGTGCTTTCTGTAAAGCTCCATCTTTTTCATCTCATTCTGACACCTGTCGATAATGATCCGCAGCCAGCATTGTGCAAAGGCTGCGGATCATTTCATGTTGATGTCAAATCTTAAAATTCTCACGGGATCTTAAAATACTATCCTAAAAACAGCGCCGTATCTTAATTGGATTGGTTGATGTGCACAATAAAAATCTGTATTCTTAGCATAACAAATAAATATTGCATAAATTAAAGGGAAGATTTATGGCAATATTTATAACCGAATTTAAGGGAGGGAAACAAAATGAAACGTTCTATGAAGCGAATGTCAGCAGCAGTTCTTTCGGCAATTCTTGCCGGAGGACTTCTTGCAGGATGCGGAAGCAGCACTAGCTCGTCATCCGACACATCTGCTGCAGAGGCTACAGAAACCGCAGCGGCAGAAACATCCAGCTCCACAGCAACCGATCATACCGCGGCGACAACGGATCAGATCGGAGAGAACAATGGCGGCGAGCAGGTCACACTGTGGCACTATTTTGAGCACGAGGCGGAAGCTTTGAATGCCGTCATCAAGAAGTACAACGAGTCACAGAGTGACATCTATATCGTTCCGACCTATGTATCCCGTGAGGAGCTGATGAAGCAGTACACCATCGGTGCTGTTTCCGGAGATCTTCCGGATATCGGAATGGTAGATTCACCGGATATGTCTTCCTATATCTCACTTGGAGTGTTTGCAGACATTACGGAATACCTGGAAGGCTGGGAGGATCTGGATCAGTTCTACGATGGACCGCTTTCTTCCTGCATGGACTCCGAAGGAAAGCTGCACGGTCTTCCGAACAATTCCAACTGCCTGGCAATCCTCTGCAACATGGATATTCTGAATGCTGCAGGAGTTGAGCCGCCGACAACGTGGGAAGAGTTCGAAGAGGTTTGCGAGAAAACTACGGATGCGGCAAACGGCGTATACGGCTTTGCAATGTCTGCTATTTCCAACGAGGAAGGCACGTTCCAGTTTGTTCCGTGGCTGTACGGCGCAGGCGGAACGGTAGGTGATATTGATTCGGATGCATCAGTTACGGCTTTCAGCTTCCTGGCAGATCTGGAATCCAAGGGTTATATGTCCAATGAAGTTGTTAACTGGGGACAGGGAGATGCACTGAATGCATTTGTAGCAGGAAAGGCTGCCATGCTGGAATCCGGAACCTGGCACATTGCTCAGCTGGACGGTGATCTGAAGGACAGTGTGAACTTTGAATACAAGTATGTTGAGATGCCGAGCTATAACGGCAACCAGGCAACTGTAATCGGCGGCGAAAACTTCGGCGTATGCTCTTCTTCCAAGCACGTAAAGGAGTGCGTAGAATTCCTGAAGTACATGCAGACAGCAGAAAACAACGCTGACTGGTGTGAAATTGCCGGAAAGCTTCCGGTTCGCAAGGATGCCGTAGAGCTGAAGGACTTCTGGACTGCAGATGAGAGATACAAGGTATTCAATGACTCTCTGAACTTTGCAGTAGCCCGCGGACCTCACCCGCAGTGGCCGACCATTTCCGAGGCAGTTTGGACGGCAGAGCAGGCAGCCATCCTTGGACAGTCCACGCCGGCAGATGCAGCGGCGCAGGCGGCAACGGTGATTGATCCGATTCTGGCAGAGACACCTCTTCCGGAGACAAATTAAAAACAGCTGACCAATCTGTTGGTTCAGAATAGTATCCGGTAAGAGCAGTCATCTGTTCCAAAGGACATGAATGATATGCCGAAGGGGCTGCGCCAGATCAGGCGGCAGCCCCTTTGTTTGTAAAAGGCAGTAAGTCAGTATCAGAGCTTTTCATGAACCTGGTTTGTGACGCAGCAAAGGGAAAACTCGTACAGCATATTGCCGGTGGTTCATAGAAAGGAAGTGGACTCCATGAAATTAACGATGCAGCAGAAAAAGAACCGAGAAGGATATGCGTTTATCCTTCCTGGATTTATCTACATGGTAGTCATTCTTGGTTACCCGCTTGTTTATAATGTCATACTCAGCTTGAAAAATGTTAACGTAAAGACCTTTGCATCCAAAACGGATGTATTTGTCGGCCTTCAGAATTACATCGAACTTTTTCAGAATGCAACCTTCCAGCTGGTGCTGAAGAACACATTTGTTTTTACCTTCTGGTGCCTTCTGTTTCAGTTTTCCATCGGCTTTATTATGGCCTTGTTCTTCTCCAAACGTTTCACCCTCGCCGGTCCGATCCGCGGATTAATTCTTATTGCGTATATGATGCCGATGTCTGTTACGGCGTTGCTTGGTAAAAACATGTTCGACAAGTCCAGTGGTGTTGTGAATTCATTGCTGATGAACTTAGGAATCATTTCGTCTCCGGTGGACTGGCTGCTCCAGCCCGGAACAGCGATGGCTGCAGTCATTGCCATGAACTGCTGGGTAGGAATTCCCTTCAACATGCTGCTTTTAACATCCGGACTGACCGGAATCTCACAGGAGGTTCTGGAGGCAGCCGAAGTAGACGGAGCCAACAAATGGCAGAGATTCTGGCGCGTGACATTCCCGCTGCTGCGCCCGGCAATCATGGCGGTTCTGATGCTCGGCTTTATCTACACGTTCAAAGCTTTCGACCTGATGTTCATCATGACATCCGGAGGCCCGCTGAACGCGACCGATGTCCTTGGAACTTATGCTTACAATCTGTCCTTCAAGCAGTATGAGTTCTCGAAGGGCTCGTCGGTTGCCATGGTACTGTTTGTCATATTGTTTATCATTGGCCTGTTTTATCTGAGAATGGTCGCAGCGGAGGATGACGAATGAAAAACACAGCAAAAACGGCGGAAGCAGCCATAAAGAATACAAAGAAAAAAGAAAAGTTCAATCCGGACCGTGTCAGCCTTTCCAATATGACACCCAGAGAGAAGAGAGATAATACAGTGATGTGTGTGATTGCCATCCTGGTGGCGATTATCTTTCTGTTTCCGATTTACTGGCTGGTGAGCATGTCCTTCAAGACGGATGCAGAATCCTTTGGAAAAATTGTTACATATTATCCGCATAATTTTACGCTGGAGCCGTGGATTCTGAATTTTTCGGATTCTGAGTTTGTATCATCCATAAAAAACAGTCTGTGCATTGCCTTTTTATCCATGTTCCTGTCCCTTGGCTTCGGCGTTACCTGTGCCTATGGAATGGGCAGATATAAGGTGAAGGGGAGCAAGGCCTTCATGCTGACGTTCCTGGTATCGCAGATGCTTCCGGCATCATTGATGCTGACTCCTATGTATCTGATTTTTAATCAGCTGCATCTGCTCGGCACGTACCTGGGACCTGCAATTGCTATTTCATCTGGATCGGTTCCGTTTATTGTGGTCACACTTCGTCCTTATTTTAAGAGTGTTCCGACCTCTCTGGACGATGCAGCACGCATCGATGGCTGCAACGTAGTACAGTCCTTCTTTCTGATCATGCTGCCGGCCATTAAGACAGGTATCATTACGGTCCTTGTCATTTCGTTCCTCAATGGTTGGAATGACCTGGCCTATTCCATGACATTCAACGTTCAGTCGGATATGCGTCCTTTGACAGCGAATATCTATAAGTTCCAGAGTAAATGGGGAACAAAATGGAACTGCATCATGGCATATGGAACCATTCTGGTCCTGCCTGTTATCTGCCTGTTTGTCTTTCTGCAGAAATACATTGTGGGCGGCATGACAGCCGGTGCAGTGAAGGAATAACAACGCAGTGATTTGGTATCAATTGGGGGCAAAACACTTTTTGCTCCCAGCATCACATCAAGTAATCGACATCAAAGGAGGAGACGTTTCATGGCTGAATTACATACAGTATCAATCGAGGAAGGCGGATCTGCCGGAGATTTTCGTACAACAAACGAGTTTTTGCTGGGATATTTCAGTGAAAAGAACGGCGCTCTTACCTACCGATATGACGCGGAGAGAGTAATTATCGAACCCTGGGGCGAGAATTCGCTGCGCGTTCGTGCATCGAAGGAGCCGGAAATGCCGGAGGAACTGTGGGCGCTGGAAGGGAATCCACAGAAAACCAATCCGGAGATTACCATTGAAGATTACAGTGCTTCCATCTGCAACGGAAAGATTAAGGCAGTCATCAACAACATCGGAAAGATAACGTTCTATAACAGCAAAGGAGAAAAGCTTCTGGAGGAATATGTCCGCAATCGCAAGGACATGTTCGCCCCTACCACAAGCTCTCTGGAGGTTGAAGGAAGAGAATTCAAGCCGATCATCGGTGGCGATTATCAGCTGACCATGCGGTTTGAAGGAAACGATGGGGAGAAAATCTATGGTATGGGACAGTACCAGCAGGACTTCCTGGATGTTAAGGGGGCGGAGCTCGAACTCGCACACCGGAATTCCCAGGCCTCTGTTCCCTTTTATATCAGCTCCCTTGGCTATGGCTTCTTATGGAATAACCCGGCAATCGGCAAGGTGAATTTCAATAAGAACATTACCAGCTGGGAGGCTTTTTCAACAAAGAAGCTGGACTACTGGATCACGGCAGGAGATACACCGGCAGAAATTGAGCATGCATATGCGGATGCTACCGGAAAGGTTCCGATGATGCCGGAGTACGGAATGGGCTTCTGGCAGTGCAAGCTTCGCTACCAGACGCAGGAGGAGCTCCTGGAGATCGCCCGGGAGTACAAGAGAAGAGAGATTCCAATCGATGTCATTGTTGTGGACTTTTTCCATTGGCCCAAGCAGGGAGACTGGCGGTTCGACCCTACCTATTGGCCGGACCCGGATGCCATGATTGAAGAGCTGAAGGAAATGGGCATCGAGCTCATGGTTTCCGTGTGGCCGATGGTGGATTACAAGTCGGAAAATTTTGACGAGATGATGGCCAAGGGCCTTCTCACCAGAGTAGAGAAGGGGGTGCGCATTGACAACACCTACCAGGGCAACACGATCCAGTTCGATCCGACCAATCCGGAAGCCAGAGAATATGTCTGGGGAAAGTGCAAGAAGAATTATTACGATAAGGGCGTGAAGATCTTCTGGCTGGATGAAGCTGAACCGGAGTATACCGTATACGATTTTGAAAACTATCGTTATCATCTCGGACCGAATACGCAGATTGGCAATGTGTACCCTGTCATGTATGCAAAGACGTTCTTTGATGGCATGAAGGAAGCCGGTCAGGAGAACGTCGTGAATCTTCTCCGGTGTGCATGGGCAGGATCTCAGAAGTATGGCGCACTGGTATGGTCGGGAGATATTCACTCTACATTTGAAAGTCTGCGCAACCAGTTCTGCGCCGGCTTGAATATGGGGATTGCCGGAATTCCGTGGTGGACAACGGACATTGGCGGCTTCTTTGGAGCCAATATTTACGATGAGAGTTATCATGAGGTCTTTGTTCGCTGGTTTGAATATGGAGCGTTTTGCCCGGTCATGCGCCTGCATGGATATCGGATGCCGTACCAGCCGCAGCTGGGAACCACCGGCGGAGCAACCTGCGTTTCCGGAGCGCCCAATGAGATCTGGTCCTATGGCGAGAAGGTCTATAAAATCTGCAGAAAATACATCGACCTGCGAGAGCAGATGCGGCCTTATATTCGTGAACTCATGACTGCGGCACACGAAAAGGGTGATCCCATCATGCGGCCCTTGTTCTACGACTTCCCGGAAGATAAAAAGGCATGGGAGAATGAAGCTGCCTACATGTTCGGACCGAACGTACTGGTAGCACCGGTTATGGAGGCAGGAGAAACCAGCAAGACCGTTTATCTGCCGGCCGGAGCGCAGTGGACGAATGTGTGGACCGGGGAGATAACAGAGGGCGGAAAAGAAGTAACGGTTGAAACACCGTTGGAGCAGATTCCGCTGTTTACGAGGAATGGATATACGCTGCACGTGTGACACAGAGGTTTTGCGTCGGATGCGCGCGCAGGTCTCGGGTGTGTTTCACAACCGGAGCGGATGTCAATTTGTCATGCAAATCGTGGGACTGCCACTGGGCAGCCCCGGAGGAACAGGCATATGATCACAATTGAAAATGGAAAGATAATCAGACGATACGATAAGGAGCTATTGGTAATAGAACCCTGGGGAGAGAATTCCCTCCGTGTCAGAGCTACGCAGCGGGCTGATTTCCTCGAGGATGAGGATTTGTCTGCCCTTCTGCCGAATCCGAAAAAGACTTCTTCAGAGGCTGCGGCAGTTGGAAACGGTGCCGTATTGACCAATGGGAAGATCCGCGCAGAGCTTTCCAGTTCTGGGAAGCTTGCTTTCTATAATCAGGATGGAAAACTTCTGCTGCAGGAGTTCCAGAGAACCCGTTCCATGATGGAGGAAGGGCACAAGGAATTTAACTCTGCATTGGAGATCTACGCGAGAACCTTTGAGCCCTATGCCATGATGGACAATTACGCGCTTACCGTGCGTTTTGAGCCGGTGGACGGAGAGAAAATTTTCGGACTCGGGCAGTATCAGCAGCCGTATCTGGATATGAAGGGATGCGTTCTGGAGCTGGCACACCGGAATTCACAGGCGTCGGTTCCCTTTGCACTGTCTTCCAACGGATATGGATTCCTCTGGAACAATCCCGGAATCGGGCAGGTTACCTTCGGGAAAAATGTGACGGAGTGGAAGGCGGTATCCACCAAGCAGATGGACTACTGGATCACAGCTGGAGATACGCCGGCAGAGATTGAACAGGCCTATGCGGATGCGTCCGGAAAGGTACCGATGATGCCGGAGTATGGCCTCGGCTTCTGGCAGTGTAAGCTTCGTTACAAAACGCAGGACGAAATCCTGACGGTTGCCAGAGAATACAAGAAAAGAAATCTTCCGATCGATGTGATCGTAGTGGATTATTTCCACTGGCCCTATGAAGGCGACTGGACCTTTGACGAGGATTACTGGCCGGATCCGGAAGGAATGGTAAAGGAGTTGAAGCAGATGGGAATTCACCTGATGGTTTCCATCTGGCCTACGGTGGAAGAAAAATCTGTCAGCTATCCGCATCTCAAGGAGGCCGGAGGCCTTATTCGTTCTGAGCATGGAAAGCGTCTGGGACAGCTGGGCGGAGCAGCCATTATTGATGTTACCAATAAGGATACGCGCAGCTATGTGTGGGATGTGATACGGAAGAATTACTACGAAAAGGGAATTCACATCTTCTGGCTGGATGAAGCGGAGCCGGAGCTCAACGGCGAACCGGGATACGGCGGATATGAGTTCTCTCATTATCGGTATTTCAAGGGTGCAGATGTCGAGATAGGCAATATATATCCGAGAGAATACGCCCGCATGGCCTATGAGGGAATGACAAAGGAAGGGCAGGACAATATCATAAACCTTCTGCGCTGCGCATGGGCCGGTTCTCAGCGTTATGGCGCGCTTGTCTGGTCGGGCGATATTGATTCTTCTTTTGCATCGCTCAGAAATCAGCTTCGCGCTGGCCTTTCGATGGGAATAGCCGGAATTCCGTGGTGGACAACGGATATTGGAGGTTTCCACGGAGGCAATATCTACGATGATGCATTTAAGGAAGTCTTCACGAGATGGTTTGAGTTCGGCGCCTTTTGTCCGGTTATGCGGCTGCATGGATTCCGTGAACCGATTCAGGAGCCGATGAGCAGTGTCAAGGGCGGAAAATGCCCGTCCGGTGCTGACAATGAGGTATGGACCTACGGCGAAGAGATTTATGACATCTGCAGGAAATATATGGAATTGCGGGAGAAGCTGCGCCCCTATTTAAGAGAGACGATGCAGGCTGCTCATGAGAAGGGTGACCCGGTAATGCGGCCGCTGTTCTATGAATTTTCGGAGGATGCTGCGGCATGGAATGTGGATGATGAATATCTGCTGGGGCCGGATCTCCTTGTGGCACCGATTCTGTATGAGAATATGACTGAAAGAAAGGTATATCTTCCGGCCGGCAGCTGGCGCTCCATTGCGGACAATAAGATTTATGAGGGTGGAAGAGAATACATGGTTCCGGCTCCGAAGGATGTTCTTCCGGCCTTTGCAAGAGATGGGAAGCTGAGCGGAATTACGCTGTAGACTTTCGGTTTCAGTTCATTCGCCAGCCAGCGACTGGAACCGTCGCTGGCTGGCGTTTGTGCAGTAACACCTTTTGAAAATATGCCACTGTTTTACAGAAAAATGACATCCACACCCATTCTGCAATGATGTAGAATCAGCATAGGTGATCGTCAGCGGCCGGGGCAGAAGATCTTTTTGCCCTCGGCATTACATCATTGACAGGGGTTAACAACAGGAGGGGAACGACATGAAATTTACAGACGGCTACTGGCTTCGGAGTGAGAATGTGCAGGCTTCGTTTGCTTCGCAGGCCTTCACAGTGGAAGAGATTCCGCACGGCATGCGGATTGCGGCGCCGGAGCGGCCGATTCATTCCAGAGCGGATGCGCTGGACATTACCGTGCTCTACATCGACATTGTGTCGGCGGGGCACAATGACATCGCAGTGACGACGACACATTACATGGCCTACGATTCGAAGGAGCCGCGTTTTGCGCTCTCGGAGCATCCGGACGAGACGAGCGTTTCCGTCGATGAGAAGGAAGCGGTGCTGAGAGCCGGCGACATGACGGTGCGCGTGGACCGCGAGACCTGTGCCATTTCCTTTGAGGCAGCAGGGCGGCTTCTGACGGGAACGGGCTTCCGCAACATTGGCTATATGCGGGTGAATAAGAAGCCGGCGCCGCTGCGCATGGATCCCCATTATTTTGAACAGAATTACGAGCCGTACATGCTGACGGAGCTCTCCGTGAAGCCGGGCGAGACCATCTACGGCTTCGGCGAGCGCTTCACGCCCTTTGTCAAAAATGGCCAGACCGTCAATATCTGGAACGAGGACGGCGGCACCGCCAGTGATGTCAGCTACAAGAACATTCCGTTCTACATGAGCAGCGAGGGGTACGGCGTCTTCACGGATCACACCGGTCCCGTATCCTATGAGGTCTGCTCCGAGAAGGTAGGCTTTGTCGGGACCTCCGTTCCGGGCGAGCAGCTGCGGATGCACATCTTCTACGGCGAGACACCGGCGGATATCATCAAGGCATACACGGCGCTGACGGGACGCCCGGCACTTCCGCCGGCATGGAGCTTTGGCCTGTGGCTGTCTACCAGCTTTAAACCCAGCTACGATGAAAATACGACCAACCGGCTCATCGGCGGCATGGAGGAGCGGAATATCCCGCTGCGCGTGTTCCATTTCGACTGCTACTGGCTGCGGGCACTGCATTGGTGTGATTTCACCTGGGATCCAGCGGTGTTCGCAGACGTGGAGGGGATGATTCAGCGCTATCATGAGAAGGGCCTGAAGCTCTGCTGCTGGATCAATCCGTACGTGGCGCAGGACACGGAGATGTTCCGCGAGGGTGTGCAGCGCGGCTATTTCCTGATGCGAAAGGACGGCCGCGGCGTCAAGCAGATTGACAACTGGCAGCCGGGACTGGCGCTGGTGGACTTCACCAATCCGGAGGCCTGCAGCTGGTATGCCGGCAAGGTTCGGGGCCTTTTGGATGCCGGAATTGATGCCATTAAGACGGACTTCGGTGAGAGGGTTCCGATCGATGTGGTGTACCACGACGGCAGTGATCCGCTCATGATGCACAACTATTACACATACCTTTACAATCAGGTGGTGTTCACAACGCTGGAGGAGTCGAAGGGGAAGGGCAATGCAGTGCTCTTTGCCCGCAGCGCAACGGCAGGAAGCCAGAAGTTCCCGATCCACTGGGGCGGCGACTGCGCGGCGACCTACAGCTCCATGTCGGAGACGATGCACGCGGGGCTGTCCTTTATGATGAGCGGATTTGCCTTCTGGAGCCACGACATCTCGGGCTTTGAGAGTACGGCCACGCCGGATCTGTACAAGCGGTGGGCGCAGTTCGGCCTGTTCTCCACCCATTCGAGGCTCCATGGATCGGACTCCTACCGCGTGCCGTGGATCTTTGACGATGAGTCCAACGACGTGGTGCGGTTCTTCAGTGAGCTTAAATGCGAGATGATGCCGTACTATTATCAGCTGGCGGGAGAGGCGCACAGAACCGGCGTGCCGGTGATGCGGCCGATGCCGTTTGTGTTCCATAAGGACCTTGCCTGCCGGTATCTGGACCTGCAGTATATGCTGGGCGATTCCGTGCTGGTGGCGCCGATCTTCAATGAGAAGAGCATCGGACGATTCTATCTGCCGGGCGTGCAGGATGGCGAGAGCGCCAACCGGAGCGGCAAGTGGGTCGGACTGATCGACGGAGAAATCCTGGACGGCGGCCGCTGGTATGAGAAAACCTACAGCTATATGAATCTGCCGGTATTTGTCCGTGAGGGATCCCTTCTGGCCTTCGGCAGTCACAAGGATGTGCCGGATTATGACTACACGGATGGAACCACACTTCGCCTGTACCTGCCGGTGGACGGCGAGACGGCGGTGTGTGAGATTCCGGACCTTTCGGGGGAGACCGTGACCGTCGTGAAGGCTACGCGCAGCGACGATACTGTGACCTTCGAGGTGACGGGACCGCTGAAAAATGCGAAGGCACAGATCATTCTCGAGAGTGGAGATACGCTGGAGGCACCGCTGGAAGGGAAGACAGAGATTGCGCTCGGACAGGAGTAAGAGAGCACAGAGAGCACAGTGATCCGCATCCGCGGTACTGGTTGGGGGCAAAAGGATTTTTGCCCCCAATATTTATGGACGGCAGGAACCAATTGAAATGTTCGTTTCAGGACTATAAGTCTGATGAAAGGAAAATTGGCCTGGAAGTGGGTGCAGATGCGGTAATTGATCCTCTTCACGAATCCGTTCCAGAGAGAATTCGCGAGATCACCGGAAGTGACGGAGTTGATGTCGTAATCGAATGTGTTGGCAAGACCTTTGCTGCTGAACAGGCATTTCAGGCGGCGGGGCGCGGAGCAACCATCCTGTTTTTCAGTGTACCTGCCGTGGATGGTACGGTTTCCTTACCGCTGTTCGAGGTGTACCAGAAGGAATGGAAGATTAAGGGATCTATGATTAATCCGGATACCCATCAGAGAGCTGTAAATATCCTGAACAGCGGAAGAAAGGAGTAGTTATGGAGCTGATCAGTCAAAAAATGCGTACGCTTGCACCGGAGCTGGACCCTTTACGCATTGGAACCGGATGGAAACCGGAAGAGCTTTCCAGGCCGCAGGTTTTTATTGAGAGTACGTTTGGCGATTCACATCCCGGGTCCGGGCATCTTGACAAGCTTGTAGAAGAGGTCCGGAAGGGCGTTACGGCAGCGGGCGGTCGTGGTGCCCGGTACTTTACCACAGATATGTGCGACGGCGAGAGCCAGGGAACGGATGGCATCAATTATTCGCTGGCAAGCCGTGAGATGATCGCCAACATGATTGAAATACAGGCGAATGCGACGCCGTTCGACGCAGGAGTTTATCTGGCAAGCTGCGACAAGGGCGTGCCCGGGAATTTAATGGGAATGCTGCGTGTGAACATTCCGTCGATATTTGTTTCCGGAGGAACGATGAATGCCGGGCCGCAGATGCTGACGTTGGAGCAGCTCGGTATGTACAGCGCACAGTATGAACGAGGAGAGATTGGGAAGGACCGGTTCGAATGGGCCAAGCACAATGCCTGCCCGTCTTGCGGTGCCTGCTCCTTCATCGGGACAGCATCGACCATGCAGATTATGGCGGAGGCTCTCGGACTTTCACTCCCAGGAAGCGCACTGATGCCATCAACGAGCCCGGACCTTCTGGACTATGCACAGGAATCCGGAAAGAGAGCTGTGGAGATGGCGGGATGTGAGAGTCTGCGTCCGTCGGCCATTGTGACCATGGAGAGCTTCGAGAATGCGATTCTGGTGCACGCGGCAGTTTCCGGCTCGACGAATTGTCTGCTTCACATCCCGGCAATTGCGCATGAGCTTGGGCTGGAGATTACAGGGGAGACCTTTGACCGGTTACACCGGGGCGCACATTATCTTCTGGATGTCCGTCCGGCAGGAAAATGGCCGGCAGAAGTATTTTATTATGCGGGCGGCGTTCCTGCGATCATGGAAGAGATTCGGGATCATCTGCATCTGGATGCTATGACTGTGACAGGGAAAACGTTAGGTGAAAACCTGGAAGAACTCAGGTCATCCGGATTCTATGAAAAGTGCGATCATTGGATGAAGCAGTTTAATGATCGCTATCAGACGTATTTTGCCGGGATTGGAAAGCCGGAAGGACTTTCTCGTGAGGATGTCATACGTCCGTACGATCAGGCCATCGGAACGGACGGATCCATTGCTGTATTAAAGGGAAATCTTGCGCCGGAAGGTGCGGTCATCAAGCACACTGCGTGTCCGAAAGAGATGTTTCGAGCTGTGCTTCGGGCAAAACCGTTTGACTCAGAAGAGGAATGTCTGGAGGCTATCCTTCACCACAAGGTCGATAAGGGAGATGCGGTGTTCATCCGATATGAGGGGCCGAAGGGAAGCGGCATGCCGGAGATGTTCTACACTTCTGAGGCAATCAGCTCTGACCCGGAGCTGGGGCGGAGTATCGCGTTGATTACAGACGGCCGGTTTTCCGGGGCATCAACGGGGCCTGTAATCGGGCATTGTTCTCCGGAAGCCGCAGAAGGAGGCCCGATTGCTCTTGTAGAGGAGGGCGACCTTATTGAGCTTGATGTAAAAGAACGAAAGCTCAACATTATTGGCGTGAATGGGGAGAAAAAGACCGATCAGGAGATGCAGGAGATTTTAAAGGCACGGAGAGAAAAATGGAAGCCGAAGAAGATGAAATACCTTCGCGGTACACTCCGTTTGTTCGCTGAACACGCCGCCAGTCCGATGAAGGGTGCCTATCTGGATTTTCCGGAATAGACGAATATTTATGGCTGGTAAGAGGTTTAAAAACGCAATAAAACGGAATAAAAAGGTGTATTTGCTCGCCTCTCTGCAGCGGTATTCTATCAGAAGAAATGATACGAAAAAGAGGAGACAGCAAATGAGAATCGGAAAAGAGACTTGCTTTTATGAGGAGGCGTGTGCGCTGGAGGGTGTAAAGCGTGTGGCCTCCTGGGTGAAGAAGGATATAGAGCTGGTGACGGACGTCCTCCCGGCGGGCACGGACACGCTGACGCCGGACCGCGAGTACATCCTGTACGGAACCGTGGGGCACAGCCGGCTCCTGGAGGAGCTGGAGGCGGAGGGGAGCGTTGATCTGACGCCGATCCGGGGCAAGCGGGAGGTTTATCTGTTCCAGATCATCCTGAATCCGGCGGGCGGGGAGAAGGCGGCTTTGCTGATCGCCGGGAGTGATAAGCGGGGAACGATCTACGGGCTGCTCCATCTGTCGGAGCTTCTGGGCGTGTCGCCCCTTGTCAACTGGAATCACGTTTGGCCGGAGAAGCGCCCCTTTGCCGAGCTGGATGAGAGTGTAAATATGGTTTCGAAGGAGCCATCCGTGAAGTACCGCGGCTTCTTCATCAACGACGAGTGGCCGGCCTTCGGCACCTGGGCAATGACGCACTTTGGCGGCATCAATGCGGACTGCTATGCGCGGATCTTTGAGCTATTGCTGCGTCTGAAGGGCAATTACCTGTGGCCGGCCATGTGGGACTCGAATTTCAACCTGGACGGACCGGGACTCAAAAGTGCAGAGCTTGCCGATGAGCTGGGCGTTGTGATGAGTACGTCGCACCACGAGCCCTGCATGCGGAGCGGTCAGGAGTACAGCATGGTACGGGGCGAGGGCTCCGTCTACGGCGATGCCTGGAACTTCCGGAGCAACCCGGAGGGAATCACGCGCTTTTGGAGGGACGGCCTTATTCGGAACCGCTCCTTTGAGCAGGTCATCACGATGGGCATGCGCGGCGAAAACGACACGGCCATCCTTGGGCAGGACGCCACGCTCGAGGACAACATCGAGCTTTTAAGAGATGTCCTGAAAACGCAGAATCAGCTGATCCGGGAGACCATTTGCGAGGATTTGAGCCAGGTGCCGCGGCAGATCGTTCTTTTCACCGAAGTGGAGGAGTTCTTCTACGGAAACGAAACGGTAAAGGGACTCATGGGCGATGAGGAGCTCGAGGGCGTGACCTTGATGCTCAGTGACAACAATCACGGCTCCACCCGGACGCTTCCGTCCGAGGAAATGCGCGGGCACAACGGCGGATATGGCATGTATTACCACATGGACATGCACGGCGGCGCCCATGCCTTCCAGTGGATCGGCTCGACGTACCTCCCGAAGGTCTGCGAGGAAATGACCATGGCCTATGACTACGGCGTCCGCGAAATCTGGGTGACCAACATCGGCGACATCGGAACGCAGGAGCTGGGGCTGTCCTATTTTCTGGATCTGGCGTATGACATCGATGCGTGGGGCGGAAAGGACTGTGCGGTCACGCAGAAGTACACCCGGCAGTGGGTGGACCGGCAGTTCGGCGCCATGTTCAGCCCGCAGCAAAGGGATGTGATCGACCGGATCCTCTGGGACTACACGGCGCTTCTGGCCAAGCGCCGGCACGAGGTCATGAACGACCGGGTTTTCCATCCGGTGCATTACGGAGAGGCAGATGAGGTGCTGCGCATTTCCGACGGCATCTTAAAGGACTGCGAGAAGCTCCGTCTCCGGTGTCCGAAGAGCCATACGGGGGTGTTCGTAGCCCTTCTGTACTATCCGGCCTGCGGCACGGCGAATCTGATGAAAATGTGGATTCTCTCCTCCAAAAATCATCTGTACGCCTGGCAGAACCGCGTGGAGGCCAACCGCATCGCGCAGGAGGTGGATGCCTGCGTGGAGCGGGACGAGCTGCTGGTCCGGCTGTACCACGAGACGGACAAGGGCTATTACTACGGGCTGGGACTGGGCGAGCACATCGGCTTTACCAACTGGAACGATGAGGATTGCAAGTACCCGGAAAGAAGGTACATCTACCCGGCCAATCGTCCGCGCATGATCATTTCGCGGATTCATGACACGGCGTACGTGTCGGGCCTTGAGTGGAACGAAAAGAATCAGGTTTGGAGAGATGCTCTGCGTCCGGACTGCAGCAGGATTGAATTCGACATTGCATGCGGCAGCAAGGAACCGGTGGCCTACCGCATTCATACCGACTGTGACTGGATGGAGTTTGATCAGCCGGAGGGCGAGGTTTCGCTGACGCAGCGGGTTGTTCTGACCATTCGCAGGGACCGGTTCGACGGCTTTGTGTCGGGGGACTTTGCTGTGGAGCAGTTTGACGGCGGCACGGCGGTGATCCGGGTCGAGGCGGACAACCGGAGCTGGGAAGAGCTGCCGGTGAACACCTTCCTGGAAACGGACGGCTGCGTGAGCATGCATGCGGACCATTTTGCGTTCAAAACGGATGTCCCGGAGGGCGGCTTTGGAATCCTCGCGCCGTACGGAAGGACTGGGACGGCGATTAAAGCCTATCCGAATACGACCGACTATATGGAGAGAACGGAACGGCCGTCGGTGACCTACCGGTTCTGGGCAAGAGAGGCCGGAGACTATGAACTTACTCTGTACCTGTCCGCGACCACGCCGGTTGTCTATGAGAGAAAGCAGTTTGTTGCCATTCGTATGAACGACGGCGAGCTGCAGCAGATGAACACGGTACGGGAGCCGGACCGGCAGTTTTTCCTCAGCCGGCAGTGGGAGCAGGAGGCGATTGAGCAGATCAAGCTCGTCACCATGACCTGCCGGTGCCGGGAGGGCCTGAATGAGCTGCATTATTATGCCATGAGTCCGGCGGTTCTCCTCGAGAAGGCCGTGCTCCACCGGGCAGGAACCGAGCTCCCGGAATCCTGTCTGGGGCCCACCGAGAGCTACAGAAGGAGTTGAAAAGTTTCCTATCCGGTGCTATCGTAACAACGTTGATCAAGTAGTGGCAGGGCAACGGCGCCCCATGCATACATTCTGCATGGGGTGCTGTTTTTTTATTGAAGGAGGAAGGATGAATATTCGCGGAGGAAAGACGTTTTACGGACAGGACATCGGAATTCTGATGATGGACACCAGATTTCCCAGACTTCCCGGGGACCCAGGAAATGCAAGAACCTTTCCGTTCCCGGTCTGCTACAAGGTGGTACACGATGTCTTTGAGGGAAACAAGCTCCCGCGGGACGCGGATGAAATCCTGCTCAAGGCGTTCTGCAAGGCGGCCAAGGAGCTCGAGCGCGACGGGTGCCGCGCCATTACGACCTGCTGCGGGTTCCTCGCCGGCTTCCAGCGGGAGCTGGCCGATGCGGTAGACATCCCGGTTTTCACCACAACCCTGACTTTGATTCCCATGATTGCAGCCATGATCGGCCGGGATAAGCAGATCGGCATTTTCTCGGAGCGCGCGGAATTCATGACCGATTCCCTGTTCGAGAAGTCCGGATGGTCTTCGAAGGATTACCGGATTTGTGTCAGCGACTTGCCGGAGCAGTCGGAATTCAATGAGCTGATCATCTACAACCGCGAGAGCGGCGATCCGGATGCGATTCGCGAGAGCATCCGCACCATGACAAGAGAGCATATGGCAAAATATCCTGACACAGGCGCCATCGTTCTGGAGTGCCCGAATTTTGCCCCCTTCGGCGATGTGATTTCGAAGGAGAGCGGCGTGCCGGTCTTCGGACTGAATCAGCTGATTGAATTTATTGAGAGCTCACTGCAGTACCGCACTTATTAAGAAAATGTCGATCTCATCAACATTTTTTCAATAAGCCTCTGGCGGAGGAAACGTCTTCACCGGCATTTTCCTAAGCTTTGAGGGCCAGGAACTGCGTTGGAAGAAAACAGAAGGGACAAACAGGGGACGAATAAATATGAAGGTACTGATACCGGAACCGATCAATGAAAAGGGAACGAATCTTTTGAAGGAGCACGGGATCGAGGTGGTCCAGGGGACCGGAATCGATCCGGAGACGCTGGAGAGAGAATGCGCCGACTGCGACGGCATTCTGATCCGGAATGCGCACATCACCGGCGAGCTGATGGACAAATGCCCGAAGCTGAAGGTGATTTCCATGCACGGCGTCGGCGTGGACAGCATTGACGTGCAGGCGGCAACAGCGCGCGACATCCAGGTGACCAATGCAGCCAGCTCCAACCAGCGCGCCGTGGCAGAGTACACGATCGGACTGATCCTGATGCTCGCCAAGGGATCGGTGGACTACAACAACGAGTTTAAGGAAGGCAACATCGAGGTCCGCAAGCGCATGGGCGAAAATGTGTCCGGCAAGACGCTGGGCATCATCGGCATGGGGAAGATCGGCACGCAGGTGGCGAAGATGGCCTCCTACGGCCTGAATATGAAGGTCATCGGCTATAACCGTCACATTGAAGCCGATGAGAAGCTGGACTATGCGACGCTCTGCCCGGATAAAAAACGCGTGATCGAGGAGGCCGATTTCCTCTCCCTGCACCTGCCGGGCTCCGCATCCACCAGGCACATGATCGGAGAACAGGAGCTCTCCTGGATGAAGCCGACCGCATACCTCGTGAATACGGGACGAGGCGAGGTCATCGATGAGCAGGCTCTCATCCGCGTTCTGCAGGAGAAGAAGATCCGCGGCGCGGCGCTGGATGTCTTTGAAGGAAATCTGCCGAGCCCGGAAAACCCGCTGCTGCACATGAGCAATGTCATTGTGACACCGCACACAGCAGCCTTTACCGTAGAGGCACTCGAGCGTATGGCCTACCAGGCAGCACTCGGCATTGTGGAAACCCTGGAGCAAAAGCCCGTCACCTATCCGGTGAACCAGCTCTACAACAGCCTGGAGGATAAGCGCAAGGTGTCGCTCGTTATGGATTATTTCCGCTACGAATTCGGAACCGAGGGCGGCGCAAGGTAAAGCCTGCGCCGACGAGAATTACAGCCAGCCAAGTGACAGGGTGGCGGAGAATGTCCGGGTCCAGGGCCTTGCGAGGCCTCGGTGCTTG
>CAVJLL010000038.1:0-22135 GCA_963650385.1 Clostridium sp. CAG:508 | reverse complement strand
CTAGAAAACAGTGAAAACACTGTTGTGAGAGAAGCCCGATATAGAGGGCAATAACGACAATAACTACAGGATACCCGTAATCGTCGGTCTTCACTGCGGTGAGAGAAGCCCGATATAGAGGGCAATAACACTTTGCAGTTTTGACAATAACTACAGGATACCCGTAATGTGAGAGAAGCCCGATATAGAGGGCAATAACATTCGTCCTGAGAAGAAGCTGCTTCTTCTACAACAGCAACCGTGAGAGAAGCCCGATATAGAGGGCAATAACCCTTTTCGGGCTCCTCAGGAGTTTCCTCCTGGGGAACCGCCCGTGAGAGAAGCCCGATATAGAGGGCAATAACTCCGGGGATGAATAAGGTGCAGCAGGCAGCAGGTCTAGAAAACAGTGAAAACACTGTTGTGAGAGAAGCCCGATATAGAGGGCAATAACGGAACCTCTGTTTTGGGCTCCTCGGGAGTTACCTCCTCCGGAACCTCTGTTTGTGAGAGAAGCCCGATATAGAGGGCAATAACCAGCTGCAGTCTCCTCAGAGACGATGTACTCGTCCGTGAGAGAAGCCCGATATAGAGGGCAATAACGAGCAGGGCCCGCTTTTCCGCATGTTCAGCAATGCTGTCCCAACGCGGATTGGGTGAGAGAAGCCCGATATAGAGGGCAATAACCTCTACAACTGCCTCGGCCTCAACGGCCTCAACAGCTGCACAGTGCCCGGTGATACCGAACACCGCAAGTGAGAGAAGCCCGATATAGAGGGCAATAACCTTTGTTCGTGAGGGTGAACCGCCCGATGTACTCGGGATAGTGAGAGAAGCCCGATATGGGAAATAAAACTAGGACTTGTTTTATGTTGCCGGGTACAGAGATACTGGCCCGAAATGAAGATCGATAAGAGTGAAGTGAATATAGAAAACAGAAATCCCTTGCATATACGTGCAAGGGATTTCTCGTTTGTAGAAAAGATATATATTTGACGATATGCTTACAGGAGGTATAATGAATTTGTTGCAGATTCTACAAAAAAATAAAAAGTAAGAAATAAAATGTATATTGAATAACCAAAACACAGGGGGAGATAATGAAAATATCAAAAGAGGGGCACAAGAGAGCTGCTGTTATTGTGAAGACATCTTCTACAGGCGGTGTTCTTTATAAGGTACCGGGTTCAGAGAAAATTGATTTGCGGAATGAATTAAAAAAGCGAAACAAAAATGTCAAGATTCTGTACAACATTTTTAATCAAGTTCAAACGGGAAAGGAGCCTTCAGAATACAAGAGAATTGAAGGCTTATCAGACAGAGAGAACAAGGAACGGAAAGAGAGAAAGGATACACAGCGTAAAAATTATTTCCTCAGAAAAGATTGCGCAAAATATGTGGGATATGCGAATCGCGCAGTAAATGGAATCGTCTTTTCCAATCACCAAATGCTTGATGAGCAGACAGTTCTGAACAATTTGAGAAAAATGAGAAAAGAAGATTTACGGCCGTTTTCTCAGAAATTTAGTCTTTCTGATTTCGTGTTGGTTGCATTGAGACGGAGTCTTGTCGTCGACCAGTTTAAAGGAGAACCTTTTGACTCGAGAGCAGCAGTTGTTGTATTTCTGAACAACATCGGTAATAAGAGTATTCCTGCGCAGGATGAGAAGAAAATCAAAACCCTTATAGCTTTGATTCGTGAGGATTATTCCAAGTGGGATCCGAACAGGGAGGATTCGAACGGTGTGAAGGCAATTCGATCCATCCAGAATCAGAACATGGTCATTCAGCCGAAAAGGGATAGATTGGCTCTTTCAGAAATTTCTAATCAGGATAAGAAGACAAAGACGAAAAGCGTAGAGAAATCCGGTTTGGATGCATTCCTGCAGGAGTATGCACAACTTGATGAGAGCAAGCGGATGGAGAGTCTGCGCAGCTTGCGCAGACTGGTTGATACATATTTTGGAGCACCGGCTTCGTTTGTGAAGAACGATGCAATTGTTTTGCCGGAAACTGTGGATACAGCGGAATTTGACGTATGGCACAAGCATGAAGACGCCAAGAATGCAGGGAACAACTATGCACCTATACCGAAGCAATTGCTGGATGCGGAACAGGGCGGCAGAAAGCTGGAAACGGTTGATCAGAAGAGAAATGTAGAGAAGCTGAAGGCGGACATTCGGAGGCGCAACATAATCTGCTATCGCTTCGCATGTGCAGCGGTTGAGGACGAGAGATATCGCCCGCTGTTTTTCAAAAACACAGCTATCAATCAGTACTGGATTCATCATATAGAAAACGCGGTGGAACGCATCCTGAAGAAATGTGATGTGGGTACTCTGTTCAAGCTGCGCGTGGGGTACCTCTCGGAAAAAGTGTGGAAGGATGCGCTCAACCTTCTTAGCATCAAATACATTGCATTTGGAAAAACGATATATCATTTCGCGCTGGATGATCTGTGGAGCAATGCCGCCGATCAAAAGCTTGGCACAATTAACAAGAGTATCGCAGCCGGAATTACGTCATTTGACTACGAGCTGATTAAAGCGCAGGAGGATCTGCAAAGAGAGCTGGCTGTCAGTACAGCATTTGCCGCCAACAATCTGGCAAGAGTTGCCTGCAATATGAGCAATCTTGAGGGAGATAAGTCTGATTTCCTGCTATGGAAAAAGAATGGAGAAGAGAAGAAAGACACAGCGAACCTGGTAAAAAACAGGAAGCAGCCGACAGAGGATGAGACATTGTCTGCCATTCTGCAGTTCTTCGGCGGCATGTCATCCTGGGAGAGGGCATATTTCAAGAACGCATATCCCGGACAGGAAGACTATGCTATCTGTTTCCTGGATGATCTGCGGCGTGCCATTTATGCAGTCAGAAACGAAAGCTTTCACTTTAAGACAGCAGCCATTGACAATGGCACATGGAATACGGAGCTATTCGGCGATCTCTTCCGGAAGGAGTCTGAAACCTGCCTGACGGTGGAAAAGGATAAGTTCTATTCTAATAACCTTGCGATGTTCTACAGGCAGTGCGATCTCGAGAAGATTCTGGACAAGCTTTATGGGAAAGAAGTCTCTAGAGCAGCACAGATTCCTTCCTATAACACTATTCTGCCCAGAAAATCTTTCCCGGACTTTTGGGTGGGTGAACTGGGCTATCAGCGACCGGGGTATGGTTCAGTGGATGCTGATAAGTGGTACAGCGCATGCTACTACCTGTTCAAGGAGGTGTATTATAACCTGTTTTTACAGTCTCCGAATGCAAAGAAGCTGTTCGGTGATGCCGTTAAAGGCTTGACGGGGGCAGATCAAGATCAGGAAAAGGCGGTAGATGATTTCAAGGCACGGTATGAGGAGATTGCAGAGAATGCTTCCTTAGCAGAAATATGCCAGACCTTTATGACGGAATACAATCAGCAGAACAATCAGCGCCGCAAAGTAAGAACAGCTGATGAGGGACTGTTTGATAAGCCGATCTTTCAGCATTATAAGCTCTTATTAAAAAAAGCGCTTGTTTCTGCTTTTGCACAATATGTCAGGAACGAGAAGAGCCTGGCGTTTGTGGCAGATCCCGTGAAGCCGACAATAGAAGTGAATCAGGAGGACTTTCTGCCGAATTGGACGTCGTCCAAATATAAGCAGCTGACAGATCGTGTGAAGACGATGCCGGAGCTGCAGAAATGGTACATCGTTGGCAAATTTATGAATGCCAAGACGTTAAACCTGCTCCTGGGATCTATGCGTTCCTATCTGCAATACGTAGGAGATGTACAGAAGCGAGCTAAGAGTATTGGCAGCGCCACGCATGTAAAAGTGGAGAATATAGAGCTCGTCTCAGAATGGATCAAGGTTCTGGAGGTCTGCCTGCTGTTGGCAGCCAGAACATCTGTTGAATTTACGGATTATTACAGCGATAAAGAAGAGTTTGCGTCCTATCTGGGAAATTATGTGGATTTTCATGACGATGCAATGCCGTCAGAATTCAGCGCATTGATGGCATTCAGCAACGATATTAGAACGGATATGGCGGCAGATTTGTATGTCGATGCGGAGAATCCGAAGGTCAATCGAAACATCATTCAGGCAAAACTTTATGCGCCGGATTCAATCCTGGCAAAGGTTGTTAAGAAAGTCAGCAAACAGGACGTTGAGGAGTTCTATAGCCAGAAAGAGCAGATTGCAGACTGCAAGGTAAAGGGCGATGGAGCAACTTCGGCCGAACAGCAAAAGATTTTGAAATATCAGAAGCTGAAGAACCGTGTGGAGCTGCGTGATCTTGCAGAGTACGGAGAACTGATTAATGAGCTGTTGGGACAGCTGATCAACTGGTCCTTCATGCGTGAAAGGGATCTGCTCTATTTCCAGCTGGGCTTCCACTACAACTGTCTGATGAATCAGTCAGAGAAACCGGATGCGTATAAGGAATTCGATGGCACGGATGAAAAAGATGAAAAGCATGTAATTCACAATGCCATTTTATATCAGATCGTTGCTATGTATATAAATGGATATCCGGTCTATGCTCAGGGCGACGAGAAAGAGACGGGAACCTATATTGGAAAGCTGGCTAAGGGAAGTGCTGGCGCGAAGATCGGAAGATTCCTCGAATATTCAGAGAATATCGGGTTTTCAAAGGATTCCAAAAAGAATGAGACGGTCTACAATGCCGGGCTGGAGCTTTTTGAAAATGTCAAGGAGCACGATAATGTAGTCGGTCTGCGGAATAAAATTGATCACTTCAGATACTATCAGGGGCAGGATAGTCTGCTCTCGATGTATGGGGAGGTTTTCGACCGTTTCTTTACCTACGATATAAAGTATCAGAAGAATGTGCTGAACCATCTGGAGAATCTCCTGCTAAGGCACAATGTTATTATTAAGCCTGTCATTACAAGCGGAATCAAGGAGGTTGGAAGGGGAAAGTCGGCAATAAAGAAGAAATGTGCGGTATTTGATGTGTCAGAATTTTCTTCCGATCAGTTTACCTATAAGGTGAAGGGCGACACGCTGGTGACAGATGCCAAGAATCACGACTATCTGGAAACTGTACGCGATATTCTATTCTACCCGGCAGAATCTGACGCAAGAATCATTAGCAAGGCAGATAAGAAGGACGGAGGAAATCCGGAAAAAAGTGACAAGGGCAAGAAGCATAAGTCAAGGGACGGATATGAGAATTCTATGGTGTATAAGCAGAGTGAATCCCTTGAAAATTATGCTTTTGCGGATATTTTCAAGAATATTAAATTGTAAGAAAGACATAGGCCTGTTCCATGTCTGATGATGTTTCGGTCAGCGGATGGGCTGCAGACATATTTGAAATTCGGCAAGGCAATGGATGAATGATTCAGGATAAACGGGGATACTGCCAGAGAAAATGTTCGTGATCGTGACCTATGACGTGGCGCAGAAGAGAGTAACCAAAGCTATGAAAACCTGCAGAAAGTATCTGAATCATGTGCAGAATTCTGTGTTCGAGGGAATGATCACGGACGGAAAGCTCAGACAGCTTAAACGAGAGCTGGAGAAGGTTATCGTTCCGGCACAGGACAGTGTGTGCATTTACGAAATACAGAACATTAAATACACACGGAAGGAATCCATTGGCGTCATAAAAGGTGAGGACAACATTTTGTAAAGAGAGGCGGTTGTGCAATTCTGCAGGGAACATTTTGAAACATCGGTGCATAAGCTTTTGTCCAAACCGAACAATTGCGGCGCAGACGGCATTCTGATCACTGAGTTCGAGGATTACTGGAAGCTAAACGGCGATAAGATACTTTCCCTCTTAAGTGAGGGAAAGTATAAGCCGTCTCCGGTGATGTTAGAGGAACTGGTGTTCAAGGCTGGCAAAAAGCGCTTGATTTCTAAGTATACCTGTACCGATCGGGTGATTCTCGATGCGCTGAAGAATGAACTTACACCACTGTATAAAGGACGATTTTCAAGATATTCCTTTGCTTATATGGCAGACAAGGGAACGCAGGCTGCGGTTCAATGCGCGGCCAGCCTCATTGAAAGCGGCAGGAAGTATGTTGCAGAACTGGATATCAAGGATTTTTTTGAACATATAAATCTGCAGCGGCTGGAGCATTTCCTGTCGGCTGATATCAAGGATCCTGCGGTCTCAAAGCTTCTGCATGAGTATCTGTATATCTTTGTAATTATCGACGGCAAAAAGGAGAGGAAGACCATTGGCCTTGTGGAGGGGAGTCCGCTTAGTCCGCTGCTGAGCAATATTTATATGATGGACTTTGACAGATATCTGGAATCCCATTATTCTTTCTGCCGCTATGCAGACAACGTGAATGTGTATTGCGAAACGGAGGAAGCTGCACAGAAAGCATTCAGCGATGTTGCGCATTATCTGGAAACGAAACTGGGACTCAATGTCAATCACAAGAAGAGCGGTGTATATCCTGCGGCAACCAGAAGCTTTCTGGGCTACAACTTTAAGACCGATCGGGCAGAAAAGGCAGTTACAGCGGTAAGGACGAAAACAGAGAGAAATGAGTATTACGGGACCTGGCATCCGTCGGCAATTCGAAAGGTAGAACAGGATTACCACATTGTAAGTGATGGAATACTGAATCGAAAAGATTTTACCATTTTATTTGAAGAGGCAGACCGGAAAATCTATGTTCCGGCAGAGTCCTGTGCCTCGATTAATATCTATTCAAATGTCATATTCGGAAAGTCCTTTCTGGAGTACGCGAATCGACGCGGACTGACTGTCAATATGTTCGACAAATACGGCAACTTTCTGGGCAGCTTCCATTCGCAAAACCATTATAAGCGCTCCCGCGTGCTGTTAAAGCAGGTGACGATGTATAACGATACACGCAAAAGGGTGGATCTGGCTATCAGGATTGAGACAGCATCTCTGCACAATCAGCGGGAAAATCTGCGATATTTCTTCAAACACACAAAGAACGAAAAATTGAAAGCCGCCATTGATTTCATGTCAGAATGTATGACGCAGATGAAAAAATCCGGCGACGTCAACGAACTGATGACAATAGAGGCCAGGGCCAAACAAAGCTACCTGCAGGCTTTCGATCTGATGATTGACAACGAGGAGTTCCCGTTTGAAAAGAGAACACGGAGGCCTCCGCAGAATGCCGTGAATGCACTGATCAGCTTCGGCAATACCTTCCTGTATCGGCATATTGCCAATGAGATCTACAAGACAGCCCTTGATATCAGGATCGGAATCGTGCACTCTGCAAACAATCGGAGTGAATCACTGAATTTGGATATCGCAGAGATTTTTAAGCCGATTATTGTTGACCGGGCCATTTTCTCTGCAATCCATAATCAGCAGCTGCACGACAAGGCGCATTTTGAAGTGACGGAAGAAGGCGGCATCTATCTCAACAATGTAGGGCGCCGCATTTTTATCCGGGAGCTGGAGCAGAAGTTAAACAGCAAACTATCGGTTAACGGCCAGAAGATTACCTATGACCGCGTGATCAAAAACGAAATCCACAGCATATTGCAGTACATCGAGAACGGTGAAAAATATAAAGCATTCAAATATACCTGACGGTGAGGATGCAGCACATCTGGGCGAGGAAATGGCAGTGAACGTAAAATTTGACTACAAGTACGAAAAAAAGGGCGCGATCTTTCCGGGGCATCAGGAGCCATACAGTCTTTGGATTGATATCGGAAATACGCTTAGAGATGGAGTATTTGATCATCATCAGGATAGTGAATATAGAAGTGCTTTTGACTGCGTGATGCGAAGAGCAGACTGCTTTCAAAGCCTGTTCGACTATCTTGAGAAAGAAAAGACTACGAAAAACCCGGTGGTTGAGTTCCATGTGCACGAGGAACCGGATTTGGACTGCATCTTCAGCATTTTCGTCATCCGAAAGATGATTACAGAAGGGGCAAAAAGTCCCTCTGAGCCTTTTTCACAGGCTACCGTGGAAACATTTCTGAATTATGTCAATCAAATCGATACAGGAAGAGGAAAGTACCTGTCTCGGATTACGTTGTATGCATATTTCTGCAACATCGGGCGAAAGCTTTGTGAAGATAACGACAGCGATCCGAACAATGCTAGAAAAAGAAATTCAGAACTGATAACGGAAGGCTTAAATCTTCTGGAATTGGTGGCGGATCGTTTAGAGAATGGAGAAGGACCTGTTAATCTGTTTAATACACCATTGGAGAATTATATCGATGTCAGCGGACTGAAGTACTATTCCGAACAGCAATGCAATCTGCACCGGTGGATAAAAGAATACGAGAACGAAAAGAAGAATGACATCGTAAGAGTGGAGCCGGTGAGGCTTTGGAATAAAGATACACGGGCCCTTGAGGAGGTTAAGGCCGCAATATGGGAGCAAAAGCCAACCGGAGAGGATGAATATATTTTTGCCAGGGACGATGACCATTGCCTGCTGACCGTTTATCCGCGCAGTATTAAGGAAGAAAATTCAGATGAAGGCGTTACCAGGGTCATCCTGGCACTGAATCCCAATATGCCGGAAGCAGAGCATTATTCCCTGATGCCGCTTGCAGAGGTAATTGAACAATGCGAACAAATTGAGGAAGAGCGGTATTCCCGGCAAACGCAGCGGTATCGGCGAGATCACAGCTGCTGCAGGGGAGATATAAACAGGCCGAATCCTGATGATAGGTTTTCAAAAATACCATTTTGTGAAACTAGTGATCCGTGGTTCATTACAAAAGAAGAGGATCTGATTGATGCACCGAGAGATGGGTCAATCTTACCGTACAGAAGAATCCTGTCGCTGGTCCGGGACGAATCTTTCCTGACGAGGCGTGTAAGCATATTGCAGTATATGGAAAACAGCGGGCAGATTCAGGCGGGGCAGGCGGAAAACCTTGGGATGATCAGCTTCGGACACTTATATCACGAGATTCAAGGGAGGATAAAAGAAGCTGAGGAAGAGAAAAAAGCCGGCAAAATGAGTCATTTATTTGTGTATGTAAAAATCTCGCCGTCAATGATTAAATACAACAACAATTGGTTGAAGGCGTGCTGTCTGTACATGGTTGGACAAGGGGTCTCTCGGTCGACACAGGAAAACATTCATTTTATTGATTACAGGACCTGTCTGTACACGGATCAGACCATCACCATATTGACTGCAGTTGATGAGCATAATTCATCGTTGTGTGATCTGGTGGATGAAGAACATTTGGAAAAATCAGCCATCTGCAAAGACCTTCAAAAACTCCTGGTGCATCGAAATGAACTGAAGAGCATCGGCAAGAGTCTGTCACAGAAGGTTAAGGAAATGTCCTACGAGGACAATAAAATTGAACAGTTTAACAACGAGTTAATCAGGCTCAATACTGGCATGGAAGAAGCTGACCTGAACATCCTTGATCCTGTGGAGCAGGATGCATACGTCTTCCTTCGAACTGTGTTGGGAATTGAACCATTAAGAAACACCGTCACCACATCAGCACAGCTGCTGATTGAAAACGCAAAGCAGCAGTATGAAAAGAGAGAGGCAGAAAGAGATGGCCGTATCCAGGCGGGGATCGGCGTCGTGTCGATTTTTGCAATATTCTCGGCATTTACCGATTCGTTCGATTTCATTGCAAAGTTTGTGCCAGGCACGGAAGGGGGCTGGTCAGAACTGAGGTTCTGCGCTCCGGCATTTGTGGCCACTGGGATTACATGGCTTTTGGTATTTGTGCTCGGTCTTATTGCCGTTGGTTATACGTTGATTTCATTGAATGTTCTCCGGGGCAAAGCAGGGAACTGGCTGAAAGACAAAGTTGTCGGCATAGGGAACTGGTTAAAGCATAAATTCCGATGAATCCATAACAAAACAGGAACAAGCGCAGGGCGACCAGAAAAATACAGCGAAGCAGCAGGAGGGGATCATGATTACCATTTCACTGGATGAGTGTGGAGATTTCGAGGGAGTAAGAGAAAGGATAGAGCCTGTCTATATCGGCGGGTTGATCTTTGATGATCATGGTATAAGTGGTGAAGCGGACAATGAGCGAAAACGAATCAGTGCCTACTACAGAGCCGCCATAAAGGATGCAGGAAAAGGGGCACAGAACCCGGACGAATTTATCTACCCTGAAGCGCTGCACTCGAAGAGCGATTTGGATTATTCACGTAAAAAGAACAGAGATCGAACGGTTGTTAGAGCAGTGAAGGAACAGGTACGAATGTCGATTGCGGAGTTTATACGAAAGGGTACATACCTGAAAAGAACGCTGATCGATCCGGATGCGGCCTCAGGAAGAACGATGGAATGCCCTCCGCGTAAGGGCCAGTACTATTTATTCATAATTTTGAAAAGCAAACGAGGGATGACTAGACTGCTGAGCGGGCAGACAAATATTTTGGCAAGAGATAATTATGCCAGCAACCTCTATTTTCATATGGCAGATACGGTGGTTTCTAGGCTAGTGTTCTATAATCCTGTGCTGCGGGATATAAATAATGTCTCGTTTGACATTGCTACAAGGAGCAGTGGGAATCTCTGGAGTAACAGCAAGCTGTATCAGGAGTACGTTGCACAGGGATACGTTGCCAGAAAAAGTGGTGCCAGGAACAGAGCAGAAGAGGATCAGGAAGATGCACAACCGAAAAAATGTCACTTTAATCTGACGAACGCTGACGTATATCGAACCGTAATTGCGGAAGAAATTCTGGATGCAGAAAGACCGGATATCAAAATCTCCGGATTCAATGTGGTATCTATCAAGTATGAGAATTCCAAAGACGAGGGAATGGAATTTCTATACATGGCGGACAGTATCTGCTCAGTTCTGGGATATCAATTGGAAGGCAGCCAGCCGGATGACTGGCTGAAAGGCATCATTAAACAAGCCGAAGAAATTACTGGCAGGAAAGATAATTTGATCTTTGGATATGATGAGATTGATACTTATTATGCAAAGGCCTGGCGGAAATATGAGGAAAAAGATTACTACAGCGCTCTTGGCATTGTATTTGAGGCAACGAAGGATACAGGAGCATTTGCAGAATTCTATAAAAAACAGTGGTTCAAGAATTTGATCGATCAGATGACCAAGGAAGTGACAGTATCCAGTTTCACCATGGCGGTCCGAAAACTGAACGAGACGTTGTATAACAATACACTGGATCAGGATAAATGCTATTACATCCTGAATATATTGAAGAAGATGGCAGGCAGGATACAGGACAGCTTTAACACTACGGAAGCCAGGAAGATCCTGTACACATTCTACGACATCGGAATTACGGCATGCTGTCACATCGGAGACAGTAAAGAGGCAGAAAAATATTTTAAAAAGTGCCAGGAATATGCAGGTTATATTGGAGTTGAAGATTACCTGAATACCCTGAACAAGGCTGTTGTGTTCTATTGCGATTATTTTAAACTGGATGACGCAGCAAAAATCGCCACAACCAATATAGATTACCAGGAATTGCTGCTGGGACTAAAAAACGAGTTGGAAATTCCCGGGATGAGGGACGAGGGCGCTGTGTCTATCGGAAAGGCCTACAGTCAGCGGGGACAAGTGTATGCCTTTAAACGTGACGCCAGAGCGGTTGAAGATTTTAAAAAGGCAATGAGCTATTTTGCGGAGGAATCTGCAAATTATAAAATTACGCAGTCTTATCTGCTTCAGCATTATCTGGATACAAAAAACAGAACTGACTATATGACAGAAGCCGAGAGGTATTTTGGTGGAAACAGAGACATTGTAAATCAGCTGAACTATATTCTCACAGAAGGAACAAAGGCAGACCCGGTGATCAACAAGAAGTATGCGTTTTATCTTTATGTGAAAGCTTTGTACTTATTCCGTCTGCAGGAGATGAACGACAACGTGTGGAATCGGGTACAAGAGGTCGAAAATTCCTTCAAGGATAAGTCATGGAAGTTTACGGGACATCCTAGCGAGCTTGTATTCAAGTATCTGCAGCTGCTCGCAATTACAAGAGGGGATAGCAAGCTGGAAAAATCCTATAATGTTCGAATGAACAATTGCCTTGGCTTCAAAGGAGCAACAGAAGAAATTATCTGTGATTTTGCAGAGATTGAAATTATGAACAGTAAAAAGGAGATCTCTCGCAGAAATCCGCTTGTCGGAAAACTGTGCAAAAAACTTGTGAAGGAGTTCGAAGTCTTTGCCGATGCGGATATTCCGATGGATTCAGATGGACAATACCAGTGGTTGGAAAGTCATATTACGTTTATGTATCGATAGAGATTACTGGAACAGGATGTAAACATCGATGATACGAGCATTGATTGTAGAGGACGAGGCAACCATACGGAACGGCCTGGCCAGGCACGTGCGGTGGCAGGAGCTGGGCATCGGAGAGGTGCGGACAGCGGAGAGCGCGGAGAAGGCGCTGTCCATTCTGCCGGAATACCGGCCGGACCTTGTTCTGTCGGATATCCGCATGCCGGGAATGGACGGCACGCATATGGGAGAGGTGATCCGCGGGCGCCTTCCGAATACACAGATTATTTTCATCAGCGGATATACGGATAAGGAATACCTGCAGGCGGCCATCGCCATCGGCGTTGCCGGCTATGTGGAGAAGCCGGTGGATATCGACGAGCTCTCCGCGCTGATCCGAAAGGCTGTGCAGGAGATCCGCTGGCGGCGGCATACGGACCGCGCGGCGCTGCATGCGCTGATTACGGATCCGCAGGCGGCCGGCAGCTGGCAGAAGCCGGAGGAGAAGGCGTGCTTTGGCCACTTTGTGATGATTACGATTCAGGCGAAGGCACGGCGGATCGACTGCTTTGATGATATTGCGGCGGAGCTGACCGGAAAGCTGAGCAGCCGGTATTCCTTCGACCTTGCCAAAGTGCTCTCGGATCATGTGACGACGCTGTATTACGCCATTCTGGTCTGCCGCTTCTCACCGTGGACCCGGGATCAGCTGGAGGAGCTCTGCAGTGATGTCCTGGCGTATGCGGGAGATGGGCGCAGCTGGTTTGTTGCAGCGAGCCGCGAGTGGAACCGGATGGAGGACATTCCGGAAGCTTACCGTGAATCGGTGGACACGCAGAAGCACCTTTCCTATAAGGGCTGGAACGCATATGCGCTGTCGGAGGATAGCTGCTGCGAGACGGTGGAGAATGTGCCGTCGGATCATTTTGCGGCCTTTTATCAGCTTCTTGCGGACGGCAGAGGAGACGAAGCGAAGTTCTATGCGGATCAGTGGCGCCGGGAGCTGGTCGGCAGGCATACCCTGTTCACGCTTCCGGGACGCAGCATCTTCTATGAAATGGACCGCGTGGTGTCCAAGCTCTGCCTGCGGCGCGGACGCGACGAACAGGAATTCAAAAGCCGCCGATGCATCGATGAGAGCAAGACCTATGAGGAGCTCTGCGATTATGTGCAGCAGCACATTGACTTTGCCATGGAGGAGGATACGGGCGTCCGCAGCACCTGCCAGATCCGTGCGGTCTGCGAGTACATTCGGGATAATCTCGGGGAAAAGGACCTGTCGCTGAACCGCCTTGCCGAGCAGGTATCTCTGTCTCCGGCCTACCTGTCCTCCCTGTTCAGCAAAAATATGAACTGCACGGTCAGCCAGTATGTGACGGAGCGGCGCATGGAGGCGGCCAAGGACCTTCTGGCGGATCCCGGGTGCCGGCTGTATGAGGTGGCGGAGAAGGTTGGCTACGAGGATCCCAAGTATTTTTCCAAGACCTTCAAAAAAGTGGTAGGCGTTACGCCGAGAGAGTACAGGGAGAGCCTATGAAAACAAAAACGGGCGCCCATTCTCTGAAGAGCCGGATCCGTTCTCTTCCGATGCGCTGGAAGATGACCCTTTCCTTTGCGATTCCGATCATCCTCGTGAGTGTGCTGATTTACTCCGGAATGGGGTATTATCTGCAGCGCCGGACCGGTGATCAGCTGCAGCGCAGTACGGAACAGTCGATGGTGCAGGCGGGCAGTTTTCTGCGCGCCTACCTGCAGAACATGGAATACATCACCGAGCAGCTCAGAGGCAATGAGGAGCTGCGGTCCATTCTGGCTATGCCGATGGACGGGCAGCAGAGCCGGCAGGAGAGCTACCAGGAGTACTATGCACTGAACTGTATTTTTCAGCAGACGGAGCTTGCCAGTGAGGAGCTGCGCATTGGCATGTATGTGCCGGATGAAAAGCTGTATTCCGGCAACCGTTTTTATTTCTATCCGGAATCGGAGCTGCAGGAAATTGATCATTATGAGGAGATGCTGCAGAGCTTTCTTCTGGGGCGGAGCTGCTACAGGATTCTCATGGACAAGCGAACCGGCGACCCGGCTTCGCGTCAGGAGTATCTGGCCTGCCTTACGCAGGTAACCTATTCAGACGGGGAAGGGCACGAGAACAGCTATGTGATCAAGGTGGAGATCCGGCTCGCACTGGTACGGCAGATCCTGAGCAATGCACTTCCTACGGATGGAAGCGGCATGATTCTGGCGGATGCAATGGGACGCACCGTCTGTCGGGCAGGCAGTGCATCCGCGGATTTAGAGGAAATGGAGCTTTCCGCCTTCCGGGGAACGGCAGACTGGGGAGAGCTTTCCATCGGTCAGAAGACATGCTATGCCGTACAGTATGACAGTAATCTGCAGGGGTGGACGCTTGCAGCGGCCATTCCGGTGCGGGAATACCGGATGCAGTTTCTCTGGCTGTTCCTGGCCATGCTGCTCTTGATGGGACTGACTGTGCTGGTGGTGATGGCAGTCTCGTACCGGCTGTCCAGATATTACACAAACCGCATTTCCTTCCTGAATCACCGTATGACGGATGTGCAGCAGGGCAATATCAATCTGCGGATTGCGCAGGAGGAAGCAGGCAGCCAGGATGAAATGGCAGAGCTGTACAGCAATTTTGACTTCATGATCGATGAGATCCAGAAGCTGATGAAGGAGCAGTACCGCCTGGGCCGCAGCATCTCGCAGACAGAGATGAAGGCCCTGCAGGCGCAGATCAATCCGCATTTCCTGTACAACACGCTGGATCTGATCAACTGGGGAGCCATGGATTACGGAGCCGATGATGTGGCCAGGATTGCACGGAATCTGGGGCAGTTCTATCGTCTCTCCTTAAATCACGGGAACTCGGTCATCTCTATCCGGGATGAGCTGCGCCATGTGAAGGCCTTTGTAGACATTGAAAATGCGCATTATGACAATACCATCACGCTCTGCACGGATGTTCCGGAGGACATTCAATCGCTTGCGTGCCTGAACATTACGCTGCAGCCCTTTGTCGAGAATGCCATTCTGCATGGTATGGGAGAGCACGAGGAAATCAAGAGCTGCCGCATTGACATCGGCGCCAGAAGAGAGGGGGATGACGTTATTCTGTGGGTGCAGGACGACGGGCCCGGCATGCCGCAGGAGACGGCGCGGCGTCTGGAGGAGCAGAAGCCGGAGGATCACGGGAAGGGCTTCGGCATCATGAATGTGAATTTCCGCATCCGCCTGGCCTATGGAGAGCAGTACGGCGTAACCTATAAAACCAACGACGGCAGTGCGGAGAATGAGCTTCCGGAGAGAGGGACATTGGTGAGCATCCGGATCCGGGCCTGCAGTCTGGAGGAGCTGGAGCAGAGAATGCGGGCATAGCCTGTTCGAACCGTTTCCGGAACCTTTTCTGTTCGGTGGTTTTCATCGTGACCTTGTCAAAAATATATCAGATATGACAAAAACAACTGGGCAGAATTCATACTCTGGAAGCATAAAAGACAAAATGACGAAAAATCGAAAAATATTCCACCAAAAAAGATAAAATATTGCACCTTTTCCATACATCGTCCGTTCTAAGAGCGGGCGATGTTTTTTATACTTTTTATGCAGGAAGAAAAGAAAGCGCCGCAGAGCCCGGATGTGAGGAGGAGCCGTGAAAACGGTATGTATCCGGGGGACGCGGCAGCGGAAAGGGAGGCTGACAATGAGTAAGAAAGAAAATGGCTTTCTTGCCGAGTTCAAGAGGAACAAAGCGCTCTTCGCCATGGCAGCACCGGCAGTCATTCTGGTGCTGGTCATGCAGTATCTGCCGATGAGCGGTCTTGTACTGGCATTCAAGAGCTATCGCTATGACCTGGGAGTGTTCGGGAGTCCCTTCAACGGGATCGAGAACTTCCGGTACCTGTTCTCCTCGGGAACAGGGTGGCTGATCACGAAGAACACGATTCTCTACAATCTGCTGAATCTGATCACTTCACAGCTGATTGCCGTGATCATCGCAATCTTCATCTCGGAGATCCACAGAAAGAAATTCAAAAAGGTAACACAGACCCTGATCCTGATGCCGTACTTCATCTCCTGGGTTGTGGTCGGAGTATTCGTATTTTCCCTGTTCAACTACGAAACCGGCATGATCAACGGAGTCATTGCGGCACTGGGAGGAGAGAAGATCAACTTCTATATGAAGCCGGAGGCATGGCCGGTGATCATCTGCCTCTTCAACGCATGGAAATGGACCGGCTACAATTCAGTAATCTACATTGCGGCGATTACCGGTGTGGACGGAGAAATCAATGAGGCAGCGGCCATCGACGGCGCAACGATTTTCCAGAGAATCCGCTACATTACACTGCCGTCCATCCGCCCGACACTGATCACGATGATTCTGCTGCAGGTAGGCCGAATCCTTCGCGGCGACTTCGAGATGTTCTACCAGATCGTCGGCAGCAACGGACAGCTCTACAACATGACGGATGTTATCGATACCTACGTATTCCGGTCCCTTCTGAATAACCCGGACATCGGAATGACCGCCGCTGCAACGCTGTATCAGTCGGTTCTGTGCTTTGCCATCATCATGATCGTCAATGCGGTCGTGAAGCACATCGACGAAGAATACGCACTGTTCTAAGGGAAAGGAGGAAAAGAAATGTCAAAGAATTCCAATCAGGACTTAGCCGCTTCGGCACCGAAGAAAATAAAGCTCAGTGCTTCCTCCAAGACCTTTTATTTCATCTGCTATCTGGTGGTTCTGCTGGCAGCGATTGTCTGCCTGGTTCCGTTCATTCTGCTGATCTCCGGCTCCTTTACCTCGGAGCAGTGGATCCGCTTCAACGGATTCTCACTGATTCCCGGTGAGTTTTCCACAGAGGCCTATGCCATCATCTTCAAGACACCGGAGAAGATCATAAGAGCCTACGGCGTATCGATTTTCATCACGGCAGCGGGCACACTCCTGGGACTGTTCCTGACATCGCTGACCGCGTATGTCATCAGCCGCAAGGATGCCAAATACCGGAACGCACTGTCGTTCTTTTTCTACTTCACGACGCTGTTCAACGGCGGAATGGTGAGCACGTACATTTTCTACATTCAGTACCTGCACTTAAAGGACAGCTACTGGGCACTGATTCTGCCGGGCGTGTTCAACGTGTTCTACCTGCTCATCATGAGAACCTTTGTGAACAATATCCCGTTCGCTTTGATCGAGTCGGCGAAGCTGGACGGAGCCGGTGAGTGGAGAATTTTCTTCACCATCATCCTGCCGCTTCTGAAATCGGGACTGGCGACCATCGGCCTGTTCTTGGCACTTGGCTACTGGAACGACTGGTACAACGCAATGCTCTACATGGGCAACGAGGACAAATATCCGCTGCAGTACATGCTCTACTCGGTGCAGCAGCAGACGCAGGCTCTGTCGCGCATCGCAGCGCAGGCCGGCATCCAGGTGGCAAACCTGCCGTCCAACTCGCTGAAGATGGCAATGGCAGTAGTGGCAACCGGACCCATCATCATCGTGTATCCGTTCGTGCAGAAGTATTTCATCTCCGGCATTACCGTGGGATCGGTAAAGGGCTAAGGCCTGCAGGCAGTGGGCTCACGCTGAAATATGGCAGATGATAACAGGCACAACGTATGAAAAAGGGGAACCGCAGCCTTTCTGCGGCACATAATAAGGAGGGAATCTATGAAAAAGAAACTCATCGCGGCGCTTCTGGCGCTGACCACCATGGCAACGGTTCTGACAGGATGCGGCGGCTCCTCGAGCTCATCGTCGGGTTCCTCGTCGGCATCGGCTTCCGGCGAGTCCGGAACCGCGGATACCTCGGAGGAAGTGGAGCTGGTGATGTATGTCGTCAGTGACCGTCCGGCAGGTCAGGACGTTGTGGACGAAAACCTTAATAAGCTCCTGAAGGAGAAGCTCAACTGCACGCTGAAGATCAACTGGATCGGCTGGGCAGAGTACGCACAGAAGTATCCGATGCTCTTCTCCTCCGGCGAGTCCTTTGATATGGCATACTGTGCAGGCTGGCTGAACTTCAGCAATCTGGCCAGAAAGGGAGCATTCAAGTCCCTGAATGAGCTGCTGCCGACTTACGCACCGAAGAACTACGCAATGCAGTCGGAATCTGCACTTTCTCAGGCAACGATCGACGGCAATCTCTACGCCGTTCCGACATTGCTGCCGACCTATACAGCATACGGCGCGGTATACCGCGGAGATATCGCAGAGGAGGCCGGCATTACCGATACGATTGATACCTGGGATGAGATCGAAGAGTATTGCGATTACATCGTGGCCAACCATCCGGAGATGGAAGCCATTGACATGTACTCCAAGGATCCTGAGCTGGCGCTGCAGTATACGAGATCCATCGGCTACAAGGATATCGATTCCGGTCTGCGCTACATTTACTACGATCCTTCCGAGGAGAATCCTACGGTAAAGGCTGTGTATGACGTGGACGGCATCTCTGATTTCTATGCAAAGATGAAGGACTGGTCCGACAAGGGCTACTGGTCCAAGTCGGCACTGTCCGATACGGACTCCTTAAAGACACAGAACGGCAAGGCAGCACTCCGTTTCTATAACATCGATACATGGGCAAGCTATTCCGCCATTCATCCGGAGTGGAACTTCCAGTATGGCAACATGACCTCGGACGTTGCGCACCTTCCGTACACACAGGACTGCATGGTCATCTCCAATACGGCCAAGAATCCGGAACGAGCACTGATGCTCTGGGATCTTCTGACCACCGATCAGGAAGCCTATGATGCCTTCTTCTATGGCGTGCTCGATACCTCCTACACTCTGAATGATGAGGGACAGTTCACCATCACGGATCCGGATCTGTACACCACCAATGCCATGTGGGCAGTTCGTACAATGGATCTCAACCGCAACCAGGCCGGCGTTCCGGATTCCTACAACACCATCCGTGAGGACTGGGAGAAGGAGATCTCCTCGGACAAGGGAGCAGAGCGCTTCACCGGCTTCGTGCTGGATACCACGAACATCACAACCGAGGTTGCTGCCTGCACCAATGCCGAGCAGCAGTACGGCTGGCCGCTGCAGCTGGGCTACACAGAGAACGTAGAGCAGTCCATTGAAGAGTACAAGAGTGCAATGGAAGCTGCCGGCATCGAGAAGGTGATTGCCGAGTGCCAGACTCAGCTGGATGCATACCTGGCAGCACAGAAGTAACGGCTTAAGGATTGCGGGAGCACAGGACGCGCAGCAATCCGGGATCAGAGATAAATCAGAAGGGCGTTTGTAACGAACGTCAGGAACCTGCGGGAGGGTGCCGGGAAATCCCGGTATCCTCCCGTCTTTTATAGGAGGCTTTTCGATGGGAAATGAAACCAAGATCCGAAAGAAGCTGGACACGCCGGTAAAGGGCGTCAATCTCGGCAACTGGCTGGTGCTGGAGAAATGGATGAACCCGGCACTGTTTGAGGGAACCACGGCAGAGGATGAGTACTATCTGCCGACGCAGCTCTCAAAGGAGGTGTATGAGGCTAGAATCCGGATTCACCGCTCGGAATACATTACGGAGCGCGATTTTGTGCAGATCAAGGCGCTGGGGCTGAATACCATCCGGATTCCGGTGCCGTATTTTATCTTCGGCGACCGGCCGCCGTTTATCGGCTGCGTGGAGGAGCTGGACAAGGCCTTTGCCTGGGCGGAGCGCTACGGATTGAAGATCCTGATCGATCTGCACACGGCACCGGATTCTCAGAACGGCTTCGACAACGGCGGCATCAGCGGCGTGTGCAAGTTCTTCCAGGAGCCGGAGGAGATTGCATTTGTCTATACGGTACTGGAGCGTCTGGCAGAGCGCTATGGAAAGCGCGAAGGACTCTTCGGCATTCAGATTCTGAACGAGCCGGTCTCTGCAGAGATGTGGAAGGTGATGGACATCCCGAAGCGCTACAAGCCGGTGGATCCCGCGAAGGCAGCGGGGAGCTGCGGCTATGATCCCGATCAGCTAAAGGCATTCTACATTATGGCCTATGACCGCATCCAGCCGCATCTGACCGAGGGCAAGTACGTCGTCATCCATGACGGCTTTGATCTGTTCCTCTGGAAGGGCTTTATGCAGGAGGAGAAATACAAAAATGTCATCCTGGATACGCACCAGTATCTCATGACGGCGGAGAGCATGGGCTGTGAGCAGACGATGGAGGGGTACGAGACCTTTGTGGCGGAGCATTTCCAGAAGGACATCGAGGAGATGACGGAGTACTTCCCGGTGATCTGCGGAGAGTGGTGCCTGTTCAACTCGCTTGCCTGCGGCAGGGACACCCATGGCGGACAGACCATCTTAAACGGTGAGATGGATGCCATCTCTGCCTCTGTCTCCGATGAGGAGAAAAAGAAAATCTACAACCGGCTGGACCGTGCACAGAAAAAGGCATGGATGGCCGGATCGGGATATTTTTACTGGAGCTGGAAGCTCCTGATCGACACTGTGAGCACCGACAGCTGGACCGGATGGGATTCCTGGGATCTCGGGCGCAGCGCAGCCTTCGGATGGTTTGAGAAGGAGGAAAAATAATGAACACATGCAGACAGATTACGGTTTTCTCTGCGGACGGAGAGGCCATCATTAAGGAGAAGGAGCTTCCGGTTACGCTGGAAGCCGATGAAGCAACGCACCTGGAATCCGGGGTCATCAATCTGTATCCGGAGATTCAATATCAGGAGATCGAGGGCTTTGGCTGCGCAATGACGGAGACGAGCGCGTATCTTCTCACGACGATGGAGGAGAAGGAGCGCCGCCGCGTGCTGGAGGCGTATTTCGGTGGGAACGGCGCGCGGATGCGCTACATCCGGACGCACATGGACAGCTGCGATTTCTCGCTGGAGGAGTACCAGGCGGTGAAGGATCCCATCACGGATCCGGAGCTGACGACGTTCAGCCTGGAGCGGGATCACCGCTACATCATCCCGATGATCCGGGAGGCCATGAAGGTCAGTCAGGAGACCGGCGGCGAGGAGATCTCGGTGCTCCTTTCCCCCTGGTCACCGCCCTATCAGTGGAAAACACCGCCGGCAAAGCCCAAGAACGATGCCGGTGTCTACGGCGGCCCCGGCCACGAGCTGAAGGTGGATTATGAGACGCCCTCCCGCAACAACGGCGGCTCTTTGAAGCCGGAATACTATGCCTCTTGGGCGAAATACCTTGCAAAATATGTACAGGCGTACCTGGACGAGGGAATTCCTGTCACCATGATGACGCTGCAGAATGAGTCCATCGCGGCGACCAACTGGGACTCCTGCGTGTGGACAGCCAAGGATCAGAAGAAATTCCTCGTGGAGAATCTGTATCCGGAATTCGTGAAGGCGGGACTGGATCAGAAGGTGAAGCTGTTCATCTGGGATCACAACAAGGAGCGCGTGTTGGAGTGGTCGAAGGAGCTTCTGGATGAGGAGACGGATAAGATGATCGGCGGCATTGCCTTCCATTGGTATTCTGGCGATCACTTCGAAGCGGTGCAGATGACGGCGGACATGTTCCCGGGGAAGACGCTGATGCTCTCTGAGTGCTGCGGCCTTCATGCGCCGGGTCAGGGAAGCTTCTGGGAAAGCTTCGGCGTTCCGAAGACGAGAACGGCCATGCATGCCGAGGAAGAGGACGCCAGGGATTACGCCCACGACATCCTGGGAAATCTGAACGGCGGGATGAACCGGTGGATCGACTGGAATCTCTGCGTCGATGAAAAGGGCGGCCCCCGCCACATTCCGCAGGGATTTGCAGCCAGCTGCGTGGTAACCGATGGAAGTGCTCGCCTGAATATGACATACTACTATGTAAAGCAGTTCTCCAGATATCTGAAGCCCGGTGCCAGGAGAATCGGACTGTCCCGGTGCGATCAGAAGACGGAGGCTGCAGCAGCACAGAATCCGGACGGAACGATCACGGCAGTTCTCTTGAACCGCACAAACG
>CAVJLL010000037.1:18414-22878 GCA_963650385.1 Clostridium sp. CAG:508 | reverse complement strand
TGGCGCATAAAGAGTGTTCGCGGCTATTTTTTTTCCTTGTGAAGAACTGGGCCGGATGTCATAATTAATTCTTGGAAAAGTTTTAGTCTGCCGGGTACGGGCCTTACACAAACGGAGGGGATGCTCGAAATGGTTCGGGCCCTGGAGCTCCGGGCACAGCGGCAGCATAAACGGGAGGAATTAATCTATGAAACGCAAGGCAGCACGTTGGCTAGGCACGTTTGCGGCAGCGGCGGTTCTGCTGACAGGGTGCGGTGCAGGGACGCAGAGTTCTGCCGCATCGGAAGCAGAGACCGGGAGCAACGCAGCAGTGTCGGAGGAGACAGCCGAGGGGGACACGGCGGAAGCGGAGGAAGCAGCGGAAGAGGCTTCTACTGCAGCAGCGGAGGAAGCGGAAGCGTCTGGAGACGAGGTTCTGGATTATGACGGCACCACCATCCGCGTCGGTTCCTTGAAGGGACCTACCACGATGGGACTGGTGAACCTGATGAAGGATTCCGACAATGGCAGCGCAGAGGGAACCTACACCTTCACGATGGCATCGGATCCGTCGGAGATTGTCGCATCCGTCGCATCCGGGGATCTCGACATTGCCATGGTTCCGGCCAATCTGACATCCACCTTATACAACAAGACAAACGGCGGCGTATCCGTGATTGATGTGAATACGCTGGGCGTTCTGTACGTCGTAACCGGCGACGAATCCATTGCCTCGATGAAGGATCTGGCAGGCAAGACCGTTCTGACCACCGGGCAGGGCGCAACGCCGGAGTACGCCATGAATTTCCTTCTGGAGGAGAACGGGATCACGGACTGCACACTGGAGTTCCATTCTGAGGCGACGGAGATTGCAGCCCTTCTGAAGGAGGATTCGGGCAAAATAGCGGTCCTCCCCCAGCCATTTGCAACAGCGGCGCTTCTGCAGAACGATGCACTTCGCAGTGCTTTCTCTCTGACGGACGCATGGGATGAGGCAGTCGGAGAGGGCGGCTCTCGCTTCCTGACAGGCGCGACCATTGTCCGGAACGATTTCCTGGAGGAGCATCCGGGAGCGGTGAGCGTATTCCTGAAGGAGCATGAGGCTTCTGCAGAGAAGGCGAATACCGATACCGAGGGCACCGCAGAGCTCGTTGCGGAATACGGCATCGTAGAAAAGGCTGCCGTTGCGGCCAAGGCACTTCCTTATTGCAACATTGTCTGCATTACAGGCGATGATATGAAGACGGCACTGTCCGGATATCTCCAGGTTCTGTATGAGGCAGATCCGACATCCGTCGGCGGAAGCCTTCCGGGAGACGACTTCTACTACATCGCCGATTGATAAGGCTGCGGCAGCGATTCAGAGACAAGTCGTCCAAACGAATCGCCGGTGCACAGCAATCCGGTAGCAGATGGGGCATGGGAAACGTTTTTTTGCCCCGGCTTTATGTTGTGGGAGTGCCATGAAAAAGAAAATTCTCATCATTGCCGGCTGGCTTGCCGTATGGCAGCTGGCGGCGTATGCAATTCATAATCCGATCCTGATGGCAGGACCCATTGAAACCCTGGGAGCGCTCTGGAGGCTCGCAGGGGATGTGTCGTTCCTGGAGAGCATTATTTTTTCCTATCTGCGGATCGTGGGCGGCTTCCTTCTGGGGGCGGCAGCAGGCATCGGCCTTGCCTTCTGGACCAACCGGAAACCGGTCTGGGGAGAGGTGCTGGCGCCTCTGATCACGGCATTGAAGTCGGTTCCGGTGGCGAGCTTTATCATTCTGGCGCTCATCTGGTTCGGCTCCGGGATGCTGTCCTTTTTCATCAGCTTCATCGTTGTTTTCCCGATTCTGTATCTGAATACGCAGCAAGGGCTTCTGAGCCTGGATGAAAAGCTGGTCGAGATGGCCGACGTGTTCCATATACCGGCGGCGTCGCGCCTGCGGTATGTCATCCTGCCGGGGCTCGCACCCTTTCTGGAGAGCGCCTTCGCGCTGTCTCTGGGGATGAGCTGGAAGAGCGGCATTGCAGCGGAGCTGATCGGACAGTACAAGCTCAGCATCGGCAATCAGATGTACCTGTGCAAAATCAATCTGGATACGGCCGGAATTCTGGCGTGGACGCTGGTGATCATCTGCATCAGCTGGACCTTTGAGAAGCACTTTCTGCAGATGTTCCACCGGTGGGTAACGGTCCGCGGGAAGGGTGCCAGGGGAGACAAGACAAAATGACCATTGAGGCAGAGCATATTTATAAGAGCTACGGCGGGAAGCCGGTGCTGGAGGATTTCAGCCTGGATGTTTCATCGGATTCCTCGTATGTCATCACCGGCGAATCCGGCGCGGGGAAAACGACCTTCCTGCGGATCCTGCTGGGACTGGAGAAGCCCGATCAGGGGCGCGTCCGGCTCCTTGGGGATTATAAGTACTCCCGGGTCAATGCCGGCGTGGTGTTCCAGGAGGACCGGCTGTGCGAGGATTTCTCCGCGGCAGAGAATGTCGCGATGGTCAGCAAGAAGCTCTCGGAGCGCATCGCAAGACAGGAGCTGGAGAAGCTCCTGCCGGCCGATCAGCTGGACAAGCCGGTTAGGGAGCTCTCCGGCGGCATGCGCAGAAGGGTCTGCATCGTGCGGGCCTGCGTCGTGCCCTCAGACGTGCTGGTGATGGACGAGCCCTTTACCGGGCTGGATGAGGAAAACCGGCGCAAGTGCATTGATTATATACGGAGTGTGCAGGGCTCGACACCGCTGGTTTTGACGGCGCATTCGCTGGACGGACTGGGGTTCTGCAAGAACATTCCGGTTCATTGAGAACTAAATTTTAAACACTAAGATAAAGGGAACAGTCCACTCGCCAGCCAAGCGACAGGACCCGTCGCAGCTGGCGTCTGTACAGTAACGGATAAGAAAGGAGAACAGTATGGTAACAAGTGACAAGGGGTTAGTCAGCTACAAGCACAAGGTCATGGAAGAGGTGGCCCGCCTTGCATGGGAGGGGAACCTTGATGCAGAGCATGAGGAGAAGCTGGTCTATGATCTGATTCCGGGACCGAAGCCGACGTACCGCTGCTGCATCTACAAGGAGCGCGAGGTTACAAGACAGCGGATCCGTCTGTCCTGTGCACAGAACACGCAGGGCAATCTGGATTCCAAGAACATCGTACAGGTCATCAAGCCGGCCTGCGACGAGTGTCCTCTTTCGGCGTATTCCGTAACGGACAACTGCCGTCTCTGTCTTGGAAAGGCCTGCGTCAACTCCTGTAAGTTCGGCGCGATCTCCATCGGCGAGTTCCGTTCACACATCGATCCCAACAAGTGCAAGGAATGCGGCATGTGCGCCCAGGCCTGTCCGTACGGTGCCATCGTGCACCTGGTTCGTCCCTGCAAAAAAGCCTGTCCGGTGGGCGCCATCACCTTCGATGAGTATGGCTTCTGCGAAATTGACGAGGACAAGTGCATCAACTGCGGACACTGCATCCACAGCTGCCCGTTCGGCGCCATCGGTTCGAAGACCTATCTGACCAAGGTTATTGAGCACATCAAGAACGGCGATGAGGTCTATGCAATGTGCGCACCGGCAACGGAAGGACAGTTCGGTGAGGACATTACCATGGCTGCCATCCGTGAGGCCTTCAAGAAGGTCGGCTTTACCGACATGATCGAGGTCGGCCTCGGCGGCGATATGACGGCTGCTTATGAGGCGGCGGAATGGAGTGAGGCACTCAAGGAAGGACGGAAGATGACCACCTCCTGCTGCCCTGCCTTCATCAACATGATGCGCAAGCACTTCCCGGAGCAGTTCGAGAAGAACATGTCCACTACCGTATCGCCGATGTGCGCGATCTCCAGACTCCTCAAGGCAGAGCACCCCGGCTGCATCACGGTATTCGTCGGACCCTGCATCGCCAAAAAGAGCGAGGCCGAGGATAAGAGCGTTCCGGGCAATGCAGATTATGTAGTTACCTACGGCGAGATCCGTGCGCTTCTGCGCTCGAAGAACGTAGAGGTCGTACCGGTAGAGGAGAACTACCAGGAGTCTTCCATTTACGGCAAGAAGTTTGCAACCAGCGGCGGCGTTGCTGCAGCAGTTATCGAGGTCATGAAGGAGCGGGGCGAGGATGTTTCGAACATCAAGCTCAAGCAGGTCGCAGGCGGACAGGATTGCCGCACGGCACTGACGCTCTTGAAGGCAGGACGCCTTCCGGAGGACTTTGTCGAGGGAATGGTATGCCCCGGCGGATGCGTCGGCGGTCCGTCCCGGCATAAGACCGAGGTCGAGATCAAGAAAGCAAGAGCAACGCTCCTTGCCAAGGCTGACGGACGCAAGGTTCTCGAGAACCTGGAGAGCTATCCGATGGATACGTTCAGCATGCACCGCGACGGCCATATGGATGAGAAGTAAGAGAGAGCAGAGTTCTTTTATCCGGATTGCTGCCGGTGATTGATAACATCACAAAACATCACAAAGCATCACAAATCCGGAAAAGCATCACAAA
>CAVJLL010000037.1:15360-18160 GCA_963650385.1 Clostridium sp. CAG:508 | reverse complement strand
GGAAAATACCGGGCTCCCAGCCATAGGTGCCGTCCGCACGTGTGAAGGCGAGCATATCCGGAGTGATGTCAAAAGAGACGGTTTTCTCCTCACCGGGCTCGAGTGTAACTTTCTGAATGCCTTTCAGCTCCTTCACCGGGCGGACAACGCTGGCCGTGACATCCTGCAGGTAGAGCTGTAGTGTCTCTTTTCCGGTCCGGGAGCCGGTGTTCTGAATGGTAACCGACGCCTGCAGCGATTCACCGGCAGAGGCGCTAAGAACCTCCTTCGATAATGACACCGGAGAAATGGAGAATTCCGTATAGGAAAGCCCGAATCCGAACGGATAAAGGGGCTCATTCAGGATATCCGTGTATCTGGAGACGAACCGCGGGTGCGAATCAGGAGTGATGGGCCGTCCGGTTGAAAACTGGTTGTAGCTGATCGGGACCTGTCCAACGCAGTAGGGGAAGCTCATCGGGAGCTTGCCCTGCGGAGCGGTTTTGCCGAGCAGTGTATCCACAATGGCGTGGCCGCCCTCGGTTCCGGGGAGCCAGACCTCCAGAATGGCCTTTGCCTTCTGAGAGAGCTCACGCAGATCCAGCGGCCGGCCGTTGAAAAGGACCACGACGATGTTGGGATTGACCTCATAAACGGAGCGGAAGAGCTCCATCTGAACCTCCGGCAGATCGAGGAAAGCGCGGCTGGTGGCCTCTCCGGATTGCAGGAAGTGCTCACCGAGGGGCATTACGACAAGATCGGAAGCCTTTGCAGCTTTTATGGCGGCCGCCTTCATGTCTGCAAGCTCCTCCGAAGAGAAGGTCTGCGTGCTTGCCTCGGTAAAGCCGGTTAAATTGATGTCATCGCCCAGAACAGGACACCCGGGAGCAAAGGCTGCGCCGGAAAGCGCCGCGCACTCCATGGCCGCCTCTTTGACGGTGACGGTTTCCTTCGTATCTCCGGTAAATGCCCAGCTGGAGAGGAGCTCCTTATTGTCCGTGTAAGGTCCGATGAAGGCGATCTTCTGCGAGCTGTCCAGCGGAAGGATCCCGTTGTTCTTCAGAAGGACAAAGCTCTCCGCAGCTGCCTTCCGGGCAAGCTCGCGGTGTGCCGGGCACAGGAGAACGTCCTTTTCTTTGGCGGCGTCGGCATCCTTATACGGATTTTCGAAAAGGCCGAGATCGTTTTTGAGCTTCAGGATGCGGAGCACCGCTTCGTCGATGCATGCCTCATCAATCTCGCCGCTCTCCACGAGGTCCTTCAGGTGCCCGGCATAGCAGCTGGACATCATATCCATATCAATGCCGGCGCGGGCGGCCTTCCCGGCAGCATCACGTGCATCCTTTGCATAGCCGTGGGCGATCAGCTCGGGAATCGCCGTGAAATCCGTGATCAGCACACCGTCAAAGCCGAGCTCCTCCCGCAGGATCTTCTTCATAAGCCATTCGTTTCCGGTGGCAGGAATGTCATTTACCGTATTGAAGCTGCTCATCATCATGCGGGCACCGGCGTCAATGGCAGCGCGGTAGGAAGGAAGATAGTAATCCCGGAGCGTCCGCTCGCAGAGCTCTACCGTGTTGTATTCCCGGCCGGCCTGGGCGCCGCCATAAGCTGCAAAGTGCTTCACGCAGGACGCAATTTTGCCGGATTCCTTTACGTCATCGCCCTGGAGCCCCTTTACCATGGCCGCTGCGAACAGGCCGTTCAGGTAAGGATCCTCACCGGTGGATTCCACAACGCGTCCCCAGCGTGCATCCCGCACCAGATCCACCATGGGTGCAAAGGTGACGTGCAGGCCGCTTGCGGCCGCCTCATTGGCGGCAGCAGAGGAGCATTCCTCGGCCAGCTCCGGATCAAAGGTAGCACCCTGTGCCAGAGGTGCAGGGAAAATGGTCTTCAGACCGTGAATGACATCCATCATGAACAGCAGCGGAATGTGGTGCGGCTGTACGGACATGGCCTTGTCTTGGATGGCCTTGAGCTTCTCTGCGCCATAGGTCCCGAGAATGCTCCCGGCAGACTGCAGATCCTGCAGAGGAATGCCGAACTCCTGAGCCGGTCCCGTCAGCGTACCGTCATCCTCCTCCGAAAAAAACGTCCCCATGACCTGGAACATCTGGTCAATCTTCTCCTGAAGGCTCATATCCTTCAATAATTCGTTTAATTGCTGCTCTGTCATAGTCCACCTCAGATTCTTTGCTATGTACTGTGTTAATTCCCCTTTTCATGCATGGATGGAGCATGTCCGTCCAATGCACGATTGTAGCATTTCGGCGGGAAGAATTGTGGTAATTATTCAGAGCCCGTTTGGAAAATCGCCGCTGCAAAGCTGTCCGGTTCTGGGATGTTCTCCGCCGCCCTGTCGTTTGGCTGGTGTTTGAACTTTTGCTCACATCTGCTCAGCAGAGCTGCGCGTGGAGAACGATGTGCGGGCCCGGACCTGGTACTGTTTCGGCGAGATCTTCAGATGCTTGGAGAAGGTTCGGGAAAAATTGGAATAATTGTTGAATCCGCACAGAAAGCAAACGTCAATGGGCGGCTTTCCCTCACGAAGGAGCTTCTTTGCCTGGGAAAGCCGTTTTTCAATGATGTACTGCTGAACAGGCATGCCGGTATAGGATTTGAAAATCCGGGTCAGATACACCGGGTTCAGGTGCACCTGTCCGGCGATGTTTTCCAGGAGCAGGTCTTCCGTCAGATGATCATCGATGTAGCGGAAGGTTTCCGTGATCGCGTTCGGCGGTAACTGCTGCGGTTTCAGCCTGGGAGAGGAATCTGCAATTCGCCCGATGAAGACAAGGATGGTTGTCAGAAGGGCTTC
>CAVJLL010000037.1:10915-15135 GCA_963650385.1 Clostridium sp. CAG:508 | reverse complement strand
GCCGATCGGCACGGCATAGTGGAAGACATACGGAGGGATCAGAACCAGATCGCCTCGCCCCATGATGCGGCTGTCGTGCTCGAAATTCAAGCGAATTTCTCCGGAGAGGAACAGATATATTTCGTAACCGTCATGGTTGTGCAGCATGGAAGAGACGGGGATCGGTGTGTCCTTGCAGAAGCAGATAAAGTCACTGTCCTGCGTCTCCCAGGCCATGTGATAACTTGGTTCGGTGGTTTGTTTCATTGTCCGTACCTTTCTTTTTTCACAGCTTTCTCTCTGCGTAAGCAGCATTCGTATCAAATGTGATACACGAAAATGTCGGATGACAGAGGACTCACGTTGAAATGCGGCAGGTGCTGAATGATTGCAAAATAACGGTTAACGCAATCGTTTTCGCATGCATCATGTGCAGATTATACACATGAAAAGTTGAAAAACGCAATAAAAATGGAAAGATATTGCGTATTTGGCAAAACGGGCCGAATGCTATGATTGAAGCAGCTTAGAGATCCGGAACAGATAAAGAGAGGGAGATTCCGGAGCAGGAAAATAAAAAGGGGGAGAACAGCATGCAGAAAACACTGCGCAAAATGTGGAATTACAAATGGATCTATCTGATGCTTCTGCCGGTCATCATTTACTTCATTGTCTTCAAGTACGTTCCGATGTACGGAATCGTCATTGCGTTCAAGGATTACAACGTCTTCAAGGGAGTCATGGGAAGCCCGTGGGCGGGTTTTAAGATTTTTCAGAAGATTTTTGCGAATAAGAACTTCTGGAACAGCATTCGCAATACCTTCTCCCTGAACCTTCTGACACTGGCTGTAAGTTTTCCTCTGACCATCATTGTTTCTCTGATGATCAATGAGGTTATGCACACAAAGCTGAAAAAGGTTGTGCAGTCCATCCTGTACCTGCCCCATTTCATTTCCTGGGTAGTGGTGGCCAGCATTGTGGTCAACCTGTTCTCCCAGAATGGCGGGACGATCAACCTGATGCTGAATCAGCTGGGGATCGATTCTGTCCCGTTCCTTTCGGACAAGAACTGGTGGATTTTTACCTACGTGGTCAGCAACGTCTGGAAGGAGATTGGCTGGGGAACCATTATTTACCTTGCTGCACTGACCGGTGTTGATGAAACGCTGTACGAGGCCTCGTACCTCGACGGAGCAACGAAATTCCAGCGTCTTATCTACATCACGCTTCCGTCCATCAAATCCGTCATCGTGGTTATGCTGATTCTTCAGATTTCCAAAATGATGAATATCGGACTGGATGCGCCGCTCCTCCTGGGCAACAAGAAGGTCATGGAGGTTTCGGAGGTAATCAGTACCTATACGTACCGCCTTGGTATCGAGCAGGCAAAGTACAGCGAGTCCACAGCCATCGGCTTGTTCCAGTCGGTCGTAAATATCGTCATTCTTTTTGCGGCAGATAAGTTTGCAAAGGCAATCGGCGAAGAAGGAATTCTGTAAGGAGGGAGAACACGATGAAAAAGAAAATAACGGTAGGGCGTGTTATCAATGTGGTAATTCTGCTGGCACTGACCTTCATCTGTCTGTATCCGTTCCTGAATGTCATTGCCTACTCTCTGAGCGGCTACAATGCGGTCCTGACGGGAAGCGTCACCTTTTATCCGAAGGATTTAACCTTCGGGGCGTATAAGGAAATACTCGGCAAAAAACAGATCTGGCAGGCAATGAGCACCACGGTTTTCGTTACGCTGGTCGGAACGGCGCTGAGCCTGGTCCTGACAATATTCGCAGCCTATGCACTGTCTCGCGAGGATCTTCCCGGAAGGAAAATCATCACCGCATTCATTCTGTTCACCATGTACTTCGGCGGAGGAATGATCCCGACCTTCCTGGTTGTCAAACAGGTCGGACTCTACGACACATTGGGAGCGTTATTCATTCCGAGTGCGATAAACGTATTCAACTTCATTGTTATGCGGACATTTTTCAAGAACATGCCAGTGTCGCTGGAGGAGGCAGCGAGAATTGACGGAGCCTCCTACATGCAGGTATTGACTCGCATTATTCTGCCGCTGTCGCTGCCGATCATTGCCACCATCGGACTGTTCTATGCGGTGGATTACTGGAACTCGTATTTCAATGCGCTGCTCTACATTACCAGCCCGGAAAAATATACGCTGCAGCTGCGCCTTCGCTCGCTTCTTTTCGGCGGAGAGCTGAACAGCACGGCCAACCTGGAGGGTGCGGGCAGCATGGTGATGTCCCAGTCGCTGAAAATGGCAACGGTTGCGGTTTCCACGATTCCGATTCTGGTGGTTTATCCATGGCTTCAGAAATATTTCGTCAAGGGCGTTATGGTTGGATCAGTCAAGGGATAAGCAGAGAGCCTTACTGGTGCGATGTGTTATGCAGAAACGGTAATAACGGTAATTGCTTTCCGCTCGCGCATTTGAGTCTGTGGGCGGAAAGAGGATTCTCCCAAATGAGAGGGGAAGAGAAAAGGAGGGTATTTATGAAGAAACTGGTGTTAAAGAGGAGACTTCTGGCAGGTACCATGTCAGCGGTTATGCTGGCGGGACTTCTGACGGGGTGCGGTTCATCTTCTTCGGACAGTGCGAAGACGGATGCAGGAGATACCTCAGCAGAAGGCAGCACGGACGGAGCTGCGGCAGAGAGCGGGTATCAGACAACCTACGGTGACAAGCAGTTTGACAATGTTACGATCACAGTAGAGCTGTTTGACCGAAGCAACGCGCCCAGCGGTTCCACCATTACCGAAAACAAGTGGACAGAGTATGTCAACCAGGAAATGAACAAGGTCGGCATCAACGTGGAGTTCGTTCCGGTTCCGAGAAGCGATGAAATTACCAAGATGCAGACGATGGTGGCCAGTCAGACGGCACCGGATATCACCATCACCTACACATATCCCTATGCAGAGGATTACTTCAATCAGGGCGGAATTTGGGATCTGTCTGAGTTCATTGACGGAGAAGATCAGGCGAAGAATCTGAAGGCATACATCGGAGAATCCTGCCTGGATATCGGAAGAAATGCAGACGGACAGCTTTACGGCATTGTTGCAAGACGTGCCACAACAGCAAAGAGCAATCTCTTTATCCGGAAGGACTGGCTGGATAAGCTGGGACTGGAAGCACCGACAACGCCGGATGAGCTGAAGAATGTACTGACGAAGTTCGTGAAGGAGAATCCGGACGGAAGGAAGGATGCAGTAGGCGCTGTGTTCTGGCAGATGTGGAACACCAGAACCGCATTCACGACGCTCGGACAGGATGCCAATAAGTGGCAGGTGGCTGCAACGGAAGACTGCATCATGGACTACTATGATCAGGAGGGAATGAAGGCGTTCTATCAGTACATGAACGGGCTGTACAATGACGGCATTATTCATCCGGAATATTACACGCTGGATGAGGATATGTACAAGAACCTCTTCTGCTCCGGAGCACTGGGCTTCTGTGAGTACAACGTAAACGGAAATGTAGATGTTCTGCGCGGCGGTCTTCTGCAGACATTGAAGGAGAACCAGGCGGATGCAGATATGGTTTCCCTTGCTCCGCTCAAGAATGTCAACGATGGCAACCAGTACAGTGCAACCTATTCCGAAGGCGGACTGATCGCATTCTGCCCCAAGACTGCATCGGCAGAAACGGTAGAAGCCTGCATGACGTACCTTGACTGGATGTGCTCGGAGGACGGCGGTTTTGTCCTCTATCACGGATTTGAAGGCGAGCATTATGACATGGTGGACAACGTTCCGGTGGTCAAGGATTCCGATTACAACGCAACGGATAAGGACTGGATCCGTACAGACATTTTCCTGACCGGAAACCAGGGCTATTTCATGACAGTAGACGATTTCAATGCATGCACCTCGAAGGAAGCTCCCGGATTTGAGGATTATGTAATCAACAACTATGAGAATGCACTCTCCGGAACCAATCTTCCGGACAGCTACTACGCATCCCCGTCCACGTCCGGTCTTATCACGGATCTGAAGCTGATTCAGGATGAGTATCAGGTGGCCTGCATCACATGTGCACCTTCTGATTTCGATGCTACCTTCGCTGAGTATATGAGCAAGCTGGAGGATGCCGGAATGCAGACAGTCATCGATGAGAGAACCGCCTATTACGGAGTGAACTGATCTTGAACCGTTTTGCAGAAGGAGCTGAAACGTTCCCCGTGCTACGGTGAGGAAGAAAAAGAGATAGAACAACA
>CAVJLL010000037.1:7163-10791 GCA_963650385.1 Clostridium sp. CAG:508 | reverse complement strand
AAGCAGCAGGAGGAGAAGATGGGAAACAGTGATGGAATGAACTATGCACCGGTCGGAAAACCGAAGCCGGTGGTAAAGCCCGGAGAATTTGTAATTGCAGCCATTGCGCTGGATCACGGACATATTTACGGAATGTGCAATGGACTGGTTGAGGCAGGAGCCACGCTGAAATGGGTGTATGATCCGGATCCTGCCAAGGTGGAGCAGTTTGTAAAAACGTATCCTGGAGTAAAGGCAGCATCCTGTGAGGAAGAAATCCTTTCCGATCCGGAGGTGAAGCTGGTCTGCGGAGCTGCTGTGACAAGTCTTCGCTGTGCCCTGGGACTCCGGGTTATGGCAGCAGGAAAGGATTATTTTACCGATAAGGCGCCTTTGACGTCTCTGGATCAGCTGGCAGAGGCAAAAGAGATGGTGTCCCGGACGGGAAGGAAGTACATGTGCTACTACAGTGAGCGCATTCATGTGGAGGCTGCGGTCTATGCGGGCTACCTGATCGAACAGGGGGCGATCGGCACACCGATCCATATCGATGGGTTCGGTCCGCACAGAATCGGAGATCCTTCATCACGGCCGGACTGGTTCTGGAAAAAGGAGCAGTATGGCGGAATCCTCTGCGATATCGGAAGCCATCAGATTGAGCAGTTTCTTTTTTACTGCGGATGCAAGGATGCAAAGGTACAGTACAGCGAGATCGGCAACTATAACCATCCGCAGTATCCGGAGCTGGAGGACCTCGGTGATGCGGTACTTGTCGGAGACAATGGAGCAACACAGCATTTCCGTGTGGACTGGTTCACGCCGGACGGCCTTTCTACCTGGGGAGACGGCAGAACCTTCATTATAGGAACAGAAGGGTACATCGAGCTGCGCAAATACGTCAATATTGCTGCACAGCAAAACGGCGGCCACGTGTTCCTGGTCAACCGGGACGGGGAACAGCATTTTGAAGTAGACGGAAAGGTCGGCTATCCGTTCTTTGGAGAGCTGATTCTGGACTGCATAAACCGCACAGAGAATGCAATGACGCAGGAGCACTGCTTCAAAGCTGCAGAATTGTGCGTGCGCGCAGAGCTGCAGGCCCAGAAGGTGCATGGACTGGAATGATTTTCATGTTTTCGTGAAGGGTGCTTTGCAATGTCGAAGGAGCATCTTTTCAGGAGAAAGACGAATGTTTGCCGCAGGCTGCGGCAGGAAAGGAACCTATGATTCACGTAGCAATTGTCGGAACCGGCGGAATTTCTCACGCACATATCAAAGGCCTTCTGACCTTTCCGGAACGCTGCAGAATTGTGGCATTGTGCGATATTGTGCCGGGCAAGGCACAGAAGGTGAAGGAACAGTATCACCTGGACTGCGCTGTTTTTGAAAACCATCAGGAAATGCTGGAGGCAGGTCTTGCAATTGATCTGGTGCATGTCTGCACGCCGCCCTTTGCACATGCGGAGGTCTCCATTCATGCGATGGAGGCAGGCTGCAATGTTCTGTGTGAGAAGCCGATGGCAGCAAGTCTTGCGGAATGCGATGCCATGCTCCGGGCGGAAAAGGAGAACGGAGTCGTGCTGGGACAGGTGGCACAGAATCGGTTTACAAATCCGTACTGGAAGCTGAAAAAACTGTTGGACAGCGGTATTGCCGGAAAAATATGTTCTGTTCAGATCAATTCGGACTGGTGGAGAGGTCATTGCTATTACGATCTGTGGTGGCGCGGCACCTGGGAGAAGGAATGCGGCGGTCCTACGCTTAATCACGCAGTGCACCACATTGACCTGCTGAACTGGCTGGAGGGCGGTCTTCCAGAGAAAACGGCCAGCATGCTGACAAATGTCATGCATGACAATTCGGAAGTGGAGGACCTTTCGGAAGCCATTATGAAATATGAGAACGGAAGCCTTGCCTCGGTGACCAGCTCTGTGGTGCATCACGGAGAAGAGCAGAGCATCATTATCCAGTGCGCAAATGCCAAGCTGTCTGCGCCCTGGAGTCCGAAGGCAGAAGTATCCATGGGCAACGGATTCCCGGAGGACGGCGGCAACGAGGCTCTTCTGGAAGAACTGGAAAAGGCTTATCGGGCGATTCCGGATCTGAAATATACCGGACACACGGGTGAGATCGACGATGTTCTGTCGGCACTGGAGAATGGAACGAGGCCTTTAATCACAGGTGTTGACGGAAAACGGACGGTGGAGATGATCACAGCAATCTACAAGTCCGGTTTTACGGATACGGTCGTGAAGCTGCCGATTCTGCCGGAGGATGAATATTATTGCGGCGATGGAATCCAGAAGAACGCCATTCATTTCTATAAGAAGGGAAAGGCTCTGGAGAACCTGTCGGAGGAAGAAATCAAGGTAGAAGCGGTACAGTAAAAAGATTGTCCGGCAGCAGGAGCCGGTTTTTGTTAAAAGATTTCTTCAGAAAACGGATCCCAGGATCCGAACGCAGGGGGAAGGCGGACGACAGGCATGGACAGAATCAGAATAGGAGTGATCGGCATCGGCAGCATGGGCTCTGCACATGCGATGCAGATTTATAAAGACAGAGTGGAAAAAATGACTTTGGCGGCAGTCTGCGATACGAATCCGGCACGGCTGAAATGGGCGGCAGAAGAGTTTGGAGGAGATACCCTTCTATATACAGATTATCACGAATTGATTGCCTCCGGAACGATTGATGCCGTACTGATTGCGACGCCGCACCCGCTGCATCCTTCCATTGCGAAGGAGGCTCTGCAGGCAGGACTCCATGTGCTGACGGAGAAGCCGGAGGGAATTGATATCGCAGCGGCAGAGGAGGTCAACCGTACGGCGCTAAAGAGCGGATGCGTGTTCGGAATCATGTACAATCAGCGAACCAATCCCCTCTTTGCGGAGCTTCGAAGACGGTTTCAGGACGGCGAGCTCGGAGAGCTGATTCGCTTTACCTGGACGATTACGAACTGGTACCGTACGCAGGCCTACTATGATTCCGGATCCTGGAGAGCGACCTGGAGCGGAGAGGGCGGCGGCGTTCTGATGAACCAGTGCCCGCACAATCTGGACATCTGGCAGTGGATGACCGGAATGCCGAAGCGTCTGATTGCAAGCTGCCGAATTGCACATTTCCATGACATTGAAGTGGAGGATGAGGCAGAGATATATGCGGAATATGCCAACGGAGCGACCGGTGTGTTTCTGACCTCCACCGGAGAATATCCGGGGACCAATCGTCTGGAGCTCTCCGGAACAAAGGGAAAGGCAGTGATTGAGAACGGAAAGCTGACACTGCAGCTTCTGGAACAGGATATCCGTGAAATTACAGCTTCATCGAAGGAATGCATGCCGCACTGTGTGGTAAAAACTGAGGAAATTTTGCAGACGGAGCCGGAGAGCGGACATCTGGGAATTCTGAATGATTTCAGCGGTGCAGTTCGGAACGGAACAAAGCTTCTGGCACCGGGCGAAGAAGGCGTTTTCGGCTTATCCATTGCCAATGCAGCGTATCTCTCGGCCTGGACACACGAATGGGTGGAGCTGCCGCCGAATGGCAAATCGTATCGGACGGAGCTTCGAAGCCGGCAGGAAGGCAGCCTGGGAAGAGGCATCGGAAGAGGACAGAACATCACAGGAGAGTACTCGGAGCGCTGGCGCGT
>CAVJLL010000037.1:5570-6863 GCA_963650385.1 Clostridium sp. CAG:508 | reverse complement strand
CTGACACACGGGATGCATGTCCTTTGTGAGAAGCCGCTCGGCGTTTATGAGAAGCAGCTTCTGAAATTAAAAGAGGTCGCCGGCAAAAGTGACCGCGTGTTCGCGGTGATGTTCAATCAGAGAACGGATTATCGTTACCGCAAAATCCATGAGCTGGTTTCCGGCGGAACATTGGGTGAGCTTAAGCGTGTCACCTGGAAGATTACGGATTGGTACCGGACCCAGTACTACTACAATTCCGGAAACTGGCGCGGAACCTGGGACGGAGAAGGCGGCGGTGTTCTGATGAATCAGTGCCCGCATCAGCTGGACCTTCTGCAGTGGATCTGTGGAATGCCGGACAAGGTTCTTTCCATCGCCCATGAGGGAAAATGGCATAATATCGAGGTGGAAGACGATGTGACGGCATACATGGAATTCCCGAACGGAGCAACCGGAGTGTTTATTTCCTCGACGGGAGATGCGCCGGGCGCCAACCGTCTGGAAATTGACCTGACGAAGGGGAAAATTCTCTGCGATGACGGGAAGGTTTCCTGCTTCGTCCAGGAGGATGAGCGAATCTTTGTGAATACCTGTCAGGCGACGATGGATAAGCCGGAGGGGCATTGGCTGGAGTTGGAGATGGACGGGGAGAATCCGCAGCACGCCGGTGTCATCGAGGGATTTGCAAGACACATTCTCTTCGGAGAACCGCTGGTTGCAGAAGGGCTGGAAGGAATTCACGGTGTTCAGCTCGCAAATGCCATGTATCTGTCTGCATGGACAGGACAGATGGTGCAGGTTCCGGTTGATCCGGAGGTGTTTTACCAGGCACTTCAGGAGAAAAGAAGGAATGCACTGCGACAGTTTGATGTTCACGAGAGTGAATATTAAGGATATAGTATTCTGAGGATTGCAGGAGTGCAGCATGCGCTGCACTCCTGTATCAGCCAGGAAAGAAAAACAGCAGAATCGGGAGGCAGAGTGTTATGCAATACTACGTTGATATAAACGCGGTGAAGCCGGGAGCGGGCAGCAGGGAGTATCCGTTCAAGACAATCCAGGCGGCAGCGGATGCTGCGGTGCCGGGAGATGAAGTGATTGTTGCACCCGGCATCTATCGCGAATACGTAAATCCGAAGCATGCGGGAACGGAAGAGAAGCGGATTGTATACCGTTCACAGGAGCCGCTCCAGGCAGTTATCACAGGAGCGGAGGCTCTGACGGGCTGGCAGCCGGTGGATGGAGAGGAGAATGTCTGGACTACGCGTGTGGGCAATTCCGTGTTCGGAGATTATAACCCGTACACCACGA
>CAVJLL010000037.1:0-5244 GCA_963650385.1 Clostridium sp. CAG:508 | reverse complement strand
GCAACGCAGTGGGCTCCTCCGACGGCCTATCAGGACGGCATGATCGGACCGCACTGGTCGAAGGGATGGATCATTGAGGACTGCGAGGTGTATGAGTCCAAGTGCTCCGGAATCTCCCTCGGCAAATATCTCCAGCCGAACAATGACAACCGTTGGCTCAAATGGAAGTACAAGGACGGGACGCAGACAGAACGCGAGTGCATCCTTCAGGCAAGCTATGAGGGATGGGATAAGGAGCATGTGGGAAGCCATATTATCCGGCGATGCTCCATTCATGACTGCGGTCAGACTGGAATTGTGGGACATCTGGGCGGCGTGTTCTCTGTGATTGAGGACAACCATATTTACAATATCAACAACAAGCAGAACCTCGCGGGAGCAGAGATTGGCGGCATCAAGATGCATGCGGCGATTGACGTTGTTTTCCGCAGGAACAGGATCCATCACTGCACGAGAGGAATCTGGCTGGACTGGCAGGCACAGGGAACGAGGGTCACGCAGAACCTGATGTATGACAACAGCTTGGCGCTGGACCGATCGAAAATAACTTCTGAGAATGCCGGGGAATTTCTAGGGGCTCTCGGCGAGGATCTGTTTGTAGAGGTGTCGCATGGACCGACACTGGTGGACAACAACATCTTTTTGTCCGAGCGCTCGTTAAAATACGCTTCGCAGGGCGGTGCGTTTGTCCACAACCTTTTTGCGGGTTCACTGACGTGCATCGGAACCGGTACAGACAACGGCGCACCGGACATTAAGTCGCAGCGGTATACACCGTACCACGAGATTCATGGGACAAAGGTGATCGGTTTTATGTCATTCCTTCATGGAGATATGCGGTTTTACAACAATATCTTCGTGCAGCAGCCGGTCCTGCCGCTGTTCCATGAGGTGCAGAAGGAGACGGAGAACGCAGCGGATCCGAATGCAAGAATGTGGGATACCATGAACTTCGATGCAGGAACCTTTGTGTTCGATGAATATCCGACGGAAGAGGAATGGAGAGCGCAGTTTGAAGGATACTGCGGTATGGGGACGGATAATCCGTATCCCAACCGGTATTATTCGCACCTGCCGGTCTGGGCAGAGGGAAATCTGTATCTCGGCGGTGCCAGACCGTGGAAAAAGGAGAAGAATGCGGTTACGGACGAGAGCTTCACACCGCAGATTTCTCTGGAGGAAAGAGAGGACGGCATTCATCTCGTGACGAATATTGCGGAGGCTGCCGCCAGCCTGCAGAACCGTATTATCAGCACTGCGACGCTGGGAATGGCCTTTGAGCCGGAGGAACGCTTTGAGAACCCGGACGGCTCGGAAATTATTTTCACCCCGGACTATTTCGGTGAGAAGCGCGGAATGCAGGCAATGCCGGGACCGTTTTCTTCGAAAGAGGAATGGGAGCGCGTGCTGTAATGTGTGGTGCAGATTAAAACGCACATTACTATGTACATAGGCGGCTGAATTCAGGAAGTTAGTATATGGGCTAGAATCCCTTGTTGAACGCTGATGTTTTCAACAAGGGATTTTAGCAAGGAGGGGCAAAGTATGTTTCCAAAGCACGGTAGAAACGGCTTACGGTGAACAATCCTCCCGGGTCCAATCCTCCACTTTCAGATCGGCAACGCGAAGGAACTCTCTTGTGTTGTTTGTAACCAGGATGAGCCCTTCAGACCGTGCATGGCCGGCGATCAGCATGTCCATCGGTCCGATTGGCGTTCCATTCTTTTCAAGCTCGGCGCGAACCTTTCCGTATTCCTCTGCGGCATAACCTCCGAAAGGCAAAACGGAAATGGATGACAGGAACAGTGTGACTGCGGCCCGATTGCGCTCTGCGGCCTGGCTTTTTTCAACACCGCACATCAGCTCTGCGTAAGTAATGGATGAAACGCAGATATCCTCCGGATTATGCTGCAGAAAATTTCCTATTACCTCGGGCGGCTTGTGCTTGATTGCATAGATGCAGATGTTCGTGTCCAGCATATACTTCATAAAGATTCTCGCTCCTGCCCGATAGGCTGCTTCCTGCCATCGCTCATAAAGTCGTCGGAAAACAGCTCCAGGCTGCTCAGAAAACCGGACCATTTGTTTTCCTTCGGCATCAGAATGACAACGTCACCTATTTTATTGATCACAACTTCGTCGCCGTTGAAGCGGCATTCCTTCGGAAGCCGAACCGCCTGGCTTCGGCCATTGTTGAATAATTTTGCAGTCATCATGGGGGTACCTCCTTATACTATAAATATATATCATGATATATATTTTGTTAAGAGGTTTTGGATACAATGTCCTTTTCAACCGCAGATATTGCGGTACAATGGTGCATGGAAAACGGCAGCAGGGATGCTGATTCATACACACAGGAAGCCTGAGAACGGAGCCATTCATGAACACCCGCACGGTAAATTGCGATAAGATCACCTGGAAATATTTCCTCTCTATTCTTTTCTCCATAGCATTTCCCATCGCATTGCAGAATCTCTTATCGACTACAGCCAGCATGGTGGATACCATCATGATCGGCTCGCAGGGGGAGCTGGCGGTGGCGGCGGTGGGCATCTGTTCGCAGATCAGCTCGTTATTTTTCTCCTGCTATTGGGGCTTTGCCTCCGGTGCCATTTTGTTCTTCGCTCAGTATTGGGGCGCGAAGAATGAAAAAGGCATCAACCAGACCTTCGGGATTACACTGTTGTTCATGTGCATTGTCTCGGCACTTTTTGCCGCAGTGGCCATATCCAATCCTGCGTGGATGCTGTCCATCTATACGGACAAGCAGGAGATCATTGAAATGGGAGCTCCGTATATCCGGATCGTGGGCTTTGCCTATCCGCTTCAGGTGCTGGCCGTTCTCTTCAGTTTCTTCCTGCGGGCGACCGAGCGGGTAAAGCCGCCGCTGATCAGTTCAATTGTAGCCTTGCTGGTGAACTTCTGCCTGAACTGGATATTGATCCACGGTTATTACGGTTTTCCGAGGATGGGCGTTGCCGGCGCTGCTGTGGGAACGCTCGCCTCTGGCATTGTCAATCTGCTGATTCTGGTCATCTACACGCTCAAGGCCAAATGTGAGATCCGGCTCCATATGAGGGATCTGTTCAGCTTCCGCGCCGGTTTTGTGCGCGGCTATTTGGTAAAGAGCCTTCCGATCATGTGCAACGAGCTGTTCTACGGCGTAGGACAGATGATTATCAACATCGTCATCGGCCATCAGGATGCCTCGGCGATTGCAGCCATGGCGGCCTTCCGCGTATGTGAGGGCTTTGTCTATGCCTTTTTCGGCGGCCTTTCCAACGCCTCCAGCGTGGTGATCGGCAAGGAGGTCGGCTCCGGCCGGCCAATGCGGGCTTACCAGTTCGCCTGGAAATCGATCATTACCTGCCCGGCGATTACCTTTATGATCGTGCTGGTGTGCACGCTGCTCAATAGACCGTTGTTCTCCCTGTTCGGTCTGGGGGAGACGGCCTTATCCTATGGAAAATATATGCTGATGATCTACATGATTTTCGGCACCATCCGCACCTGCAACTATATTCAGAATGAGGGATACCGGGCAGCGGGAGAATCGGTTTTCGGCACCATCCTGGAGGTGACATGCCTCTTCGTCATCAGTGTGCCGGCCACCTGGATTGCCGGCATGTATCTGCACCTGCCGTTCCTGGCCGTCTTTTCCTTTGTTTATACGGATGAGATTCTTCGGCTGATTCTGGAGCTTCGCTATACCGCCACCGGTAAGTGGATCAAGCCCGTCACCGAGCAGGGGCAGGCGGCGATTCCGGCGTTTATGGAACAGCTGGCCGGCAGGAAAAAGAAAATATAGCCGTACGGCTATGATCGATGAGAAAGCACTTTACATGGCCGTACGGCTATGAAAGACAGGGAAAACGACAGAAAACGGGAAGACAGCAAGCAATGAAATTGACAACATGGGAGTACAACAATTACACGAGGATTCTGAAGGAAGAGCTGATGCCTGCGATGGGATGCACGGAGCCGATTGCGGTGGCCTATGCGGCGTCGAAGGCGGGGGAGGTGTTGGGAGAAACGGCAGCGCATCTGGATGTGCGCTGCTCCGGCAACATTATCAAGAATGTCAAAGGAGTGGTGGTTCCGAATTCCGGAAATCAGAAGGGAATTGAAGTGGCCGCCACGCTGGGAATTATCGGCGGCAATCCCTCCAGAGAACTGGAGGTGATTGCCGGCGTGACCGATGAGGATCGGAGAAAGGCGGGCGAAATGGTTCGGGACGGCTTTTGCAGAGTATCGCTGCAAACGGGCGTTCCGAATCTTTATATCTGCGCCAGGGCAGAAGGGAAGCCGGATTCGGAGACTGGGACGGTGCACACCGCGGAGGTCCTGATCGAGGACAACCACACGAACATTACGAAGATTGTCCGGGATGGGGAAGTGCTCTTCGACAAGAGAAAAAAGGATGCTGCCGCCCACGAAACGCCGGCGGAGGGAGATCGTACCGCCATGTCCCTGCGCGGTATCATCGATTACGCGGATACGGTGCAGCTGGACGATGTGAGGGATATTCTGGAAAAACAAATCTCCTGCAATTCGGCCATTTCGCAGGAGGGCCTGGACAATCCGTGGGGCGCCAGGGTGGGGAAAACCCTTCTGGAATACTGGGGAGGAGATGTCAGAACCAGGGCCTGTGCCCGGGCAGCGGCAGGATCGGATGCCAGAATGAGCGGCTGTCCGCTTCCGGTAGTCATCAACTCGGGCAGCGGCAATCAGGGGATTACGGTGACGATGCCGGTTCTCACATTCGCACAGGAATGGAATGTCTCTGAGGACAAGAAGCTTCGGGCGCTGCTTGTGAGCAATCTCGTTTCGATTTACATCAAGCACTTCATCGGTGCATTATCCGCTTTTTGCGGGGCGGTGAGCGCCGGTGCCGGCGCCGGTGCTGCGATTACCTATATGTCCGGCGATTCCTATGAGGAAATCGGAAGAACCATCACCAACACACTGGGAAACGTTGGCGGAATTGTCTGTGACGGAGCCAAGCCCAGCTGCGCTGCCAAGATCTCGTCTTCCGTCGGTGCAGCCATTCTGGCGCACTATATGAGTGTCAGCGATAAGGGCTTCAAACCGGGCGAGGGCTTTGTCGAGAAGGATATTGAGGATACTATCCGCAATATGGGCTATATCGGCAAGGTCGGCATGAAGGAAACCGATGAGGAGATTCTGAAGGTTATGATCGGTCAGGCGGATGTGAAGGCAGTCTGCAGGTAACGACGGCAG
>CAVJLL010000036.1:0-23611 GCA_963650385.1 Clostridium sp. CAG:508 | reverse complement strand
TGTCCCTGATGCGATTCGAACGCACGGCCTTTCGCTTAGGAGGCGAACGCTCTATCCTGCTGAGCTACAGAGACATTTTATGAATTTCCTTGATTTTACGCGGTTTCTCGCGTTTCGGCCAAGGCTCCGATTTATATCCACCGGCGATTCCGAAATTCCGACCTCGCGGCAGTGGTGCTATTATACCTCATTTGTCCTCTGATGACTACTGATTCTCTCCTGAATTCTCTGCCCGGTTGGTGTCCCGGCAAGGCCGCCCCGGCCTGTTTCCCGGAGGTCGGATGACATCAGATGTCCAACCGATTTCATGGCATCGATCACTTCATCCGGCGGTATGCGGCTGGTAATTCCCGCCATTGCCATATCTGCACAGGCCACCGCATTCATGGCTCCCGTTACATTCCGCTTTACGCACGGCACCTCCACCAGTCCTGCGACCGGATCACACACCAGTCCCATGAGTCCTGACAATGCCATTGCTGCTGCGTCTGCCATTGCAGCCGGCCCTCCTCCCAGAAGGCTTACTGCTGCGCCGGCCGCCATCGCTGAGGCGGAACCGATCTCCGCCTGACATCCGCCTTCCGCACCGGCAAGGCTGGCTCTTTGTGCAATCACGCCGCCGATTCCGGCCGCCACATACAGCGCCTGAATCATCTCCGCGTCGCTGTAGCCGTTTTTTTCCTGCATGGAGAGCAGTACCGCCGGCATCACGCCGCAGGAGCCGGCCGTCGGTGCCGCCACAATCCGCTTCATGCACGCGTTGGATTCTGCAACCCGAAGCGCCCGCTCCATCACATGTGCCGTGAACGTTCCGCACAGGAGCTGCTCCTTCTCCGCCCGCAGCCGGAGCTTCTCCGCATCCTTTCCCACCAGACCGCTGGCCGAGCAGAGCTCTGCATCATACCGGGCATCCGAGTCCTTCATTGCCTGATAGATTCCTTCCATCTTCCGGAAGGATTCCTCCGGTGTAATTCCGGATTCCAGACAATCCTCCTCTTGCACCACCTTCCAGAACGGCGCTTCCGATTTACTGCATTCCCCAATGATGTCCTCTAATGCCTTAAACATGATGTCCTCTCCTCCGCCTGTCCTGTGCCGTCCGCCAATCTGCTATGCATTCTTCCTACGCCGGACTGTAATACGTCACCTTCTCGACGCCTTCCAGATGCTCCAGCCAGCGAACCGATTCCCTCGGAATCTCCTGGTCGCATTCCAGCACCATGACCGCATGTCCGCCCCGACCGGAGCGATACAACTGCATGGTGGCAATGTTAACGGATTTGTGCTGCAGCATGGAAGTGACCTCTGCCACATGTCCCGGCTGGTCCTCATTGTGAACAACGAGAGTCGGATAATCGCCGCTGAAATTCGCCTGCAGTCCGTCCAACTCCCGGATCACGATGCGTCCGCCGCCGACGGAGACACCGACAATTTCGAGCTCTCTTCCGGAACTCGAGGTCAGAATCAGTCTCGCCGAATTGGGATGTGCATCCTCGCCAAGGTCGATTCCGCTGAAATGAAATTCCATCCCTGCTTTTTTTGCCAGCTCGAAGCTGTCTGCAATCCGGTCATCATCCACGGAAAGCCCCAGCAGTCCTGCAATGAGTGCGCGGTCTGTCCCGTGGCCGCTTCCCGTTGCCAGAAAGGACCCGTGAAGTCCGATGTCTGCCTTCCGGACCTCCTCACCCAGGAGCTTTCTGCTGACGTTGCCGATCCGGACCGCTCCTGCCGTATGCGAGCTGGACGGTCCCACCATTACCGGTCCTACCACATCAAATAGGTTCATGGCATCTCCCTTTATGTACTGCTTACTCCAGGCCGAACATGGTATTCAGAACCCGTTTTCCGGATTCTGTACGGAAAATGTTGTCGCGCACATTTCCGGCAACCGCTTTGGACTCCCCGTCCTCGAACAGATTTACCAGGAAATCCGCCTCGACAAGGATCTGATAATCTGCGCCTTCAATGTTGCTGTAGGTGTGATGATGCCCGACGAGAAACCGCACCCGATCTATCACCTGCATCGAAAAGCCCAGCGGCTTCATCAGCTCCGCTGCCGCCTCCGGTCCTTCCTGTTCCTGCAGCTTGCCGTTCTGATAGCCGAATTTCTGTTCTGCCACCCGGCAGCCGATGTCATGAACATATGCTGCCGCCTCCAGCGTAAACAGCGTGTCCGCATCCAGCTGCTCCATTTCACCAATCAGCTTTGCATAGCTGTGCACCTTGGTGAAATGCTGTATCCTCTTCGGATCGCCGTCATCAAACCGAATCATTGCCAAAAACAGCTCATGAAGAAGCTGTGCATTCTGCGTATTTTCCATATCTTCCCTCTGTAGTTTAATTCAGAGCCCATTCGCAAAATCGCTGCTGCAACGCTTCTCTTTTGCTCATGTGGCGTTCTCGCCAAATTAATTGCAAAAATGGGCTCGTTAATGCAAGCATTACTCGCATATTTTATGCAAATTTGCTTGGCTCAGAATCGTTAATCAAACACATATTTCTCCAGCCGCCGGAAAGCCTCCTCTACACGGCTCTTCGGCAGCGCCAGGTTCATGCGGATGGTATCCGGCTGCCGGAACTGTCTTCCGTCCTGCCAGATCACGCCTACCGAAATACCGGCGCGGATCAGCTCCTCGATGTCCTTGCCATGTTCATCCAGCCAGTCATGGCAGTCCAGATACAGCATATACGTCCCCTGCGGCTTTGATACCTGCACGCCGCGGAAATGCTCCTGAATGAATGCGCACGCCCAGTCCACGTTCTCTGTCAGAACGCTTCTGAGCTCCTCCAGCCACTCTTCGCCTTCTGGCTCATAGGCGCCGATCAGCGCATGCATGGACAGCACATTCATATTGTTGTAGCCGGACATCGCCGACTGCTTGGCCATTCTGTCACGAAGGTATGGATTGTAAATAATATGGTAGGACCCAACCAGGCCGGCCAGATTGAAGGTCTTCGACGGCGCATAGGCGGCAATGACACGGTTTTTCGCATCCTCGGACACGCTCTGCGTCGGTGTATGGTGATGTCCCTCCAGAATCAGATCGGACCAGATCTCATCCGAGAATACAATGCAGTCGTTCTTGCGGAAGATCTCCATCGCCTTCTCAATTTCTTCCCGCTCCCAGACTCTTCCGCACGGATTATGCGGAGAACAGAACACGACAAAATGAATATGATTCTCGCGGATGACGCGGTCCATATCCTCATAATCCATTCTCCAGACGCCTTGCTCGTCCTTCACCAGAGAGGATGTCGTCACTTCTCTCCCAGTATTGGCCATGGTCATTGAGAATCCAACGTAGGTCGGCGAATGGAAGAACACCTTCTCTCCCGGCGTTGTAAAGGCCTGCAGTGCAGAGCTGAGACACCCGAGAACACCATTCTCATACCCGATGGCCTCCTGGGTCAGTCCATCCACACCGTTGCGCTTCGACTGCCAGCGGATGATTGCATCATAATACTCCTTACTCGGGAAAAAGTATCCGAACATCGGGTGCCCGGCCCGCGCAATCACATGCTCCTGAATGGTCGGAACCGTCGGAAAATTCATATCCGCGACCCACATAGGGATTCGGTCGAAGCCCTCCTGCACCGGTGCATTCTCAAAAGGGATCATGTCCACAGCAATGGCATCCCGGTCATGACGGTCGACAATCGACGTAAAATCGTATTTCATTGGTTTTCTGCTCCTTCTCATTATCATCAGGCAACACTGGATTGCCGGCTCTGAATACTTGTTTCAGAGTATCTGTTTAGCCCACACCTCGATTTTCCTTCGGAAAACCTCGATATGGCAGGTGCTGAACAGACTTCAGATCGCAAACATAAAGAACCGTTTTACTTCATAATAATCATCCGACTCGAACCGCACCGTCTTGGCATTGATGCGTTTCGCTCCCGGATAGTAGGAATACTTCTCCGCATCCTGATATTCCTTATATTCAATGTCCGCGCAGAAATGCTCCGGAAGCTTGGGAAGACAGGCACTCCAGTCGCCTGCTGCCGCCTTTCTCATCCCCTCGCGAATCTGCTGCACGGCCCGATCCGGCTGGATCGATATGCTGGCTCCGCCAAAGGAACGAATCACCGGAACCGCCGTGATTGCCGGAATCAGTTCCTTCGCTTCCTCGCAGATGGCCGCATCTCCGCTTATAAAGATGGTCGGTACCCCGTAATACGCTGCAAAATACGCATTGTACAGAAATTCGCTGCAGTACCTGCCGTTGAGCAGCATCTTATGAATATTCGGTTCGGAGGTGTGGGCCAGGGGATTCCCTGTGGAATAGGCATGTGCGTGGTACCCGGTCATGGCGCAGGCGTCAAATCCGGTGTCAATTCCTGCCATCATTCCGGCAGGCGAGCGGTCCCAGCCATGCATGAGAACTGCGTTGTCCGGCAGATAGGAGGGAATGATGTTGCGTGCTGAACCATGTCCGTCGCGCACCATGATCTCTGCATCCGGACCGGCACCCTCACACGCAGCCGCCGCCTCTCGGGACATCTGTTTAGCAAACTCCTCGTAGCGATACTGCCCCTCTGATATCTCGGACCAGTCGCTGATTCCGCAGGTTCCTTCAATATCCGAACTGATGAACAAATTCATTTCTGCACTTTGCCTCCCATTTCCCCGTGTTGGAGCAAGCATGCCTTTCCCCAACTGTTGTCGGATTGCTGCGCACCGTTCACCGCATTGAGTGTATTGTACCTTCTTTGTCTGCTTTCGGAAAGACAGCCGCTTACCATTATAATATCTTTTTTATATATTTAGATTCATTATATATGTATTTTATTATTATACGTCTTTAGCGTATTCTTAGCATCAGAAAGAGGCAAACAAAAGCCCCGCCCAAGAACCATTTCAAACGCGGATAAACCGCCGATTCACTCACAGCACAAAGGAGGATTTTATTATGAAGGCATTAAAGGAGTTCGCAGCATTCTTAAAAGAGTTCGGTGATATGTTCCCGGATCACATGTACATTGGTAAGTGAAAAACAGCGGCCGAGAGGCCGCTGTTTTTTATATCTCCCATTCTACTCGATGACGCTTCTCGCCTGCCGAAGCCGCATTTCAAACAGATCATAGAAATCCTTTGTTCCATCCTCCGGCACGACATACGGCGTCAGATAGAACACCTTGAGTAGAAACAGATTCAGCTGACGCACAAAGGCCTCGTCCTCCGCCTTCTCCATATAGTTCTTTACATCTCTGCAGAAATAGTGCCATTCCGCCACATAGTGCTCATACCTTGGAAGCTCCGGAATTCCCAGCCATTTGCTGATCTTCACCTTCATCTTTCCCGGCATATCGCAGCCGTTATCTACGATGAAATACTGAAAGGTCTTCGTTTCCGCATCATAATCGCGCCCCAGCGGAAAGAGCCTGCAGTAGCCCGGACGGAACGGATGAATGGAACACCGTCCGTCGGCCGCCAACAGGGGACAGGCTCCCTCTCCGTCTTCACGCATGCACAGGTATGGCAGGATCATGCCGTCCTCTGCGTGAAGTGCCAGAATGCCTTCTGCCTGCAGCTCCTCGAATTGCTTCCCGAGTCCGTTCGTCAGCCGGTGCACATCCCACGGATCCAGATGGATGGTATCCGTCATGCCGTGACAGCAGTCCCCGCAGCCATTGCACTTCTCACAGTAGATCTTCGCCATATCTGCTGCTGTATATGTTCTCATTGTTCCATTCTCCTGTTCACTCGTACCGGTTCCGTGACACCTTCTGCATCCGCTCAGCTGCTGCGCAGCTTCCCTTTTGCTCATGCGGCGTTCTCACTTGTGGTACGCACGGCCGGCATTGATCATAAATCCGCGGTAAATCTGTTCCAGAACCAAGACTCTTGTCATCAGGTGTGTGAACGTAAGGTCGGACAGCTTCCACCTGCAGTCTGCCCGGTCCAGAAGGGCCTTTCCCGGTCCCAGGGAGCCCGCAATGACAAACACCAGGCTCGAGGAGCGCTGCTGCCAGCGGTCCAGCTCTGCAGCAAAGCCCTCCGAGGACCATTCCTTCCCGTGCAGATCCAGGAGGATGCACAAATCGGAGGGCCGGATGCGTTCCAGCGCATGTGACGCCTCCTTGTCCTTGATCAGCTCCGCCTCGCCGGGGCGATCCGCATGGGTGTTGGCCTCATCCTTCACCTCCACCACATCAGCCCGGCAGAATGCCTGCAGACGCTTGATGTACTCACTTTGAAGGCTGGCAAGCGCCTTGTCCTTCATATGACCGATGCACAAAACTGTAATATTCATGACAACTCCTGCTGCGTTTTATGATACCATCATCCACGGCAATCAATCTCAATCCCTCTGCATACGGATGCATTCACATGCCATCCTGCAGCCGGAGGGGCACATTTACGATTCAGGAAAGCTGCGGTTCACACGATCCGGCATCGACCGGCATGTGTACCGCTCTCCAAAAGGTTCTGCAGACTATGAAATACTATTTTGCCCCTCTCGAAGGCATCACCGGTTACCGGTTCCGTCAGGCACATCACCGCTTTTTCCCAGGGATGGATGCCTATTATACCCCCTTTGTCGTAGCGACCTATACCAGGAAGCTCAAGTCCCGGGAAAAACTGGACATCCTGCCCGAAAATAATGCCGGCGTTCCCACGGTTCCCCAGATTCTGACCAATCAGTCCGGTGAATTTCTTCACTGTGCGCAGGCTCTTGCGGATCTTGGCTACTGCGAGGTCAATCTGAATCTAGGCTGTCCGGTCGGTACAGTCACTGCAAAGGGCAAGGGCTCCGGCATGCTGCGAACACCGGAGGTCATGGACCGGTTTCTGGATGACATTTATAACGGTGCGGAGCAAATATCCGTCTCCGGTGCGGATGGCCGATGTGCTCCTCTTAAAATCTCCGTTAAAACCAGGCTCGGCTGGGAGAATCCGGAAGAATTTTCCCGGCTTTTGTCGGTTTATGAGCGCTATCCGCTCTCTGAGCTGATCATCCACGCAAGGACCCGGCAGGAGCTCTATCGCGGAAAGCCGGAGCTGGCTGCATTTCGGGAAGCCTTTTTCCGGGAGGAATCCGGCGAATCATCCGGTGCCTCCGGTCAGCATCATCTCACCCTGTGCTACAACGGAGATATCCGGACAGAGAGTGATATCCGGTTCCTGCAGCAGGAATTTCCGGGTCTTTCCCGCGTTATGATCGGCCGTGGACTTCTGTGCAACCCGGCCCTTGTCAGCCGGATTGTCACGGGGCAGGCCCCGGATGCCGGAACCTTCCGTGCGTTTCATGATGCACTGTACGCCTCCTATGACGAGCAGTTTCATGATGACCGCATCCGCATTAACTGCATGAAGGAGCTGTGGACCTTTCTGTGTGAGAGCTTCTGCGACAACGGGCGCTTCGTCAAGGGGATCCACAAAGCCAAAAACCGTGTCGAATACGAGGCCGCTGTCCGCATGCTGTTCGCCAACTGCAGTCTGCAGCCGCTCTTAAGCGGAATTGCCCCCAATGAGCCTGCACGAAAATGAGACACAGAACTAAATGAGACGCAGAACTGCGGTTCGCTCAGCAGCTCTTCATGAACTCCACATTCTCATCGCTGTGCTCCACCTGCCGCGAGAAAAGATGCGTCAGCTGAATCATGCTGCCAACGCCGAAGGCCCCTTCCTTCCATTCATAATGAATGCACATCAGCAGCACCAGCCGCAGACTGCGCCGCCACAGGCGCTGTTCCGCATCCAGATTCCCCTCGTAGAAGGAATCGATGGTATAGCGATAGACCAGATAGACCGCGAATTTTGTGAACAGCCGCCGCAGGAGCGGTCCATAGCTTGCACGAAAGGCTGCCTCTCTTTCCCGCAGCACCTCATATTCTTCCCGAATCTGCGTCAGGATGCGTCCGCCCTCTGCATTCATCACATCCATTTGAGCGAGCAGCTCCAGGAGGCGTTCATCCTCCTGCGCATCCGGAAGAATTTCCGGTACCTTTGGCGTCCGTTCCTGCGCCGTTCCGATGTCCGCAGGGACGGAACTGCTGCAGCATTCCGTCTCCTCGCTTTGATGTGCTGCACTTTGAAGTGCTGTGATTTGAAGTGCTGCGATCAAATCGTTTCTGGTCTGCAGAATCCCGGCCAGCCGCTCCTCTTCCTCCGGGGAGAGCTCTTCCCAAGCCTCTTCCTCATCCTCCGCGCTGACGTATTGAATCGGCGATGTACGCAGGAACAAGAGTCTCCCAGTCTCCATGCAGGAAAGACTCAGGTCGATCTGCTCGTAGGAGCCGATTCCCATGTAATACCGAGGGTACTCCTGGCAGGTCTGGCTCATGCCCTCTTCGCCCAAGGCGCTGCACAGCTCGCACAGATGCTCTCCTGTCAGAAACGGACAGGTCCCATCTGCCCGAAGCGGGATGTACTTGCAGTCACCCTCCTCCTTCAGATTCTGCGCCAGCTTCTCCCCGATGGCGCCCTCCTGTACCTTGTAATAATAGAAGGTGTCCTCATCCACATCCACTTCCCACTCCTTACAGCAGGTGTCCGGACATGCCTCCGCAAGACAGTGGAATTTTGAATAATAATCCGGGTATTCCGTCCGCATAGTTACCGTTCCTTTCCCTAGAAGCCGCTGTCACTGCAGCCGTTCTGTACATCATTTGCCGGACGCAGATCAGATGAGGCAAACAATCTGACTGCAGTGCCCTTTTCGGCGCCTTGCATCTCACACCGGTTCATGCAGCCGGAGCCAGCTGCGATAGGTCTCAAAGGCCGACGGAATGGAGTATTCCTCCTCCAGCTCTTCTCTCGCCGCCCAGATGATGCCCTCCGCCTCCTGCGTCATTGAAAGCTGCAGATGATATCCCCGCATGTGCCATTCCACATGGGAAAAAATATGCCTGGCATCCGGCAGTCTTTCCACCCGCAGCAGCCGGCTCTGTGCACCATTGTCGTCACTCTTTTCGTCCCTCGGTGCCGTGAGAACCCCCAGCCGGCAGGCCTCCTGCAGGGCTTCCGCCTTCGTGAGCTCGCCTTCTATGCCCGGAAACTCATACAGACCGGCCAACAGCCCGCTGTCCGGACGCTTTCGAATGGCGGTGCGCCCGCCGGCTGTAATCAGCAGAATGGTGCGCTTCTCTATGCGTCTGGGCTTCTTCGCCGTCAGCACCGGATACTGCAGCTGACTCCCCGTCCGATATGCCTGACACCACTCCGTCCAGGGGCACAACCCGCAGAGCGGCTCACCGTTCGGCAGGCAGACCATGGCCCCCAGATCCATTAGTGCCTGGTTGAAATCTCCCGGTCTATTCCCTGCTGCCGCCATCTGCTCCAGATAGTAGGAATGCGCCGCTGTTTTCGCCGCCGTTTTCTTAATATCACCGGCGTACTGCGTCATTCTCGCGTAAATACGCAGCAGGTTTCCGTCGACAGCCGGCTCCGGCTGCCCGAAGGCAATGGAGGCAATGGCCGCTGCTGTATAGGAGCCGATTCCCGGCAGCGTTTCCAGCTCCTTTGCTGTCCCCGGCATGGTGCCGCCGTATTTTTCCATAATAATAACGGCCGCTTTGTGAAGATTCCGAACCCTTGTATAGTAGCCAAGGCCCTCCCACAGCTTCAGGTACACGTCCTCCGGCGCCGCGGCCAGAGATGCAATGTCCGGCAGTGCCTGAATAAAGCGCTGAAAGTACGCTTTTCCCGCTTCTACCCTCGTCTGCTGGAGCATGATTTCCGAAAGCCACACATGATAAGGCGTCGGATCCTCCCTCCATGGGAGAATCCGACGATTCCGGTCGTACCATATGAGAAGATTCTGTGTCTGTCTGCTGTTCATCTGCAATAGAAGAAACGCTCCCCGGGTGCCATGAAATGATACTTGCGTCCAAAGTGATACTGGAACATATAATCCGCAAGATGCCCGGGATTCTCTCCGTTGTGCGGGAAAAGGTCATAGTGCAGCGGAATCAGAAGATCCGCACCGATTTCCTCTGCGACATCCGCAGCCTCCCTGGCATTGAGATTCCCGATGATGTTCGCCCGCTTCCGTTTCCAGTCGCTCCCGTTGATGGGAAGACAGGCTACGTCGATTCCGTACGGCCGAAGGTCCTTTGTCATGCTCTCCCACTCCACGGTATCCCCGGCATGATAGATGGTCGCCGCCGCGAACTTCATCACATACCCGAGATTCTCATAATCTCCGTTTGCGTCCCTTGTCAGTTCCTCATGCGCTGCCGGGACGGGATAAATGGCTGCGCCGGCTATGGATATTTTCTCTCCGGCTGCGGCGCCGATGATGTTCTCCGGCTTAATACCACAGGCTGCCGCCACAGAAATCCATGGCCGCGGTACGATAAATCTGGTCTTCGGCGAGGCCATCGCAATGCCGCGCAGCGTGCCGGGATCCAGATGGTCGCTGTGGTTGTGCGTGCACAGCACAGCGTCCAGGAAATCCACGCATGTGGCCGAAAAGGGCGGTGCGAAGCGCCTCGTATCCGGATTCGGTACGCCCAGATACGGATCCACCGCGATCAGCTTTCCGCCGGCCTTTATGATGATCCCTGCCTGTCCCAGGTACCAGATTGCCGCCATGTCTCCCGGAACCTTTGTATGAACCAGCTCTCCGATCAGTTCGTTTCCGCTTTTGTACCATCCGCTGACTGCCATCGCTGTTCCCTCCTCTTTCGCATGCATCGGTTCCACATCTGCCGTATTTCAGCGTGAACCACGGTCTCTACTCATAGGTAAATCTGCCGTCCGCTTCATACGCCGGAATCTGCTCCGCCTCATAGGCATCCACCAGCTCTCCGGTTTTGCGGAAGGTCTCTTCGAGATTCTCCGGTGTCACCTCGTTCTGATTCGCCGCCATTTTCATGCAGATCTCGTAATTTACCTGCGGATCAAAGTGCACCGTATCCATATACCGGTTCAGATCCGTTACGATCTCCGTTTCATTCTGAAAATCGTAAAAGTGCACGTTATCATAGGCCAGCAGCGCCTTCGCAATCTGCGCCTCGTCATACAGATATACATCCTTCAGGCCGCCTCGAACGGCATCGTCCCACCAGATCATGGAGTACGGCGGATAGAAGAAATAGAATTCCGTTTCGGGATGCTCCTGCACCACCTGCTCCAGAAGCGCCAGATTGGCCTGCAGCTCCTGTTCTTTTGCTGTCTGCGGCAGCATTTGGGCCGCCTCGCTTCGCCGCACATAATGCGTCAGTACGCCGTTTTCCGAAAAGTCCTTCCCCTCCGCCCAGTTATAAGAAAGGCCCTCCTCATAGTCCGCAGAGAAGGACTGTGCGAGTTCATACGGGATTTTCTCAAATAAAACCGCGGCGTTCAGCAGATACTTTACATCATTGAACGGATTGTTATCGTACAGATACATGGGGCAGCCCGAAGCCTCAAACGTCGTTTCTGCCTCCTGGATCAGCGAAGACGGATCCAGGTTAAAATACACCCGCTTCACCTCCTGCGCTGCAAATGCCTCCTGCAGATACCATACCAGATCTGCCACGCCGCCGTAGCTGCGCACCGCCTTGATCGTCGTTCCTCCGAATGCCTCGTCGTACCAGCGATTGTCGTTGTTCTCTACGACAGAGGAGCCCACGAGTACGCTGTCATACGAAAAGTGCCGGAGCGTTCCGACAACCTGGTATTCCTTCTCGTTCAGAACCGCCTTCAGTCCAAACCACGGCTTGTGATAATGATAGAACGGATCCAGCAAAAACACCGTCAGCGCGCACAGGCCGGCGCACAGGCCGGCCGCTGCCGCCAAAGCGCCGAGAAACCGCGCCGGCGACGCCTCGATCCGTCTGCTGTGTTTGTTGTTTTCCGCTTGCTTCAGCCGCATTCTCAGATTCATCCTCTGACTAATTACTTCAAAACTTAAAATACAGGTACGTAGACACTCCGGACATGGAGCACAGGCACAGTACCAACAGAATTCCGATCAGTACTGCATTTCTCCTCGTAAGCCGCAGCTTTGCCGCCAGCTCTGCCGCTGTTCGCCCCTGCGTCAGAACCAGTCCGATGACGGAAACGGCCAGAAGCTCCAGAAGGAGCACCGGATTCTGCAGCGACGGCGCCGCTGCGCTGACCGCCTTGTTGATGACCCAGAATTCCGGAACATCGAGCTTTGCCGCCATCCGGTACAGCCAGCCGGGATACATCGGACGGAACAGGTTCTTTAGAATCACCAGACTGTATTCGGTACTGGGCGCCGCAAAAAAGACCAGTGTGAACAAAAACAGCAGATACACCTTCCCGCGCTTTATAAAACGCCGTATGAATCCGCGTTTTCCGGCGAAAGGCGTGCTGCCCTTCGCTTCCTTCTGTCCTGCATTCTTTCGCTTCGTCCAGAGGCTCCCTGCTGCAACAAAGGCGCCGGACAAAAGCCCCCAGATCAGATACGTCGTGCCCAGCCCGTGCCAGAGCGCCGACAGCAGGAACACCAGCATGATATTTGCTGCCGTCCGCAGCGTTCCCTTCCGGCTTCCTCCCAGCGGAATGTACACGTATTTTGTAAAAAACCTTGTGAGTGTCATGTGCCAGCGCTTCCAGAATTCCGGGAAGCTTTCCGCCCGGAACGGCGCGTTGAAATTCAACGGCAGCTCGATTCCCAGCATTGCCGAAATTCCCATTGCCATATCGCAATATCCGGAGAAATCGTAATACAGCTGCAGTGCATAACAGCTCATGGTAAGAAGTCCTGCCAGTGTATCCAGATACCAGGCACTCTGAATGCCGAAGGTCGCTGCCCCTGCCAGCACATCCGCGATCAGGAGCTTTTTGGCCAGTCCAAAGACAAAAAGGCTCAGCCCTCTTGCAAAGGCTTCCGCATCAAAGCGTCTTCGCTGCGCCTCCCGGAACTGCGATGCGATTTCCTCGTAGCAGGTGATGGGGCCTTCGATTATTTTCGGAAAATAGCTCAGATACAGCACATACCGCCGAAAGCCGTCCCCTGCAATCTTCCCATGGAAGGAATCCACCAGATACAAAATCTGGCTGAACGTATAAAACGAAAATCCGACCGGGAGCCCGACGGAAAGGAAATCCAGCGTTCCCTGCGAAACCGTCAGCTGCCCGGCCTCGGCGCAGGAAACCAGTGCCGGTGTCACATACTTGAACCAGCACATGAAGAACAGATTGACCGCGATCCCGGCAGCAAGAAGGCCCTTGTTTTGCCTCCGCAGCAAGATTCCGACTCCGTAATTAAAGAGGATGCTCAGTGCCAGGATAAGCAGGTACATGCTTCCAAAGCTGCCGTAGAACCACAGTCCCATGGCAATCAGGAACCACTCCGCCGCCGCTGCGCTCTTTTTATTCAGAAGATACCATCCGGCCGTCACCAACGGCATGAATATGAAAATGAAAAAGAAGGAATTGAATACCATATCGATTCTCTAAAATGCCTGGTGACGCACCACTGCATATTCATCACCGTTGACCCAATAAGGGCAGCGCTGGTGCGGATGACCGCCTGCCTCTTCCTGCAGCATGCGGCCGTAGTCGTCCTCATCCACGTCCGCCGCGCAGAAATACTCCTGCTCGTCCTCATCCCATTCCAGATTATTGCAGGTATCGCAATCTGCCATACTATCCCCTTCCGTCCTGCGGTTTCTCACAGACATTCATCACGTGTATCTGCCTGGCATCTGCCGCATTTTAGCGTAGCCCCGCTGCCTGCAGGCATATTATCACTGCTGCTCCTGTTCGCACTGCTTCATCAGATGCTCGCGGTTCCATTTGCGGTAAAACGGCAGCTCAAAGGCGATCATGGCCGCCCACCCCAGGAGGTACGACCACGGAATGGCCTCCATTCCCATATGGAACACGAACACCATCGGTGCCGCTGCCGCAACGCGGACCGACATATTCAGCATGCTGCTGATCAATGTAACCTTAAGGTCTCCGATTCCGCGGAAATATCCCTGCAGGCCGTTGGTAAGTCCGGGAAGAATATACATAAAGGCAATCAGGTGCAGATACGTCTTGCCGATGGCAATTACCTCCGCCTCCTGCGTGAACAGCAGCATCACCGGCTCTGCCAGAAAATAAAAGGCAAAGCCTACCAGCACACCGTATACCAGCTCCATTGCCATTCCGTAACGGTAGGCCTGATAGACCCTCCTGTGCTCGCCGGCGCCTTCGTTCTGCGCCATCACGCTGGTCATGGCGTGCGCTACATTCTGTTCGATGACGATGGCATAATCGTCCACGCGGTTGACGGCACTGAAGGCCGCCGTAGAGGCTACGCCCATGGTGTTGACAATGCCCTGAATTCCGAGCTTGCCGACCTGCACCGCACACTGCTGCATGGCGCTGACAAAGCCGTACTGCAGCGTCAGCTTCAGAAGACTCCCGTCAAAAAGAAGCCATTTTCTCCCGAGCTGCAGGAGAGGGATCCTCCTCTGAATGTAGATAAAGCACAATATACCGGACAATCCTTCTGACAGCACGGTTGCTACTGCGCAGCCGACAATTCCCATGTGGAATACGATCACGAAGAACAAATCGCCGGCTACATTCAATGCTGCACTCAATGCCAGGAACAGAAGCGGTGACTTGGAATCTCCCATCGCCCGAAGCGTCCCCGCAAAGTAATTATAAATAAAATTAAACAGCAGGCCAAATGCAACAATCCGCAGATACAGGACCGCCTCGTCCAATATGGCCGCGTCCACCTGCAGCAGCTGCAGCAGCTGCGGTGCGGCTGCAATCGTCATCAAAGCCATCGCCGCCGAAAAAATAATGCCGGATACCATTCCGGTGGAAACCTGCCGCTGCAGTCTCTCATACTGCTGCGCACCGAACATCATGCCGATCAGTACGCCCGTTCCCAGGCAGATGCCCTGTTCAAAAAGGATAAACAGTGTAATCAGCGGGTTGCTCGTTCCGACCGCCGCAAGCGCCGATGCACCGACAAAGCGGCCGACGATGATGCTGTCGGCCGCATTGTATGTAAGCTGAAGAAGGTTTCCCAGTACCAGCGGGATCGTAAATTTAACCAGAATGGGCAGCATTCTGCCCTTTGTCATGTCATGTGTCATTCTGCAGTACCTTATATCTTAAACCGATACCCCACCCCCCAGATGGTTTCAATATACTGCGGATTGGAGGTGTCGTATTCCAGTTTCTCGCGAATCTTCTTAATATGAACGGTTACGGTCGCAATGTCCCCAACGCTGTCCATGTTCCAGACTCTGCGGAAGAGTTCGTCCTTCGAGAAAACGTGGTTTGGATTCTCTGCCAGGAAGGTCAGCAGATCAAACTCCTTGGTGGTGAACTGCTTCTCCTCTCCGTCAACCCAGACCCTGCGCGCGGTCTTATCAATTTTCAGGCCGCGGATCTCGATGACCGTATTTTCCGGTTTCCCTACACCCACCAGGCGCTCATACTGCGCCAGATGCGCCTTTACGCGTGCCACCAGCTCGCTGGGGCTGAACGGCTTGGTCATATAGTCATCCGCTCCCAGTCCCAGCCCCTTGATCTTGTCGATGTCATCCTTTTTCGCGGACACCATCAGAATCGGGAGATTCTTCTGCTCCCGAATCCGCCTGCAGACCTCAAATCCATCCATGCCCGGCAGCATCAGGTCCAGAATAATAAGGTCAAACGGCTCTGCCAATGCCGTCTTCAGTCCCGTATCTCCTCTGGTCTCCACCGTCACTTCAAAATCCGAAACCTCCAGATAATCCTTTTCCAGATCTGCAATGGATTCTTCGTCTTCAATAATCAGAATTCTGCTCATGCTGTAGTTCCTTTACCTTCCTGCTGCAAGCTGCGGCGATTCGTCCGCTGCGCTTTTGTTCAGGAGGCCGCCTCCCTGGGTGCCCCCTCATGCTGTTACAGTTTCATCCGCCGGCCGGTTCTCACGATACTTGCGGAATACCAGATGCATGCAGGTCCCCACATGCTCCTTCCCGGTCGCCCAGATATATCCGCCGTGATCCTCTACGATCTTCTTCACAATGGACAGCCCTATGCCGCTTCCGCCGGTTGCGGAATTCCGCGAGGCGTCCGCCCGGTAAAACCGATCAAATATATTCGGAAGATCCTTTGCTGCAATGCCTCTTCCGTTATCCTCGATCTCAATCCGCACACTATCCTGCTCGTCCAGCAGACGAATGTCAATTCTGCCGTGTGATTTATCCATGTATTTCACACTGTTGCTGATGATATTGTTGATCACCCGCTTAAACTGTTCCGGATCTGCAATCATTTCCGTATCGCGCGGAAGAAGATTGGAATAATTCAGCTCAATGTTCCTGGATTCCAGATCCATCCCAATTTCTTCCACACAATCTCCAAAATAATCCCACAGATTGATGCGCCGGAAGTTATACGGAATTTTATCATTGTCGATCTTGGAATACAGCGTCAGCTCATTGATCAGCTTCACCATATCTCCCACCTTGCTGTAGATGGTCCGAAGGTACTTTTCCTGCTTCTCCGGGGTGTTCGCCACACCGTCGAGAAGCCCCTCTACGTATCCCTTGATGGACGTGATGGGCGTTTTCAGATCGTGTGAAATATTGCTGATCAGTTCCCGGTCGTGTTTATCATTTTCCAGCTTCTCCTCTGCGGATTCCTTCAGGCGAAGCCGCATGTCCTCGTAGCCGCGGTACAGCTCACCGATTTCTCCGGTCTGTGTCGTAGACAGGATATAATCCAGATTTCCATCCCGGATCTGACTCATTGCTGTTTTGAGCTGATTGACCGGGTCCAGAAGACTCGATTTCAGCCAGCTGATCAGCAAGAGCGCCGTAACCACCAGAATGATCACGATCGTAATCCCCAGCGTCATAATGATGCTCTTGGGAACCAGCGCCGCATCCCGTGGCAGCACATGGCAGATCACCCGGAATGACGCATATGACAAAAGTGCCGGCAATACGATTACAATGGAAAAAGCGATGATCAGCTTCCTTCGAAAGGACATATCTGCGCGCCTCCTTGCGGCCTTTTTCTTCAATCCGCTGCTGCATGGATCCCAGTGCTTCCATTATACCATTTGTCTCTGTTCAGCACCTGCCGCATTTCAACGTGAATCCGCTGTCTGCAGGCAAATTCACGATTGAAATTGACAGGCTAAACAGATACTAACGTTACGGTTCAAACGCAGATTCCTGCAAGATATGCTAAACTAGCGATATATGAAAAAAACACGACCTTTCAATTATATACTGCGCGTTGTCCTGTTTCTTTTTCTGGCGGTGCTGGGATTTCACTATGTGAACCGGGTTCTGACCGCCAAGGATCCGGAGGAGCTTTCCCCATACTACTATGACTACCCGAAAGGCTCCTTTGACGTCATCATTGCCGGTCCCTCCGTCATGAAAAATGCGGTCCAGCCGGTTCAGCTCTGGCAGGATTACGGAATTCGCGCCTACAATCTTTCCTGCGGCAACCAATCTCTGTCCTGCAGCTACTACATTCTCAAGGATGCCATCGACCGCGATCATCCGTCGCTGGTGATACTGGATGTAACCTATGCCGAGGAAATCTACATCACCCGCAGCAAGAATTTTGTACACTACCTGACCGACATCATGCCGCTGACAGATACGTACCGGTACGAGATGATTCAGGATGTGGTACAGCCGGAGGATCGGATCGAGTTTTATTTTCCCTTCTATTCCTTCCATTCCCGCTGGAAGGAGATTTCTGCATCTGATTTCAAAAACGGCAATTATCAAAAGTACACGCTGGGTTCGGTAACCTATGCCAAAACCGTCGGCTATGACGCCGTTCCTTTTCAGCGCTATGACGTGGATACCTCGCTCAGTGACATCTCACGCGAATATCTGGACAAAATCATTGCCCTGTGCAATGAAACCGGCACGCAGCTGCTGTTCACCTGCTGCCCTGTCAGCTCCGCAAACGGTGACTGCGACGAAAGGAGCTTTAATTCCCGCCGTGCCGTCATGAAGGATGTTTCTGTATTGGCTGCGGAAAACAACGTTCCTTTCCTGAATTTCCTGGAAAACCCGGACGCTGTGCAGATGGACGCCTATAAGGATTTCTGGGACGGCATTCATCTCAACATGTTCGGCTCCGCCAAGCTGACGGACTTCCTCGGGGCCTACATCAGCAATAACTACACCCTTCCGGAGCATGACGACAGCGATTCGTTTGCAAAGCGCATGGATGAACTCTCCGAACACTATGAGGCGGCCTGCCGTTCGCAGGCATTTACAACGGTCAGCCGCGCCGATGTTCTGATGGAGCTGCTGGAAACCTACCGGAAGGATTCCGATCTCGTCTATGTGATCGAAGCCAGCGGCGCAGATTCCTCCCAGCTCTCTTCCGAAATCGTCAGCGGATTCCGAAAGCTCGGACTGACGCTTTCTGCTCCTTCCGCCTCTGCGCAGGACAGCGATACCTCTTTTAACTATCTGGCCGTCACAGACGCCGGAATTGTGGTGCAGCAGGAAGCCGCAGACAACGATACTTCGGTTTCTTTTCAGGATACGGTATCCGGCTGCCGCATTCGCCTTCGGAGTGCCGGCGTTTCTGACACCTATGAGGATATCAGCGAGCAGATCATACTGCAGGACGGTGATTACACCGGAGATGCTGCCGGACTGCACATCGCCGTTTATGATAGTGACGATCATAAACTGATCGACTGTATTACACTTTCCTTCGATGGAATATCTCTGACACACTGGACGGAGGCCGGTAACTGATATGCTGCGTGAATTAGAATATCCTTTTGACTCTGAACAGATTCTTAAAAAGAAAAAGTCCCTGCGCCGCCGGCTTCTGGAGGAAACCGCCGCGGATGCAGGAGCTGCAGATTCTTCTGCTGCTGGAAACTCCCCTTCTGACAAAACGGTTCGACGTATCCCGAAGAAAATCGCCGTTCTCGGCGGTTCTACAACCAGCGATATCAAGAAAATCCTGGAGCTGTTCCTTCTGAATATCGGAATTGAGCCCACCTTCTATGAGTCCGAGTATGCCCAGTACTGGCAGGATGTCATGTTTGACAATCCGGAGCTCACGGAGTTTGCCCCGGATCTTATTTACATTCACACATCCTCCCGCAATCTGCGCAGTTTCCCTACGGTCCGTATGAGTGCAGAGGAAGTTGATACGCTTCTTCAGGAGACCTTTCGCCCGTTTGCAGCCATGTGGGACAAAATTGCCGCCGTTTACCATTGTCCGGTGATACAGAACAATTTTGAACAGCCTTTCTACCGGCTTCTGGGAAATAAGGACGTATCGGATGTGCACGGCAAGCTGAATTTCGTGCATCGTCTGAACGGTCTTTTCTATGAGTACGCGCAGACACATGAGAATTTCTATATACAGGACATCAATTTTCTGGCATCCTCCTACGGCCTGACAAAATGGGCAGATCCTTATTACTGGCATATGTATAAATATGCACTGGCTGTTCCTGCCATTCCGGAGCTTGCCTATAATCTGTCCTGCATCATCCAGTCCATCTACGGGAAAAACAGGAAGGCGCTCGTTCTGGATCTGGACAATACGCTCTGGGGCGGCATTGTCGGCGATGACGGGCCAGAGAACATTGAAATCGGACAGGAAACCCCTACCGCACAGCTCTACAGCGAATTCCAGGGTTACATCCGGGAGCATAAGGATCTGGGTATTCTGCTGGCCGTCGATTCCAAGAATGATGAAGCAAACGCGTTAGCCGGTCTGAACCGCCCGGACAGTATCCTGCATCCCGATGATTTTCTGGTGATCAAGGCGAACTGGGAGCCGAAGGACCGCAACCTTCAGCAGATTGCGCAGGAAATCAACATCGGCAGTGATTCCCTTGTTTTTGTGGATGACAATCCGGCAGAACGTCACATTGTGAAGAGCCAGGTTCCGGGTGCAGCGGTTCCGGAGATGACGGTTCCGGAGCATTACATCATTGACCTGGATCGCGCAGGCTATTTTGAGGTAACTGCACTGTCGAAGGACGATCTCTCCCGCAATGAGATGTATAAGGCCAATCTTCAGCGTATGCAGCAGGAAGCCAGCTTCTCGGATTACCACGATTACCTGCTTTCGCTGGAAATGAAGGCGGAAATCAAGCCGTTCTCGGCCATGTATATGGCCCGCATTGCTCAGCTCACCAATAAGAGCAATCAGTTTAACCTGACGACGCTCCGCTGCTCGCAGGCAGACATCGAGCAATATGCCGCCAATCCGAATTACATTACACTGTACGGCAAGCTCGAGGACCGTTTTGGCGACAATGGCGTTGTGAGCGTTGTTTTCGGTCATATCGATTCAGAAGACCCCGCCCTTTTCCATATTGATCTATGGCTTATGAGCTGCCGCGTGCTGAAACGGGATATGGAACTGGCTATGATGGATGTTCTGGCAGATACCTGCCTGCAGCGCGGCATTTCTGAGCTTCGAGGGTACTATTACCCTACGCCTAAAAATAAAATGGTCCGGGACTTCTACGCAATGCTTGGCTTTGCAAAAATCTCGGAAGAGGAGGACGGCAGCACCGGCTGGTCCATGTCCCTGCGGGATGGATATCAGCACAAAACCGACGTTATGCAGATTAATCAGCAAAGCGCAGATTAAAGCGTTTCCTGCGCCGGATTTGCACTGCAATACAGTACATTCACCTGCAGATCCGTACAATTCACAAGAAGCTGACAAGGAGGCAAAAACAATGAACAGAAACGAAGTATATGACAGGCTGAACCAGGTTTTCCGCACCGTATTCGATGATGATTCCATTACAGTGAGTGACGAAACCACTTCTGCAGACATTGAAGACTGGGATTCTCTGGAGCACATTGATCTGATCGTCTCAATCGAGAAAGAATTCGGCATGAAATTTACCATGTCGGAAACGACCGGAATGAAGAACGTCGGAGAAATGGTTGATATTATCCTGCAGCGCGTATAACGCGTCTGTACAACACTGCGTGAGTATAACATTATGTCATTGATTTCACTGGAGTTTCTGGGCTTTAGCCTGCTTCTGATTGTGATTTATTATCTGCTGCCCGGAAAGCTGCAGAACCTATGTCTTCTGGCTGCGGATATTCTTTTTCTGCTTCCGCTGGAGCATGCAGAATCTGCCGTTTTTTCGCTTTTTGTCTCCATTCTGTCCGTTTACCTGGCTGCGGCAGGGATCGACAAATGGCGCGGCAGCATTCATCAGAAGATTTTGTTCCACGGGACCGTTCTTCTGAACCTTGGATTATTGTTTCTGTACAAATATCTCCCCTGTACGCAGCTGTTTACGGAATTTCTTCACATTCCCGCGCAGCTCCCGGATCTGTCTGCCATTGCGCCGCTTGGAATATCCTTTTATACGCTGCAGCTGCTGGGCTATCTGATTACGGTAAATGACGGCGGTATCACAGCAGAACGGAATTTCCTCCGTTTTGCTGTGTTCGGCAGTTATTTTCCTCAGCTGACCTCCGGACCGATTTCACGCTACGAGGATATGGTCACGCAGCTTTCGCAAAAGCGGCCGCTTCGCTACGATAATCTCAACCGCGGTGCCCAGCGCATGCTCTGGGGCTTTTTCAAGAAAATCGTCATTTCAGAGCGCACTGCAGTACCTGTTAATACCGTGTTCGCCAGCTTTGGCGTTTACAATGGTTTTTATATTCCTGTCGCAGCTGCACTGTTTGCGCTCCAACTGTACTGTGACTTCTCCGGCTGCATGGATATCGTGATCGGTCTTTCTGAGATGCTCGGGATCCGGCTTCCTGAGAATTTTGAGTCACCGTTTTTCTCCGTATCCATGACGGAGTTCTGGCGCAGATGGCATATTACACTGGGCGGCTGGTGCAAGGATTTTGTGTTTTATCCCATTCAGAAATCTGACCTGTTCTGCCGTCTTCGCGACCGATCGGTAAAGAAGTTCGGCCGTAAAAAAGGGAAGAAGGTTCCCATGTATGCCGCCATGTGCATCATGTGGTTTGTTGTCGGTTTCTGGCACGGCGGATTCCTGCGCTACATCATTGGTTCCGGTCTGCTCCATTTCTGCTACATCGTGCTGGAGCAGGAGGGCGCACCGCTCTGGAATCGAATCAATACCCTTCTGCATCTTAAGCCCGGTTCCGCAGGACATACGGCCTTCCGCAGAGTGCGCACGTTCCTTCTGGCCTGCAGCGGCTTTATATTTTTCCGCTCTTCAAGCATTTCGGACGCGCTTCACATGTACGGTGCCATTACAACCTGGAATCCGGTTGTCTTTTCTCTGACCGGCTTTGAGGCGCTCGGTCTTGACCAGCCGGATATTCTGGTGCTCGTGCTCGCCGTGCTGCTCCTAGCCTTTGTTGAGAGCCTGCAGCAGCATGGAAGTGTTCGCGAACAGATTGCTGCGCAAAGTCTTCCGATCCGGTACCTGCTGTTCCTGGGTTTGTTTTTCATCGTTATTATCTTTGGAGAATACGGCAGCGGTTTCCAGTCGGAATCCTTTATTTATGCTAACTTCTGATTCTTCGAATGGACTCTGAATATCTATGATCCAAAACACCTTGCCCGCCTGCCAATTTCAATCGTAAGTATGCACGCAGGCAGTCCATTCATGTTGAAATATGGCAGGTGCTGACCAGATACGAAAATTCAAGAAGGATACGAAGCAGACGCAATTACTTCAGAAAGGAATTAACAAATGACTAAAATCGGAATTATCGGAGCAATGGATGTAGAGGTCGCATCCCTGAAGGACCAGATGCAGACCTCCTCCCGGATCACCTATGCCGGCATGGAGTTTTTTGATGGGCTTCTGGGCCAGACGCCGGTTGTAATTGTAAAGTGCGGAATCTCTAAGGTAAATGCTGCTCTTTGCGTGCAGCTTCTTGTCGATAAATTTCAGGTAACGCACGTCATCAATACCGGAGTTGCAGGCTCCCTTAACAATGAAATCAACATTGGTGATATTGTGGTTTCTGTCAGTGCGCAGTATCACGATGTGGATGCTACCGTTTTCGGTTATCAGCCCGGAGAAATTCCTCAGGAGGGCGTTGTTGCATTTCCCGCAGATGAGGAGCTCCGCAGACATGCCGTACAGGCCGTCCAGGAAGCTGCTCCTGACGTTAAGGCCTTTGAGGGTAAGATTCTCACCGGCGATCAGTTTATCTCCTCACATGACAAAAAAGAGCAGCTGATGAGGGATTTTAACGGCATATGCTGTGAGATGGAAGGTGCTGCAATCGCCCAGGCTTCCTTTGCAAACCATATTCCCTTTGTCATCATCCGTGCTATCTCGGATAAGGCGGACGAAAGTGTGGCTGAGTCCTATGAAGTATTTGAGGGAAAGGCTGCTGTACATTGCGCCCGTATTGTAGCGTATATGGTTCAGCACATCTGAGTGTTCCGTTTATCGGAAGCTCAAACTTTGAAGCTCCATTTTGTCTCTTATGCCACTGTTTTACTGTTGCAGCCTGAGGATGATTTCGCGAAGGCGAATTCTTTGATAAGATCACCTACAGCCAGGTTGATTCGATGCATAATCGCATCGACAGCCTGGCTGTTTGTATGAATATTAAAAAGTATCTATTATTTGCTTGCAAGCAGTGGGCTCACATTGAAATGCAGCAGGTGCTGTACAGATAAAAAAAGATCATCTGATGTTTCAGATGATCTCAACCATGCCTAGAGCCGGAATCGAACCAGCGACACGAGGATTTTCAGTCCTCTGCTCTACCAACT
>CAVJLL010000035.1:0-25355 GCA_963650385.1 Clostridium sp. CAG:508 | reverse complement strand
TATGTAATTGTCATCAGAGGCAAGGGGCTCAACCCACAATCATGCCCGAAGCCTCAATAATTTCTTTAAATTTTTATCATCGTCTTTACGCTCCCTCTTAAGTTCAAGATATCTGTTATAAGCTTTCACCGCCTCAAGCGGTGTCTTATAAATCTGAAGATACGCCTCATAATGGCTTGGTGTCATCTCGACCGATGTTCCACCGACAGTAATCTTGTGGCCGCTCCTGAGCATATCTTCTCTGATCGTACCGATTTCTCCTATAGCCTCAGCCTTGTCACGCATAGTATACATTTTATCTATCATTCGAAGGCTGATCTCTAATGCAGAGAGGAGATTCATGACCGCTTTGTTTAAGCGACTGTCAGAACCGAGAACTGTCTGATAATACATGCTGACTTCAGCAATTTCACCTGATATTGACGCATGTGCAACCTTCAGATCCTCCGGCTTTGTAAGATCATAGACCTGGGATGCAGCTGCCTCCTCCGCTGTCATCCCGGCCCTTGCTCTTGTGACTATAGAATCTAATCTTGCAAGCCCGCTTCCGTATGTCCGCAGATTTTCGCGCCACATATTAAAATCCATTCCTGCCAGATTTTTCTCTTCCGGTGTCATGATATTATCAATCTGCTCCAGCAGCGTATTGCTCTCCTCCCTGATACCCTGAAGCAGATCCTGATAGGTTGCAGGCAATACGGCCTTTGCATTATCCTCCGGGTTATTCTTCAGAGCTGCAGGTGCGTGCCTGAAGGAACCCAGCTGGCCGGCTGAATCTGTCATGCGGCGCATATTCTCGCCGGCAGATGCAGGTGCAAGACTTGTTATGCCGAAGCCGGCAGTGTTTTTGGTATTCCTGTAGCGTTCAAGGTCCTCGTTCGTCACCCTCTTGTTGCCCCAGCCCTGATAGCTGAGATCTGCAGAGCTTGCGAGATTTCCCATTTTGCGCTGTACGGACGTGTTATAAAAGCAATTCCAGGCATTTGCAAATACAAGACCGGTATTGCCGGCGAAATTAAAGCGCACCTTCTCTTCTGTGAAGATGCTGTTTATGGTGTCCTCAGGAAGGTGTCCTGCTCTGAACATGTCGCGAACGAAGGTGGTGCAGTTGCGCGTATAATATCCATAGCCGCCCTGCTCTGTATAGCTTTCCGAGGCTTTGGCTATATCCTCAATCTGATTCCTGGTCGCAGTATATGACTTACTGATATCATAGGTGTGTGTAGCATCATCCACAAGCTGTCCGGGAATAACAGCACCCTTAAGCATCATCTCACAGCAGGCCTGTGTCACCAGGCCTCCTGCGGGGTAAAATCCGTATTTTATATTATAGCGCTCCTTATGTCCGGTTATCTTGCTGTTCCTGGTGTACTCAATACCCAGCATCGTATGTCCCATCTCTAAAAAGTGCATGCTTCTCGAAGAACCGGTTTTGGGCTGCTCAGCATATACCGTAACCTTCGGAGGTATATCATTGCCCTGATCATCCTCCGCTTCGCCTGCCGTAAGATAGGACCAGACCGTCGGAACACGGCGGAAATCATCCAGAATATCCGCTCCGCTGGTCTTTTGAGGGTCAAATTTCTCACCATCTCGGCCCGGTATCTCGCTGTGGTTTCTTGTCTGCTGCCCGTTTTTGGTTTTTTCATGAGCATTATGCTTTATCCGAGCCATAATCGGCTTTCCGGCTAAGGAGAACGGCAAAACCGAGGCCCTTCCTATAGTACTGCCGATAGTCCGCCAGACAGCATTGTTTGCCTGAGCTGTCTTGCTCCATTTGCTCCTGGCTGTTTGCTGCGGTACAAATGCATTGGCTTGGTTCTGCTGAGGTGCAAGGCCGTTAAGCTGAGCCGGAGCAGCAATCTGCTGATTGACCTGCGGCTCCTGTATGGGCTCCGGCTCCGGCATCTGCTGAGGTGCCGAACCATTCTGATCCTTTACAGCGCCGCTTTTCTGATGTTCCTTTTTCTTATGCTCAGCTTCCTCATGAATAGCCTCATTCGCACTTGACCGCAGATTGGAAAACTGCAGATTCAGCTCGTTGCTGGTGTAATGCGCCAGCTCGGGAATTGCTTCTCTTTCCGGTCTCTCAACATTTACAAAATCATACAGAAAGCCGGTGTAATTATTCTGCTTTTTCTTATCCTTACCCGGCATTATAAGCTTCCTTTCTCAAACAGACGTATGGCTATACCTGAATTATTCATCCCTATTGGGACTATGCGGCTGAAAGCCGCATAACTACTGTGTTTTTTCGCTATTATTGCTTTCACCTGATGGATGAACAAAAAAGAGCTCGACTTTCTGGTAAAATGTGATTATCGACGTCACAAACAACCTGAAAGGAGCTCTCTGTGACTATCTTAAACACCACATCCCTTGAAAGCAATAAGCGCGTAAAAATAAATTTCGCCGGCGGCGACCTCTCCTCCGATGCAGGACTCCTTCTCATCAGAGAATTCGCTGCAAAAACCGGCATGATCCGTCTTGTGAAGGACCTTTTCAAAACCAACGACACCACGCAATGCCGGCGGCACAAAGATCCTGAAAACCTCTTGCAGATGATCTTCCAGATCATTGCTGGATATTTCGAAGATGACTGCGCAGCTCGGAAATTTGCGCATCATTATTCCGTTATGCTGAAATCTCCGTCATTCGTCCCTGGAATGACGGAGATTTTTGCGTGTGTCTGAAAAAATTCTTTTGCCATGTAGTATCTGATGATGAATGCGTAGTAAAGTAAACGTCAAATCACTCGCAGTGGTTTCGGAAGGCGAGTGATTTGACGTTTACGATTCAAACACTGATAGAAATGTTTCATGAGATTCGGTGAATGATTCAGACTGATCCTGAACGGAAAAGGAGCTGCTGATTTAATCAGCAGCTCCTTGATTTCGATAGGGAACATCGGAACTTATTTCAGATTTTGCCCCAGACTTCTTCTGCAATCTCTTTTACGAGCTTTAATTTCGCCCACTGCTCATCAGCGGTCAGCTTGTTTCCAATCTCGCAGGACGCAAATCCGCACTGCGGGCTCAGATACAGACGATCCAGCGGGATGTACTGAGCGGCTTCGTGAATCCGCTTGATCACCGTTTCCTTGTCCTCTAATTCCGGCGATTTGGTCGTGATCAGACCCAGGACAACCTTCTTGTCCGGAGATACCTTGGCAAGCGGTGCAAATCCGCCGGATCTGGCATCATCGTACTCCAGGAACAGAGCATCTACATTTTCTTTTGCAAATACATAATCTGCGACAGAGTCGTAGGGGCCGCTGGTAAAGAAGGTGGAATGGTAATTGCCTCTGCAGATATGGGAGGTGATGACCATGTCTGCCGGTTTTCCCTCCAGAGCAAGGTTGTTTACAGCCAGCAGCTCTTCCTTTACCTCATCCAGATTCAGGCCCAGCAGCTTATACCGCTGCTTTGCAGCATCTCCTACGATTGCGCCCCAGGTGCAGTCATCCAGCTGAAGGTTGCGGCACCCTGCCTCATAGAACTGCCGGATAACATCCTGATATGCAGTGCCGATATCATGAATGAGCTCCTCGTTGGTCGCGTAGTACTTTCTGGTATTGGGATAGTTGATCGGAACGATCATCTGCTGGAACATCTGGGCCGGTGCCGGAATCGTGTATTTGGCAACGGTGTTCTCGTCCTCGAACTGCTTTAAGAACTTGAAATACTCTACAAAAGGGTGCGCCTTCGCCTTTACCTTTCCGGTCAGATAGGTATCCTCCACGGATGCCAGCTCTGCGTTGAACTGTACGCCGTTTCCGGCCTGCTCATGGCCGACGCCTTCAAATCCCCACATAAAATCAAGGTGCCAGTAGGTTCTCCGGAACTCACCGTCCGTGATCACGTGGAATCCGAGCGCCTTTTGCTGTGCGACAACCTCTGTGATTGCCTGGTCGATGATGGCATCCTTTTGTGCCTCAGTGATCTTTCCTTCCTGATAATCGGCCTTTGCCTGCTTGACTTCCTGCGGACGCAAAAAGCTCCCTACAAAATCATATCTGCATGGTGTCTGATAATTGCTCATAATAATATGGTCTCCGTTTCAAAAAGTTTTCTCTGCGTTTTCGGTTGCTGCAGGTAGCATAACGCAGTACACGGAATATTCAAAATACCTATAATTTAAAATTGGATATAGCCTCAGTCTATGGATGAATCTATGGACAGGGAAATCGTTGCTGCCGGAATATCATGCCTTGTGCACAAAGAGAAAAGTGATGATACGCATAAAAGATCACTTATCGCCGGACCATTCTTCTCCGCGGATCCAGTCGAAGGTGGTATTGTCATTCTTGGATTCAAAGGAGTGGACGTACAGATATTTGCGTATAATAAAAATACCGGCGATAGCAGCAACGCTCATCATAAGCTCCAGTCCGCTGCCGCCGTCGAGAACCATATGCCGGGCAATGGCGAACAGCAGTACGCCGAGAGCACTTCCGGGGGTGTGCTTGATCAGCATGCGGACGAACTCAATGCCGATTACAAGGTTAAATGCGTGCTCCAGGAAGACGTGGAAGGAGTATTCGTTGGTGTTGTCCAGGAGATCCGGCATTTCCCGGATGATGGGGATGACACTGATGAAAAAACCGGCCAGTACGATGACGGCCACAGCAATCTCCATGATTTCTGTAGCCAGCTCCAGCCAGTCCGCGAAGGCGTGACTTTTCTTCTCGCCGAGTGCCACGCGTTCCTTGTGCTCCTGGTCCCTGTTTCCAAAGTGTTTCATGATGCCTGCCCCCTCGCATGTGTCAGTGAAACGGATGTCGGATTCCCCTGCAGCCATTCGGAGTCGGATTTTTCAGAATGGACTCGGAAAGGCTGTCCTTTTTTCAGTATAACATGATGATACCAGGGGCCCAAGGTCAAAACATGAGCCGCCAGCCATCTTTCGCAGAGAGGGACGGCGAAGACTTACAGGAGGTTTATCAATGCAGCTTCAATATCAGAAACAGGTGCCGCGCTGGGGCGTGCAGGAAATTACGGTGTCGGGGAAGGATACCGGCAATCCGTTTACGGATTACGAAATCTCTGCTGTATTTTCCTGCGGCAGCGAGCGCAAGGAAGTCACGGGATTTTACGACGGAGACGGGCGTTACATCGTGCGCTTTATGCCATCCTTTGAAGCGGCGTACACGTTTGAAATGAAGGGCACGGCGCTGGAGGATGGGACTGTGTTGTCCGGAAGCTTTGCGGTGACAGCTCCCGAGGCGGGCAATCACGGGCCGGTGCATATTGCGAACACGTATCACTTCGCCTATGCGGATGGAACACCGTATTATTCCATCGGAACAACCTGCTACGTATGGGAGCTGCAGAGCGATGAGCGGATTGAAGAGACGCTGAAGAGTCTTGCGGAGAGTCCGTTCAACAAGATCCGGTTCTGCATCTTTCCGAAGCACTACGATTACAACCTCGGAGAGCCCCGCTCGTATCCGTATGAGGGCACCCCGATGGATTCCTCTGTTCTGACCACAGAGAATTTTAATGAATATACGGGAAGGACAGAAGGCAATCATTTTGACTTTTACCGGTTCCGACCGGAGCATTTCCGGCACATCGAGCACTGCATCGAGCGCCTCGGGAAAATGGGCATTGAGGCGGATCTGATCGTGATGCATCCGTATGACCGCTGGGGCTTTTCACAGATGACACCGGATCAGGATGACCTGTACTGGAAATACGTGGTGGCCCGGTTTGCGGCCTATCACAATGTCTGGTGGGCATTTGCCAACGAATATGACATCATGAGCAGCAAGAGCATTGCGGACTGGGAACGATATGCGGATATTGTCTGCCGGAGGGATCCGTATCAGCACCTTCGCTCCATTCACAACTGCGGTCCGTTTTATGACCATACCCGTCCGTGGATTACGCACTGCAGCATTCAGAGACAGGACCTATACAAAACGGCGGAGCTCACGAAGGAATGGAGGGAGCGGTACCGGAAACCGGTTGTACTGGATGAAATTGCCTATGAAGGCAACATTCAGCATGGCTGGGGCAATATCAGCGCAGAGGAGATGGTCCGCAGATTCTGGGAAGCCGCCTGCCGGGGCGGATATGCGGGACACGGAGAAACCTATCTGCATCCGGACCGGATTCTCTGGTGGTCTCACGGCGGAGTGCTGCACGGAGAGAGCTGGAAACGGCTGGGATTTCTGTACGATATTCTGTGCGAGACACCGGGGCTAGGGCTTCGCCCGTATGAGAAGAGCGCCTGGGATGAGGTCGCTGCGGTTCCGGAGGATACAGGACTGTCCTTCCATCCGGTGAAAGACTATTACCTGATCTATTACAGCTTCATGCGCCCGTCCTTCCGGGAGTATTATTTTGACGACACGACGGAATTTGAGCTGCGCATTCTGGACACCTGGAATATGACGGTGACCGATGCGGGTATTGTAAAAGGGAAGTTCCGCGTGGAGCTTCCGGGCAAACCCTACATGGCGATTCAGCTGAAACGGCATGCGTGAAGAGAACATGTGAAGAGAGCAGTGTGAAGAGAACATGTATTGAAGATACCGGCATCTCGGACGACAGCATATGATGACCGCATCTGCGACAGCTGAAATGACTGCGGCTTGAGTGAAATATACCAGATCGGGTATAAATACAGTGGCCTAAGTTGCTACTATACCCGATCTGGTATAATGTTGTGCGTGACAATGAAAACGGCCTGTAGCGCAGACAGAGAGGTGACTATGAACATTGTATGCCTGGATTTAGAGGGAGTATTGGTGCCGGAGATCTGGATTGCATTCGCGGAGGCTTCGGGAATCCCGGAGCTGAAGAGAACCACGCGTGATGAACCGGATTATGAGAAGCTGATGAACTGGCGCATCGGCATTCTGAAGGAGCATGGACTGGGCCTGAAGGAGATTCAGGAGACCATTGCCAGGATTGATCCGCTTCCCGGTGCGAAGGAGTTCCTGGACACGCTTCGCAGCAAGACGCAGGTGATCATCATCAGCGACACATTTTCACAGTTCGCAGGTCCGCTGATGGCCAAGCTCGGCTATCCTACGATCTTCTGCAATGAGCTGGAGGTGGCAGCAGACGGAGAGATCACCGGATTCCGGATGCGGATTGAGAATTCCAAGCTGACGACCGTGAAGGCACTGCAGTCCATTGGCTTTGAAACCATTGCAAGCGGTGATTCCTTCAATGATCTGGGAATGATCGGAGCCAGCAAGGCAGGCTTTTTGTTCCGCTCCACGGAGCAGATCAAAAAGGACCACCCGGAGCTCCCTGCGTATGAAACCTTCGCAGATCTCCTGGCGGCCATTGAGAAAGCATTGTAATAGCGGGACTCCCCGGTCATTGAAAAGCACTGTAAAGAGTAAGACTCCCTGGCCATTGAACAGCCGGGGAGTCTTACTCTGTTACGCGGAGGAAGGCGGATTGGATCAGTGTTTTCTTAAAGATCCACATCGAAGAACACCGGATGCTCCTGCAGATGGGCGTTGGGCTGATGGAGAACGAGCTTCGTCTGCCCTTCCTGTGTACGAAACAGCATGCCGTGTCCGCCGTCCTCATCGAACAGCGGCCTGGAATCCACCGTCCACCGGCCGGTGATTTCTCCGTTGTCGGAGCGGGCAATTGCTTCGGCATATCCCTTCGGACCGAAGGTCGCCCACAGCATGAGCAGCTCTCCGGCCCGGCTGCGCCACAGGAACGGACCGTCCGTTACGTAGATAGGACCATCCCACTGACGATTGGTGATGGAGCAGCCCCAGGGAGCATCGGAGGCCTGCAGCAGCATGCGCGGCGTGCCGATCCGGTGTGTCAGATCATCCGAAAGAGGTACGGCGCAGATCTGCCCGTTCCCCAGATCCACCCATTCGTGGCTGAATACCATCCACGGAGCGCCTGCCTTGTCAACATAGAGCGTTCCGTCAAGACACTGCCACGGATCCGGCGTGAGCTTGCCGTCGGAATGAAGGTGATACGGTCCCAGCGGGGACTCTGATTTCAGAATCAGGGTTCCTTTTTTGTTGTCTTCGGAATTGGCAAAGGTGGCGAGAATGTAAAAGGCACCCTTGTAAAAATGAATTTCCGGAGCCCAGTAGCATTTGTCTGCCCAGAAATCCTCCGGCTTGTGAAACAGCTCAATAGGGCCCTCCCAGTTCTCCAGATCCCGGCTGTAATATCCGTCAAAGCCATCGGCGTGCGGCGCCCAGGTGGTGGCCGCGCGGGTGCCGGTCATGTAATAGGTGCCGTCATGGAGCAATACATAGGGATCGCGAATATTAATATCTTCAAGCTTCACAGAAAACCCCCTTCTTCGTGATTCTGAAAGTTACGTCAAAACGTGTTATGATCTATATCCGCATCTGCTCAGCAACTGCATTCCAACACGCATTCGTATTGAATGTCTGCGGTGTGGGTTCAAGACGGCTATATCCTACCGCATGAGGAGGTATAACGGCTATGCCTAATTTTTTCAATATCGATAATCCAATCTGGAAATTCATCGGGAATCTGTGGGATTTCTTTGTGCTTTCGGTATTGTGGCTGGTGTGTTCGATTCCGATCGTGACGATCGGCGCATCGACGACGGCCCTGTATTACGTTACGCTGAAAATGGCCTCCGATCAGGAGGGCAAGCTTTGGCAGCAGTTTTTCCACAGCTTCCGTCAGAACTGGAAGGAAGCGACGGTGATCTGGCTCGGACTCCTGGCAGTGGGGATTGTTCTTGGAATTGATCTGTTTTACGGATTGACGGGCGGAACCAATCTGGCATCGGCCGTACTGGTTTTTGCTGTTGTGGCCGGTGCTCTGTATCTGTGCCTGCTGTCGTTTGTATTCCCGCTCCTTGCAAGAGTGGACAATAAGCCGATGGCTGTTGTGAAGATGGCGGGCGGCATGCTGACGCAGAATTTCCTGCCGATCCTGGCCGGTGTCATGGTGATGGCCGGTTTTGTTCTGGTCGGGCTTTTTGTTTTTAAACTGATTCTGCTGGTGGTTCCGGCACTTCCTGCCTGGATTAACAGCCGTATGTACAACCGCATCCTGGAGCGCTATCACCTGAATCTCGTGGATCAGGATCCGACGGATACAGCAAATTCAGCAGATTCATCGGAGGAAAACTGACAGCAGAGGATGTTGTCCTGCGCCGGGAGGCGAAAGCGGGAAACGCATCCGGGAACTGCTGCCGGCACAATCACCCAGCAGTTCCGCTGCCGAACTTGCTGGATACGGTGGCTTGCTTGCGGTACTCCCGGGGCGAGCAGCCCATGTACTTGCGGAACAGATCCTTGAAATAATTGCTGCTGGAAAATCCGCTGTCCAGCGCCACCTTGGTGATGGTGTCATCACTGACCAGAAGCTGGTGGGTGGCGTTGCGGATCCGGACGTTGTTCAGGTATTCCTTGAAGGTGTGGCCGGTTGTCATTTTGAATTTGTGCGAGAAATAGACCGGATTCAGCTTCAGCTCGGAGGCAATGATATCCAGTGACAGTGGCTGGGAAAACCTTGTGTCAATGATCTGCAGTGCCTGTTCAATGTCGGACTCCATGTCCTTCATGGAGATGAAGATGTCCTTTGCGCGCGTGGAGTGATTCAGCGTCTGAATCAGGAGCTCGCTGACGTACAGGGACAGCAGGACGTTGGAGCTGGGACTGGGAGAAAACTGCTCTCTGGCGATTCGGCGGAGCAGCTCTTCAATGACAGGACGCCCGGTCTTGTCGGTGATCCGCTTGTCGGAGGCACAGAGCATATCGGAAAGCTCCGGGACCTGATCGGCCAGATGCGGAGGGAGTGCATCGGTGTTGATATAGACGGCAATGCGCTCGGAGGCCGTTGGTCCGGTGTAGCTGGTGCTGTGGTGTACGCCGGGGGCAACGAGAACGATATCACCGGCATCCAGCCGGACATAGGCGCCGTTGATAATGTAGAGGCAGTGTCCGGTTCGAAGGTAATAATATTCCAGTACGGAATGCGTGTGCTCATAGGGCATGTAGAAGGATGGCGTTCGTGTCTGCGCTTCGATGTAGAAGTCCACGGACGCCATTCGCTTTTCATCAAAGGACCGGTAAGCCTGCTGCAGCGGATCAGAGTAGATGTTCACAAATTGACCTCACTGAATTAAGAAAAAGTGCACAATAAAGCGCTTTTGCTTAAATTCTCTTTATCACTTGATGTAGAAAAATAAGTGGTATGTGCATATTTTACTATTTTTTACAGTATTTTTCCAACGGACGTTTTTATATACTTTGTTCACGGTTAACAAAGGGCTGCGGCTCGCCGGATGACCGCCGGAAGATGCAGGGGAAGGCGGCCGGGCAGTTGCCGAAGAAACGAATATGGAGGGAAACGATGAAAAAGAAAATGATCAGTTTATTGCTTGTTTCTGCGATGGCAGCAGGAATGCTGGCAGGATGCGGAAGCTCAGGCTCGAGCTCTGCAGAGGCAGATACCACAGCAGCGGATGCAGCCGAGGAGGCGACAACGGAAGCTTCTGCTGAAGAGGCAGCTGCTGACACGGAGGCATCCGACGGAGAAGCCATCACGCTTCGCATGGCATGGTGGGGCTCCCAGGATCGTCATGACAAGACCATTGCTGCAATTGAGCTGTATGAGCAGCTGCACCCCAACATCAAATTCGAGTATGAGTTCTATTCCTTTGATGATTACTTCACCAAGCTGAACACATTGGTTGCTTCGGATGAGGTATGGGATGTATTCCAGCTCGGCGGCAACTTCCCGATGTACATGGATAAGATTTATCCGCTGGATGAGTTCATCAGCTCCGGCGTTGTAGATGTCAGCAAGATTTCCGAGTCCAACCTGAAGACCACGCAGACAACCGACGGCGTTCAGCTCGGCCTTACGAACGGCATCAACACCTACGGCATTGCCTATGATCCGGCCATGTTCGAGGAGGCCGGCGTTGATCTTCCGACCGACACATGGACCTGGGATGACTATCATGCAGCAGCAGACAAGATCACAGAGGAGCTCGGAATCTTCGGATCCTCTACATTCCTGACTTCCGACTTTATCGCAGGCTGCTCCACCTACATCCCGCAGTCGGGCGAGCTCGGACAGTACAGCTTCTTCAACGTGGCACTGGACGGAATGGGCTTTGATGATCCGCAAATGCTGGCACCGTACATTCAGATGCGTGCAGACATGATCAAGAAAGGCTCCTATCCGGATGCCGGCGCAGCAGCTGAGGTTACCAACATTGAGAATGACTTCCTGGTGACCGGTGAGGCGGCGATGACCTGGGTTGCTGTCAACCAGTTCCCGACCATCTACAACGCATGCCAGGAGCAGGGCAGAACGCTGGCACTGGTACACGTTCCGAGAGTAACGTCCGACGGCAATCCGGGCGCAACCATTCAGTCCTCTCAGATGCTCTGTGTATCGCAGGATTCCGAGCAGAAGGAAGCGGCAGCTGCATTCATCAGCTGGTTTGAGAATGACATCGACTGCAACAACATCCTGCAGGCTGAGAGAGGAATCCCGGCAAACGAGGACGTTCGTGCTGCTCTTTCCGAGAACGCTACCGAGGGACAGCAGATCATGTACGAGTACGTCGACAAGATCTCCCAGGAGCCGATGCCGGAAGAGTACAATGTACTTTCTCCTGACGGACAGAACGAGGTACAGGACAACTACCTGAACTACATTCAGCAGGTGGCAAGCGGAGAGCTTACCGCAGCAGAGGCTGCACAGAAGACCTACGACGACGCAGCGGCTATCTTCAAGTAAATCCGGGTCAGCCTTTTCAAAGGCAGATGACCTCTGACATCAATGGCGAGCGGGAGAGCGGGTGCAAGGAGCCGTGCTCTTCCCAAGACAAAAGTGATAGGACCGGCAATGCCGGAATGACAGTCCCGCCCTGAACATTTGCGCAGGGCGGGACTTTTGCACAACAACAGCACTTGCAAGACGAATGATGACAGGTACACATCATTCAGAGACGTGCGGAATGGAGAATGAGATGAACGGAAACGCTGTGACAGCCAGAAAAGGCGGGCTCTACAGGTTCGTCAATAATGAGAATACAGTGGGACATGTTTTTGCATTGCCTTTTATCTTCGGCTTTGTCATGTTTTCGCTGATTCCGATAGTCATGTCTTTGAATTATGCCTTTACGGATTTTTCCATGGGCTCGAAGACGGCAGAGTACATTGGCTTTGCGAATTTCATCAATCTGTTTCACGATGAGGTGTTCGGCAAGTCGATCGTCAAGACGCTGCAGTACGTTGTCATTTCGGTGCCGCTGAAGCTGGCCTTTGCACTGCTGGTGGCCTTTGTACTCACCAGACCGAGCCGGATGGTGACGGTGTACCGGTCATTGTATTATCTGCCTTCGCTAGTGGGCGGCTCGGTTGCCGTTGCGCTGGTCTGGAAGCAGCTGTTTGCAAGAAAAGGTTTATTCAATTCCATTCTGACGAATATGGGAATGGACAGAATCAACTGGTTCGGAAGTGAGAAGCTGGCCATTTACCCGCTGATCCTCATGGCAGTGTGGCAGTTTGGCTCATCCATGATTATCTTTGCGGCAGGATTGAAGGAGATCAACGTCTCCCTGTACGAGGCGGCGGAAATCGACGGCGCCAACGGAAGACAGAAATTCTTCAGCATTACGCTGCCGATGCTCTCGCCGATTATTCTCTACAATCTGGTCATGCAGACCATTTCGTCCTTCATGTCCTTTACACAGGCCTTCGTCATCACAGCCGGCGGACCCAACAACTCCACCATGCTGTACGCGCTGAATGTTTATAACCAGGCCTTTAAGTACAACAAGATGGGCTATGCCTGCGCCATGAGCTGGATCATGCTGGTGGTGATGTCGGTGATCACACTGGTGATCTTCAAGACGTCAAAGCACTGGGTATTCAACGAGGCAGACAACTGAGGACGAGTGCGGCAGGAGACTTCGCCTTCGCGAAATGCTCCTTAGGCTGACGCTGCAAGGCAGCGGCATGGAGAGGTAACAATGAAAACAAAACGAGCCATTATTAAAACCGTCTACCACGTGCTGGTAATTCTGTTCGGCTTCCTTATGATCTATCCGGTACTGTGGATGATCAGCGGATCCTTCAAGGACAACGCACAGATTCTGCGCGGAACTCTGAGCCTGATTCCCACAGAGTGGCATCTGGATAACTATACGAGGGGCTGGGCCGGCTTCGGCGGCACAACCTTTGCCACCTTCTTTAAGAACTCTTTTCTGATTACAATCACCGCGACCCTTGGCTGTGTGATTTCCTCCTCGCTCATCGCGTATTCCTTTACGCGCATCAACTGGAAGGGCAGAAAGCTCTGGTTCACGGCGATGCTGGCGACGATGATGCTGCCGGGGCAGGTTATCATGATTCCGCAGTATCTGATTTACTATCGTCTCGGCCTGGTACCCGGCTATGTACCGCTGATCCTCCCTTATTTCTGCGGACAGGCATTCTTCATCTATCAGATGATGCAGTTCATGCAGGGCATCCCCAGAGACCTGGACGAAGCAGCGAAAATAGACGGCTGCTCCAAATACCGCATTTATTCGCAGATCATTCTGCCGCTGCTCAAGCCGTCCATCATCACGACGATCATCATTCAGTTCTACTGGAAGTGGGATGACTATATGGGACCGCTTCTGTATCTGTCCCGCCCGGCGTCTTACCCGGTATCCATTGCCATCAAGCTGTTCGCGGATTCGGCTTCGGTCACGGACTACGGCGCGATGTTCGCAATGTCTACGCTGTCATTGATCCCGGTATTCCTGATCTTCCTTATTTTCAACCGGTATCTGGTGCAGGGCATCAGCGGAAGCGGCCTGAAGGGGTGAGTGGCTATTGTGTGTTGCATCCGTTGTGAAACTGCCGGGCAGGCAGCGGAGGACCGTGCAAAGAGGAAGCGGACGATGGGAATGGAATCGGAGACAGGCGTCACCTTTCAGACCGACAATAGGCTTTTGCAGAAGCTGATGGACAGTGCAGAAGAGAAGTGCAGAGGGAATGTGCGGCTCTTCGGAGACACTGCAGTCCTGGTGGAAGGCGGCGGCTACGAGAAAATCTGGCTGGAGACGCAGCCCATGGGCGGCGAGATGTATGCGAAGAGGAATCTCACGGCGGGGCTCAACAACCAGACGATGTTCATGGATTACCAGCGCGCGGACGGGCGGATTCCGGGCAGCATTGCGCTGATCGACGGGAAGGTGGTTCCGCAGTTCAATAAATTTCAGGGCTTTTGCTTTCCGGCACCGGCGTTGGATATGTACTATCTGACCGGGAAGGATCCGCATTACCTGCAGCAGCTGTATGAGACGCTGCGCGGGTTTGACGAGTATCTGTGGTCGGCCCGGGATTCGGACGGCGACGGTTGCCTGGAGTCCTGGTGCAAGTACGATACCGGTGAGGACAAGGCGCGCCGGTATGGGGATGCGCCGGACCCGTGGGAGGCAGAAACGCCGCCTGAGGGCTGCAGCGTGGTTCCGATGGCTTCGATGGACGTCATGAGCTATTCGTATTCCGCACGGGAAACGATGGCGGAGATCGCCCGGCTTCAAGGCAAAACAGAGCTGACTGCCAGCCATACGGAGCAGGCACAAAGCGTGAAGAAAACCATGCGGGGGTATCTTTGGAATTCGGAGAAGGGAGCCTTTTTCGACCGGGATAAAAACCATCGGCAGATGCCGGCGCTGATCCACAACACGCTTCGCTGCATGTACTGGCACAGCTGCGATCCGGATCAGGCAGAGCAGTTCGTACAGCGACACCTGCTGAATCCGGAGGAGTTCTGGACCCGGATGCCGCTGCCGTCGGTGGCAGTCAACGATCCGATTTTCATGAACGAGCCGTCCAATGATTGGAGCGGGCAGTGCGAGGCACTGACCTACCAGCGGGCCATCCGCGCATTGGAGAACTACGGATATTACCGGCTTCTGCCGATTCTGGGGCACAGGCTCTTTGAGGCAATCGGTGAGGATTGTCACTTTGTGCAGCAGTATGATCCGTTCACAATGAAGCCGTCGGGCGTGGATCCGGACGGCAACGGGGGACAGGATGCGTATGGACCGGCAATGCTGTCGGTGATGGAGTACTGCAGCCGCATGTACGGCGTCCACATGCAGAGGGATCAGCTCCTGTGGGGGTCCTGCCGCGGTGCGAACGGCAGCTATGAGCAGCGCTGGAACGGGCACTGCTATCGGATCGAAAATGATGGGACACAGGCGGCCGCGTTCATCGACGGAAGGGAAGTTTTCCGGGAGGAACGGGGACTCCGTATCCGGACGGACCTGGACGGACGGATTCTGGACAAGACGGCGTACGAGTAATGCCGACAGGCGGATGAGGGGAGCACAATGGAATACAACATTCTGCAGTATGGCGCAGTATCAGACGGAACAACCAAGTGTACGGAAGCCATTCAGGCGGCGATCGATGACTGCACCAAAACCGGCGGCAGAGTCGTGATCCCGTCCGGAGAGTTTCTGGCCGGAACGCTGATCCTGCGCTCCAATGTGGATCTGCATCTGGAGCAGGGAGCACGCCTGATCTCCAGTATGGAGCCGGAGGACATGATGGATTTCTCCAACGGCTTTGAGGACGACAATGAGGATACCGGCTGGGAGGGCGGATGCTTCCTTTTTGCACGGCACGAGGAGAACATCACCATCTCCGGAACCGGTACGATTGACGGACAGGGGCGGCTGAGCTTCTACGATGACGATTCGGACGACGGATACCATGAATGCCCGCTGAATGTGCGCGGCTTTCGCCCGCGAATGAGCTTCCTGGAGGACATCCGGAACCTGACGGTGCGGGATGTGACCTTTTATGACGCGGCATACTGGACTCTGCACATGGCCGGCTGTCAGGAGGTTCTGATTGATAACATCCGTATCCTGAATGAAGAGCGGGGACCCAACAATGACGGAATCGATCCGGACTGCTGCAAAAATGTCATCATCCGCGGCTGCATCATCCGCGGCGGAGATGATTCCGTGGTGATCAAGACAACGGCGCCGATGACCAGAAAATACGGCGCCTCGCAGAACATTCTGATCTCCAACTGCGTGATGAAATCCAGATCCTGCGCACTGAAAATCGGAACGGAGACGTGGGGAGACATCCACCATGTCATCCTCTCGGACTGCGTACTGGAGGACTGCACCAGAGGAATCGGAATCTGGTCCCGGGACGGCGGATGGATTCACGACATCAGCTTTCATCACGTGATGGGCAATACGAGGCGCTATGCAGACTGCACGACGCGCCATACCGGTGTCCATTACTGGTGGGGAAAGGGGGATGCGATTTTCGTTTCGGCGACGAAGCGGGAGGGCGTCGAGCGCCTGCCGGGGAAGATCTCGAATATTTATGTGGACAATGTCCGCATGGAGTGCGAGGGAGCCATTGTCATTGCCGGAGAGGATTATTCGCCGGTGGAGAACATATCCCTGAAGGATGTGCATCTGGAATGGAGGCTGCAGAGCGGCCATAAGCCGGACTGTCTGGATGAGAGACCGTCCGAACGCGGCTGCTATCCGCATGAGGTACCCTGCATCTATATCCGAAACGGACAGAATGTCGCGGTGGACGGCGAGCTTGTGGTGGATGCGTCGATGCAGCCGTACGTGCGGGAAGAAATCGCGCGGGAATGAAGTGCAGCAGTCCGGCATCCGTTGAGGCCAAAAGATCTTTTGTCACCAACATCAGAGTATTAGGCGGTAAATAAAAAGCACTCTTGCAGATCTGCAGGAGTGCTTTTTTACGAGATGCTGTCCGCTTGGCGGCCTTTACCTATAGCACAATTACATCCAGGTCCTCCGGCACGAGGAGATTGCCGTGGTAAAACTGACGCCCCTCCTCGGTGTAGAGTTTCTGGCGATTCTGAATATTGCGGTCCTCGGTGTGGTACAGGACCAGATTCGGAACCTGCAGGCCCTCCGCCAGCTGCGCGGCATCGGCGACGGTGGAGTGGTGCTTCTGGTGCGGCTTAAAGACGTCCGCCTGCTCCTGCAGGCAGAAAGCCTCATGAAGAAGCCACTCCGCGCCTTTGGCATACTGCTCCTCGCAGGCATTGTACGGCTCGTCGCCGCAGCAGGTCAGACGCTTGCCGTCTTCGTACTCCATCGTGAAACCGAACTGCTTCGCCTTTGTCGAATCGATGTCAAAAAAGGTGACCTTCCGGCCAAGGATCTCGCGGGTTTCGCCGTCCTTTACCTCGACCAAGTGCAGGCGGCTGCCGAGAAATGCACATTCCTTCGGCGTCAGGAGTTTTTCGGCCAGTTCGTGAAGGAGTGCGATGACCTCGTCGTGACCGTAAATAACCGCCTCTCCTACGTAATTGCCCCGCTGCATGTTCTGCAGAATCATGCGCAGCATCCAGACCATTCCCATCAGGTGATCGAGGTGCCGGTGCGTGAGGAACATCACGTGCAGATCCCGCCAGTCAATGTCTGCGGTCTTCAGCTGATGCAGGAGGCCGTTTCCGCCGCCTCCGTCCACGAGAAAATAACGATCGGCCTTCGGGCGCAGCTCGTCCTCCAGCACGAAGCAGGTGTTGTAGCATTCGGTGACGACAGCGTTTCCTGTCCCCAGCATTGTAAGCTTCATAAATGATACCAACTTTCCATCAGGCATTCACAACGTGAACCGGAGCGCCGTCCATATACGCCCGGATGTTATCCGCGGTCATGTCCAGAATCCGCTGCCGTGCGGCCTTTGCGGCCCAGGAAATGTGCGGCGTAATCATGCAGTTCTTCGCAGTCAGAAGCGGATTGTCTCCGCGGATCGGCTCGGTTGAAACAACGTCCAGACCGGCGGCATACACCTTGCCGGTGTTCAGCGCATCCGCAAGGTCCTGCTCGACGATCAGCGGTCCGCGTCCGTTGTTGATCAGAATCACGCCGTCCTTCATTCTGGCAATGCTGTCCTTGTTGATCATGCCTTCTGTTTCCGGGAAAAGAGGGCAATGCAGGAGGATCACATCGGATTCCCGCAGAAGGGTATCTAGGTCCACGTATTCAGCAACTGCCTTTCCAGCCTCTGTTTCGGTCCGGCTGTATGCGATGACGCGCATGCCCATGGCACCAAGAATTCTGGCAGTGGCCTGTCCTATTTTGCCGAGGCCGATGATGCCGGCGGTCTTGCCGCACAGCTCGATCATCGGATAATCCCAGAAGCACCAGTCAATATTGTGCTCCCAGCGGCCTTCCTTTACCGCTCGGTCGTGTGCGGCATAGTGCGAGCACAGCTCCAGGAGCATGCCGACGGCGTACTGCGCCACGATCTGTGTCCCGTAGGCCGGGACATTGGAAACCGGAATGCCGCGCTCCTTCGCGGCAGCGATATCCACCACGTTGTAGCCGGTTGCCAGAACCGCAATGAATTTCAGATTCGGGCAGGCGGCGATGGTGGCTTTTGAAATGGGGGTCTTATTGGTGACGGCAATCTCTGCATCGCCGATGCGCTCTGCAATCAGCGGAGATTCTGTGGTGGAGGTTCGGTCATAAACGATCGTCTCGCCCAGAGCCTCCAAGGGCTCCCAGGAGAGGTCGCCGGGGTTTTCCACATAGCCGTCCAGTACAACAATTTTCATAAGCAAGGATCTTTTCTGAAACATCACTCATACAGCAACGGTTTATTTGGCTTCCAGGAGCTTGTCGATGCTGACCAGCTTTACAGCCAATGTGAACACCTTTGTTGCCTCCTTCAGCTCATCCAGCGGCGGGAAGGAAGGCGCAATGCGGATGTTGCGGTCACGCGGGTCCTTGCCGTAAGGGAAGGTGGCGCCGGCGGGAGTCAGCTTTACACCGGCCTCTGCACACTTGGCAACGATGGCCTTTGCGCAGCCGTCCAGAGAATCAAAGGCGATAAAATAGCCGCCGTTGGGCTTGGTCCACTCGCCGATTCCAAGGCCGCCCAGCTCCTGCTCAAAGGTGTTCTCGACCGCCTCGAACTTCGGGCGGAGAATCTCGGCATGGCGGGACATATGCGCGTGCATGTTCGCCATGTTGCCGAAGAAGCGTACATGGCGGAGTTGATTGAGCTTATCATGACCGATGGTCTGTACAGCCATGAATTTACGCACGTCATCAAGGTTGGCCTTCGAGGCGGCAAGTGCAGCCAGTCCGGAGCCGGGGAAGGTTACCTTCGACGTGGAGATAAACTTGTACACGATGTCGGGGTGTCCTGCGGCGCGGCACTCATCCAGGATCTCGAGGATCACATCCTGATGCGCGGGATCATCGTACAGATGATGGATGGAATAGGCGTTGTCCCAGAAAATGCGGAAATCCGGAGCAGCCGGTGTCAGCGCTGCAAAGCGGCGCACGGTTTCATCGGAATAGCTGTAGCCCTGCGGGTTGGAATATTTGGGAACGCACCAGATGCCCTTTACGGAAGGATCGTTGTTGACATACTGCTCCACCAGATCCATGTCCGGTCCTTCCGGCGTCATGGGAATGTTGATCATCTCTGCACCGAAGAACTCGGTGATCTTGAAATGACGGTCATATCCGGGAACGGGGCAGAGGAATTTCCAGTTGTCCAGCTTGCACCAGGGCGTATTGCCGCAGACACCGTGCGAGTAGGAACGGGAAACAGTATCAAACATGATGTTCAGGGAGGAGTTGCCGAAGATGATCATGTCGTCCGGATCCACCTCCGACATATCACCCATCAGACGCTTCGCCTCGGGAATGCCCTCGCCGATGCCGTAGTTGCGGCAGTCGGTGCCGGTTTCATCGTTGAAGTAGCTGTCAGAATTCAGCACATCCATCAATCCGTTGGACAGCTCCAGCTGTGCCTTGGACGGCTTTCCTCTGGCCATGTTCAGATCCAGGCCCTTGGCCTCCACGTCCTTAAACTGCTGTTCCAGTGCTTCCTTTTCCTTCAGGAGCTCTTCTTTCGACATCTCCGCGTATGCTTTCATCGATTCCTCCCTTTCTGACGTCCTGTGTGCCGCATGGCGGCGAAATACGTATCACTGAATAATTGTATACAATGTCGCTACCCTTTTTACCACTCCCGCAGGGATATTGCAAGAGAGGAGAATGAAATTCACATGTGCAGCAGCTCCGTCCCGACATCGTACCGGTTTCCGCCTACGGCATCGCTGAGCCAGGTGGCCATGGTGACGCCGCCGTGATTCGGAACGTAGAAGTAGGGCTGTCGGACTGCGGTATGAATGGTGCCCATCTGCGCCTTTGTGAACAGGGGGTTCACCCAGTTGTTGATGAAAAATACGGTATCCGGCGCCAGATCCCGCAGCCATCTGGCCATGTTCCTGGTCTGCCGGTAATAGGCACTGCGGACACCGGCATCGGTCTTGTAGACCTTATTGGTCATGTCGTTGTAAAACGCAGAGAGCAGATAATCGTGCGTAGAGGTCGCGTACAGGACATGGAAGCGGCCGGGATGGGCGGTCAGGAGTGCCTGATACCAGTCATAGCAGATATTCGGTGTCTCCAGCGCCTCCCACACGGACGGTGCTGCACCCCAGAAATCCCGTGCAATGCTGCGCCAGTCGCGGTTGAGCAGGAGCGCGCTGTCCGAGAAGAGTGTGATTTCCTGCACATCCGGATACCAGTCGTCGGCAATTCGTCCGGAGACGGCCGGAACCGCAAAGGCACCGGCGGAATCGCCGGCGATCAGCAGCTGATCCGGATTCGGGAAGAAGGATTTGCAGACGTTCAATGCCTCCGTTACGTTTGCCTCGCCGTGACAGTGAAGGATCTGCGGCTGCCCCTCCTCATCGGTATAGGGAACATCGCGGTTTCCGACATGGAAGTCTCCGGTCGTGTAGGGGATGACCAGGAAGTTCCAGTCGCGGAAGGGGTTGTGCGCGGAATCCGCCTCCGTGATGCCGATGTTGATGTTCATGATCTGCGTAAAGGGACGCAGATTGTTCCAGTAGAAATTCGGCTCGCCGGCGGCAACTCTGGCGCCGGTCACCGGTCTTGCTGCGGTAAAGTCATTCCAGGCTACGCCGCCGCCCGAAAGGAAAATGACGAGGTGGTCGGTGGTCCCTTTTTTGATATAGCAGTGGAACTCGGAGCCGTCGCCGGAAATGGCCTTCGGGAGCGGGATCTGGTACCAGACATGCGGAGCGGGATCGCCGTCAAGGACGGGAGCCTCCTGCCGATGTTCGATGACGGTGCCGATGGAGTTCTCGGCGAAGCTGCCCACATTGGCGGCAAGCTTCTCTGCACGCTGCAGAACCTCCTGCCGGCGAAGCTGCCGTTTTTCCTGCAGACGTTCCGTCAGCTCGTGACGGTTTGGTGTAGCCATAGCTGGTCTCCTTTGACTGTTCGTCTATTTAACGCCAGCCACATTGAGAATTTGCAAAGCAAATTCGAGATGGGGCTAAATAGATGCAAATGTTCTTATAGTAACAACACAGCGCAGCGGGCTCTGACAATAGCAGAGACTGCTGCGCTGATGGATGGTGCTTTGCTCAGGAAAGGCTGAACCATTTCCCTGCGGCGCTTTTGAGATCCTTGAAACGGAAAATAACAACGGCGGCTCCCAGGATCAGCAGCAGGAACATGCTGACAACGGCCGGGACGGGGAAAGGATTCTTCCCGGTGCCGATCGCGATGAGCTGGAGAAAAGACAGCACCACGTTCCAGAACAGATACATGACGTAGCTCTCCAGAGGAAGCCGGGATGAGTGACCGATGAAGGTCGTGGCCGCCGCAATTGCCAGAAAAGCAATGGGAAGGACCCAGGCAACCGACCAGCCGTGCATGCCGGTTTTCGCATCCAGGATGACGGTTACCAGCATCACCAGATAAATCTGCACGACAATGGTTTTCATGAAATTATTCCGGAACCAGGACAGAACCAGCAGGTCCGCCCAGGCAAGGAATGCGGAGAGATTCAGAATGGTGATCCAGGGCTGGGGGCCGGTCAGATATTTTACCAGTCCCATGGACAGCACCAGAATGACCAGCACAAAGGTGCAGATCCGGAAAAAGGTAAAGTTGCTGACCTTGGGCTTGGCCAGAACCGGGAAGGGTTCGCCCTCTGGCTCTCCCTGGAGCTTGCCCTGACAAAGAGGGCAGCAGGCCTTATGGCCGCGGATGGATATTTTGCATTTCGGGCAATACTGCATGAGATCGTTGCCTTCCTTTCTGTGTATCTGTTCGCCATCTGCCGCATGGCAGCGTGAACGGACTGCCTGCAGGCAAATTCGAGATGCGGCGGAACAGAGCTGTATATCTGCTGTAAATCGGACTTAATTCACAGCCACTGCGTCGTAGTCATTGGTGGACAGCTCCACGGAAAGCCCCATGGCGGTCAGGCGCCGGTAGAAGCGGAGCATGACATCGTGGTTGACATAGCCGCCGGCCGATCCGATGCAGAGCTTATCCTTGTAGGTGGCTATGGTTACCTGCGTGGCGGGCGCCGTCATGAACGCCGCAAAGTGATCGATGTACTCCTCGATTTCCGGAGCCATGCGGATCCGCTCCAGGTTGGAGAGCGTCGCAGTGACGCCGCTGTGCGCCCGGGAAAGGAAGTAGGTGAGCCCCGGCTCCTTGATGAACAGAGGCAGGACCTTGACGATGTAGTTGCCGACAATCTTCGTGTAGGAGTTCATCGTGGCAGCGACCTTGTCCGGCGTCAGCTGATCGCCGAAGGACTGCTTGACCTTGTCAATGATGCTCTCCAAAGAGCCGTCAAAATCTCTGGCATCGTACGTAATGTTGATGACGCCGAAGAAATTGCGGGCGGTGTCCGAAGGGAAAAACTGGCGCAGGTTGACCGGAACGCTGATGACGACGGGGCGCTTCCGGTCCCGAACGGTCATGCCGTCAATGACGGCGGCAATATAAATGGAAGTCAGAAGGATTCCGACCGTTGTCTTGTACTGATGCGCCATATCCACAAAGGCCTTGGCAGAGATAATGCCCTCCACCAGGTGGTTGCGCTGGTTGTCGTCCATTTCGCCGCGAAGCTGGTAGGCCTTTACGCTGGTCATCTGCTTGAGCTGAGAGCTCTTCATCTTCTGGTAGTAGTGGGCGAAGGCATCGGTCGTCTTCTCCGTGGAGGACGAGCTGTCCGATGCGGCATCGGTGACGTCCACGTGGTGCACCAGAGAAAGGTAGCGCGTGATCATCTTGCGGAAGAAGACAAAGGCGCCGGTTCCGTCGGCCAGCACATGGAACATCTCCAGATTGATCCGGGTTCCGTGATAGGTGATCCGGTACAGGAGGTTCCGAAGTCCCGGAAAATAAAGCGGCGCGAGCGGAGGCTCGGTATCCTCCGTGACGACGGCCGTCTCATCCAGTCCGTCCAGATAGTACCAGAACAGGCCCTTGCGGAGCGCACTGTTGAAATGCGGGAATTCGTCTACGGTTTCATCCAGTGCCTGCTGGAGCAGCACCGGATCGACGTTCTCCTTCAGCTCGCAGACAATGCGGAACACGCGGGTATCGAAGCCGTGTGCCGAACAGGGGACGATGATGGCAGCGTTGTCCAGCTTGAACCATTTTCCGGTATTCCTGGAAACCGCTGCGGAGTTTGCTTTTGATTGATTATATGGCTGTTGGTCATTTTTTGTTTTCATAATGACCATAATAGCATAAGAACCGAAAAAACAAGCGACATTTATGCGGGTTTTATACAGATTTGAAAAACTGTCCAAGGAGCATGGGAACGGCAGGAGAGGGATGCGGAGAAGCGGCGGAACGTGATAGAATGGACGGATAAACAGACGCCTCCGGCAGGGGCCGGCGGCGCGAATCAAATGCTGACATTCAGGAGGACATTAATTATGAAGATTTATCAGGTAACGGATCCGGAATTTGCACCCTATGGACGCGTTGTAGCAGGCGTCAACGTGGCACCGATCGTTGAGGCGCTGAAGGAGCATACGCCGCTTCCGGAAGGAACGGATTATGTGGCAGAGGAGCCTGCACTGCAGAACCTGGAGGCCGCAAAGGCACTGGCACCGACGCTGTTCGGCGGCATCCCGGCACAGTTCGGCTGGTGCAACGGACACAATACCAAGCTCAACTGCGTGGAGTATCACCGCAGCAGCGAGTTTAACCTCGGCACCGAGGACTTCATCCTGCTCCTGGGCCTGGAGAGCGACATCACGGCAGACGGCAAGCTGGACACGGCAACCATCAAGGCGTTCAAGGTACCGGCCGGCGTGATGGTAGAGGTATATGCAACGTCTCTTCACTATGCTCCCTGTCATACCGATGCATCCAAGGGCTTCAAGGTTCTGGTTGTACTGCCGCAGGGAACGAACGTCGGAACCTGCGAGACAGCAGGAGAGAGCAGCGAGGACAAGCTCCTGCGCATGACCAACAAGTGGCTGATCGCACATCCGGAATCTGCAGAGGCCAAGGATGGCGCATGGGTTGGCCTGGAAGGCGTCAACATCGACATCGCTGACAGCATCTGAAGATGAAGGGAAAATATACGCCCTCCATTCTGATGCTGGCAATCTTTGAGACGATTGCGGTCACGCTGTGGCTGACGAAGGACAATCTGTTTTATCTGTTCAACTTCAGCTACATTGGTATGTCTATCTCGTTGGGGATGTTCCTGTTCGCACGGGATTACCGGCATGCCAGACGTGTTGTGCAGCTGCTGGTCGGTTTGTATATGCTGGTTTATCTGGGACTGATCCGCCGTGAGAACATGCAGATCGAAGGCTTCTGGTATTACCTGTTCACCGGTGTGTTTGAAGCGGCAACCATTCATTATGCCGTTGCAAAGATTTTCGGACCGCTCGTTTTCGGAAGAGGGTGGTGCGGATACGCCTGCTGGACGGCGATGGTGCTGGATTTTCTGCCGTACAAGGTTCCGCAGCAGCCGCGCAGGAAGCTCGGATGGATCCGGTATATCACCTTTGCGGCAGCGTTTCTGTTCGTGGCAGCACTGTTCCTGACGAGGACAGGCGGTCTGGAACAGATCATGTTCCGGGCGTTTATCATCGGAAATGCGGTCTATTATGCGGTCGGCATTGCATTGGCGTTTGCCTTTAAGGACAACCGTGCATTCTGCAAATATGCCTGTCCGGTTGCTGTATTCTTAAAGCCGATGAGCTATTGGTCCCTGCTGCGGGTGAAATGCGATAAGGATAAGTGCGTTTCCTGCGGCAAGTGCAGGAAAGTCTGTCCCATGGATGTGGATGTGACGGACAATTCCCGGTCAAGGAAAAACGGCACGGAATGCATCCTGTGCATGGAATGCGCCAGGAACTGCCCGAAGAAGGCACTGTAGAGAGCGGCAGCTATACAGTAACAATAAAACGCCTTACGGCTTGCACACAGTGTGCGCTTGCAAGCCGTAAGGCGTTTTTATTCATCCCTATTATTCTTATATTTTGGCACAGTCCATTATGATTTTCTGACACATATCA
>CAVJLL010000034.1:0-25951 GCA_963650385.1 Clostridium sp. CAG:508 | reverse complement strand
GTTCTTCATCGAGTGGTGAAGGACGAGAATAACATGCAGAATCCGGAAACGCGCTTTGCGGTGGGAAAGCTTTCCGGGAGAGTGGGGATTGTCTGCAATCTTCTCTTGGCAGGCAGCAAGCTGTTGGTGGGTCTTATGGCTTCCTCCGTGGCGATCATGGCGGACGGGCTGAATAATCTTTCGGACGCGGCGAGCTCGATTGTGACGCTGATCGGCTTTCGGCTGGCGGAAAAGCCGGCGGATGAGGAGCATCCGTTTGGCCATGCGCGGTTCGAATATCTGTCCGGGCTGGTGGTTTCGGAGCTGATCATTCTGATCGGCTTTGAGCTGGCCAAGAATTCCGCGCAGAAGATCCTTCATCCGGCGCAGGTGAAATTCTCGGTTGTGATGGTAGGGGTGCTGCTGTTTTCCATTCTGGTGAAATTCGGAATGTTCCGGATGAATGCATACCTGGGCAAGCTGATCAGCTCCAATACGCTGGAGGCGACGGCCCAGGACAGCAGGAACGACATCATTACAACGGGAGCGGTTTTGGCGGCGGCCCTGATTGACCGCGGGACCGGGCTGCAGACGGACGGATATATCGGGCTTGCCGTCGCGCTGTTCATCCTGTACAGCGGCGCCAAAATGGCGAAGGAAACCATTTCGCCGCTCCTGGGAGAGAACACCAATCCGGAGCTGCAGAAGCTTATTGTGGATCAGCTCACCTCCTGCCCGAAGGTGCTGGGCTGCCATGATCTGATGGTGCACGATTACGGGCCGGGGCAGCGGTTCGCCAGCGTGCATGTGGAAATGGATAAGAATGAAGACCCTCTGGTATGCCATGAGCTGATCGACGGGATGGAGAGGGCATGCCTGAAGAAGAACGGCGTCCATCTGGTCATCCATTATGATCCGGTGGCAACGGACGATCCGGAGGCGGATCGGATGAAGCAGATTGTGACCTCCATTCTGCAGATGAGGGATGAGCACATGTCCATCCATGATTTCCGCATGGTTCCCGGTGAAAAAAGCGTCAATCTGATTTTCGATGTGGCGCTGCCGATCTCGCAGCAGGGGAAGGAGAAGGAAATTCAGAATTCCCTGGAGGCGGCGCTGAACAATCTGGGGGATACGGTCTATCACACCGTGATTACATTTGACGCAGCTGCGTTTAACTGTGCATTAGGAAACCATTGATGAAATGTAACTGTTCAGCACCTGCCACATCGAGGATTTGCGGATGCAAGGAGAAAATGTCATCGGGCATTTTCGAGTATCAAATTTGAGATGGATGCTGAATAATTACTGCAAATTTGTTTGGCGAGAACGCCACATGAGCAAAAGGAAAGCCTTGCATCGCGGGATGCCGAACAGACAGTTACAGGAGGAAGAGAATTTGTTCCGGACCATGTTTGAAAATGTACGGGAAAAACATCCGCTGATCCACAACATCACCAACTATGTCACGGTCAACGACTGTGCCAATATTGTCCTGGCCTGCGGTGCCTCGCCCATCATGGCGGACGACCGGGAGGAGGCGGCGGACATCACGAGTATCTGCGGCGGACTCAACATCAACATTGGCACGCTGAATGCCCGCACGGTTGACTCCATGCTGCTCGCGGGAAAGCGTGCAAATGAGCTGGGGCATCCTGTCGTGCTGGATCCCGTGGGTGCCGGTGCATCGAGGTTCCGGACCGAAACGGCGCTGCGGCTTCTGAAGGATATTCGGTTTTCCGTGATCCGCGGCAACATCTCCGAGATCAAAGCCCTGGCCTGCGGGAACGGTACGACAAAGGGTGTGGACGCGGACGCGGCGGATAAGGTAACAGAGGAGAATCTGGACGGTGTAATCGATTTTGCAAAAGCGTTTGCGAGGGAAACCGGTGCGGTGATTGCCATTACCGGAGCAATCGACATCATCACTGACGGCGAGAAGGCCTATTGCATCCGCAACGGGCGCCCCGAGATGTCCTCCATCACCGGAACCGGCTGCCAGCTTTCTGCCATGACGGCGGCTTTTGTCACCGCGAACCCGGACCATACGCTGGAGGCGGCTGCGGCAGCTGCGGCTGCGATGGGGTACGCCGGCGAGGTGGCATACGGGAGACTCACAGAAATGGACGGCAATGCCACTTATCGGAATTACATCATCGACGCGGTTTACAACATGACGCCAAAGATGCTGGAGAAAGGCGCGAATTATGAAGTGCGATAAGAAAACGATGCTGCTCTACGCGGTAACAGACAGAGCATGGACGGGCAGGCAAACCCTGTATGAGCAGGTTGAGTCTGCGCTGAAGGGCGGCGTGACCTGTGTGCAGCTGCGCGAGAAGGAGCTGGACGATGCGGCGTTTCTGCAGGAAGCCGTCGAGATTTCCGCTCTTTGCAGAAAATACGGAGTCCCGTTCTTCATCAATGACAACGTGGACATCGCAATTGCCTGCCATGCCGACGGCGTCCATGTCGGGCAGTCGGACATGCAGGCGGCTAAGGTCCGTCAGCGCGTGGGAGAGGATATGATGATCGGCGTTTCGGTGCATTCGGTGGCAGAAGCGCTGGAGGCTGTCAGAAACGGCGCGGATTGCCTGGGCGTCGGTGCCGTATTTTCCACCTCCACCAAAAAAGATACGAACGTCCTGCCAAAGGAGACCCTGCGGGATATCTGCGCCGCCGTCGACATTCCGGTGGTCGCCATCGGCGGCATCAATAAGTCCAATCTGCTGCAGCTGTCCGGGAGCGGCGTGGACGGCACGGCGCTGGTCAGCGCGATTTTTTCCGCGGAGAATATCGAAGAGGAATGCCGGGAACTTCGGCAGCTGTCGGAGAAGATGGTGAACGCATAGGAGTTGCAGAATGGATGAGCGCCTATCGGCGGAAGAGCCGGGGATGCATGAAAGCGGAAGAGCAGGTGAAGGCATGGAAATAACGTGTGCGATTTTCGACTTTGACGGAACGCTGTTCGATTCCATGCCCATCTGGGACGACCTTGGAGAGGTTTACCTGCACTCGCTGGGAAAGGAGCCGAAGCCGTCCCTGCGGGAGGATCTGAGGCCCTTAAGCCTGTACCAGTCGGCCAGTTATCTTCGGAAGGAATACGATTTGCCGCTCTCCGCTGACGAGATCATGCAGGGCATCAATCGGATCATCGAGCACTTCTATCTCTATGAGGTGCTGCCAAAGTCCGGCGCGGAGGAATTTCTAAGGCACCTGCAGCAGGCCGGCACCGCGATGTGCATCGCAACGGCCTCCGAGCGGTACCAGGTGGAGGCGGCACTGAAGCGCTGCGGACTGGAACCGTATTTTGCGGCCATTTTCACCTGCGGTGAAGTCGGGCATGGCAAGGACGAGCCGGATATTTTCCGGCAGGCGATGGAGCATTTCGGTGCGGACCGCCGCTCGACGGTTGTATTTGAGGACGCACTCCATGCCATTCAGACGGCAAAGGCGGATGGATTTTTGGTAGCGGGCGTATTCGACCGCAGTGAGAAACGGCAGGAGGAAATCCGTAAGCTGGCAGACTGGTATATACCAGATTTTAAGGAAACGCTTTAATCAGCGCGTCCTTATTACTCATAGAGCTGCGCGGCGGGTGAAGAATTCATGCACCTCCGCTGCCTGATACAAAGAGCCGAAGCAGACAATCGCCTGCTTTTGGCTCTTTTCTGTATCCTGCGGGACCGTGCTGTCAGCAGAACTTTGTTGGACAGCGATAGCGCGCTCGAGGGCAGCGGTGGCGCTCGGCGCCGTCTCGACAGGTCCGGAGAAGTATCTGCGAATCTCTGAGGCGAGCGTCTCGGCGTGCAGTCCGCGGTCGCTCCCGCAGTCTGGAACCTCGGCAATAAAGCGCGCTGCCAGCGGCGCTGCGAGTCGCAGCATTTCATGATAGTTCTTGTCAGCCATGACGCCGACGACGAAGGTGATTGCATAATCCGGAAGGACATGGCGCAGCGTATCCGTCAGGGTCTCCACGCCGTTGGGGTTGTGCGCACCGTCCAGAATGCAGAGCGGCTCTGCGCTGACGATCTCAAAGCGGCCGGGCCAGCGGACCGTCTGCAGTCCGCGGCGGATGGCCTCCTCCGGTATGTCATATCCCTTTTCACGGAGAACCTCCATCACCTCGAGCACGCAGCAGGCATTTCGGCACTGGTAGCTGCCGGCAAGCGCGAGCGCAAGGTGCTTTCTTTCCTTATAGGAGAAGTATTGCAGCAGCGCAGGTGCTCCCGCTCCCTGACAGGAAGTGTCTGACGGGGCGGCAGAAGAGCCCTCCGTGCCGCCTGCGGCGTCACAGGAAGCATCCAAAGAATCGGAAGAATCGGATGCGGCTGCGTGGTCATTTAAGGAAAACGACTCCTCTGTGAGCCGTGAAGCGTCAGCAGGATGAAGAATTGCATGGCGGTCACGGACGATTGCCCGGAACACAGCCTCTGCAGCCGGCTCCTGCGGGTAGAGCACAACATCGCCGCCCTCCTTGATGATGCCGCCCTTTTCGTAAGCGATCTGCTCGATGGTATCTCCGAGAATCTCCGTGTGCTCCAGACCGATGCTCATGATCAGCGCGCAGTCCGGCACCGGGATGGCATTGGTGGCATCGAGACGTCCGCCCAGACCCACCTCGAGAACGACGACGTCGCAGTTTTGCCTTTTAAAATACAAAAAAGCCAGTGCCGTCAGCGCCTCAAACCGGGTCGGCCGATCCTCCATGGACAGAATGTGCGGCCGCAGCAGCTCCAGCATATCAGCCAGCTCTTCATCGGAAATATCCCGTCCGTCAATCGACCAGCGCTCATTGATCCGCAAAAGGTGCGGAGAGATGTAGAGTCCGGTTCGATACCCGGCCTCCGTCAGAATGCGGCTGATCATGGCAGAAGCAGAGCCCTTGCCGTTCGTGCCGGCAACGTGGATGAAGTGCAGCGCGTTCTCCGGGTGTCCGAGCCGGGAGAGGAGCTCCTGCATCCGTGCGGGATCCGGGCCGCTGGCTCTCCAGTCGGCACACAGCTGTGAAAAGGTCTCGTCCCAGGTCATAATGCCAGCACCTTTTTAAGATCGGTCCGTTTGAGAACACCGGATAAAGCGGAGAGAATGATGATCTGCACAGGGGCAATGACGATGACCTGCAGAACACGGACCTGCAGGAGGGATGTGAACGGGGATCCGTAGAGAATGGAGATCCAGAGCGTATTCATGCAAAGGCTCATAACGAGCTGATTCACGGCTACCGACAAGAGAATCCGCGGCATGTGCAGCCTGTTGTGCAGGAAAAAGCCAAAGCACAGGCCGGTGCAGACGGCAGTCAGGGTGAATCCGGGAAAATACGTGCCGGTCGGAAAGAGAATGGCACCGAGAAAGTCGCTGACACCGGCAACGAGGGCTGCGGGCAGCGGACCGAAGAAGATTCCGGCCAGTGCGACAGGAATAAAGCCGAGTCCGATCCGAACGTTCCAGGCATTGAAGGAGCAGAACCTCGCAAGGACGATCTGCAGCGCGACAAGAACGGAAAGGAGCACGAGTAAACGGGTACGATTCTGAGATTTGAACATAAAAAATGCCTCCTTTACAGTCCCTGACTACAAAGAAGGTTTGGCCCATCTATGCAGCGGGATGCGAAATTTAAACCGTGGGCTTTACCTCTTTGTCCCTGGGGCAACTCCCCGTCCTCAGGGCACTAAACGCTTAAATTTCTACTCTGCACTTCAGTTAACAGCTACAGATGCTACACCTTTTGCGGATCGGTGTAAAGACTGTAGTATCGGCGACGGGTCCTGACGGAGTTGTCCGTCCCCTCAGAAGGCCGAGATGTCCAGGTCTCCTGCGGAGGCAGAATCCCGGATCTCGCGGATCTGCGCCTGGTAGGAATAGGAATCACTGACGCGGATGGTGACGGTATCTCCCACGTGATGATGGAGCAGCGCTCTTCCGATCGGCGATTCAATGCTGACAATGTTGTGGAGAGAATCAGCACGAATGGGCGTCACCAGTGTGTAGGTCTCCTCCTCGTCATCCTCCGGAATATAGACACGGACCTCCTTGTCGACACCGACCTCATCCTCGGGAGCATCCTCCACAATCTCTGCTGTGCGCAGCATTCTCTCAAGGTAGCGGATGCGGCTGTTGTTGTGTCCGTTCTCACGCTTGGCGGCATAGTATTCGAAATTCTCCGACCGGTCGCCCTGGGCTGCCGCCTCTGCAACGGCAGCCGTCAGCTTCGGCCGCAGCTCCACCCGCCGCATCTCAATCTCCGCCTCAATCTTAGCCACATCACCCTTTGTCAATCGCTGTCCCATGCTGAATCCCTTTCTCTTTGTGTTGAATCTTGCCTTTCATCTTACCACGTTTTGTATCTGTTCAGCACCTGCCATATTTCAACGGGAATTGACTGCTTGCAGGCAAATTCACGATTGAAATTGGCAGGCGGCCAAGGCTCGGAGAGCCTCTGGCCAGCCACATCGAGGATTTGCGAAGCAAATTCGAGATGGGTGCTGAATAATTGCCACGGTTTTCTGTTTATGGACTGCCTCCATGCCGCAGGAAACTCCGGGAGAGATGATGTAAGGGGCAGCGGCCGGGAATGGAACGTGCGATTTTGAGACGAGCAGATGGATTCTCCTGAAGCGGGCGGCTTCGCCAGCCCGACAGGAGCGCATGCGTGTTTGAGTCCAAGACGCGGGCCTTCCGGAGGAAGACCCGCGGACGGACAAGTTTGCGCGGATCGGGCGTCCGGCGAAGAAGCACGCTTCATAGAGAATCCCTGCGAGGCTCACATGAGCACATCCATCCCGGCCGCCGCCCCGTACTAACGCGGTACAGTAACCGCAGCCACAATCATAAAGATGAAACTTCTGTGAACTTGTTCTTTATTCCCCGGCAGAGTGCTAAGATTTCAAAGACAGCTATGCAGCAGCTGCAGGAATGCGTGATTTACCGGACGGAGAATGCAGCACCGAATGCAGCACCGAAGGAAAGGAGCTTTGGCAGCACATGAGTGAAAACGAATATCTGGACGAGAACGATCCGGAAGAAACAGGAGATGCCGCAGCAGGCATGGATGAACCCGCCGCTGTGACAGCCGCGGGCAGCCCGCGGGAGAGGGAAGACGATCCGGATGACGATTACGATCCCTACGAAGAGGAACGGCGCAAGGAGCTGGAGGAGCGCGCACGCAGGAAGCGGCGCAAGCGCACGAGGAGCATTGTCATCAAGCTCGTGATCGCGGCGCTGGTGATTGCAGCCGTCATTTTCTTCCTGATCCGCCGGGCCAAAAAGGATGCAGCCGTGGAGTACCAGTCCGATACAGCTGCGTTCCGCGACCTCTCGACCAGCAATTCCTACACGGGAACCATTGCGGCCGTTGACAGCCAGTCGGTAATGTCCGCCGTTTCCGGCGTGAAGGTTACCGAGGTTCTGGTGGAAGAGGGCGACACCGTGCAGGAGGGTGACGTCATCGCACGCCTTGACACCTCGAAGGTGGATGAGCAGATCAGCGAGAAGGAAGCGACCATGAGCGCCTCTGCAACAACAAGTGCGCTCAACATTCAGTCCGCACAGTCCAAATACGACAATCTGAAGCAGAATCTGGAGGACGGCCTGGACAAGTCCACCCAGAGCGCCCTGTCCCAGATCGATTCCGCCATGCAGAATCTGGTCTCTGCGCAGGAGGCCTACAACGACGAGGTCAATCTGAACAATTCCCAACTGAGTCAGACCATCCTGAGCGCGATTCAGCAGATGGAGAACGCCTACAACAACGTACAGAGCGCCGCGCTCCGCACGCAGCAGTCCGTGGACAGCAAGTCCCACGCACAGAAGCTCGCAAACGATGCCGGAAAGACCTATGACTCGTTCTCGGATGATCAGACCATCGAATCCAATGAGCTGAGTGAGGAACAGGCAAGAGCGAGCTACGAGCAGGCCAAGACCAGCTACGAGCAGGCCAAAATCAGCGAGGAGAATCAGCTGACCAAGCTCTATGATGCAGTAATTACCGCGCAAAATAACTATCTGAACGCCATCGATTCCTACAACGCGACGGTCCGCTCCACACAGCAGACGCTGGAGGATTACCAGACCAGCATCAAGCAGGCACAGGCGCAGGCAGACAATACCACGAGCCAGCTCCAGCTGGACAATCTGAAGGATTCCCTTTCGGATTACGTGATTACCGCACCGATGTCAGGCACCATTACGAGCCTGAACATCAAGGTGGGAGACATCACGGCCGTTTCCGCGACCTCAACGCTGGCGACCATCACCAGCTATGACAAGATGAAGGTTACACTGTCCGTCAGCGAGTACGATGTTTCGAACCTGAATAAGGGCGATACGGTTACCGTTACGGTGGATGCAGTCGGCAAGGACTATGAAGGAACGGTCAGCTCGGTTTCGGCCGTCGGCTCGTCGAGCAACGGCATTGCTTATTTCTCGGTAGAGGTGCAGTTCACACCGGATTCCTCGGTCATGGTGGGCATGACTGCGGATGTGAAGCAGGTGACCAGCGAAGCCAAGAGCGCGGTTACTGTTCTGAGTGATGCGGTTTCCACCGGCGCGGACGGCTCCTCCTATGTGCTTGTTGAAGGAACCGATGACAGCGGCAAGAAGGGCTATGTGCAGCAGGCTGTCACACTCGGCATGTCGGACGGCACCTACACGGAGGTGACGAGCGGATTAAATGCCGGCGATGTGGTTTATTTTGCAGTGAATAATGCGGCAGCCTTGGACACCTCAGCATTCTCCTTTGAGATGGACGACTCCGCCATGGATATGGGCGGCGGCCCCGGCGGCGGAGGCGACGGCGGCCCTGGCGGCGGTGGCGGTGCACCCGGCGGCGGAGGACCGCAGTAATGGGACGCGTGATTCTGCAGATGAAGAACATCTGCAAGGACTATGTCATGGGAACGGAGACCGTGCGCGTTCTTAAGAACATTGATCTTACCGTAGAGGAGGGGGAGTACCTGGCGGTGCTGGGTCCCTCCGGCTCCGGCAAGTCCACGCTGATGAACATTATCGGCTGCCTCGACGTGCCCACCAGCGGAGATTACTGGCTCAACGGCGAGCACATCGCCGATATGGACGAAGCGGCACTTTCACACATCCGCGGCAATGAGATCGGCTTTATTTTCCAGTCGTATCACCTCCTGCAGAAGCAGACCGCAGCGGAGAATGTGGAACTCCCGCTGATCTATGCGAATATGTCCGGCAAGGAGCGCCGCAAACGCGTGGCGGAGGTGATGCACATGGTCGGCCTCACGGACAAGATGGAGAACTATCCGAACCAGCTCTCCGGCGGCCAGCAGCAGCGCGTTGCCATCGCCCGGGCGGTCTCCAATCATCCGTCCATACTGCTGGCGGATGAGCCGACGGGCGCACTCGACCAGAAGACCGGCGCGCAGGTGATTGGCCTGTTCAAGGAGCTCAACGACGCCGGCAATACCATTATCATGATCACGCACGATGCGCACATCGCGTCCCACGCGAAGCGCATTGTGAAGATTCTGGACGGCAGGATCAGTGAAGGAGAGCTTGCCGATGCGTAGTATTATGATCATCCGGCAGAGCATGAAGATGGCTCTGCAGAACATTATCGGAAACAAAATGCGCTCGTTTCTGACCATGCTGGGCATTGTCATCGGCGTAGCCTCCGTCATCGGCCTGATTACGCTGGTGCAGAGCGCCACCGGATCCATCATGGGCGAATTCGAGTCGCTGGGTGCCGGGACGCTGACCATATCCGCACAGGGAACGCTGAACCACCACGGTCTGAGCGAGAGCGATCTGGAAAAGATCCAGAACCTGGACGGCGTGGATGCAGTGGCGCCGTCGGCATCGCTGACAACATCGGCCGTCTACAACAACACTGTCGTCAAGAACATAACGGTGGACGGAGAGGACGCGGTTTATTTTCAGCACAATACAGAAACGCTCCAGTCCGGCCGTATTTTCAATACGGCGGAGGCCGGTGGGGAGACCAATGTCGCCATTGTCGATACGGATTTTGTCGACAACGTTCTGGACGGGAACGGCGCCATCGGGACAGAGTTCATTCTGAACGGCTATCATTACAAGGTCATCGGCGTGAAGGCGCAGGACACCAATGTCTCGAGCTTCTTCTCGGGCAGCAGCTCGAAGGGAACGGTCATCGTGCCGTACAAGAACGCGCTGAAAATGTCCTCCATGAAAAATGTGACCAGCGTGAGCATTTATTACAGCGAGGACAACATCACGTCCTCCCAGCTGCAGAAGGTCCTCAAGAGAACGCTGAATGAGATCTTCGGCACCGATGAGGACAATGCCGATCAGGCCTACAGCATCATCAGCATGGATTCCCTGATGGATACGATGAGCACCATTCAGACGATGCTCTCCACGATGCTCGGCGGAATCGCATCCATTGCGCTGATCGTCGGCGGAATCGGCATCATGAACATGATGCTGGTGTCGGTGTCCGAGCGGACCAAGGAAATCGGCCTTCGAAAGGCACTCGGCGCAGAGCCGGTGCGGATTCAGATGCAGTTTCTGATTGAATCCATTACGCTGTCTTTGATGGGCGGCTTTATCGGAATCATTCTGGGCATACTGATCGCGGTTGTCGGGACGAAGCTTTTGAACACGACGTTCCAGCTTTCCTACAGCGCCATTGCGCTGGGGGCCGGATTCTCGGCGGCCGTCGGCATTATTTTCGGCTGGATGCCCGCCAGAAGAGCGAGCCGCTTAAACCCGATCGATGCACTTCGGAGTGAATAACGCTGTCTATGTATCGATTCACAGAAAGCCAAGCAACAGGGTGACGGACAACTCTGTCAGGACCCGTCGCGGGCTTTGTGTATTTGAGATGAAAGGGAGATAAATATGATCAGCCACAAAAACGGAAAACAGCACATAAGGACAAGGGTAACGGGGCTTTTACTCGGCGCAGCGATCACGGTTTCCACCGTCGTATCGCCGCTGGCAGCGGGGCTCTCGGTGCAGGCCAAGGCAGCCTATGATACGAAGTATTCCCAGTCCATCAGCATGGAGAGTCTCCTCCTGCCGGCACTGACGAACACGTTTACCGATGCAACCGGCGTATATCAGCAGCTCAAGCAGGCACTGCGCTACCAGAGAATCTATCAGGGGAATATCCTGAACATGATCAACAGCGGAGCCAACATTCCTGCCGATTCGCTGAAAAAGCTTTACGAGGATGGTCTGATCTCCGGGTTCCTCTATCACTTCGGAACGAACCAGGCCTTTACCGCCGATGACTACAAGGATGTCTTCGATCCGGTGTGGTACTGGGCAGCCAATCCGGATCTGCAGGCAGCGTACGGAACCTACGATGCGAACACCATGCTGGTGGATTTCCTGACAACGGGAATGACGCTGGGACGTTCTGCCAACCAGACCTTTAATGTGTCTTATTTTAAGAGCAACTATCCCTGGCTTCAGCAGTATCTCGGGGACAACAATGCCAACTACTATCTGTTCTATATCCTCTTCGGCAAGGATATGGGCATGACGGCCGACAAGAAGATCAGCAAGTAAGCGGCCAATACCGTTTTGCGGACTGCTCAGGTGCAGCACACAACAGTCTGTTATCCGGTTGGGGCAGAAGACCGGTTCGGGGAGAATATCTCCGGACCGGCCTTTTTTGTTTCGGAGGAGGGAAGCTGTGATATACTTTGATGCAGCATCTGTAATTATTCAGAGCTTGGCAATTTTGCGAAGTGCCTCTGGCCAGCCGTATCGAGGATTTGCGAATGCAAGGAGAAATCCGCGTATGCGGTTTCTCCGCAGCACGGAGTGTATTGGCGGCTTTGCCGGCAATCACTCCAAGATAGGAGAAAATGCCATCGGGCATTTTCGAGTATCAAATTCGAGATGGGTGCTAAATAGATACGTATTTCCTTAAAAAGGGCGGAAAATCAATGCATACGAAACTTTTTAAAAAATCAGGTGCAGACCGGGCAGAATCGCCCGAGGAGCTCAATGCCTACATCCGTGTGGAGAGTCCGGGCGTCTGGATGATTCTGGCAGCGGCGGCTGTTTTTCTGATCGGACTGATCATCTGGGGAATCTTCGGGACGATCGGGACGACGCTGGAGGTGTGTGCCTCGGTGGATGGCGGCTCTGCGGTCTGCTACGTTTCCGCAAAGGACGTTTCGGAGCTGGAGACGGGCATGAAGGTGACCGTCGGCGACAGTGAGGGCAGCATCCGCAGCATTCCGGATGAACCGATGCGCATTGATGAGAGCTTTGATGATTACGCGCTGTACCTCTCCGGGTTTTCCGCAGGGGACTACTGCTATGCGGTGGATGTGGATCTGCCGGATGCAAAGGACGGCGTTTATCCTGCGGTGATCACCGTGGAGAGCCTGCATCCTGCCTATTTCATCATTCATTGACCGAGCGGGGGGAGAGTAACATGCCTGGGAAGAAAAAATATCCCTCAAAGCCGTTGGAGCACGGCACTGCCAAGGTTCCGGTGGTCATGCAGCTCGAGGCGCTGGAATGCGGCGCTGCATGCCTTACCATGATTCTGGCCTATTACGGGAAGTGGATTCCGCTGGAGCAGGTGCGGGCCGACTGCGGCGTATCGCGCGACGGATCAAAGGCAAAGTATATTGTGATGGCTGCCCGCAATTACGGACTGCATGCGCAGGGGTACCGGTACGATGCACAAAGCCTGGCCAGCCATGGGAAATTCCCCTGCATCATTCACTGGAACTACAATCACTTCGTGGTTCTGTGCGGCTTCCGAAAAGGAAAGGCCGTCATAAATGACCCGGGCGGAGGAAACTATACCGTGCCGATGGAGGCCTTTGAACAGTCCTATACAGGGATCTGTCTGGAATTTGCGCCGGGGGAGAGCTTTGCCGCGTCCGGGAGCCCCAAGAGCGTGCTCCCGTTTGTCCGCAAAAAGCTGTCCGGAGCAGGAAGTGCGTTTGCACTGGTTGCGGCCACAGCCCTTGTTTCTGCGCTGCTCGGTCTGATCATGCCGGGCTTTTCCAATGTTTTTGCGGATTACCTGTTAACCGGAAAGAACCCGGAGTGGTTTATGCCGTTTATGTACGGGCTTTCTGCCATTGCGGTGATCCAGATTCTGGTCACCTGGATCCAGGCGGTCTACTCCCTGAAGGTAAACGGAAAGATTGCCATTGTAGCCAACAGCGAGTATATGTGGCATGTTCTTCGCCTGCCGGTGGAATTCTTTACGCAGAGAATGGCGGGAGATGTGGCGGGGCGCCGTTCGGAAAACGAAACCATTGCGGGGAGCATCATCTCAACCTTTGCACCGCTCATCATTCAGGCGTTTACAATGCCGTTTTATCTGTTCGTCATGCTGCGCTACAGCGCCGTGCTGTCCCTGATCGGCATCGCCTCGGTTGTGGCCAATATGGCCGTCAGCAAATGTGTGTCCGAACAGAGAGTGAATCTCTCCCGCGTGACCAGCCGGGACGACGGCAAGCTTGCCGGGGCAACGGTATCCGGCATTGAGATGGTGGAATCCATCAAATCCTCCGGTGCAGAGAACGGCTTTTTTGCGAAATGGTCCGGCTATCAGGCCAGTGCCAATGCAGGAGACGTCAAGTCCGCCCGGATGGAAGCTTATATGGGAATCATCCCTTCTGTCATTTCGGTTTTCACGAACGCGCTGGTTTTGATGGGAAGCGTATACCTGTGCATGCAGGGCAGTTGGACCGTCGGTATGATCACGGCCTTTTCCGGATTTCTCTCTTCGTTCCTCTCACCGGCACTGCAGCTCGTGACGGCTTCGCAGTCGCTGATGGAGCTGCGCACCGGCATGGAGCGGATCGAGGATGTGATGGAGTATCCGGTGGATCCCTTGTGCCGCACGGACCGGTTCTCGCAGACGGACGGCCTCAGCAAGCTTTCCGGGCGGATCGAGCTAAAGCATGTGACCTTCGGCTATTCCAGACTGGACAAGCCGCTGATCGAGGATTTCTCCATGACGCTGACGCCTGGAAAACGGGTGGCCTTTATCGGACCCTCCGGCAGCGGCAAATCCACGCTGGCCAAGCTGATATCCGGCCTGTACCAGCCCTGGTCGGGGGAGATCCTGTTTGACGGAAAGCCGATCGAAGCGATTGACCGGAATGTATTCACCGGTTCTCTTTCTGTGGTGGATCAGGACATTGTTCTGTTCGCCGATACCATCGCCAATAATATTAAAATGTGGGATTCCTCCATTGAGGATTTTGAAATGATTCTCGCGGCAAGAGATGCGAGCATTCATGAAACCATCATGCAGAGGGAGGGCGGATACCAATATCAGCTGATTGAGGGCGGCATGAACCTCTCGGGCGGAGAGCGGCAGCGCCTCGAGATTGCCCGGGTGCTGGCCGGCGATCCGACCATGATCGTTATGGATGAGGCAACCTCTGCGCTGGATGCCAGAACGGAAGCCGAGGTGGTGAAGGCCATTCGGGACCGCGGAATTACCTGCATCGTGGTGGCGCATAGGCTCAGCACCATCCGCGACTGCGACGAGATTATTGTGTTGGACAAGGGCCGGGTGGCTGAGCGTGGCACGCATGAGGAGCTCTATAAAAAAGGCGGCATCTACGCACAGCTGGTAGCAGATGATTGATGAAGGAAGACTTCGGGTATGGGATGGTTTGACGAACAAATCAAACAACGTGTGCAGCATGACAACGACGTCTTCTCGGATTCCTTTGACCGTCTGGCCGGTGTTGTCATGGGAGAAAAGGCGGCGCATGTGCCGGAGGATGAGCTTTCCCAGGCGCAGGATGCTGCCGAACAGATTCTGAAATACTATCGTGTCCGTCCGGCCAAGCTCCCGGAGGGCGATATGGACATCAACGAGCGCCTGGAGTATCTCATGCGTCCGTCCGGAATCATGCAGCGAAGAGTGAAGCTGGAGGACGCCTGGTACCGGGATGCGGTCGGCGCCATGGTGGGAGAAAGAACCGATACCGGTGAGACCGTGGCTCTGATTCCGGGAGTATGGTCGGGGTATCGTTATTTTGACAAGGCGAGCGGGAAATGGGTTCGGATTCACGCCCGGAATGCAGCGAAGATCGGCGGAGAGGCGATCTGCTTCTACCGGCCGCTTCCTTTGAAGAGGATCGGCATCCGCGACCTTCTGATGTATATGGTGCGGTGCCTGTCTGCGGCGGATTTTGCCATGCTGGGCATCGCTGCCTTTGCGGCTTCCGCACTGGGCCTGCTCCTTCCGAAAATCCAGAACCTGATTTACGGTCCCGTGCTGGAGCGGAAGAGCCTTCGTTTTCTGCTGGCGGTATTCAGCTTTATGATCTGTCTGCAGCTGTCACAGGTCCTCATAGGCTCCGTGAAGCAGCTCGCCATGAGCCGCCTCGGGCGCAAGGTGAACGTGCAGGTGGAGGCGGCGGGGATGATGCGGATTCTATCGCTCCCGGCCGCGTTTTTCCGGCAGTATTCGTCTGGCGACCTGGCAGACCGCATGGATTACATCAGCTCCCTGTGCAGCATGCTCGCGGATTCGTTTCTGACGACGGGACTCACCTGCATCTTTTCCCTGATGTATGTTACGCAGATGGCGGCATACGGCCCGGGGCTGGTGCTGCCCGGCTTTGTTGTCATTATCTGCACGGTGCTGCTGTCGTTGTGGACGACGCTGGTGCAGACAAGGATCTCGGAGCAGCAGATGGAGCTGTCCGCAAAGGAGGCCGGCCTTGAATATTCTCTTATTTCCAGCGTTCAGAAAATCCGGCTGGCCGGTGCGGAAAAGCGCGCCTTTGCGAAGTGGGCGGATGCCTATGCGGGTGCGGCGAGGCTCCTGTACGATCCGCCGGCGTTTTTGAAATTCTCGAGCGTTGCTACGAGCTGTATCTCGCTGGTGGGCTCCATTGTTATTTATTTCTTTGCCGTCCAGACAAACGTTTCGCTGGCGGACTACTATGCCTTCAACAGCGCCTACGGCATGGTACTGGGAGCGTTTACCATGCTCGTTGGCATGGCGGAGAACCTCGCACAGATCAAGCCGATTCTGAGCATGGTGCAGCCCATTCTGGAGGCAGAGCCGGAGGCCTCGGAGAGCAAGAAGCCGGTATCACGGCTTTCGGGCAATATTGAGCTGAGCCACATTTCCTTCCGCTATACCGAAAACGGCCCGCTGGTCGTGGATGATCTGAGCCTGAAGATCCGTGCCGGGCAGTACGTTGCGATTGTCGGCGCCACCGGCTGCGGGAAATCCACGCTGATGCGGCTGCTGCTGGGCTTTGAGACGCCGCAGAAGGGATCCGTTTATTATGACGGGCAGGACCTTTCTGCACTGGATTTACGGTCGGTGCGCAGGAACATCGGAACGGTCATGCAGAACGGCCGGCTGTTCTACGGAGATATTTACTCCAACATCGTCATTTCCGCGCCGCACCTGTCCATGGAGGATGCCTGGGAGGCGGCGCGCCTGGCGGGCATTGAGGATGACATCCGCGCGATGCCGATGGGCATGCACACGCTGATTTATGAGGGCACGGGCGGCATTTCCGGCGGACAGAAGCAGCGTCTGATGATCGCGCGCGCCATTGCGCCGAAGCCCCGCATTCTGATGCTGGATGAGGCCACATCGGCGCTGGACAACATTACGCAGAAGATCGTATCGGATTCGCTGGAGAGTCTGCATTGCACGCGCATTGTCATCGCGCACCGCCTCTCCACCATCCGTCAATGCGATCGGATCATTGTCATGGACGGCGGGAGAATTGCAGAGGACGGAACCTATGAGGAGCTCCTTGCGAAAAACGGCATCTTTGCGGAGCTCGTGGCAAGGCAGCGCCTGGAGAAGGAAAGCTGATCGGATTGCCGCTTTTCGAATGGGCACATCAGAAGCCGCAGCTGCAGAAAGCGGCGCGAAAAGCACTGCATTTGGAAGAGGAGAGTGAAACCTGTGCGTGAGAATACAGCCGGTGGAATAAAGCGGGAGATCAGCATGGACCGGATCCGGGTTCTTGCGTTTGTTCTGGTGCCCGCGGTGCATTTCTTTCTGAATTCCGAATATTACATTACACCGGTCTCCGGGGTGAGCATGTATCTGATGACCGTGGTTCTCACCTTCTGCATGACCTGCGTGCCGCTGTTTTTGCTGCTGACGGGCTATCTTGAGAGCACGCGCAGGATTCCGCTGTCGGCGCGGGGGCTATGGGGGTTCTACCGCAAGCTCGTTTCGGTGTACATCATTTACCTGCTGGTCAGCATTCTGGTCCTGGCATTCCGTTACGGGATCCGGGGCGAGAGGCTGGGCAAAACAGCAGGCATTGAGGCCATATTCGGCTTTCAGCATTATTCCTGGTACGTGGAAATGTACCTGGGACTGGCGCTTTTGATTCCTTTCCTGAATGTATTATGGAGGAGCATTCCGGACCGGGCGGGGCACCGGGCACTGCTCGCGGTACTGCTGGTGCTGACGGTGCTGCCGAGTGTCATGGACATGACGGGGCATGCACTTCTGCCGGACTGGTGGAAGGAGCTGTACCCGCTCACCTATTACTGCATCGGCGCGTATCTGCGGGAGTACGACGGAGCGGATGCGGAGGAAAAGGGAATCCGGTGGATTGGAAGGAAAAGCGGGCCCGGAAGGCTCTTGTCTTTTCTGGTGATCTGTGTTGTACTCGGAGGAATCTATTCGATCGTAAGGAATCACAACATGATTTTTGCCGCAGGGGACTGGAACGGCTGGGGAAGCCTGATGCATACGGCAGATGCGGTGCTCCTGTTCCAGCTGATCCGAAGTCTGGATGCTTCAACGGTGCCGGAGCGAAGAAGACGCATTCTGGCAAAGCTTTCCTCGCTCACCTTTGCGGCGTATTTGCTGTCGTGGCTTCCGGATCAGGTACTGTATCCGGTGCTGAACGAGCGTGTGCCGCAGATGGTGCTGCGGTTTCGGTTCTATCTGCCGGTGGTGCTGGCGAGCGTAGGAATTTCATTTGTACTGTCTGCTGCAGTGACGCCGGCGGCGAAGGCATTGACGGCGCGGATCCTGCGGCTTGTCGAAAAGACTGCTTCCCGCTCAAGAGAAAGGAGATTAAGAGGATGAATCATACAAGGAACCACAGAAACGGAAAGAGGCTGCTGACGCTTGCGTGCGTTTTGTGCCTGATGTTCGTGCTGGCCGGCTGCGGCAGCAAATCAACCATCCATATTTCGGTTGAAAATATGGAGAATTACACGCTGACATCAATTCCGGCCGGAGTGGTAAACGGAGCAACCACAGTGGACGGCGTGACGGTTACGGTGAATAAGAACGGAGATTATACATTTATCCTCACGGATAAGGATGGTGTGGAGCATCCCTTTACACTGCACTACGAGAACAAGTCCGCGGAGATTAAGTGCGATGAGGAAATCGGCTTCAATCTGAGCATTGAGTGATACCGGGAGGTTATGTTGTTGAAACGATGTCAATTTCCTTTTCTTCTACTGATGATTCTCTGCGTGCTGTCTCTGACCGGCTGTCAGCTTTTTACAAAGGACAGTGAAACGGCCACTAGCGCCGCAGAGGTGCTGGAAGAGACGGAAGGCAGCCTGTCAAAGGGCACAGGCTCGAAGCAGACGGCAACAGGCTGGTCCTCCATTCCGGAGGGGGCCGAGGCCTCGGCACTTGCTCCCTCGTCCGCGGAAGATACCATGGAGCAGGAGACACCGGCGGATTCAGACGCGGAGGACGAAGCGGCCGATGCTGCCGATACGGCAGACACCGAAGAATCTGCGGAGGTCACGACCACGCAGACCGAGGACGTCGGCAGCGCCATGACGGGAACCGAAGAGGCCAAGGAGCTCGTGAAGACCTTCATGCAGGAGCGGGGGCTTAACAGCAGCAACTTTGCCGTCGCCTATAAAAACCTTGCGACCGGAGAGGTGTTCTACTACAACGAGCTGAAGCAGTGGGACGCCTGCAGCACCTATAAGCTCCCGCTCAATCTCCTCTATTATGACATGGAGGCAGCAGGAACCATCACCGGAGACACCATCGTGCCCGGAACCACAACGCCCTTGTCCGAGTGCCATCACCAAAGCCTGCAGTTCTCCAACAACGAGCTCTCGGAAGCGATGATGAACAACCTCGGGAGCTACGACGTCGTGAAGCAGAACATGCGCAAGTACTTCACACTCTCGGATTCTGAAATCGACAGCTCCTATTACCACCACAACTACTTCTGCGCACGGATGATGATGGACTGCGCAGACTACCTCTACCAGCATCAGACCGAGTACGCAGATGCCCTCGGATATCTGAAGGCCGCGCAGCCGGGAGAGTACTTCAAGGCATATCTTTCCAACGTAACCATTGCGCAAAAATACGGCCTCCGCGACGGCTACAACCACAACGCCGGAATCATTTTCGCGGATACGCCGTTTGTGCTGTCCGCCTACTCCTACCAGGCAGGCGGCGGTGAAATGATTGGACGCCTCGCCGAGCTGTTTTACAATTACACCGAGTAGGTATGTGAGGGGCAGCGAAAAAATGTGTAACTATTCAGCACCCATCTCGAATTTGCTTCGCAAATCCTTGATGCGGCCGGCCAGAGGCGCTTCGCGTCTTGGCCGCCTGCCAATTTCAATCGTGAATTTGCCTGCAAGCAGTCAATTCACGTTGAAATGTGGCAGGTGCTGAACAGATATAACATTGTATGCAAGCATACATTTTTTGCGGAAAAGTTTGACACTCAGTCATTTTCATCGTAAAATGCGACTTGTCTTTTGCTCGAGGACAAATGTTTTTAATCCGTGCACATGCCCCGCGGCAGGCGCACGGACGGAGTAATACGTACAAGAGAGGAAAAAGAATTGGCTAAGTATGTTGTGAAGCGAGTGCTGCTGGCAGTCGTGACCATGTTTTTGATCTGCTTCATTACCTTTTTCACGATGAATGCAGTACCGGGCGGACCGTTTAACGGCGAGAAGGCGAAATCCGAGGCAGTTATGCAGGCACTGAATGCCCGCTACGGACTGGATCAGCCGGTCGGCGTTCAGTTCCTCAACTATATGAAGAACCTGCTGCACGGTGATTTCGGCGTTTCCCTGAAGACAGGACGCAGCATTTCCCAGACCATTTTCGAATCCTTTTCCGTTTCGGCCAAGCTCGGCCTCATGGCCGTCATAGTGGCTCTGATCTTCGGCCTGGTGCTTGGATGTATTGCCGCTCTGAACCGCAACAAGTGGCCGGATCATGTGATTATTTTCTTCGTAACGCTCTTTACGGCAATGCCGAGCTTCGTGGCGGCTTCGTTCCTGCTGCTGGTGTTCTGCATTCAGCTCGGCTGGGTGCCGGTATGGAGCACGAGCAACCCCAACTATATCCTTCCGATTATTGCACTTTCCCTTTCCCCGATGGCGTACATCACGCGTCTGACGAAGACCAGCATGCTGGATGTTCTGGGCCAGGATTATATCCGCACAGCCAGAGCCAAGGGCGTGCGGCCGGGAAAGGTTATTTTCGTACACGCGCTCCGCAACGCGCTGATTCCTGTCATCACCTATGTTGGACCGCTCATTGCCAGCATTCTGACAGGCTCCCTTGTCGTAGAGAAGATTTTCACCATCGGCGGCCTTGGATCCAAGTTCGTGGATTCCATCACAAACCGTGACTATCCGATGATCATGGGAACCACCATTTTCCTTGCTTTTATCATGATCCTGATGAACCTGATCAGTGACCTTGTCTACAAGCTGGTGGATCCGCGAATCACACTGGATTAAAAGGCTTTTGGAGAGAAACAACGAGGAGAGAAACAACAATGGCGCAGAATTACGATATCCCCACACCCAAGAAGAGACTTCTGAGTCTTCAGATGGACCCTGCGAAGTTTGAAAAGGCAACGGACGATGAGAAGAAACAGCAGGACGTCATGGCAGAGTCCACCACGTTCTTAAAGGACGGCTTCCGCAGACTCCGCAAGAACCCGCTGGCGATGTTCGCCACCGTGGTGCTCGTACTGGTGATTCTCACGATGATTTTTGCTCCGATGATCGTTCCCTACAGCTACGAGGAGATCATCACCGTCGAGGGCGTCCGCGACAAGAGAGCGGCGAACCTCGGACCGTTTGAGTATTCGGAGCTCGAGCAGGCCTACATGGAGAAGTACAACGTAAAGATCTTCCCGCACATTCTCGGAACGGACGAGCTGTGCCGCGACTACTTCATCCGCGTGGTGTACGGCGCGAGAGTATCCTTCCTGGTCGGCATCTTCGCGGCCGTGATGGTGGCCGTCATCGGTACGCTCTACGGCGCCATATCCGGCTATGCAGGAGGGCGGACGGACCTGATCATGATGCGGATTGTCGACATCATTTATTCACTTCCGGACCTTCTGATCATTATCCTGTTGTCCGTGGTATTCAAGGAGCGCTTTGACTTTTCCTCCATTCCGGTTATCGGCAAGCTCGGCACCAACATGGTTTCCATGTTCATCGTGTTCGGTCTGCTGTACTGGGTCGGCATGGCAAGACTCGTCCGCGGCCAGATCCTGACACTCAAGAAAAACGAATACGTTCTCGCTGCAAAGGTAATGGGCGCCAGCGGGAGCCGCATCATCCGGCGTCACATCCTGCCGAACTGCCTCTCCGTCATTATCATTATGACGGCGCAGGAGATTCCGGCAGCAATCTTTACCGAGTCGTATCTGTCGTTCCTCGGACTGGGCGTTTCGCTTCCGATGCCGTCTCTCGGCTCCCTGGCAAATGCAGCCCGCTCCGGCATGCAGTCCTATCCGCTCAAGCTCGTGTTCCCGGCAGTGGCGATCGTCCTGATCGTGCTGTCCTTCAACCTTCTGGGCGATGCACTGCGTGATGCCTTTGATCCGAAGCTGAAGAACTGAGGGAGGAAGCGGATATGTCTGAATTGAATGTGAAAAATAATACGGCTGCCGCCCAGAATGCGGCAGAGGAGCCGGCTATGCTGGAGGTAAAGGACCTTCATACCTCCTTCTTTACAGATTCCGGCGAGGTACAGGCCGTGAACGGCGTGAATTTCCGCCTGGAAAAAGGAAAGGTTCTCGGCGTAGTCGGCGAGTCCGGCTCCGGTAAGTCGGTTACCGCCTATTCCATCATGCAGATCCTGGCGGAGACCGGCAAGGTAACCCAGGGACAGATCCTCTACAAGGGAGAGGACATCCTCAAATACAGCAAGCGCCAGATGGACGGCTTCCGCGGCGAGAAGTGCTCGATCATTTTCCAGGATCCCATGACGTCGCTGAACCCGACCTTTACCATCGGCTGGCAGCTGCGGGAGGCGCTTCGCCTTCATACGCAGTACAAAACAAAAGAGGCTGCGACCAAGCGCGCCATTGAGCTTCTGGAGCTGGTCGGCGTGAACGAGCCGGAGAGCCGGCTCAAGCAGTATCCCTTCGAGCACTCCGGCGGTATGCGCCAGCGCGTGATGATCGCCATGGCACTTGCCTGCGAGCCGGACATCCTGATTGCGGATGAGCCGACGACCGCTCTGGACGTGACCATTCAGGCACAGATCCTCGAGCTGATGAAGGATCTGCAGAAGAAGCTCGGCATGGCCATCATTCTGGTCACGCACGATCTGGGCGTCATCGCCTCGATGTGCGACGAGATCATCGTCATGTACGGCGGACGCGTGTGTGAGAGAGGCACGGCGGATGATATTTTCTATCGCCCGTCCCACGAGTACACAAAGGGACTCCTTCGCTCCATCCCGAACGTGGACAACATGAAGGAGAAGCTCATCCCCATCGGCGGCACGCCGATCAATATGCTCGCCATGCCCAAGGGCTGTGCATTCTGTCCTCGCTGTGAAAACGCGATGAAGGTATGTCTTGACCAGGTTCCGGAGGAGCTTCAGATGCCGGACGGTCACTATGCTTCCTGCTGGCTGAACCTGAAAAAGGCCTATGAGGAAGAGAGCAGCGCGAAGGAGGCAAAGGCATAATGGCAGATCAGAACAAGAAAAGCGAATACCTCGTAGAGGTAAAGGATCTGAAGGAATACTTCCCGATCAAAAAAGGATTTTTCCAGACCATTCCGCTCAAGGCCGTGGATGGTGTATCCTTCTCCATTAAGCCGGGAGAGACACTGGGCCTTGTCGGAGAATCCGGCTGCGGCAAAACAACGGTCGGCCGGACACTCCTTCATCTGTATAAGCCGACCGGAGGCGAGTTTTATTTTGACGGAGAGCTGGTTACGGAGAAGAACATCCATCCCCTGCGCAAGCAGATGCAGATGGTGTTCCAGGATCCGTATTCCTCGCTGAATCCCCGCATGACGGTTGAGGATATCATCGGTGAGCCGCTGGATATTCACAAGCTGTATTCCTCAAGAGGGGAGCGGCACGACAAGATCATGCACCTGATGGAGCTGGTCGGACTCAATGCTGAGCACGCGACGCGCTATGCGCATGAGTTCTCCGGCGGACAGCGGCAGCGAATCGGCATTGCCAGAGCGCTGGCCGTGGATCCGAAGTTCATCGTCTGCGACGAACCGGTTTCCGCACTGGACGTGTCCATTCAGGCACAGGTTATCAACATGTTCGAGGAGCTCCAGGAGAAGCTCGGCGTGACGTATCTGTTCATCGCGCATGACCTTCTGGTGGTGCATCATATTTCGCAGAGAATTGCGGTTATGTACCTTGGGAAGATCGTCGAGATCGCCGATGCGGATGAGCTCAACGATCATCCGATCCACCCGTACACGCTGTCCCTCCTGTCCGCGGTTCCGATTCCGGATCCGAAGACAGCAAGAGAGTCCAGCCGGATTGTGCTGGAGGGAGATATCCCGTCGCCGCTCCATATGCCGAGCGGCTGCCCGTTCCGCACGCGCTGCCGGTATGCAACCGACCGCTGCAAGGAGGAGTGCCCGACACTGACCGACCGCGGAAACGGCCACCTGGTTGCCTGCTGGGTGAAGTGATCGTTATTTTTGTTGATTCCAGGTTCCGGCATTGGTGCAACAGACAGGCCGGACCTGCTTCAAGCTCCTGGCGGCGTCACCAGGGATACTGTTAATGCTCTTTTTTAGAGGAGGAATGTTATGAAAAAGAGAGTTGTTGCTACACTGCTTGCAGGTGTTATGTCTGCAAGCCTGCTGGCCGGCTGCTCGGACGCTTCTTCTGCTCCTGCATCTGCTTCTACCGAGGCAGCAGCGGACGCAGCAGAGGAGACCACTGAGGCTGCAGCAGAGGATACCGATGAGGATATCTCCGATACCGAAGATACCGTATTCATGGATTTTGAAGGAGCTGACAACCACAGCTATGCTCCCAAGTGGGATGACTTCAACAACCTGATCTCGGAGATTCGCGTTACCACAGATCTTGAGGCACGTGAGGCTAAGCTTCACGAGGCTGAGGACATGCTGATGGCAACCGGCGCGGTTCTCCCGATCTACTACTACAACGATCTGTACATGGAGAAGACCGAGTGGTCCGGCGATTACGCAACCGTATTCGGCACCAAGTACTTCATGTATGCCAAGAAGAACGGCGAGAATGCAGACGTTATGAAGATTAACCTGGCTTCTGAGCCGGATCACCTTGATCCTGCACTCAACAGCACGGTTGACGGCGCTTCCCTGGCTGCAAACTCCTTCGTAGGCCTTTACACCTATGACAAGTCGGATGCTTCCACCATCGTTCCTGCTCTTGCAGACGGCGATCCGGAAATCTCCGATGACGGCCTGACCTACACCATCCACATGAAGAAGGATCTGAAGTGGTCCGATGGCTCTGATCTGAATGCCAACGACATCATCTACTCCTGGAACAGAGCAGTAGATCCGAACACCGCTTCCGACTACTCCTACCTGTTCTCTGTCATCAAGGGCTACGGCGACGGATCTGCTCCGGAGCTGGCTATTGAGGCACCGGATGACTACACCGTAGTATTCACCCTTGAGGCACAGTGCCCGTACATCATGAGCCTTCTGGCATTCCCGGTATTCATGCCGGTACAGCAGGCTGCTGTTGAGGGTGCTTCCGACTGGGAGACCAACCCGGGCTCCTGGGCTTCCGAGGCTGGATTTGTTTCCAACGGTGCTTACGTTCTGAAGGAGTGGAAGCACAACGAGTCCATGGTTTATGTCAAGAACCCTTACTACTATGATGCAGAGAATGTATCGGTAGACGAGCTGGATTTCATGCTTTCTGCTGATGACACTGCAATTCTCGCAGCATACCAGGCAGGCGACATCGACTATGCCGACACCGTTCCTACCAACGAGATCCAGAATCTCAAGGACGGCGATGACTTCCACGTCATTCCGAACATGGGAACCTACTATGTATGCTTCAACGTGAACTCCAGCATGTTCGACGGCATGACAGCAACCAACGCAGCACTTGAGCGCCGCGCGCTTGCCAAGCTCATCGACCGTCAGTACATCATCGACACCATCGGCCAGACCGAGCAGGAGGCTGCTACATCCTTCATTCCTACCGGCATGAGCGACGGCCACGGCGGCGTATTCAAGGCCAACGATGATGATTACACCTTCCCTTATGCGGATGACCTCGGCTACTACAGCACCGACGTTGATGTTGAGGGTGCCATCGCCCTTCTGAAGGAAGCTGGCTTTGAGTTCGACGAGAACAACATGCTCTCCGAGGAGACTCCGATCCACATCAACTACCTCACCAACGAGGGAACCGGCCACGAGGGCATTGCTCAGGCTATCCAGCAGGATCTGGCTGCCATCGGCGTAACCATGGAGATCACCGTAGAGGATTGGCAGACATTCCTGAACGATCGTAAGCAGGGCAACTTTGACGTAGCTCGTGAGGGCTGGCTTGCTGACTACGACGATCCGATCAACATGCTCGAGCTCTTCACCTCTGACTCCGGCAACAACGACGCTCAGCTCGGCAAATAATTGCTGCTGACGGTTCGTAACGGTTCGTCCAGGTAAATATTGAAACAGGGTCCCTGTCCGGCATGCCGGGCAGGGATTTTTTTGTCGGTTACAGTACACTCGCCAGCCAAGCGACAGGGTGGCGGAGAATGTCCGGGTCCAGGGC
>CAVJLL010000033.1:0-26909 GCA_963650385.1 Clostridium sp. CAG:508 | reverse complement strand
CTTCATCGTCGGGAACAGCAGAACATCCCGGATGGCTGCAGAGTTTGTCAGCAGCATTACCAGTCTGTCAATGCCGTAACCGATTCCGCCGGTCGGCGGCATGCCGATTTCCATCGCGTGCAGGAAGTCCTCATCGGTATGGTTGGCTTCCTCGTCACCGGCATCTGCCAGCGCATCCTGTGCGGCGAAGCGTTCTCTCTGATCGATGGGATCGTTCAGCTCGGAGTAAGCGTTGCACATCTCCCAACCGTTGATGTACAGTTCGAAACGCTCCACCTTGGACGGATCGGAGGGCTTTTTCTTGGTCAGCGGGCTGATCTCGATCGGATGATCCATGATGAACGTCGGCTGAATCATCTTATCCTCACAGAATTCATCAAAGAAGAGGTTGACGATGTCGCCCTTCTTGTGGCGGTCCTCGAATTCAACATGATGCTCGGCAGCAATCTTCTTGGCCTCTTCATCGGTCAAAACCTGATCAAAATCAATGCCGGTTTCTTCCTTGATGGCATCGATCATCGTCAGTCTCCGGAACGGCTTTCCGAGATCAATTTCCTTATCGCCGTAGGTAATGGTCGTCGATCCGCATACCTTCTGTGCCAGATCGCGGAACATGGACTCGGTCAGCTCCATCATTCCGTTGTAGTCGGTGTAAGCCTGGTACAGCTCCATGAGCGTAAACTCCGGATTGTGTCTCGTATCGACGCCTTCGTTGCGGAATACGCGGCCGATCTCAAAGACGCGCTCCAGACCGCCGACAATCAGTCTCTTCAGATAGAGCTCCAGGGAAATCCGCAGCTTCACATCCTCATCCAGCGCGTTGTAATGGGTCTCAAACGGCCTTGCGGCTGCGCCGCCGGCATTGGAGACCAGCATCGGTGTCTCCACCTCCATGAAATCACGCTCCGCCAGGAAGCGGCGAATCTCACGGATGATCGCGCTGCGCTTTTTAAACGTCTCGCGAACCTCTTCGTTCATGATCAGGTCCACATAGCGCTGGCGATAGCGCATGTCCGTATCCTGCAGACCGTGGAATTTCTCCGGAAGCGGCTCAAGCGACTTGGACAGCAGCACCAGCTCCTGCGCATGTACAGAGATCTCACCGGTACGCGTGCGGAACGGAAATCCCTTTACGCCAATGATGTCACCGATGTCCAGATGCTTGAAATCCGCATAGGCCTCATCTCCAAGATCATTGCGGGAAACATAAATCTGAATGCGTCCGTCTCTGTCCTGGAGATTTGCGAAGGATGCCTTTCCCATTACACGCTTAAAGAGCATGCGCCCGGCGATGGAAACCGTCACCGGCTCCTTTGTATAGTTTCCTTCCTCGTCCAGCTCTCCTGCCAGTTCGTCAAAATGCTCCAGGATCTCGCTGGTATGGTAGGTCTGATCGTATTTGGTAATCTGAAAGGGATCCTTTCCTGCAGCCTGCAGCTCGGCAAGCTTGTCTCTTCTTACCTTTTCCAGCTGGCTGATGTCCTGCTGCGGTGCGCTCTGATTATTCTGATTCTCTGCCATTGCAGTCCCCTTTCCTCTCTGTTCCCGCGCTGCTGGCCGCAGCGAACCGGGACACAGTATGATCAGTCATTCACTCTCTCAATGGAAACAACCTTGTAAGACATAGCCCCTGCCATTGTCTCCACCTTTACAACATCTCCGACCTTTGCTCCCATCAGTGCCTTGCCGACCGGAGACTCATTGGAAATCTTATTCTCCAGGCTGTTGGCCTCTGTAGAGCCGACAATGATGTAGGCAACGTCCTCATCAAACTCCTCATCATGTACGGTTACCTTGCAGCCTACATTGATCCGGTCCAGAACAACGTCCTCGTCGGTTACGACCTCAACGTTCTTGAGAATTTTCTCAAGCTCCTCAATTCTGGCCTCGATGTCACGCTGCTCATCCTTGGCTGCATCGTACTCTGCGTTCTCCGAAAGATCTCCCTGCTCCATGGCTTCCTTGATCTTCTGAGCCACTTCCTTTCTGCGAACCACCTTCAGGTTATGGAGCTCATCCTCATATTTCTTCAGACCGGCATACGTTAAAATATTCTTCTTCTCTTCCATCGTTGTTCTTCGACCTTTCTCCCTTTGGAGCAACGCAGACAAAAGCCGTCAGATTCTCCCGCCGGCTCTCTGGTCGTACTCCCGCAATGAGCCTGTCAGCAGGCTCCGCAGACGATAACGGTCTGCATTATACTAGAATTCACGATTTTCTGTCAAACATACGGAAATTCCCTGCGCAGCATATCCTCCAGCTCTTCAAAGCTGCTCATGGTATTGATTCTGACGCGCAGTTTAGCCGCGCCGGGGAAGCCCTGAAGATACCATGCTGCATGGTGGCGCATTTCCTGTATGCCGATCCGGTCTCCCTTCACGCTGCGCATAAGCTGTGCGTGCCGAAGGAGCATCTGAATCACCTCGCGGTGTCCCGGGCGCTCCATCTGCTCTCCGGTCTCCAGGTAGTGATTCACCTCACGGAAAATCCAGGGATTTCCCTGACTTGCCCTTCCGATCATCACCGCCGTGCAGCCCGTCTCCTCCAGCATTTGTTTTGCCGAAGGGCCGTCCGTCACGTCGCCGTTTCCCACCACCGGGATCGATACGGCGCGCACTGTCTCCGCAATTTTGGACCAGTCCGCCTCTCCCGCGTACATCTGCGGTCTCGTCCGCCCATGCACCGCGACCATGGATGCGCCGCCGGCCTCTGCAGCCCTTGCACAGTCCGCCACATTCTGGTGGGCGTGGTCAAAGCCGGTCCGCAGCTTCACCGTCACGGGGCGCTTCGTATTTTCCACACAGGCGCGCACAATTTTCTCGATCAGGGCCGGGTCCTTCATCAATGCAGAGCCCTCCTGATTGTTCACGATCTTCGGAACCGGACAGCCCATATTGATGTCCAGGATGTCATACGGCTGCTCCTCAATCATCTTCACCGCCTCTGCCATAACCTCCGGCTCATGGCCGAACAGCTGCAGAGAAACCGGCGCTTCTGACGGATCCGTTTTCATCAGCTCCGCTGTCTTATAGTTCCGGAAGGTGATCGCCTTTGCGCTTATCATTTCCATAACCGTAAGACCTGCTCCCTGCTCCTTGCACAAACGCCGAAACGGCAGATCCGTAACACCGGCCATCGGCCCCAATACCGTCTGATTCGGAATCACCACATTCCGGATCTTCCACTCCATAGTGTTATCCTTCCTTTGCAGCGTACTGTCGTCAGTCCTTCGTCTCTTCGTAGTCCTCCAGGAGATCTCCCGGATTCTGATGCAGGAACGTCACCTTGAAATAGATCTCCAGCGACTCAAACAGTTCCCTCTTGGTTCCCTGTATCTTCTTGATCAGAAGTGCGCTCCCGATTTCGTCATACAGAAGATCGCCTTCCTCCGCCTGGGTGTCCATCACCGCCTCGCCCAGGGGCGTGAAGCCGATGGTGAAGATCCCGCCGACCTCCTCGGTAAAGAGGACGCTGATAATCCGCAGCTCCTCCTGCACATTCTCCGGAAGCTTCGCAAATTTGGGATTAAAATAGTATTTTTTATCGTATGCATTGGATCCGCACAGCACAATGCGGAATTTATCTTCCTGTCCCACGTTGTTCCTTTCTGTGAATGATTCAGACGTATCCCATGACGCCGCGAACAGAAATTTCTCCTGTCCCCACCAGCCGTTCCTCTGCCGTATCGTCCGTCACTACCGCCAGCTCGCCGCCGGCCGTCACACGCCTGGCAGTTCCCGTGAATTCACCCTTCGGGTCCAGCACGCGGACCTTCCGTCCGATGTTCACCAGCACGCAGCTGTAGCGCTCGATCAAAGGAGCCAGCGAGCCCGCTGCCAGATACTCCTCATATGCCGGCTCGAAATGATTCCAGCAGGCCGCTGTAATCTGGGCGCGGTTCACCTTTCTCCCCAGCGCAATGCGCAGCGTCGTTGCCGTCTCTTCGATGGCAGGGTCCACTGCCTCCTGATTCAGGTTCAAACCGATTCCGATGGTCACATCGCGGATTTCCCGCTCCTCGAGACGCATTTCGGTGAGAATTCCCACGAACTTCTTATAGGGACCGCCATCCACCGAGACCACCAGATCGTTGGGCCATTTGATGCCGAACTGCACACATCTGTCCTTCTGCGCCTCCGGATACAGCTCCTGCAGCGCCTCGCAGCACGCAAGCGCCATGATCAGCGTCATCATCGGCGCTTCCTGCACCGGAATCTGCGGGCGCAGCAGAATGCTCATGTAGACATTCCCTTCATCCGGTGAAATCCACGCTCTGCCGCGCCGTCCCTTTCCCGCCGTCTGGCAGGAGGCAACAGCCAGCGTCCCCTGCGCAGCGCCCTCGTCTGCCAGCCGCATAATGTCATCGTTGGTGGAGCCGGTCTGTTTTTCATAGATTACAGGATGTCCTGCCCACTCCGTCGTCAGCCTTCCGGCAATCTCTGCCTGGCTCAGCACATCGGCGTCCTGCGCATTGATGAGGCGGTAGCCTCTGTTGGTCACCGCCTCAATCTCATAGCCTTCTTTTTTCAGTTTGCCGATCGCCTTCCAGACGGCCGTCCGCGACACGCCCAGAAGATCACTGAGCTGCTGACCGGAGAGAAATCCATCCGCCTGCGCCAGTGCCTGTAAAATCCGATCCTTCATCACTTACATCTCATACCCAAGGGTTGCTGCCATCACTGCCTTGATGGTGTGCATCCGGTTCTCCGCCTCCTGGAAGACAACCGAGCGCTCCGATTCGAACACCTCATCGGTCACCTCCATCTCATCCAGGCCGAATTTATCGTGGATTTTCGCTCCCGTTCCTGTCTTCAGATCATGGAACGCCGGCAGGCAGTGCATGAATACGCATTCCTTGCTGCCCAGCTCCAGGAGCTCCGTTGTAATCCGGTACGGCAGAAGATCATGGATGCGCTCCTCCCAGATTTCATCCGGCTCGCCCATGGAAACCCACACATCCGTATAGAAGACATCCGCGCCCTTTGCTGCTGCCTTCGGATCGTCCGTAAGCGTGATGCTGCCGCCGCTCTCCTTTGCCAGCTCCGTGCAGGTCTTCACCAGCTCCGGATCCGGATAATACTTGGGATTGGAGCAAAGCGTAATGTGCATGCCGACCTTAGCGCCCAGAACCATCAAAGAGTTCCCGGTGTTGTATCTGGCATCTCCATAATAGGAAAGACGGATTCCCTGCACTCTGCCGAAGCACTCCCGAATCGTCAGAAGGTCCGCCAGCATCTGCGTCGGATGGAATTCATTGGTCAGGCCATTCCAGACCGGGACCTTTGCATAATGTGCCAACTCCTCCACGATCTCCTGCCCAAAGCCGCGGTATTCAATGCCGTCGAACATACCGGAGAGAACCCGGGCCGTATCCGCAATGGACTCCTTCTTGCCGATCTGGGAACCGGACGGATCCAGATAGGTCGTCCCCATGCCGAGGTCATGCGCCGCCACCTCGAAGGCGCAGCGGGTTCTGGTGCTGGTCTTCTCGAAAATCAGTGCCACGTTCTTGCCGCGCAGCTGATCCACCGGCTCGCCCTTCTTTTTCTTTTCCTTAAAATAGGCTGCCATGTCGACCAGTCTGGCAATCTCGAGTCCGGAATAATCCAGCAGCTTCAGAAAATCTCTTCCTTTAAAGTTCTCGTTCATGTAATTCTCCTACCATATGTGATATCAGAGCAACTATTCAGCGGTTTGCCTGCGCCTCCAGCTCTGCGTTCACTGCCTGTGTATAGGCAGCCGCAGCCTTGCCCTCTTCGCTCGTACTCTCCTTGATGCAGGGATCCAGCTCCGGCTTCTTTTCCGGCTTTTTGCTGGTATCAATCTTTGTGGCATCGCCGATTCCCAGTGCCTCTCCCGCCAGTCCGAGCGAGCTCACAAGACTTGCAATGTCCGACGGCATGTAGATCTTGGTTGCACGTCCGTCCGAAACATCCTTGAGTGCTTCAATGCCCTTCAGACGCAGAACCGTCTCTGACACATTGGCATTCTTCAATGCCTCCAGTCCCTGGGCCTCCGCCTCATACACCAGCTCGATCGACTTGGCCTTGCCCTCTGCCAGTGCGATCTGCGCATCTCTTTCTGCCTCTGCAGCCAGGATTTTCGCCTTCTTATCGCCTTCTGCGCGGGAAACCACGGCCTCCTGATGTGCCTGAGCCTCCAGAACCGTCTGGCGGCGCTCACGCTCGGCACGCATCTGCTTGGTCATGACCTCCTCGATTTCCTTCGGCGGCTGAATGTTCTTGATCTCCACGCGGGTCACCTTGATGCCCCACTGGTCCGTTGCCTCATCCAGGATCACCTGCATCTTGCCGTTGATGGTTTCACGGCTCGTCAGAGTCTGATCCAGCTCCATCTCGCCGATGATGTTGCGCAGCGTCGTAGCGGACAGATTCTGAAGACCGGCGATCGGATTCTCTACCCCGTAGGTGTACAGACCAGGATCAAACACCTTCATGAACACCACGGAATCAATCTGCATGGTGACATTGTCCTTGGTGATTACGGGCTGCGGCGGAAAATCCAGCACCTGCTCCTTCAGGCTGATGGTCTTCACCACCCGCTCAATGAAGGGTGTCTTAACGTGAAGCCCCGGCTGCCACGAGGTCTTGTACTTGCCCAGATGCTCGATTACAAAAACATATCCCTGCGGAACAATTCGGATGTTCATGCATACCAGCACCAACACCACGATCAGTAAAATAATCAACAGCAGTCCCATTGTGCCCTCCTTCTTTGGCGGTTATCCTGCAGACGCTGCTGCAGTCTCCTGTATGATAATCAGTTCTACAGCCTCTTCGACTTTTCGATGCAGGCGTCGATGGCCTCCATCACAGTGCCGCGAAAGGCTCCCTTTTCCAGGGCCTCCAGACCTTCGATGGTCGTTCCTCCGGGAGAGCATACCATATCCTTCAGCTCTCCGGGATGCTTGCCGGTCTCCAGCATCAGCTTTGCACTGCCCAGAACTGTCTGCGCGGCGAAGTGATACGCCTGTCTTCTGGGCATTCCGCCCTTTACTCCTGCATCTGCCAGCGCCTCCAGGAACATGAAAACATATGCCGGCGCAGCACCGCTGACGGCGCCGACCGTGTCCATCAGACTCTCGCTGACCACCTCTGCAATGCCGAAGCTGGAAACGATCTGCATCACCTCTTCCAGCTCGTCATCCGTCACACAGCTGCTCCTGCAGATGGCCGAGCACCCTTCCCGTACCAGGGCCGGTGTGTTCGGCATGCAGCGGACGATTTTTACCGGATGCTCAAACTGCTCCGCAAGCCACTTGGTGGTTTTCCCTGCTGCCACCGATAGGATCACCTTGTCCTCACCGATGACATCCCGGATCTCTTCAATCACAACGGGGAGCACCACCGGCTTGACGGCCAGCACCAGAAGGTCCGCTTTTCTCGCCACCTCCTTATTGGAGGCTTCCGTAAGGATTCCGAAGTGCTCCGCTGCTGCATCCATGCTCTGCTGCGTCGCTGCACTTCCCAGAATCTGCTGCGGCTCCACCAGCTGATTCTGCAGAATTCCTCCGATGATTGCCTTTGCCATGTTGCCAAGTCCGATAAATCCGATTGTCTGTATGCGCATGCTGTCCTCCTTCCACGGATGATGTATACGGATGCCGATGCCCGGCAGTGCCGTATACGCTGTCCCTGCTGCCCTTGTGATGCCGGATTACTGTCCGTTCTGTGCTGCTGCAAATCCGCGCTGTCTGGCTGCCTCATACATGAGAATGCCTGCACTGATTGCTGCATTTAAGGATTCAATCTGTCCTGCCATCGGAATGCGGATTCTCCCATCGGCAAGTCTCTGTACCGGCTCTGTCAGACCGTTTCCTTCATTCCCGATCAGAATGCCCGCTGCCCGGCGCAAATCCGCCTCTGTGTAGGGTACGCTTCCCTCCAGCGATGCCGCATACAGGGAAACTCCGCACCCCTGCAGCTGCTGCATGACCTGCGTGAGCTCCGGAACATAGACAAAAGGCATACGGAAAAGAGCGCTCATTGTGGACCTCACCACCTTCGGGTTGAACACGTCCGCCGTTCCCTTGCTCATAATAATGCCGGTGACTCCCGCTGCCTCCGCACTGCGGAACATTGTTCCCAGATTGCCGGGATCCTGAATGTCCTCCAGGAGAAGGAACAGAGGTGTCTCATGACCGCGGTCCTGCAGGAGCGCATCCAGGCTGTACTGCGGCTGCCTCGCCACAGCCAGGACTCCCTGCGGTGCTTTGGTATCTGCAGCCTTTGCCATTGCCTCTTCCGAAAAAAGAACGGTCCGTCCTTCCAGTCCCCGCTTCCGCAGCGTTTCTCCGATGCGCTCCCAGGCGCTTTTCGTCAGATAAATTTTCTCCAGGTATTCTTCGGGCGTATCCAGCACCAGGCGTTCTCCCTCGATCAGAAAGGACCGGGACTGCCTGCGCTTACTAGCCTTCTGGCGCAGCAGTACCAGTCCTTTCACCGTGCTGCCGGATGCGGAAGTAATCTCTTCCATGTATCTGCATTTTCCTTCCCGGAACGGATTCCGATATCTCCGCTCTCGATTGCAGAGCGGAAACCAATGAATGTGCGAAGCGATGCGCTTCCCGAATGCACTCCGACATTATCTGGAGAGGGCCTGGCTGATCTCGTACTGATATTCCGAAATGCTCTTCTTCATAGCCAGCGCTTCCTCAATGTCCACATCCACAAATTCTCCGTGCTGGTAGGCAACGATGCGGTTCTTCTTGCCGGCGGCTGCGATATCCGCCGCATACGCTCCCATGATGGACGCGTAATACCGGTCCTTACAGGTGGGAGATCCGCCGCGCTGCATGTATCCGAGGATGGTCGCTCTGGTCTCTATGCCGGTTGCCGCCTCAATGCGTCTGGCCATAGAGGTGGAATGACCGATTCCCTCTGCGTTAATGATGATGTGATGCTTCTTGCCGTGCTTGCGGTTGTTGATGATATTGTCGACAATCCGCTGCTCGTTGTAGTCGTATTTTTCCGGGAGAAGAATGTCCTCTGCGCCATTGGCGATGCCGCACCAGAGTGCAATATAGCCCGCATTCCTGCCCATAACCTCAATGATGCTGCAGCGCTCGTGCGAGGAGGACGTGTCGCGCACCTTGTCGATGGCCTGCATGGCGGTATTAATTGCCGTATCAAAGCCGATCGTATATTCCGTGCAGGCAATGTCCAGATCGATCGTGCCGGGAAGCCCGATCGCATTGATGCCCTGCCGGGACAGCGCCAGTGCTCCGCGGTAGGAGCCGTCGCCGCCGATGACAACCAGGCCGTCAATGCCGTGCTTGCGGCAGATCTCGGCAGCCTCCTTCTGTCCTTCCTCTGTGCGCATCTCCTCGCACCGTGCCGTTCCCAGTACGGTGCCGCCCCGCTGGATGATATCCGACACGCTGTGCTTGTTCATGTCGATGATCTCTTCCTGCAGGAGTCCCGAGTATCCTCTCTCGATTCCCTTTACCGTAAGTCCGTTCTGAATGGCTCTGCGCACGCAGGCACGAATGGCTGCGTTCATGCCGGGTGCATCACCGCCGCTGGTCAGTATTCCGATTGTTTTGATCTTATTCTCTGCCATAATTACCTCTCCATGCCGCTGCGCTGCTGTGCAGCTCTCCTTTTGCTCATTGTAATTATGTTCTTCCGCGATTGCAATGATCCAGGGCCGAAGGTTTTGAGGATTGCGGGAGCGCAGCGCGCGCAGCAATCCGGGATCAGCCAGCTCAGGAGCAAATCCTCTCCCGCTCACCGCATGGTCACATTCTCCCTGCCGAAGGCGTCCCGCAGCTCCTCCAGCACCTTCTCATCTCCGCGGATTCCCTGTCCGGGCGGCAGCTTCTTCATTGCCCGCGGATTTTCCACATAGATGACCACCTGATCCCGGCCGCCGTGCTGATCCACGATCTTCAGCAGCTGATCACTTCCTGCCGCGTAGGCCTCCTGATCCCGGAAACGAATCCAGACCTGCCTGGGCACCGAGTCAAAGGAAACCACAGACCTTGCAATCAGCTTGGAATCCTTCTCCTCCTCCAGTGAGCATTTTCCCTGGATAAAGACCTTCCCGTCCTCCTTCAAAAGGTCGGAATATGCCTCATAGGCCTTCGGGAAAACGATCACCTCCAGGCTCCCGGTCAGATCCTCCAGCGTAACGAAGGCCATCACCTGGTTGTTCTTCGTATATTTGAGCTTTACCTCCGTGATGATGCCGCCGGCCGTGACGTCCTGATTATCCTGCACCGCAGAGCTGCCCGTCTCCTCATCCAGAATAAAGTCCGCCGCCTTCGCCGTAATGTGTCCCTTCCACAGCGGCTCGCAGTCTTCCAGAGGATGTCCGCTGACATAAATGCCCAGGACCTCCTTTTCAAAGGCAAGCTTCATTCCCTTTTCGTATTCTCCGACATCCGGATACCGGACGCGGAAGTCCCCCTGGACCTCCTCCGGCGCAATGTCGAAAAGGCTCATCTGGCCCGCCATATTGTTCTTGGCGGCCTCGGTCTGCTCCTCGATCATCCGCAGATACACCGTCATCATCTGCTTGCGCGTGACGCCGAAGCAGTCAAAGGCACCGGCCTTGATGAGGTTCTCCACCACCCGGCGGTTAACCTGGAGCGGGAGCGTTCTGGCAATGAAATCCTGCAGATCCCGGTACTTTCCGTTCAGCTCCCTCTCTTTTACCACCGCCCGGATCACCGATTCCCCGATTCCCTTAATGGCAGTCAGCGAGTAACGGATCGCACCGCCGGAGACCGAAAACCCGGCGACGCCTTCGTTGATGTCCGGCGGCAGAAGCTTTATGTGCATCTCGCGGCAGGCGAGAATATACCCCGCCACCTTGGAGGGAAAATCAATGACCGAGGTCAGAAGTGCTGCCATGAACTCCGTCGGATAATAATATTTCAGCCATGCCGTCTGGTACGTCACAATGGCGTAGCAGGCCGCGTGCGATTTGTTGAAGGCATATTTGGCGAAGTCGATCATCGTATCGTAGATGTGATTGGCCACCTCTTCGGAGATGCCGCGGGCAACACACCCCGGCACGTTTTCCTCCGGATTTCCCTCGACGAAATTGCGGCGTTCCTCCTCCATGACATGCGTTTTCTTCTTGCTCATGGCGCGCCGCACCAGATCTGCCCGTCCCAGAGAATATCCGCCCAACTCCTGCACGATCTGCATCACCTGCTCCTGGTATACGATGCAGCCGTACGTGGGCTCCAGAATCTGCACCAGCTCGCTCGTGTCATAGGTGACGCTGTCCGGATTCTGCTTGCCCTCTATATATTTAGGAATAAAATCCATGGGGCCCGGCCGGTACAGCGCAATACCGGCAATGACATCCTCCAGACTTTTGGGCTGCAGACGCTTCATGAAGCTCTGCATGCCTGCCGATTCCAGCTGGAATACGCCGTCCGTCTTTCCGGTCGAGAGATAGGCAAAAACATTGGCGTCATTGTAATCAATGCGGTTGATGTCGATGACCGCCCCGGCTGGGTTCTCCGTTATTTTGTTCCTTCCAAAGGAGGGCTCGTAGGACGGATAGGCGCCTCCCGCCTCCTGAATGGAGCGGTTCGCATTGTCTGCCGCGTTCTGAATCACGGTCAGTGTGCGAAGGCCCAGAAAATCCATCTTCAGAAGGCCGAGCTGCTCCACCCTTGTCATGGTGAACTGTGTGGTAATGGATCCGTCTGCCGCCCTTGAGAGCGGAATCAGCTCCTCCGCCGGCTCTGCACAGATCACGACACCTGCCGCATGCACGGAGGTATGGCGGGGCAGACCCTCCAGCTTTCTGGACATATCGATCAGGCGGTGCACCTTTTCGTCACCGTCATACAGCTTTTTAAGATCCGGATTCTCCTTCAGTGCCTTGTCCAGCGTAATTCCCAGCTCATTCGGCACCATCTTGGACACCGAATCGCAGAAGCTGTAGGGAAGGTCCATCGCGCGTCCCACGTCCCGGATCACGCCCTTGGCCGCCATGGTACCGAAGGTGATGATCTGCACCACCTGCTCCTTGCCGTATTTGCGGGTGACGTAATCGATCACCTCCTGGCGCCGCTCAAAGCCAAAGTCCACGTCAATATCCGGCATCGATACGCGCTCCGGGTTGAGGAACCGTTCGAAAAGGAGATTGTATCGGATGGGGTCCAGCTGGGTAATGCCCGTGCAGTAGGAAACAACCGATCCGGCTGCCGATCCGCGGCCCGGCCCCACCGGAATGCCGTTCTTACGCGCCCAGTTGATGTAGTCCCACACAATGAGGAAGTAATCCACATACCCCATCTTCTGAATGACCGACAGCTCATAATCCAGGCGCCTGCGCACGGTGCCGTCATCCTCCGGATAGTTGGCGGCAAAGCCGTCGTCGCAGAGCTTGTTCAGATAGGTCCAGGAATCATACCCCTCCGGCACTTCAAAGTGGGGGAGCTTGGTATTGCCGAATTCTATGCTGACATTGCAGCGGTCCGCTATTTTCTGTGTGTTGTCCAGTGCCTCCTGTGCATAAGGGAAGAGCTGCCGCATCTCTTCCTCACTCTTGACGAAGAACTGTCCGCCGGGATAGCGCATGCGATTTTCGTCGGAGACCTTTTTGTTCGTCTGAATGCACAGGAGCACGTCGTGTGCTTCTGCATCTGCGGCATACGTATAATGGCAGTCATTGGTGGCGATCATCGGAATGTCCAGCTCCCTGGACAGCTCCAGAACACCGGCAATCACGGTCTGCTGATCGGGGTAGCCGTGATCCTGCAGCTCCAGGAAGAAGTTCCCCTTCCCGAAAATCTCCTGGTACTCCAGCGCAGCCTTTTGGGCCGACTCCTTGTCGCCGCGCACGAGATCCCTTGCCACTTCTCCAGCAAGGCAGGCCGAGGAGCAGATGATGCCTTCGTGAAACTCCCGCAGGAGCTCCTTATCAACACGCGGCTTGTAGTAATACCCTTCGGTAAAGGACCGGCTGACAATTCTGGACAGATTCCGATACCCTTCATTGTTCTCTGCCAGCAGAATCAGATGGTAATAGCGCTCAGAATTGTCACCGATCTCCCGGTCAAACCGGGAACCCGGTGCCACATACACCTCGCAGCCGATAATCGGCTTAATCCCCGCCTCCTGGCACGCCAGATAGAACTCAATGACGCCGTACATGTTGCCGTGGTCCGTAATGGCCGCCGCATTCATTCCCAGCTCCTTCACGCGCTGTGCATACGCGCGCACTTTATTAGAGCCATCCAGCAGCGAATATTCCGTATGTGAATGCAAATGGACGAAGGACATTTCGTTCTCCTGCTCTACCGGTTGTTGTTTCGGGGAAACGCGGATTTAATCTGCACTTCCCAGAAAGGCCTCTGCCACTGCAACATCCTCCGGGGTTGTGATCTTGATGTTGCGGTAGGATGCCTCGACCAGCCGGATTCTGGCGTGCAGCATTTGTTCTGCCACCATGGCATCGTCGGTCAGATGGATTCCCTGCGCCTCCAGCTCCGGAAGCTGTTCCAGAGCCATGTGATATGCTCTGGTTATCATCTCTTTCTCAAACACCTGCGGCGTCTGTATGATCCAGACACGGCTCCGATCCGGCGTCTGTGCAACAAACCCGTCGGCATCGGACATTTTAACCGTGTCCTTGCTCGGCATGCCGGCCACAGCCGCCCCGCTCTGCACAACAGCCGCCGACAGCCGCCGGATGCTGTCTTCATCGATAAAGGGGCGGGCACCGTCATGAATATAAACATAGTCACAGGGCCAGCAGATGGCATCGAGGCCTGCTGCCACAGAGTGATAGCGCTCCGCGCCGCCCGCTGCAAAGGCACGAACCTTCACTGCCGCTTCCGGCACTCTCTGCAGAATGTGCTCCCTGACATAGTCCTCGTCCCCTGCCGGAATGACCATCACGATATCTGTAATGATCGGGCTTTCTGCCAACGCCGCGAGAGTTCTCGCCGCCAGAGGAAGTCCCGCAATATCTATATACTGCTTCGGCAGCTCCGTGCCAAGGCGCCTTCCCCGGCCGGCTGCCAGAAGGATGGCTGTACTGCGTTTTGAAGCGTCTTCCATGCTGTACTCCATATATTTGCGCTGCGGTCAGCGTTTGCCCAATGCCAGATTCGGAACCGCGTTCAGATCAAATCCGCTCCGGATTCCCCGGCAGTAATCATAGTAACCCGCACATCCGATCATCGCCGCATTGTCTGTACACAGCACCGGCGGCGGACAATAGAAGGCAATCCCTCTCTGCCGGCAGGCCTCCTTTGCCGCCTCGCGAAGAGCACTGTTCGAAGCGACTCCGCCCGCCAGCGCAAACTGTCTGCAGTGATACTGCTCGGCCGCCTTCATGGCGTGACCCACGAGCACCTCCACAACCGATTTCTGGAAGGAGGCTGCCACATCCGGCACACAGATTTCTCTTCCTGCCATCTGCTCTGTATTCAGGTAATTCAGCACCGCCGATTTCAGGCCGCTGAAGCTGAAATCAAATGCAGAATCCGACACCTTTCCGCGCGGAAAATGAATGGCCTCCGGGTTGCCCTCTCTGGCAGCCTTGTCAATCTTCGGGCCGCCGGGATACCCCAGGCCGACTGCCCGGGCCACCTTGTCAAAGGCTTCCCCTGCCGCATCGTCCATCGTGCGTCCGAGAATCTCATACTCCCCGTAATCCTTCACAATGACAAGATGCGTATGTCCGCCGGACACCACCAGGCACAGGAACGGGGGCTCCAGCTCCGGAGCCGCAATGAAGTTGGCACTGATGTGCCCTTCAATATGGTGCACGCCGATCAGCGGAATGCCGGAAGCAAAGCAGATCCCCTTGGCTGCCGATACGCCGACCAGAAGTGCCCCCACCAGTCCCGGTCCATAGGTTACCGCCACGGCATCCAGGTCCGAGAGGCTCCGCCCGGCCTCGGAAAGTGCCGTGCGGATCACCTGCGTAACGCGCTCCACGTGCTTGCGGGAGGCGATCTCGGGCACCACCCCGCCGTACAGCGTATGAATATCAATCTGCGAGGAGATCACATTGGACAGAACCGTCCTGCCGTTCACAACCACTGCCGCCGCTGTCTCATCGCAGCTAGATTCGATTCCCAGAATGGTTATATCTTTTTCACTCATACCGCGTCTTGGTCCCCTTCACTCTTTTCGTCCTCAAAGAGCAGCGTTTTGCTCCGTCCGTCCTTTGCGCATACCAGCGCGGGATAAATCCTGCGGAGGCTGTCCTGGAATCCCTGCGGACGCATCTCCGACGGGCTGTAATGCGTCAGCCACATTTCCCTTGGATGCGCGGCCGCGCCGATGCGCGCTGCCTCCGGCATCGTCATGTGCTTCTTTTCCTTGGCCTTCTGGAGCTTATCATCCTCTCCGTACATTCCCTCGCAGATGAACAGATCCGCATCCTCTGCGGCTGCTGTGATGCTGGGGCACGGCCTGGAATCCGTCGCATAGGTAATCTTCAGTCCCTTTCTGGCAGGTCCCATCACCATTTCCGGACGATAAGTTCTGCCGTCCGCCTCCAGAATCTCTCCCTTCTGAAGCCTCGACCAGAAATTCAGCGGGATCTGAAGGTCTCTAGCCTTCTGCACGTCAAACTTCCCGGCCCGGTCCAGCGTGAAGCTGTATCCGTAGCAGGTGATGCGGTGGTTCACCCGGAACGCAGTAATGTGAAACTCCGGCTCTCCCGGCAGATCAATCACCTCCGTATCCTCTGTAAGCTCCCTGCAGCGGATCTCGAACGGGAGCTCCGGTGCAATGACGCGAAGACTCTCGATCACCCGCTGAAGGCCCTTAGGTCCCACAATCGTCACCGGATCCCTGCGGTCGCTGTTCCCCATGGAGAGCAGCATGCCCGGCAGCCCCGCAATGTGGTCTGCATGAAAATGCGTGATCAGAATCAGGGAAATCGGATTGGGGCTCCATCCCTTTTTTTTCAATGCGATCTGCGTTCCCTCTCCGCAGTCCAGAAGGATGCTGTTCCCGTTGTAGCGCACGAGCAGCGATGTCAGCCACCGGTACGGCAGCGGCATCATCCCTCCGGTTCCTAATAAGCATACGTCAATCATCGGATCCTATCTCCTATTGTCTCCGCCACAGAATGCGTGCATCCTCTGTCGGCTTTTTATAAAATCGCGGCCGGATGCCTTCCGTCCGAAAGCCCTCCGACTCATACAGGCGAATCGCTCCCTCGTTGCCATCCCGCACCTCCAGCGTGAAGGCCTCCATGTGGAGCTCCCGCTCTCCGTACTCCAGCGCCGTCTGCAAAAGACGCCTGGCAATTCCGCAGCGCCGCCGGTCCGGGCGCACTGCCACGTTGCCGATCTCTCCCTCATCCCCCATGCGGGTGAGGCTGATGATGCCGACCACCTCTCCGGCCTCTTCCTCTGCCCAGAAAAAATAATCGATTCCCTCCCGGCCAAATGCACTCCGATAGGCATTCTCCGTCCAGGGCTCCGAAAAGCACTGTGCCTCCAGTGCCGCGGCCGCCGGTATGTCCTCCAGACTCATTCGTCGAATCATATTCCTTCACCCTCTGTGCTGCAGTCAGCCGGTACAGCGATTCCTTCGCAGTCTCCGGCGGATCGCACGGGAATTTGTCGCCTTCCAGCACAAATCCGGCGCGGAAAACGCCTTCATCCGCGTTTTCCAAGATCCCGCAGAAGGCGTCCTGCAGCCAGCGAGTCCATACGGCCGCTCGCCATCGCCTCGTCCTTCTGCCGCTCCGCCTGCGACTTGCGCAGATACTCCGGACGGAAATCGTCTGCAGAAACCAGGCAGGCTTCCCCTTCCTTTTCGAAGCGGAGGCTCGCCAGAACCGCTGTTGTCCCGGCCCTCTGCGTCAGCATATGCGCAGGAGCAAAGGACACCGGCACGCCGGCCTTTTCTGTGATCAGCGCCCGGTACACCGGCACGCCGTCCCCCACGAAAAGGACAGATTCTCCTCTGCCGCTTAGATCCTCCAGCAGCTCTTCAATGCCGACCGCGCAGGGCTCCCGCAGGCACTCCGGCTGCTCCTCTTCCCGGTAAATGCCGGTATAAACCTGCTGCCGCCGTGCGTCCATAATGGGGCAGACGAGCTTATTCGTTCCATAGGCATTGAATGCGAGGCTTTCCAGCGTCGACAACGGCAGAATCGGCCGGTCAAGCGCCAACGCGATTCCCTTTGCCGTCGCAGCGCCGATACGCAGTCCCGTAAAACTTCCCGGTCCCTTCGTAACGGCAATCGCATCAATGGATGACAGATCCAGCTCCAATGCCCGCTTCATTTCCTCGAGCATCGGGACCAGCGTCTGGGAATGCGTTTTCTGATACTGCAGATTGTATTCGCCGATCAGCTTCTCATCCTCTGCAACGGCACAGCCTGCGGTAAGTCCCGAGGCTTCTATGGCCAATATCTTCATCTCGTCCTGATTCCTTCCTCTTGCATAACTTCTTACATAACTTCGATGGAACGGTAATCCACGCCCCGGGAAAGATCCTTCCGGATTCGGATTACCCTCGTGCTGTCCGGCAGGCATTCCGCGATCTGCTCCGGCCATTCAATGAGGCTGACGCCCCGGCCGTACAGATAATCGTCCAGGCCTACCTCCTCCATTTCCTCCGGTTCATCGATGCGGTAAACGTCGAAATGGTATAAAGGGAGCCTTCCTCCCTCATAAATCTGCAGGATCGTAAAGGTCGGACTGTTCACCGGCTCTGTAATGCCCAGTCCTTCTGCAAATCCCTTGGTAAAAACTGTCTTGCCGACGCCAAGGTCCCCGGACAGCGCATAAATGTCGCCGGGATTTGCTTTTTGTGCCAGTTCTTTCCCAATGGCACGTGTTTCTTCGGCAGAGTGCGATTCAAAAAGCTGCATGCATTCTCTCCATGTATATCTGTTCAGCACCTGCCATATTTCAACGTGAACCCGCTGCTTGCAGGCAAATTAGAGATGGGTGCTGAATAATTTCTACAGCATAACAAAACCGTCAGAGCCTGCGCCCTGACGGTAGTTATCATACACTGTTCGATCCGGCTTTTCCACCTGCTCACGGCCTCCTCACCGGCCAAAGAGCAGACGCGTCACGATGCAGACTCCATCCGGCAGCGGGTACGGACCCCCAGCCGGCAAGCGGACTGCTGCGTTACTGCTGTCCCTTGAGAATCGGCGAGATCTTTTTGTACACCAGGAACGTGACGGCCACATCCAGCATACCTTTTACAAAGGTAAACGGAACATTGAACACCAAAAGGCTCTGTGCCACACTCTTCATGCCCGGCAGAATTGCCTGATATGCAGCCAGGATCGTTTCCTCCGGCATGAACTGATAATACACCGGATATACCACGAACAGGTTGGACGGGAAGGAGATCAGTGCCATCACCACAGCACCGACAACCGAAGCGATCAGTGCACCCTTTTTGGAGCGATTCATCCGGTAAACCACACCTGCGGTTCCCACAAAGAAAGCACCCAGAACAAAATTGGAGAGCTCGCCCACGCCAAAGGACCCGCTGGCCAATCCCGCATGCAGCAGATTTTTAATCAGTTCAATGAGTATGCCGCACATCGGCCCCATAGCGAAGCTTCCGATCAGTGCCGGAAGATCTGAAAAGTCAAATTTGATGAAGGTCGGCATCAGCATCGGCACCGGAATCTCGATCATCTGCAGAAGGAAGGCGCAGGCCGCCAACACGCCGGTCACTGTAATGTACCGTACATTTCCTGCATTTTTACCGCTTTTGCCATTGGAATAATCAGACATGAAATCCACCTTTCTGTCCCTCAAGGGGACGAACCTTGAGCATTTTCAAAGAGTTCAGAAAGGTGAGGCTTCTGATCATTTTTCTTCCATCCAGACTATACTGTTGGTCCCGGAGTTTCACCGAATCAGCCTGCCTTATCCGCAAACAGAGATGTTCCTCCTGATTTCCGGATACTGCAGGGTCGCGGACTGTACCGCCAGTAGGGAATTGCACCCTGCCCTGAAAAATACTCAGCTGTTAAGTTGCTGCCTGCGGCCTGCACGACAGACCGCAAGCTATATCTCCACTGTCAGCTTCAGCTGACAACACGGAAATTGAATTCATTGACCGCCCGTCGTTCCTCGTCGGCGGAATCGACCTTGGCGATGCAGGCACCGAGCGCCCGAAGCTTCTCCGGGAAACGTTCATAGCCCCGCTCGATGTATTTAATATCATAAATCTCCGAATAACCGTTGGCAGCCAGTGCCGCTGCCACCAGTGCAGCCCCGGCGCGAAGGTCCGGCGCACTCAGATTGGCTCCATTGTAGCTCTCCACACCGTCAATAATGGCCGTATTGCCTTCTACGCGGATGGAGGCACCCATTTTCGTCAACTCATCCACGTACTTAAACCGGTTCTCAAAAATGCTCTCCGTTACAATGCTGGTTCCCTTCGAGAGTCCCAGAAGAACACTGATCTGCGGCTGCATATCCGTCGGATACCCGGGGTACGGGAGCGTCTTGACATTCGTATGCTCCAGGCGGCGCTTTGCGACAACGCGGACAGAATCGTCCGATTCTGTCACCTCACACCCCACCTCGATCAGCTTCGCTGTCAGCGACTCAAGGTGCTTGGGAATGACATTGGTGATGGTAACATCCCCGCGGGTTGCTGCCGCAGCATACATATAGGTTCCTGCCTCGATCTGATCCGGAATGATGGAATAGGTCGTTCTGTGCAGGCGTTCTACACCCTTGATGCGGATGACGTCGGTTCCTGCGCCCTTGATGCGGGCTCCCATGCTGTTGAGGAAATTGGCAAGGTCAACCACATGGGGTTCCTTTGCTGCATTCTCTATGATGGTATTCCCCTGCGCCATCGCAGCTGCCATGATCACATTGATGGTTGCACCTACCGATACAACGTCCATATAGATGTGACTTCCCAGCAGCTCGTCGGCCTTTGCAACAATCATGCCGGGCGATGCGACCCGCACGCTGGCACCCAGTGCGCGAAATCCCTTGATATGCTGATCAATCGGGCGAAGACCGATGTTGCAGCCTCCCGGAAGAGCAACCTCCGCCTTCTTGTATTTGCCCAGAAGTGCACCGATCAGATAGTATGAGCCGCGGATCTTGCGCACGGCCTCTGTATCCACCGGTGCGTCCTTGATGGTTGCTCCGTTAATTACATAGGTATGCAGCTGCGGATGCTCCACAACCGCACCGATCTCCGCAATTGCTCCGATAATGGCGCGAATGTCCGAAACATCCGGAATATTCTCTATGGTCACCGGCTCATCAGCCATGATAGAGGCAGCAACAATGGCCAGTGCCGCATTCTTAGCACCGCCAATCTCAACCTCTCCGGAAAGAGGGTTTCCGCCTTTCACAACATAATGCACCATGCATTAAACTCCTAATCATCTGTTTCCGCATATGCCTGCTGCAGAAACAATCTCCCCTTGTAACAAGTCCGTAATAGAATACTGCCGTCTTTTGCTCTCGTCAAGCAAGGCCCGGGCCGCGTTGCTGGCTGGTAATGTCACAGTTCACTCGCCAGCCAAGCGACAGGGTGGCGTCTATACAGTAACGTAATATCAGGACAGGTAGTTATACGGATTGACTGCCGTTCCGTTAACCCGGATCTCAAAGTGCAGATGCGGTCCGGTACTGTTGCCGGTATTACCGGAGCGGGCGATAACGTCTCCCTGGGAAACCGTCTGTCCCACCTTCACCAGGATCTTCGACAAATGTCCGTACCGCGAGGTGACGCCGTTTCCATGATCGATGTACACGACATATCCATAGCCGGACTGCCAGCCTGCGGATGTTACCTTGCCGCCGCTCGTGGCCATGACAGAGGTTCCCACGGCAACTGCAATGTCCAGTCCCTTGTGATAGGTGCTGGCGCCAGCCTTCGGAGCCTTTCTTCCGCCAAAGTTGGAGGAAACCCGTCCATATACCGGCCATATATAGGTCGGAGGGTTCTTGGTCCCGACCTCTATGATCTTCGGCACCGCATCCACCGTGTTTTCCTGTTTCACGATTTCGCGGCTCTGTACCGCATCGTCGCGATAATTAACCAGTGCAATGACACGCCGGTGACCGGCACTTCCCTCCTGAATCACTTCCGACTTGGTGGTGTACCAGTCATCGTTCTTCTTATAGATCGTCTCTGCCGTATAGTCTTCTTCGTAGTATTCCTGATTGGTATAGATCACCGTCAGCTTCGGCTCCGCAACAGTAACGCTCAGGACATCACCCGGACGAATGATCGCATCGGTTCCGGACAGGGAATTGATGGACACCAGCTGCTGGGTGGTGAGTCCGTATTTTTCCGCGATGCCCGAGAGCGTATCGCCGCTGCTCACCTCATAGGTTGCGCTGCGTGCAACGTCCCCGGTGACATCTGCCTCCGCTTCCTCCAGTGTTGCCACCAGGTTGGACGGAAGGTAGGTCTCGGAAATCTCGATCTTCTCTCCGAAGTCAATGCTCTGCAGGCCCAGCACATAATCCTCAAAGTCCATGCCGACCGCCGGCTTCACGTCATCAAAAAGCTTGGAAAAGGCCTGCTCAATGCCTGCCGTGGGAAGCTGGTTCTGCTGCTCCTCCTTTTTCTCCTGTTCGCCGGTTGTCAAAACCTGGTACGTCAGAGCGTTCACCTCGCGGCTGGTATCGGACAGAATATTGACGATGTAATCCTTTTCCGGATCGTACTTCTCCAGCACATCGTTCAGGAGCTGCTTGATGTCATCCACCGAGGCCATGTTGAACACGTACTCGCCGACCTTGACCGTATAGCAGTGCTGCAGTGTGAAGAGCTCATAGGTGGACAGCACCGACTTCATCCGTGCGATGACATCCTCGCGCGAATCCGTCGTCCCCCAGGAAACCCGCTGGCCCTCCACCTGAAGGTCCGCATCGATGAAGATCATGTCGCTGCTGGTTCCGGCAATCTCACGACGTGCAGTCCGGTAATATTCCTCGGCCTCTTCTTCTGTACCAACAACACCAACCTCTTCCCCATTCAGATAAATGGTAAAGAGGTTGTCGTCTTCCTGCTCGGATCCCGTATAATTCGGCCAGAAGAACAGGCTGCACACCAGTACAATCAGGCAGGTCGTCAGGAACAGAAATTCAGTTTTTTTCTCATTGTGCAATATACGGAGAATCATGGATACAAATCAATGAAGAAAGAGATTCAGGACCCCGAATGCATCCAACGTTTCCAGTATTGCACACGCCGCAGCGAGGATCAGCGTCGCGATCTGCACGCCGTTCGCCTTCGCCGCTGCAGGTGCATTCTTATCCGGCAGAAGATCCTTGATCTCTTCCGTCTGCTTCTTCAGAAGAAGCTCGGTTGCAGCCTGCACATTGCGGTATACGCGTACGTTCTCCTTGTGCGCAAAATCATCCGACTGCTGCAGCAGATCCGAAAGCTTGGTCTGTGTTTCCGTCAGGGATGTATTCAGCTTGTCGTTCAGATCGTTTACTTTCTCATCCAGCGCTGCCCGGGTATCGTCACGCAGACCGGAAAAATCTACATTCTGAAAGGCCTTGCCGTTGTCTGCCAGCGCCTGTGCGGATGCCTTCATCACATCCTGCACGCCCTTGGTCGTCTCCAGGCTCATCTTGCGCATGTCTTCCACAAGCGCACTGTTCTTCGCATAGAGCTCCTTCAGCTCATCGATCTGCCTCTGATAAGCTGCCACAGCGTCCTTTAATGTATCCACCTCCAGCGCCTGTGCCTCTTCATTGGCGCGAATCATATCATCGGCAACCGCCTCTCCTACACCGGTGGACTGCTGAATCCGCTTCTCCAGCTCCTCTATGGAATTTTCTTCTTCCTGTACTTCCTGCATAAATGTATCGCTCATGGACTGATTCCCTCCGGCCTTTTCGTCAGACTGCGTCCTGTTAGAAAATCAAGGTAATTATTCGGAGCTTATGATAACATCATCCCTCCGCTTTTACAACGAAGACGGCCGTTCTGTGTCTTCGTCATTTTGTTGTATAGTCATCTTCTCTTTACTTTGATTTTGTGTAATGTTCACAAATATTCATGCTTCGTTCATATTTTGTTCATACTAAGCTGTTATATTGTAACCATCAAAGCAAACGACAGTTTGATGATTTTTTCATAATAAGCCCGGGGGCCGAAAGGCTTCCGGGCACTCCTCTTTTTGCGCATCCGTTCAGCACCTGCCAAAGCTCGAAGAGCCTTGCGATGGGTGCCGAATGAATCATTGTCATGATAAAGAAGGCGGCCTACTGTGCCGCCTTCTTTTTTCTTGCATCCTCTGCGCTCATTTCCTGAATTTCATTGTTCAGCGACAGCATCTTTTCATCCAGATTGGACACCATATGAGCGCACTCCAGCAGCTCCTCTGCGATGGAGGACGGTACATCGCCCGTAAATTTATACTGAATCTTGTGCTCAAGGCTGGCCCAGAAATCCATGGCAATGGTGCGGATCTGGATTTCCACCTTCGTGTCCACAATGCGGTCCGACAGATACACCGGTACCGTAACTATCATGTGATAGCTTTTGTAGCCGCTCGGCTTGGGGCTGACCAGGTAATCCTTGATCGCCAGCACGCGGATATCGCTTTGATTGCTGATCATATCCGCAATCTTATATATATCGGAGGTAAAGTCGCAGATCACGCGAACGCCGGCAATGTCGTTGCAGTACTTCACCATATTCTCCAGCGTCGACGGATATCCGTGACGGCGGAGCTTTTTCACGATGCTCTCCGGCGTTTTCAGTCTCGCCTTTATGTGCTCAATCGGGTTGTAATTGTGCACGTGCTGAAATTCTTCATTCAATATGTTCAGCTTCGTCTGCATCTGGCGCAGGGCCCCGTTGTAGATCAGCATGACCTCCTCGTAGCTGTCTGCGCCTTCCCCGTCTACTCTCAGTTCCATATCAGAATCCTATGCCCGCCTTCTTTATTCCACCGTCACCGATTTGGCGAGGTTGCGCGGCTTATCCACATCCAGTCCCTTGGAAACGCTGACATAGTATGCCAGCAGCTGCAGCGGTACAATGGCAACGCTGGTTGCAAAATGCGGGTCCGTCTTCGGGATATAAACCGTAAAATCTGCAGTATCTTCAATGCCGTAATTGCCGTAGGTGGTCAGTCCCATCAGATATCCGCCGCGGCTCTTGACCTCCACCATGTTGCTGACGGTCTTCTCGAAGAGCTCCGGCTGCGTCAGCACACCGACCGTCAGCGTGCCGTTCTCAATAAGAGAAATCGTGCCGTGCTTAAGCTCTCCGGCTGCGTAGGCCTCGGAATGAATGTAGCTGATCTCCTTCAGCTTCAGGGAGCCCTCCAGCGAAATCGCATAATCAATGCCGCGTCCGATGAAGAAAATATCACGGGCATTGCTGCGCTTTGCTGCGAACCACTGAATTCGTTCCTTATCCTCCAGTACCTTTTCGATCTTCTCCGGAAGCTCCTGAATTTCTTTTGCCAGCTCTGCCTTCCGCTCTGCATCAATGGCTCCTCTGGCTGCCGCCAGCTCCAGTGCAAAGGCATAGCCTGCGATCAGCTGCGTGCTGTACGCCTTGGTGGTAGCCACGGCAATTTCCGGTCCGGCCAGCGTATAGAAGACGTAGTCCGCTTCTCTTGCAATCGAGGATCCCACCACGTTGACGATGGCCATGGTCTTCATGCCGTTATCCTTCGCAAGCCGAAGGGCCGCCAGCGAATCTGCCGTCTCTCCCGACTGGCTGATAATAACAGCCAGACTGTTCGGGGAAATAAGAGGATTCCGATACCGGAATTCCGAAGCCAGCTCGATGCGCACCGGAACTCTTGCAATATCCTCGATCACGTACTGAATGGCTACGCCCACATGATATGCGGAGCCGCAGCCGATGATGCATATATGCTCGAGCGCCTTCAGCTGCTCCTGCGTCAGTCCGGTTTTGGACAGATCCAGCTCACCCTGCTCATTGATAACCGAGGCAATCGTATCCCGTACTGCCTTGGGCTGCTCGTGGATCTCCTTCAGCATAAAGTGAGGATATCCTCCCTTTTCCGCGGCCTCAGCATCCATCTCCACATGCACCAGCTCCTTGGAGATCTCTTCCTGATCAAGGTTGTAGAACGAAATCTTATCCGCTTCGAGAACACCGACCTCCAGATTATCAATGTAATACACGTCTCTTGTGTACTTGAGAATCGCCGGCACGTCCGATGCGAGGAACGTTTCTCCCTTTCCGGTGCCGATGATCATCGGCGCATCCTTCCTGGCAACATAAATCTGCCCCGGATATGCCTGGAACATAATTGCAAGCGCATAGGTTCCGCGGACGCGCATCATCATGTGCGTAATGGCATGAATCGGGCCCAGATCGTACTTCTTCATATAAAATTCGATCAGGTTGATCACAATTTCCGTATCCGTGCCAGAATAAAAATGATAGCCATTCCGTTCCAGCTTGGTCTTGACTTCCTGGTAGTTCTCGATGATGCCGTTGTGCACGCCCACAACCGTTCCGTCATTGCTGATGTGCGGGTGCGCGTTGTTTTCGCTCGGTTCCCCATGCGTTGCCCACCGGGTGTGACCGATTCCGCAGCCGCCCTGCACCGAAAGTCCGTTGTTGGTCTTCTCGGCGAGGACCTTAAGGCGTCCCTTCGCCTTTACAATCTCAAACGGCTTGCTGCCGTCGCGAACCGCCAGTCCGGCAGAATCATAGCCTCTGTATTCCAGCTTAGACAGGCCGTCCAGCAGAATCGGAGCTGCCTGCTTTTTCCCTACATATCCAACAATTCCGCACATATTCTTCTCCATCTGCCCGCCCGGCGGGCCCTCTTTCTATGATTCTTCCTGTGATTTCTTCCAGAACTGCCGATTGGAAGAGCACCATATAATGACATTCTCCGGCAGCTTCTGATACCTGCGTCCCATCCGGTAACCAAGGAGTCTTGCCGCACACCGGAAGCCGAATGCCGGAATCTGCCAGGTCCGTCCTTCCTTCAGCAGCTGACGGGATACCGCTCTTACATACTGCACGCCCTCGCCCTCGGAGGAAACGCCGCCGAACACCTCCGGATGCATCGTCTGAGATGCCCCCAGATCAAAATTGCGGCGGAACTGCTGCATTGCAGTATATGTGTGGGAATGGTACACCATCGCCTGCGCCGCATAGCAGATCCGATATCCCGCCTGCAGCGCATGTCCGGCATAGATCATGTCTTCATTGAAAACAACAGGCTCCGGAAAGCCGCCCATGGCATCCCACGTACTCTTTCGATACATTGCGCACACATCGGAGCAAAAATAGGTCTTGATCCCCAGGCGCTTCACATCCTCCTGCGATTTGACCAGCGAAGCCTCCGGGTAGTTGAACATCCGGGACATACGCTCCTCGGCCTGGGCTCCGGGATTGGCCAGCTGCCTGGCATACGTGACCGCCAGCATCGGATCAGAACCAAACGGTTTGAGCAGCTCCTCAACCAGTCTCTCATCCGCCGGCAGCGCATCCTGCGTCATCGTCAGGATATAATCCGCCCGGCTGCAGCTGCCGAATCCGGCGTTTCTGGTCCCGCCGTGATCGAATTCCTCCGGCCTTATGTGGGTCAGAATCACCTTGGGCCAGCGTGCAAGGAATTCACTCTCCGTCAGGTTCCAGTCCTTCAATGCCGCTGCCAGGAGGTCCTCCCCCGTATTGATCAGATGAATCGTGTCTAACGGAACCGTCTGCCGTGACAGAAGATCCAGTATCTGAAGGAGCCTGCGATCCGGCTTATAGATCGGAATCACCGCTTCGATCACTCTTACCTCCTATGCCGCTGTTGTACAGCGGCAAGTCTCCATAACCTCAGCGCTTTGTACACTGTTTCGGAATCCGGGGTGCGGATTCACGTACGGTTCATTATATCCTATCTGTTTAGCACCTGCCATATTTCAACGCGAATTGCCTGCTTGCAGGCAAGTTCAAATGTAACAGTACATTCGCCAGCCA
>CAVJLL010000032.1:0-29796 GCA_963650385.1 Clostridium sp. CAG:508 | reverse complement strand
TTACTTGTTGTAGTTGACGATCTCGCCGAAATCCGCCTTGAGAGCGGCTCCGCCGATCAGTCCGCCGTCGATATCCGGCTTAGCCAGAAGCTCCTTGCAGTTGCCTGCGTTCATGGAGCCGCCGTACTGAATGCGGATCTTCTCTGCTGTGTCGGTATCGTAAATGGAAGCGATGGTCTCACGAATGGCTGCGCAAACCTCTTCCGCCTGATCCGCAGTTGCAGTCTTGCCGGTTCCGATTGCCCAGATCGGCTCGTACGCAATAACAAGTCCTGCAGCCTGCTCTGCCGTTACTCCCTGCAGATCGGACTTGATCTGAAGGCGGATCCAGTCAAGCGTAACACCGGCTTCGCGCTGCTCCAGGGTCTCGCCGCAGCACAGGATCGGTGCCAGTCCGTTCTCAAGTGCCTTGAGAACCTTGCGGTTCAGGAATGCATCGTCCTCACCGTAGTACTGTCTTCTCTCCGAATGTCCGATGATGACGTACTTCACGCCGGCATCCAGCAGCATTGCTGCAGAAATCTCTCCGGTGTAAGCGCCCTTGTCCTGATCGGAAATGTTCTCAGCGCCCAGCTGCACATTGGTTCCCTGAATTGCCTCTGCAACCGGTACGATGTCAATTGCGGGAACGCAATATACAACATCTACGTCCGGATTGTCTACGAGCGGCTTTAAGAGAGCAACCAGCTCCCTTGCCTCGCTGGGTGTCTTATTCATCTTCCAGTTGCCTGCAATAATCTTCTTACGTGCCATAATTTTCCCTCTCCATTCCGCAGTCCGACTGCGTATAGCACAAGGGAGTTCCGCACAGGCGAAGCTCCCTCTGTGCAATCTTATGCACTCACGTTATCATTTATCATCTGCAGCGTATACGCCAGGCAGCTCCTTGCCTTCCAGGAACTCCAGAGAAGCTCCGCCGCCGGTGGAAATGTGGCTCATCTTATCGGCATAGCCGAGCTGATTTACAGCAGCTGCAGAATCGCCGCCGCCGATGATGGTCGTAGCATCGGTATCCGCCAGAGCCTTTGCAACCTCTTTGGTTCCTGCTGCCAGAACCGGATTCTCGAATACGCCCATCGGTCCGTTCCAGACAACGGTCTTTGCGGATGCTACTGCCTCGGTGTAAAGAGCAACGGTCTTCGGTCCGATATCCATTCCCAGCTTGTCTGCAGGAATCTTGTCGATATCAACGGTCTCGGTTGCAATGGTAGCGTCGTCAATCGGATCCGGGAAGTGATCCGTCACAACAGCATCTACCGGGAGCAGGAGCTTCTTGCCGAGCTTCTCTGCCTTCTCCAGCATCTCCTTGCAGTAATCCAGCTTCGTATCATCGCAAAGGGAGGCGCCGATCTCATATCCCTGTGCCTTCGCAAAGGTAAATGCCATGCCGCCGCCGATGATCAGCGTATCGCACTTCTCCAGCAGGTTGGAAATAACGCTCAGCTTATCTGCAACCTTTGCGCCGCCCAGAATTGCAACGAACGGACGAACCGGATCCTCTACTGCATTGCCGAGGAACTTAATCTCCTTCTGCATCAGATATCCAACTGCGCAGGTGCCGCCCTTCTCGCGGATGTACTTGGTAACAACTGCAACCGAAGCGTGTGCTCTGTGAGCAGAGCCAAACGCATCGCATACATAGTCATCTGCCAGATCTGCCAGCTCCTTGGCAAATCCCTCACCGGCATCCTGCGGCTTGGTCTCTTCCTTGCCGCGGAAACGCGTGTTCTGAAGAAGAACAACATCGCCGTCCTTCATTGCTGCAACTGCATCGGTTGCTGCCTGGCCGGTAACATTGTAATCGGCAATGAACTTCACTTCCTTGCCAAGCTTCTCCGACAGACGTGCTGCAACCGGTGCAAGGGACTCTCCCTCGTTCGGTCCGTTCTTAACCTTGCCAAGGTGGGAGCAGAGGATAACCTTTGCGCCTTCCTCAATGAGCTTGTTGATGGTAGGAAGAGCAGCTACGATACGAGTCTCATCCGTGATCTTGCCTTCCTTAAGCGGTACATTGAAATCGCATCTTACCAGGACTCTTCTTCCTGCTGCGTTGAAATCCTCAACCGTTTTCTTGTTCAGTGCTGCCATAATGGCCTCCTTTGTTCTATGACAAAACCGAGGTCCAGGCCTCAAGGGCCCGGGCCTCGGTTGTCAGTTCCATATCCTAACTATTCCGCGCACATGTGCAAAACCGCTGCCGCGCAGCGTCTTCTGCTCATGCGGCCGTCTCGCCGGGCAAGCAGAATTACTTGTTCAGCAGAGAGCCGAAGTGCTTGATGGTACGAACCATCTGGCTGGTGTAGGAGTTCTCGTTGTCATACCAGGAAACAACCTGAACCTCAGTGGTTCCGTTGTCCAGAGGAAGAACCATGGTCTGTGTAGCATCGAACAGAGAGCCATAGGTCATGCCGACGATATCGCTGGAAACGATCTCATCCTCGTTGTAGCCGAAGGACTCAGTGGAAGCTGCCTTCATTGCTGCATTGATCTGATCCTTGGTAACCTCACCCTCAACAACTGCAGTAAGGATGGTGGTGGAGCCTGTAGGTGTAGGAACACGCTGTGCAGAGCCGATCAGCTTGCCGTTCAGCTCAGGGATAACAAGGCCGATAGCCTTTGCAGCGCCGGTGCTGTTCGGAACGATGTTGACAGCAGCTGCGCGGGATCTTCTCAGATCGCCCTTTCTCTGCGGGCCGTCCAGAGTCATCTGATCGCCGGTGTAAGCGTGGATGGTGCACATAATGCCGGACTTGATGGGAGCCAGGTCATTCAGAGCCTTTGCCATAGGAGCAAGGCAGTTGGTGGTGCAGGAAGCTGCGGAGATGATCTTGTCATCTGCAGTCAGGCCCTGGTGGTTAACGTTGTATACGATGGTAGGAAGGTCATTTCCTGCAGGAGCGGAAATAACAACGTGCTTAGCACCAGCATCGATGTGAGCCTGTGCCTTTGCCTTGGAGGTATAGAAGCCTGTGCACTCCAGAACTACGTCAACGCCAAGCTCGCCCCAAGGCAGCTCAGCTGCGTTAGCCTTTGCATAGATCGTAATCTTCTTGCCATCAACGGAGATGTAATCCTCGCCGGCCTCAACCTTATCGCAAAGAGCATATCTGCCCTGTGTGGAATCATACTTAAGCAGGTGAGCAAGCATCTTAGGAGAGGTCAGGTCGTTGATTGCAACGATCTCAAATCCCTCTGCTCCGAACATCTGACGGAAAGCCAGACGACCAATGCGGCCAAATCCATTAATTGCAACTTTTACTGCCATCTCTGTATCCTCCTGAGATAATCTGTTTGATTGACTCCCCTTTAAGTTTGTCAATTTTTTATCAGCGCTTATATAATACTAGCAGAACTCGACAATTTCAAGTGGTCCCCTCGCAAAACCACAGAGACGGACTGCTCCGCATTACTGTGTAGACGCCAGCCAGCGACGGGTCCTGGCGGAGTTGTCCGTCCTGGGGACGTTCTCACTCCGTGCGAGGACCTAGCGGTGCTAAGCTCGCATAAAACGCTTGCAAGCACCGAGGCCTCGCAAGGCCCCTGGACCGGACATTCTCCGCTACCCTGTCGCTTGGCCGGCCATAGACAAGAAGGAGACTCCCATGCCGATTCTATCCGATTACCATCTCCACACCGCCTTTTCCGCCGACTCCGATGCACCCATGGAGGTGCAGATCCGGGCAGGCATCGATGCCGGGCTCACCGCGCTTTGCTTCACCGAGCACGTTGATCTGGATTCCCCTTACCGAAACGCGCCTGCGGACGATCCGGAATCCGACTTCCGCATCGATTATTCCGCATACCGGGAAGCCTATCTGCAATGCAAACAGCGCTATGCCGACCGGATTTCCCTGTTCTTCGGCCTGGAGCTGGGGCTGAATGTCTCTTATGCCGCGGAGCTGACGGATTATATTCATGCCCATCCGGATTTTGACTTTGTCATCGGCTCCACGCACTCCGCGCAGAATGGCATGGATCCATATTTTTCCAGCTTTTTTGATAAACCTTCCTCGGCGTCCGACGAATGGGACCCCTACCGCAATTATTTTGAAGCCGCTCTGCAGAACGTCCGCGCCTTCTGCTCCCGGAATCTCTTTGACAGCTACGGCCATCTCGACTACATCCTGCGCTGCGGTCCGAGGCGTGCCGACGGCTCCTGCACGGAGCGGACCTCCGACTGGTATTACCGGCAGTATGCAGACCTCATTGACCCCATTCTGGAGGAGCTCATCCGGCACCAGAAGGCACTGGAGCTCAACACGTCTCCGCTCAAAAAAGGCTTTCCCGAGACCAATCCCGGAAAAGCCATTCTGAAACGCTATTATGAACTGGGCGGCCGCCTTGTCACCATCGGCTCCGATGCCCACACGCCGGCTGCCGTTGCCTTCGGATTTGACCGCGCGGCCGCGCTTCTGTCCGAATGCGGGTTCCGCAGCTACGTTACCTATGAGAAAAGGAAGCCTGTCCGGCACGACCTGTAGGCCCCTGCTGAGCGACGGGTCCTGGCGGTGTTGTCCACATTCATCCGCCACCCTGTCGCTTAGCAGGCTCCCATCTCCCGGAGCACCTGATACAGATGCGCCGCCGGCAGCCCCACAACATTGTTGTAGTCGCCCTCGATCCGCGTGATATACCGTCCGAAGAGGCCCTGGATGCCGTATCCTCCTGCCTTGTCCATCGGTTCTGAAGAGTCTGCATACGAGCGCATCTCCTCTTCCGTCATCGCCGCCACGGTGACCTGCGTGCATTCCACAAAGGAAACGGTGTTCTCGCCGCATATGACCGTGACACCGGTATATACCTGGTGCGTCTGCCCCTGCAGCTTCCGGATCATGATATACGCTGCCTCGTGGCTCTTGGGCTTGCCCAGAATTCTTCCGTCTGCAGCAACCACCGTGTCCGCGCCGATGACAACGGCCGGTTCCTCCTGCCTGGCCGCAACATCGCGTGCCTTCTGCAAGGACAGCAGACGCACCACCTCTCTGGGCGAGCTGGAGGACACCACCTCCGGCAGCGTGCTCGGCTGCACCTCTGCCTCTATGCCGATCTGCTTCAGAATCTGCACGCGGCGCGGTGATCTCGATGCCAGTATTATCTTCATAGCTTCCTTTCCATGCCCGTCGGGCACCCTTATCTCTATATCTATTGTATCTGCTCAACGCCAGCCACGACGGGTCCTGGCGGAGTTGTCCGGTCCTGGGACGCTACGCTGACTTCGTCAGCTACGAGATGGCCCGTTGGGCCACTCGGCAAAAACGTGCTCCATCCTCGGACCTAGCGGTGCTAAGCTCGCATAAGACGCTCGCAAGCACCGAGGCCTCGCAAGGCCCTGGACCCGGACATTCTCCGCCACCCTGTCGTTTGGCTGGCGAGTGTACTGTAACAACAGATGTGCAAATTTGCTTGGCTCTGAATAGCCACACTTCACCACCCCAGATACGCAGAATCCGGCGTCACTCCCTCCGGATAGATTTCCAGCTTCTCCAGAATGATTCCCTCTTCGCCCGAGAGCAGCTCCAGGCTCTGTCTGCCGGCCTTCAGAGGAAGAACGGTCACAGCCACTCGCTCCTGATCCAGCACAGCCCGGCTCCATGCCTCGTTGGAGCAAAATCCGATCGTCCGCGACGCCTCTGCGGCGGTAACTTTCACCGGTTCTGCGCCTTCCGCCTTTACTCCGAAGGTCTGCGGCTTCTCAAATCCTGTCGGATTGAGCGGTGCCAGATGAAACTTCAGAACATAATTTCCCTCCGCCGGTACATCCAGCATGCAGGCTGCAGGCTCATTCCTCTTTGCCGGCGTCTTCAGGCCGGAGCCGTGCTTACCATAGAAAGGCAGCACCTGCCAGGATGTCCCCGCAAAATCCTCCGGCCGAAGGACCAAAATCCCCTGCCGCCCGACTCCCGGGTACGCAGCCTTCTCCAACCTGGCGCAGATCCGCACCTGCGTTCTGGTCTCATCACTGCCCGCAATGGTAAGTGTGCAGGAAGCAGAGGCTGCCGGAAGATACTCTCGTTTGACGCAGATCTGCATTCTGCAGAGCTCGCCTGTCTGCAAAACGCCCTCCTGCGGCAGGAGGACAAGCCATTCGGGGCACCCTTCCGCGTCGGATTCGCCGGCCTTTGCCGCCGCATCTGTGGCAATGCATTTCGTGCATTCCTCACTGCCTGCAGCCGCATTCTGCGCATCGGCCGTTACGCTCGTTCGGAAGTGCAGCTCGCCGCTTCCGTTGTTCGAAAGCTCCAGGTAAAACGAGTCATTGCCCGCATAGCAGAAATCCTCTGCAAGGATCTGTCCCGGTCCGTCATAATCCCGAACGCAGGTCTCTTCGGCATCCGCTCTCGACACCGATAAAATGGGCGTATCCTGCGGCTGAATTCTCATGATGACCGGGTTCTGCCGTCCGAAATCATTCCACTTGGTGAAGCCGATATGGTGTGCCAGCTCCATTCCCTTCCATTTTCCGTCAAGGAAGGCGGCCCACTCCCCGGCAAGCTCCCGGTCCCTTGTAAGGCACTGCTCGGCAAGGTCGGCAAAGCGGTTGGCCTCCGGCCGGCCCTGGGCGGCATAATGGTGATTTTTGCCGGCATACAGATGCAGCTGCAGGAGATTGGTGACTGCCCTGCAGGGCCATCCGATCATGCTGTAGTAGCCGTCAAAGGCCGGTGCTGCCTCTAACCGGTGCAGCGTTTCCTCATTGACAGCTGCCAGCTTCTTGGCTCTTTCCAGCAGCCGGTCGGTTTCCAGTGCATGGCAGGGGTGAAAGACCTCCGGATGCAGCGATTCCGGCCGCCGCAGGGACGCCAGCTGAATGTACTCCTCCAGTACATGCGCGGCCGCCTCCGTAAGCGCCGTCTCCGCCGGCTTTTTGCCGTCCGCAGGTTCTCCGGAGCAGCCCTCTGACGGAGCCCCATCCGGCAGAAGCTCTTCCGCAAGCATGCGGGGATACTCCCTATAGCTTCGCAGATTGCTCTTGCCCCATTTCTCATAATCAAAGGCCAGGTCCATGAAATAGCGCAGCGTCACCTCATGGAATTTCAGATCGCCGACATTGACAATCCAGAGCTCCTGCACGCCGTGCTCATATGCCTCGCACATCTGCTCCCAGATCTGGGAAAACGGCGTCGAGTCCACCCACTCATAGGAAACCGGTCCTCCGTGATAATCCAGGTGATAATACATGCCGTAGCCGCCCCTGTGTCGGCGCATGGCTTCGTCCGGCAGCGCGCGCAGATGTCCGAAGTTGTCATCGCTGAGCATGCAGATGACGCCGTCCAGTCCCTCCCAGTCGTAGAGGCCGGCCGCACCGTCTGCTCCGTAATAGTATCCCTCAACCTCCTTATAGACTGCCAGCATTTCGCGCGTTTCCGGGCGGATGCTGCCGCTTGCTTTTCCGTCGCGGATCAGTGCCCGCTGGGCGGAAATGATTTCCTTCAGGAGGCGGATGTTGTCTGCCGCAGGGCTGTTCTCTCCCAGAAGTGCAGAATCCCGCTCGCCGCGCATGCCGATGGTGATCATATTCTCATAGCTGCCGCGCGCATTCAGCGCATCCTGCCAGTAGCGCAGGAGTCCCTCCCGGTTCACCCGGAAATCCCAGGCATTTCCGTATACAGAGTCTTCTCCGCGGACCTTGTCCCACTCCTCGCTGGCGCGAAGGCACGGCTCATGATGCGAAAAGCTCCAGATGACGCCGTACTCATCCGCCAGATCCATGTCCGCGGGACCGGGTCCGTCCAGCGGGAAGGAGCTGGTCCACATGGCCGGCCACAGGTAATTGCCGCGAAGGCGCAGCAGCAGCTCAAATACGCAGTCGTACATGGAGGCATTAAAGCCGCCGAAGTGCTCCGTGCACCAGGTTCCGAAGGCCGGCCATTCGTCGTTGATGAAAAAGCCGCGGTACCGGACGGAAGGCTCCTTGGACATGCCGTTTAAGGCTTCATCCAGGCGAAAATTCTTCTGCGTCCGGATGGGAGCATCTCCCCAGTAGGACAGCGGCGAGACGCCCATCGCCTCTGACAGCGAGAACAGGCCGTAAATCGTTCCTCTCTTGTCACTTCCGAGAATCAGGAAGATATCATCTGCTGGTGCAGAGCCCGGAAGATACATCCGCAGATAGCTTTCTCTCTTCCCGGACAGCTCCTGCACAAGGCCCTCCGAAAGCCGTCCCTCCTGCACCAGGCGCTCGGTCAAAGGGCTGTGTCCCAGTGTGGCCGCCAGAATCACCGGGCCCGTCTGCCATTCTTCTGCGCTTTTCAAATGTGTCGGCCGCGTTCCGGTCACCCGCTCCGCATCCGCAATCACCTTGTCCGCGATGCGTGAAACGCCCGAATACGCCTCAGCCTCTGTCAGAAACGAAACGGCTGTGCCGTCCTCCTGGATCATGTACATTTCGTGTGTCTGCATTCGTCCTTCCTCTCTTATGCCTTCCTGTGCTGTCGCCGCAAACGCCCTTGTCTCCGGGTCCGCCGACCGGCCGGATCCAAACGCTGTCATCAGCATCTTCTTAATGTATGATAGAATGACGTCTGGGTCAAAAGAAATATCAACCGATATCGTGGGGGATTTTATGAGAATCATCGATTACTACAATCTGCTGGCTGCATTTCTGGAAATCTGTCTGGCTGCCGCCGCTCTTTTCCTGACCGGGCGCCCGCATTCCCGGGGCAGCGCATCCGGCGCAGCGGCCGGCCCCGGCAGGGCGAAGCTCTCTTCGCGTTCCTTTCATGTGCTCCTGGTGCTGATTCTTTGCTTTGGCGGATTCCTGCGCATCTGGAATCTCACGGGACTTCCGGACGGCCTGCAGCAGGATGAAGCCTCCATCGGCTACGAAGCCTTCTGTCTGGCAACCACCGGCATGGACCGCAACGGCTTTCACTGGCCGGTATACCCCATCACCTGGGGATCCGGCGGCGGAAGCCCGATCATGATCTATCTGAATGTCATCACCACGCTTCTGTTCGGCTCCGGCATCTGGTCCATACGCATCGTACCTGCGTTTCTCGGCACCGTAACGCTCCTTCTGTTCTATCTGCTGCTGCGGAAGGGCTTTGGCGAGCGGACGTCCCTTGCAGGGCTTCTTATTTTCGCGCTGACGCCCTGGCACATCATCCTCTCCCGGTGGAGCCTGGATTCCAACACCATGCCCTTCTGGCAGGCGCTGGCCACCTTCCTCCTGATCCGCGCGGTCCTTTGCACCGATCACAAGCGGCAGACCCGGCGCTACCTGCTGGCCGCCTTCTTTTTCGGCGTCTGCCTGTATTCCTATGGCTCCGCCAATGTGGTGATCCCGCTGACGCTCCTATTCTCCTGCGTATATCTCCTGCTGCAAAGGCGCATCTCCTGGCCGCAGCTGGCCGGGTGCTTTGCTGTTTTCCTTGCGGCCTGCCTTCCCCTGGCTCTGTTCTACGCCGTAAACTTCCTGGGCTTCCCGGAGATTGCGGCGAGCTGGATCTCCTTCCCGAAATTTACGTCCAGCCACTTCGGCTCGGTCTTCGTGTCCTTTGACCAAACGCTCCCGGCTTCGCTCCTGCACAATGCAAAGGAGCTCGTGCGCACGCTCACCATCGGACTCGACGGCGAGGTTTCCTGGAACGCGATGCCCGGCTACTGGACGCTGTACTGCTTTACCTGGCCGGTCACACTGGCCGGCGCAGTTGTCTGCATCCGCACAGCCAAAGATCATATCGTTCACTGCATCATGCTCGCAGAGCTGGCCGCTGCGCTCCTGTTCTCCCTGTTCATTCAGCAGGACATCAACCGCGAGGTGCTCCTGTTCCTGCCGCTTGTCTACTGCATGGTGATGGGCTTTCGCTGGCTGTATCTGACACTCCGCGAAATTCCCCGGCGCATTCCCGGCAAGCTCCTTGCCGTGCTTCCTCTCATGCTCTTTCTGGTCGGCTTTGCCTCCTTTGCCAAGGACTATTACGGAGGAACCTACAACGAGGTTGCCGCGACGGATTTCATGCCGGGCTACGGCGATGCCATGGTCCTGGCCGACCGGCTTGCCTGCGAAAAGGAGGCGGAGGGCAAATCCTCCACCGTATATTCCACCTACGATCTGGTCGCCTCTCCCTTTATGCTGACGCTGTATTACACCGGCTATGATCCGCAGACCTTCCGCGACACCGTCGTCTATAAGGATCCGGAGGCGGAATTCCGCGTTGCCTCCTCCTTCGGTCATTTCATCTACGGACTGCCCGTCAGCGAGGACGCACTCTCCGCTCTGACCGAAGAAACCTATGCGGATGATATCTTTGTGCTCACCAAGGCTCAGGCGCAGGCCATGGACCCCGATCCGGAGGAATACGACACCGTCACCTTCAAGGACCGGTTTGTGGTTGTCAGCCGCAGAAATGCCTAACCCGCTGTAACCGCTTGCTGCGCTATACAGGCGCCGGCCGCGACAGGTCCCGGCGTTTGGCCGGCGAATATACTGTAACCGCATTTATGACACACGCCAGCCAAAAAGAGCCGCAGGAGTATAAACTCCTGCGGCTCTTTCGTCTCCGTCCATTTGTCTCAATCCATTTCAATCATTTATCTCGGCGTCATGAGCGATGCAATCGGAACACCGATGACGGCGGAGGCTGCGGTCTGCGTCTCTCCGCTTTCTGCCGTAATGTACCATGTCAGTGCCTTCTTGGCGGTTCCGTTGATGTTGCGTATGCCGGTTGCCAGTCCCTGTGCAATCTCCACCTGATGGTCCGTCTCCCGGGCCAGGATAAAGGCATCGATGTGCTGGTTGTTCAGCGCCTGCGTATAGGCATAGACAACAGCCGCCGCCTGATAATCCTCCGACGCAGTGCTGACGTATCCCTGCTCGGAGCAGATGATGCTGCGGACCTGTCCGTTGGGAGCCAGCATCGCCGGCGTGCACATGAAATCGGTAAAGATCTCGATGTTCGCCATCGTGATGTACGGCGAGCTCTGCGTGTGGTTGACCTTGTCCGGGTACTTTACGGGCTGGAGCCACACCAGCGGATCATACAGAGGATAGTCATACGGATGCACTGCCACATCCCAGCCGATATTGCCGGTTGAGCGGATCTGCTCGTTAAAGAGCGCCAGCCACGCCTGTCCGGCATAATGGAGAGAGGAATCTGCTGCCGCATACTCGTTGTCCACACAGGTGTACACGCGGCAGTTCGCATTCTCGGATTTCAGACCGTTGTAGAAAATACGGAAGGCCTTGGCATACTCTGCCGTGAAGACATTGATGCCGGCGCTGGCCGACATATAGTGCCAGGGAGATCTGGCGTTGATCTCATTTCCGACCACCCAGTTGTCGACGGTTCCGTGCCCCGTCCCGGAGAAGCGCTGCCCCAGGAAGGAAGCAAGTGCCTCCAGCTTCTCCACGGCTGCCTGGTCCACCGTATTGAAGGCGTAATAGTTCTGTGACGAGTTGTCCCTCGCCAAAGGATGCACGTAGGTGCCGCCTGCCTTCCAGTTGTTCAGCAGGATCAGCGTCACCTGAATGCCCTGACCGTTCATCAAAGGGACCAGGTTGTCCAGCTGTCCGACTGCAGCCTGGCTGAAGGTGTAGGTCTTTCCGTTGTAGTTATATGTGATTCCTGTGCCGGAAAGGATGTCGCCCACCAGAACGTTGTAGGTGATCTGCTGGATGCCGGCCGCCTTCAGCGTCCCCCGGTGCAGGAGCGTGGACTCCGGGAGAAGCCCCTTCTTGCCGTGGTCTCTTCTGGCGCTTGTATGCGCCGCAACCGCCTCCGGATTCTGAACGTAAATCGGATTGGACACTGCCGTATATGCGCCGCCCCGTTTCACGCAGACGGTGAACTTTCTGCTGAGATTGGAGGAGGCCGTATTCCTGTTCAAAGGAAAAACAAAGGTTGCTGCCGCCCCGGCCTGGGATACCGCCACCTCGGTTCCGGCATTGTCTGCCTGATTCACGCTGCTGGCCAGCAGGTGATACACCCCGTCATCCGAGCTCGGAATGGAGGAGGCTGTTGCCGTAACCACCACATTGTTTCCCTGAATCACAGCTGCCGTATTCGTCACCGTATACGCTTCTGCAGCCTCGACCTGCAGTGCACCGACTGCAGCCGCAAAATGATTGCCCCCGCAGGCAGCAGACTGTGCCGTTCCGGCAATCAGCAGGCCTGCGCACAGCATAAGCGATGCTGCCGCTGCCTTCACTGCAGCCGGCAGTATTCCTTTCCTGTTACTCATACACCTCTCCCTCTGAAAACTCACAACAGATGCTTAATTTTTCCTGTCTTATCGAGGTTCGCCTCGGTATAACTCCAGCGTCCTCTGCACTACCTCATCCCAGTTGTACTTGCCGCAGATAAAATCGGAAGCCCCTTCCCGGTACCCCGCCACCTGCTCCGGATGGTCCGTCAGCTCCTGCAATACGCGCTGCAGGTCCTTTGTATCCCCCTTCCGGAATACCGGTGCATGGTCCTCTACGACCTCCGTGCTCTCCTTAATGTCGGAGACCAGACAGCAGTTCCCGTAGCTCATCGCTTCGAGAAGGCTGACCGACATACCCTCCACATCCGAAGGCAACGCGAACAGATAGGCGTTGGACAAGAGCTCCGCCAGCGTATCGCCCTCTACAAGGCCGGCCAGAATCACCCGGTCGTCTTTTGCCGCCAGCTCCTCGATCTCCTCATAGTACTCGACGGCATTGGAGGGACCTCCTGCCAGGAGAAGCCGCTTATCCGTCTGTACGTTCTCATAGGCCTTCAAAAGGTAGTGCAGCCCCTTCTCCGGCACAATCCGGCACAGCGTCATGATGTAGGAATCCTTCGTCAGTCCCCAGCGCTTCGTGATGAGGTCAGCGTCATGCACAGTGGGACGTTCGATGCCGTTCGGGATATAATGCGTTTCCCTCCCATACTCCTTTCGGAAATACTCCTGGAGGTTTTCCGAGAGAACAATGACCTCGTCCGCATGCCTGGCCGCCATCCGCTCCCCTGCCTTCAGCATATGGGAGGCAAAATGTCCCCATTTGGCACGCTGCCAGTCCAGACCATGGATGGTGGCGATGACCCGAATGCCAAGCAGCTTCGGGAGCCAGCACATAAGGCACGGTCCCTCCGCGTGGAAATGGATCACATCATAACGGCCGAACAGCGCGCGCAGCGTCGCGAACACAGAATAGACAATGGCATTGAGCTTGCCGTTTCGGACCGTAGGAATGGTAAGGATGCGGATTCCGTCCTGAAACCATCCTCTCCTGCCGTCGATGTGTTCATAATTTTTACTGGGTACGATGCGGTAGCCGGACCGGTTGTAGCAGTCCACCTCCAGGCCAAGATCCCGCATTCTGGTCGCAAGCTCCCATACGACGACCTCTACGCCGCCCTCTCTGGAGGGAACGCGCTTCTGCCCGATCATGGCAACGCGCAAAGGACGCTTCTCTCCGGCCTTTTTATGCCTCATGCGCAGTTTCTCCTTGCTCCGTATATTCCATGGAGGACATCATGCGGCGGTACATTTCCTCCAGATCCACCTCCGGCTCCCAGCCAAGGCTGCGCAGCCTGGATGCATCCAGGAAGAGCTTTGTGTCCGCTGCATATCCATAGGTATTCGTCTCCGGAATATCATAGACCACCCGGATTCTGCCGCCGGCCAGCTTCTGTGCCACCAGCTCTGCCATTCCGGCGATGGTCGTGTGCGTCCGCTCATTGGAAACGTTATAGGCTTCTCCCGCCGTTCCGTTGACCGCAATGGTCAGAATTCCCCGGACGCTGTCTCTTGTATAGCAGTAATTGCCCTCGGAAAGGCCCTTCGTGTGCAGCACGATATCCTTGCCCTGCATGGCGCTTCTTGCAAACTGGGCAAAAACACGGCCCTCCCACGGGAGTATCCCCGCACCGAACGTCTGCGACAGACGGGCAATCATCACCTCGAGGCCGTACTCGTGTCCAAAGCCGATGCACAGGTTCTCACACATCCGCTTGCTCTCCGGATAATTCGTGCGTACATCCATAAGGTTCAGATAGCCAAGGCGTCCCTCACTCGCACGCGTATCCGTCAGACTCTCCTGCCCGGTTCCGGCCGCAAGATTGCCGTACATTTCCATGCTGGAAAGGTAAACAAAGCGCTTCGCTCCCGCGCTCTTTGCCAGCGCGAGCATCCGGTGCGTTCCCTCAATGGCCGTCAGAATGGTTTCCACCGGCTTCTCCACCATGGTCTTCGATGCCGTCACCGCAGCGCCGTGAATCACAAGATCCAGGATGGGAGCGCGGTCATCCGCCTCCGAAAGCACCTGCAGCAAGGCCTTCTCTGCATCCGCAGAGGACAAATCCGCCCGGAGGAACCGGATATCGCTGCGAGCCATCACGGCGTCCCCGTAGATGGCCCGCGCCTTTTCCTCGCTGCGGATGACACCGTACAGCTGCATGCCGTTGTCGGCTCTTCGGTTCATGCAGGCAAGCGCCCGCAGAAGCCACGAGCCCACCAGCCCCGTCGCACCGGTAACCAGAATTTTCTTACCCTTCAGCGCCTCCCTCAGCATCGGATCGTCCGCAACCCGGTTCAGATCCTCCTGCAGAACAGCATCGTTTGTTTCCTCTGTCATCCGATTCACTTTTTCCCCTCTGCTGCAGCGCCCGCCTGCTTCTTTCTCCAGCGGGAAGCCATCTCATGCAGCTCCTTCTCATTTTTGGGCGGCGTTTTCTTTTTCTGCGACAGGAACCACTCATAGGCATCGCAGGTTTCCTGCACATCCCCGGAGTAGCAGACCTGACTGCCGTGGTCGAGCCAGAGAATGCGCGTGCACAGCTCGCGCACCTGCGGCATCACGTGCGACACCAGAATCGCCGTCACGCCCCCCTGAATGATCTCCTGCATTTTATCACCGGATTTCTTGCGGAAGGCGCCGTCTCCCACCGACAGCACCTCGTCCAGAATCAGGATATCCGGATGCACCAGGCAGGCAATGGAAAAGGCCAGACGGGATTTCATGCCGGAGGAGAGCTGCTTGAACGCATGATCCTGAAACTCCTCCAGCTCCGCAAACCGGATGATCTCGTCGTATTTTTCATCCATGAACTTTCTGGTATAGCCCAGAAGTGCTCCGCGAAGGTACGTGTTCTCCCGAACGGTCATATCGTTGTCGAAGCCGCTGCCCAGCTCCAGGAGCGCTGCCACGTTCCCTTCCGTGTGAATGCTGCCCTCCGTCGGCAGCATAATGCCGGTCACCGCCTTGAGGAGCGTCGACTTGCCGGCGCCGTTGGAGCCGATGATGCCCAGCATCTCGCCCTTTTCCAGCTGAAAGGTCACATTCCGGTCCGCCCAGAATTCCTTGATCTTATAATTGCCGGTCAGCTTGCGGATGATGAACTCCTTGAGGCCGATGGATTTGAAGTCGCCCGTTATGTAACGGATGCTGACGTTGTCACATTGAATTGCAATCTCTGCCATAAGTTTTATTCAGTAATACTGGTGCGTAATCATTCAGAGCCCATTTGCAAAAGCGCTGCTGCGCCCGGCTCTGAACAGTCACAGGTAATAAAGAAACGAATGATTACACTTTTTATAAATCAGCATGCCGATGCAAAGGTAAAAGGCTGCATAGAACACGCACAGTCCGTGATAGGCAAGGGAAGGCACGATGCCGTCGATCACCACCAGCCGCATGTATTTGATGTACACATAGACCGGATTCAGATACAGAGCCTTCTGCAGGTGCTCCGGGAGCTGGTCCACGGAATAGAACACAGCCGACATGTATGTGATCAATGTCAGGAACACCTCATACAAATACTGAATGTCCCGGAAGAATACGAACAGCGCCGACAGGATCGCGCCGATGCCGATGTCCATGAGCATCAGGCACAGAATCGGGAAGATCATCAGCAGCATTGTCGGCCGGAACTGGATGTGATCCAGCACGCAGAACACCAGATACACCAGGAGCGTCAGCCCGAAGTTCACCAGCGCCGACACATTCTTGGACAACAGGAACAGGTACTTCGGCACGTTGATCTTCGTGAAGATCTTGGCATTGCTCATCAAAGACTGCATGCCGTTCTTCGTGGACTCCTTGTAATAGGACAGCACGATGGTGCCCGTGAACAGGTAGGTCGTGTAGTGCGGGATGCTCTTGCTGAAGAAATTCGAAAAAATGACATCCATCACCAGCAGCGTCAGCAAGGGAGACAGGATGGACCAGGCCATTCCCAGGATGCTCCTTTTGTATTTCTGTTTAAAATCGCGCTTGACCAGCTCCTCGAACATGAACTGGTATTTCTTAATCGTTGTAAGCATTTTAATTCTTCACCATTATGCGCTGAAGGGATTTCTTCACCGCGTCCTTACGGGCTCTCCAAAGCGCAGCAAGTGCCATGATCAAAAGCCCGTTTCCGGCGGACAAAATAAGATACACCGCCATCCGCACGCCGCCGCTCCTGATTTGGAGCGCCGGAATCTCATTGATGTGCTGGGCAAAATACAGATGCCCCAGATACAGCGGAAGGCTATAACGCCCCAGAAAAACACCAAGGCTCCCCTTCAGCCGGATTCCCATCCCTGCGAAGGTCAGCAGCACCAGCAGCATCAGAAGGAACATATAGAAATAATCATACCTTGAAGGGCTCCGAAGCGCCATATACCGAATGCACAGAAAGAGGCTCACTGCCTGAAAAAGTCCGGCAGCCGCGTTTCCCGTGCGGGTCAGTCCCTGAGGCGCCGCCTTCTGCAGACGCTTCACCGCCATCCGGATGACAATGCCGGTGCAAAGCCCCGCCATCGTCCGCACAAAGCCCTTGTAGAAAAAGCCGAGCCAGACCACCGGGTCTCTCGGATGTCCCTGCGCTCTGCAAAGGTACCCATACAGAAAGAGCGCCAGGAGCGGGCACACCAGATGCGTCATCAGCTCCTGTCGCCTTCGAAGGAGCGGATACAGAACCGCCATCGCCAGCAGCATTGCCGACAGATACCACATAGCTCCGTCAATGCCGTGCTGGAACAGACCGCTCATTTTGACCAGCGTCAGCTCCCAGAAATCCTCCAGAAATGCGCTCCACAGCTGCTGCAGCGTCATATGCCGCACAGCTCCCACAAACCCAAAGCCGATCAGCCACGCGATCACAAACTCCGGATAAAAGCCCTGCAGCTTGTGCAGAATAAAGTGCAGCGTCTCCTGCCCCAGAGGCGCGCTCTCCCCCTCCTTTTTCTCCGCAGAGATAAGGAGAAGATACCCGGACACAAACAAGAAAAACTCGACGGCCAGAGAGCCGCCGAGAAACCAGCAGTCCTCATCTCCCAGAATATATCTGGAATGATGGAGAACCACAATACCCGCAAACACAAAGCGCAGATATTCAATTGTCACATTTCGCGAAGAATGCTTCGAATATCTCATTTGCACTCCATATCCGCATCACTGCATCCACTCGAGCACCTGATCGGCGATGCGGACCGCCGCATTTCCGTCGTCCATGCAGCCCTTATCGGAGAGGAACTGCGTCACGCGCTTCTGGAACAACTCCTCATCAAAGCTAAGGATGGTCTCTTCGAGCTCATCGGAATCCGTGGAGACCGGATACGGCGTATCCTCCAGCTTGAAATAAAAGCCGCGCTCGTTGTCGTATTTGTCCCGATCCATTGCGAACAGGAAACCGGGCTTTCTCAGGAGCACGTAATCATAAATCCAGGAGGAGTAGTCCGTAATGCCGCAGTCCGTGAAGGCCAGAAGCGACTGCATATCCGGATACTGCGTCACATCGATGACATCGCCGGACTGCACGGTGTTCTTCTTGCTCTCGTTCTTCTTATCATTGTCATGATAGCGAAGGAGCAGCTTCCAGTCACCGCCGAAGCGCTTTTCCAGTGCCCGCACCGTCTGCTCTGCATCCAGATCGTACACGGCAAAATTGTGATCGTCCCGGAAGGTCGGCGCGTACAGTGCAAACTTCGTGTCCTCTGCCAGTCCGTGCGATTTGCAGAAGGCGCGGCGCAGATACTCCCGTGTCCGCTCCGACTGCGCAAAGAAGATGTCGTTCCGCGCATGGCCCAGCCGCAGAATCGGCGTCGTCTTCCAGAAGGTTTCCCGGAATACGCCGTCCTCAAAATCTGAGTTGGAGATGATATAGCTCGTCAGCTTTCCGGTTCTGGCTGCCGCAACCGGCCAGCTGAGATTGGTATTGTAGTGTGCGGGGTCAAAGCGCTTGATGCCGAGGGACCCGTGCCAGGTCTGTACAACGAGCTGGTCGCTGCGCACCGGAAACGGATAGAACTTATCGCCCAGAAGCGAATTGGTGAACAGCACCTTCGAGGCTGCTGCCGCCGCAAAATATTCATAGGTATTGGTCTTGGTGAAGTGAACGTGCTCCTGCACGAACGTCTCCGTCTGCCGGATCTGATCTGCCGCAGTCACCTCTTCCCAGGAAAGAGAAGCATCCTCCTCTCCCGCCGGTTCTGCCAGCCCCTCTTCGCCGCCGGCAAGCCACTGCTCCAGGCGCTTTCCGCAGACCTTCCGTCCCTTTGCCAGCTGCAGCACGTTTTTGGTGATCTCGTGATCCTTTGCAACGATTTCCGCCGCATCGACCCGCGCAGTCAACGGATCCGTTACACTCCACCAGATCTCAACCGGCGCCTTTCTCCGGATCAGCTCATCGCTGATGTACTTCAGATTGCAGCCCACCGAATGCGAAAAGGGGAAGAACATCACCTGATTCCTGACGGTCTTCGTGTGTCTCCACAAAACGCACCGGCTCGCATACCCGATCTTGCGGTCCAGCCAGATCTTAAACTGCTTCCAGCAGTTCCCGATTCGTTTGAAAAACTTGCCCTCGACCATGACCGGTCCGACATAATGCAGCTTCTTGATCAATACTCGTCCAATTACACTCATGAATTACCGTGGTTCCTTCTATACTACAGTCCGAACGCGTTGGAGCTTTCCTTTGCGTCTGCAATCGCCTTGAAAATAAAATAGTCGATGGGCGTCGTGATCTTAATGTTCTCTGTCTTGCCCTCTACTGCATACAGCTTGTAGCCGTAGTGCCGCATCATGCTCGCGGAATCGATGAAATCCTCGCGGCCCTCACTGCGCGCCTTCTCATGCGCATCCAGAAGATCCCGGACATAAAAGCACTGCGGTGCCTTTGCCACCTGGCATGCGGCGCGGTCCAGGATATTGCCGATTTCCCCGTCCCTGGACTCCGTGATAATGGTCTCCGTCGCCGGCGTCACGGTAATCGCGGAACCGTTCTGCCGCACACAGGCAATTGCCTTTGAGATGGTCTCCGGATCCACGAGCGGGCGTACGCCGTCGTGCACCAATACCACCGCATTTCCCGGAAACAGCTCATAAATCTTGCACAGTCCGTGATAAATCGACTCCTGCCCGGTTTCTCCGCCCGGTACAATGGCCTGCACCTTGGTGATGTGGAACTTATTGCAGAGTCTCCACATCTTCGGAATGTATTCCTGCAGGCACGAGATCACAATCCCGTCAATGTCGTCGTGATTTTCAAATTTCTCAATGGTGTGAATGATGATGGGCTTGCCGTTCAGCTCCAGAAACTGCTTGGGCACGCCGTGGGTATTCATCCGCCGTCCGGTTCCCCCGGCGAAAATCAATGCTACATTCATTTCCTGTCTGCTCATCGCTCTGATCCTTTACAGCTGAAACGGCGCAAAAAACACATGCTTTTCCCGTTTGTCCTCCGGCGGAATTTTCCTATAGTTTCCGTACAGTCTGGTCAGATAGACCTCGTAATCCGCCGGAACAAGGTAGGATGTCTCCTCATACGCCATCGGCTGCCCCGGCAGAATGTCCCTGCGAAGGTATGTCTCCCGGAAAAAATGCCCCCGTCCGGAGGGCATCGCAACATATTGACTGTTTCGGTTTCTGCAGGCGCTGTATACCCGGTCACACAGCCTCGTCCAGCCGTCCAGACTTAAGAATGCACCTGCAAACCCAATGGCGATCTTGATGCGGAAAATCCTCTCATAGTGCCTGCGCGCCTGCGGATCCGCAATGGAACCGGCCAGCTGCAGGAGCTCCTTCCGGTCACGCCGGAACTTGGCACAGGACTGGAAAAGCCCCGCTGCCATGCACCCGTATCCATGGAGCTTCCGCAGCAGCGCATTGTCATAGGTGTTCTCGATTACGAAAATATCGATGAAGGCGCCGCACTCCCTGTTCTGAAAATCCTCCCGCGTAATCACAGAGGTTCCCTTCAGAAGAATGCGGGAAAGCGTAAGGCCGTAGTTCGCGGTTGCCTTTGGCGTATGCACCCAGTAGCGGTCGCCGTATTCCTCCGCGAACACCTTCACGAATACGTCGTGGTCCTCCCGCGGCATATTCACATCCGCATCGTCATCCCACGGAATGAATCCGTGGTGGCGCACTGCACCAAGGCACGATCCTCCTCCCAGAAGGAAGGTCAGGCCATGCCGGCTGCAGCACTCTGCCATATCCCGGAGCATCCCGTTCAATGTACTCTGAAGTGCATGGAGCTGCTCCTCATCCAGCGTGATCGCATTCTCCGCCTGCATGTGCTTAAACGCATCTACGGTTGACAGGCCCATCTCACTGCACCTCGTATTTCTCATGCAGGAACTTGGCCCGCAGGAACTGATTCAGCTTCTTGCCCCAGTCAACCTTCTCCACATACAGATACGGGAGAACCTTGATGTCATCTCTGGCAAGTCTCCCGCTCTCCAGCTGATAGCGCAGCCAGACATTCAGGATCAGTTCTCCGACGCGTCCGCAGTATCTTCCCTGAAAATAGGAGTAATTGCTGATATCCACCTGTCCCTCGAGCGCAAAAAGAATATCAAACAGCCAGCTGCAGTATTCATCCAGAAGGTGCCGCTCCATGATCATCATGTTGAACATGTGTCCGGAGCTCTCCGCCATCACCTGATCGAAGGCCGGAAGATATTCCGGGCATCTGCTTTCGATGATCGCTCTCGTCTTATCCAGGTGTTCAATGTAGTGGGAATGCGCATAATGGGAGTACAGCGTCTCGATGACATAGTAGCGTCTGGCCGGCACGAAAACCTTGTATCGTCCCAGCATCGGCTCCAGCTCCCGATAGGTCAGAACCTTATCAAAAATATCTCCCCGGATGCCGGAGCAGCTCGTCCGTCCGTTTCCGCGGAAGTGCCGCCGGTAATGCACCAGGCCGATGTAATCGGTGTGGATGTGCTTCCATGCCCAGTAAAGACCGGTCAGCTCGCAAAAATACGGATTTCTCGAGCTGATGTTGACACCCAGGTTGTCCTTGAGATACCCCAGATCCGGCTCTTGCTCTTCGCCGGTTTTCTCAATGGCCGCGCCCACATGCATCGGAAGATACATCGGATCGGCAGGCATCCGGTATTTTTTATGCGTCGTCACAATGATCCGTACCGTGGGATGCGTGCTGCCCGCATGCTCCCCGGAGGCCAGCGGCTTATTCACTTTTACAGAAGCGGCCGCACCTGCGGCGCTGTTCTGCAGTTTTGTCATTCCGCCATCCTCTCAGATCTTCTGTCTCTGCATGTCCTCTGCCACAAACTCCTCGCCGCTCTTGGTCCGCAGAAGCTCCTGCGAGGCATCCGAGAGTCCGTTGGACATGCATCCGGCAGACAGGTCACAGGTCGAACATGCATCCAGCTCTTCCCGGGTCACCTTTCCGTCGCGCAAATCCCGCACGGCAGGAATCTCATACATGGAATACTTCTTTTTGCGGTAAAACCGGAGGAACTTATGCTGCAGCACCCAGAGTCCGGGCTTCCAGATGTACTTGTGCATGGCCGGCGAAACAGAACCGATCATCCAGCACTGGCGGTCGCATCTGCGGACCTTCGCACGGACCTTCTCGGCCTGCTCCGAATTCCAGACCTCGTCCCAGGTCTTATCGTTCAGATTCCCCATAACCTCCTTGTCCTTTGTCCCGTTGCAGGGCATCACATCGCCGTACGGGTCAATAAAGAAGGTGTCAAACGACATATCACAGGGAAGGAGCCGCTTCTGGCCGTAAATATAATTGATCAGCCCATGATTAAAATAGGCCCGGAACCACTTCTTTGGCTCATTGGAGTCCAGCAGGCGGTTAACCAGGTCTTCAAAATGCTGGGCCACCATTGGCCGGTCATGAATGATATTTTTCGCTTCGACAAAGTAAAAGGAATTGTGGAGGCTGGCGGTTGCAAATTCCATGCCCAGCTTGTCCGAAAGGTTGTACAGCGGCACCAGATCCGGTGCATTCCGGTCCTGCACGGTCATGCCGAAGCCGACGTCCTTCAGTCCCATTTCCTTGAGCCTGCAGAGCGTCTCATAGCCTCGCTGGAAGCCGTTGGGAAGTCCGCGGATTTCGTTGTTGGTTTCCTCAAGCCCCTCAATGGAGATGCGGATGCCTACCTGTGGGAATTCGCGGCACAGATCCAGGATCCGGTCGGTAAAATACCCGTTGGTGGAAATGACGATGCGGTCAGAAAGCTTTGAAAGCTCCCGGACAATCTCTTTGAGATCTGAACGAATAAAAGGCTCCCCACCGGTGATGTTGGTGAAATACATCGGCGGGAGCTTGCGAATGGTTTCCAGGGAAATCTCCTCTTCCGGAAGGGAAGGGGCCTTGTATCGATTGCACATCGTACATCTGGCGTTGCAGCGGTACGTGACAATCACAGTTCCGTTTAATTTTTTCATATCCTCTTTCTATTGCACTTTCTGCTGCACAGCAGGATTGTGCGGACACGCCTTCCAATGTGTCCCCTGCACCGCGAAGCAGCAGCTCAGAGCACTGCGCACCGCCTAGCAGTTGATGTCCAGGAGTGTGGCAATGCCATGAATGCGGATTTCCTCGCTGCCTGCCGGCACAAAAAATGTATCTCCGCGAAAAAACGGCAAACTATTCTTCTTACAAAATAGCACTCCATCGCCTTCTGTGCAAATAAGAATATGAAAAGAGGTGTCATCGGTCCGATAACGCGCCATTTCCCGGATGCGCTGCGTATTCACCAGAAGACGCCGGACCTCAAAATAACGGCACCTGCACAAGAACTCCGATGCAAAGCCGGGACAGTAGTTCAGAACCCGCATGGGCTGGCGCGGTTCCCCTGCTGCAGACAGATCGGAGACCTCCAGCGCCTTATCCACGTGAAGCGGGCGCTCCTTTCCGTCCTTGCCAAGCCGCCGGTAGTCGTACAGCCGATAGGTCAGGTTGGAGCTCTCCTGCACCTCTGCAATAAGGCTCCCCTTCCCGATGGCATGCACGGTTCCTGCAGGAATGAAGAAGACATCGTCCTTTTCCACCGGCACGTGCTGCAGGCACTGCTCCAGCGTTCCTCTTGCAATGGCGCTGCGCACATCCTCCGGTGCCATATTGCGGGCAAAGCCGTACACCAGCTCGGTTCCGGGCGCCGCATCCACCACATACCACATTTCGGTCTTGCCGAGCTGACCGTTTTCGTGCGTTCTGGCGTAGTCATCATCCGGGTGCACCTGCACCGAAAGATCCGATGCGGCATCAATGAATTTCACCAGAATGGGGATCTCTCCTCTCTGCGCCGCCTCCGGCATGCTCCTGGCAGGGTGCGAGCCCAGATAATCCGGATGCTCCAGCAAAAGCTCGTGCAGCGTTTTCTCCGGATTCTGCGCAAGGCGCGACAATCCGTCCGGATGCGTCGAGCACTCCCAGGTCTCCGCCAGAGGCGACAGATCCAGGTCCTTTGAAAAATCATCCTTCAGGCGCCGTCCGCCCCAGATGTAATCCTGTCCGGCAGGCAGGAGCCGAAGCGGCTCCCTCTCTTCGTCCTGCCCGCTGCATTCAGATTTCAAGTTCAAACTTCTGCTTGTCATGTACGCTGATTTCCCTGCCGATCTGTACCTCAATCAGCTTCAGTTCCGTATCCGCCACAATGGTGTGCCGGCAGCCTGCCTGCATCGTGATCACGTCGCCGGCATGCACCTTCTGCTCCATGCCGTCAACAATGGTTCTGCCCTCTCCGGAGATGACATTCCAGATCTCATCCCGGTGTGCATGGCTGTGGTAATTCATCTGATGGCCCTCCTTGAGTGTCACCAGGATGGTCATGCTCTCCTTCTCGATGTCCAGCACCTGGAAGGAGCCCCAGGATTTCTCGGCGAACATTACCTGCTGATCCATGGCGTCCACAAAGGGCTTGATGTAGCTGGACTGCTCCTTGTCGGATACGAGAATTCCTTCCGGAGATGCTGCAACAACAGCATTTTTAAGCCCCATCACGAGGACCGGAACATTCAGCTCATTGACAACCTCGACATTCTCGCAGGTCTCATTCAGCGTGCCCTGGCCGATGACCGGCTCTTCCATAGCCTCGGTCAGCGTGTTCCAGGTGCCCATGTCCTTCCACTCGCCGGCAAAGCGCATCACCTGAATCTGCGCCTCGTGCTCCACCACGGCGTAATCGAACGAGATTTTCTGCACGGTCTCGTATTTGGCAAACAGATCATCGTAGTCCGTGAAATCCATGAGCTCATGGGCCTTCTGCAGAACATAGCCGATCTTGTAAGCGAATACGCCGGCATTCCAGAGTGCGCCCTCCTGAATGTACTGGCGCGCCGTCTCTGTGTCCGGCTTCTCCTTGAAGGTCTTGACCGTGCTGACCTGCTCCTTGGAGTTCGGGATGATGTAACCGTATTTCTCGGAAGGATACGTCGGCTCGATGCCCATCAGCGTCAGATTCTCTTTCCCGTTCTGGGCAAGGTCCGAGAGCTTTCTCAAAGCCTCGAAATAATCCTCATTCACGTAAGGGTCCACCGGACACACCACCACCGCCTCGTCCTGCGGCACCTTCTGCACATCCGCAAGATAGGCCGTTGCCAGAGCAATTGCAGGGAACGTGTCCCGGCGGCAGGGCTCCAGCGATACGCCGATCTGATCCCCCAGCTGATTTTTGAGCTGGGACACCTGGGAGCGGCTGGTCGCCACCGTCACCGTTGCATCCGGGTCCACCTTGCGGATCTGGCGGTACATCCGCTGCGCCATGGACTCATACTCTCCGCTTTCTGTCTTGAAAATCTTGATAAACTGCTTGGAGCGGATGTCATTGGAAAGCGGCCACAGCCGCTTTCCGGAACCGCCGGACAGTAAAATAATGTGCATTGCTTTTCCTCTCCCCGTATTTGTACTTATCAGCGCTCTGCGCGCATCGGATTGTTCAGGAAATCCTCATAGGTCAGGCGAATGCCCTCGTCCAGAGAAGTCTTCGCCTCCCAGCCAAGGTTCTTCGACTTGGAGACATCCAGAAGCTTTCTGGGTGTGCCGTTGGGCTTGGATGCATCCCAGCGGATCTCTCCCTCGTATCCGATGATCTTCGCCACCTTCTGGGTCAGCTCCTTGATGGTCAGCTCCTTGCCGGTGCCCGCATTGACGGTCTCGTTGCCGGAGTAGTTGTTCATCAGGAACACGCACAGATTTGCCAGATCATCCACATACAAAAACTCGCGCAGCGGTGATCCGTCTCCCCAGCAGGTAACATAGGGGAGCTGCTGCTCCTTGGCCTCATGGAAGCGGCGGATCAGTGCCGGCAGCACGTGGCTGTGCGTCGGATGATAGTTGTCGTTGGGACCGTAGAGGTTCGTGGGCATCACGGAGATGTAGTCCGTGCCGTACTGACGGTTTAAGAACTCGCAGTACTTGAGTCCCGAAATCTTGGCAAGCGCATAGGCCTCATTGGTCTTTTCCAGCGGGCCGGAAAGGAGGCAGTCCTCCGTCATCGGCTGCGGCGCCATGCGGGGATAGATGCAGGAGCTTCCCAGGAACTCCAGCTTCTTGCAGCCGTTTTTCCAGGCGCTGTGCACCACGTTCATCTCCAGAATCATGTTGTCGTACATGAAGTCTGCCAGTGCTTCCTCGTTTGCCACGATGCCGCCCACCTTGGCAGCTGCAAGGAATACGTACTCCGGCTTCTCTGCCGCAAAGAACTCCTCCACCTGATCCTGTCTGGTCAGGTCCAGCTCCTTATGGGTTCTCGTAATGATATTCGTGTAGCCCTGGCGCTCCAGCTCCCGTTTGATTGCAGAGCCCACCATTCCGCGGTGGCCGGCTACGTATATTTTGGCATCCTTTTCCATCATAGTTGTATCTTCCTCCTGCCAGCTATGCATTCACGATACATGCGCCAGCCACGACGGGTCCTGGCGGAGTTGGCTGGCGAATGTACTGTAGTTTATTCCTTCGCTGCTTTTGCCATGTCGTGCTCGACCATGATCCGCACCAGCTCCTCGAAGCTGGTCTTTGTCGGATTCCAGCCCAGCTGTGCCTTTGCCTTGGACGGATCTCCCCAGAGATTGACCACGTCAGTCGGCCGGTAAAAATCAGGAGACACCTCCACCAGCACCTTTCCGGTTGCCTTGTCGATGCCCTTTTCATCCATCTCGCTGCCCTGCCACTCCAGCTCAATGCCGGCATCGTGGAAGGCGAGCGTTGCGAATTCGCGGACCGAATGCTGCTCACCGGTCGCAATGACAAAGTCCTCCGGCTTCTCATTCTGAAGGATCAGCCACATGCACTCCACATAATCCTTCGCATAGCCCCAGTCGCGAAGGGAGGAGAGATTGCCGAGATAGAGCTTCTCCTGCTTGCCCTGCGCGATTCTGGCTGCAGCGAGAGTGATCTTCCGGGTAACAAAGGTCTCTCCGCGGCGCTCCGACTCATGGTTGAAGAGAATTCCCGAGCAGGCAAACATGCCGTATGCCTCGCGGTATTCCTTTACGATCCAGTAGCCGTACTGCTTGGCAACGGCATAGGGGCTGTAGGGGTGGAACGGTGTGGTCTCTCTCTGCGGAACCTCCTCCACACGGCCGTACAGCTCAGAGGTCGATGCCTGGTAAATGCGGCAGGTATCCTTGAGCCCGCACAAACGGACCGCCTCGAGAATGCGCAGCACGCCGATGGCATCCACATCTGCCGTAAACTCCGGCACGTCAAAGGAAACCTGCACGTGGGACTGCGCTGCAAGGTTGTAGATTTCATCCGGACGCACCTTGCTGACAACGCCCACGATGCTCATGGAATCGCCGAGATCTCCATAGTGAAGGTGGAAATGCGGATTCCCCTCCAGATGAGCGATTCTCTCGCGGTAGTCTACGGAGGAACGGCGGATCACGCCGTGCACCTCATAGCCCTTTTCCAGAAGAAACTCTGAAAGATAGGAGCCGTCCTGTCCGGTTACGCCGGTAATAAGTGCTGTCTTTGCCATTATCTTCTCCTTGTATATGCGGTAATGCGTAGGTGATTTAATCTGATGGCGCATCATCTTGACACTGCGCAGCATCTGAAACATACTGATGATAACAGATGGTTTTCGCGTTTCCAATGCACGATGCTGTCTACAAATAGCACAATGTTGACTCTTGTTACCGTTCATTCGCCAACCAGCGACAGGGTGGCGGAGAATGTCCAGTCCAGGGGCCTTGCGAGGCCTCGGTGCTTGCGAGCGTCTTATGCGAGCTTAGCACCGCTAGGTCCTCGCACGGAGTGAGAACGTCCCCAGGACGGACAACTCCGCCAGGACCCGTCGCTGACTGGCGCCTGTACAGTAACTGACTCTTCGCCTATGAATACACCAACCGCAGAATTTCACGGTGACCTTGTCACCTCCCGCCGCAGCATCTATACCTCCTCCGCCTTTGCCAGGGACTCTCTTCTGTTCCTGCAGGAGGCTGGCTCGCTTCAGGCAGCCAAGCCGCACACAAGCCGCCGGAGCGGGCTGTCCTCGTATCTGTTCTTCCTGGTCATATCCGGAAGCGGAAGCCTGCAGACCGGCGATGAAACCTATGCGCTGCATGCCGGCGACTGCGTTTTCCTGGACTGCTCGGTCCCCTATGCGCACACGACCTCGCAGGATCTGTGGGAACTCAAATGGGTACACTTTTCCGGCATGCAGATGCCAGGCATCTACCGCAAGTTTCTCGAGCGGAGCGGGAGTCCGGTCTTCCGGCCCGCCTCTTCCCTTGGCTTTTCTTCGTTTGCATCGCTCCTCGACCGCCTCTACGAGCTATCCGTTTCGGATTCCTACATCCGGGATATGCAGCTCAACGAGGCGCTGGCCAGCCTTCTGACGCAGCTGATGCAGGAGGCCTGGAAGCCTTCCGGCGGCCGCTCCTCCCAAGGCCCCACGCAGACGGATAAAGGGCGCGGCGCCTCTCCCAGCGGAAAGCTTGCGATCGGTGACGTGCGTCTGTATCTGGACACGCACTACACCGAGGAAATCACTCTGGATCAGCTGGCAGAGCGTTTCCACGTGAATAAGTACTACCTCATGCGCCGGTTCCGGCAGCAGTACGGCACCACCGTTGGCAGCTACGTGCTGCACGCCCGCATCGGAGCAGCAAAAAGGCTCCTGCGCTTCTCCGATGCAACATTGGAGGAGGCAGGAGCCCGCGTGGGCATTCCCGATGCCAATTATTTTTCCAGAATCTTTAAAAAAATCGAGGGCGTGACGCCCAGCCAGTACCGCCGATCCTGGTAGGAGCAACGCAGCAGCGCTTTCATCAGGCTCTTTTCTGCCGCTTCGAACCAAATATAAGGCAGATGAGGAGCACCGCCGGGAATACAATGGCCGCCAGAATACCGATCCGAAGGTTTCCGCCGGCCAGGCTGGATACGAACCCGGCCACGGTCGGGCCGCCCGAGCAGCCAAGGTCGCCGCCCAGCGCCAGCAGCGCGAACATCACCGTCCCGCCTCTTCGGATGGCTGCCGACGCCTTGCTGAAGGTCCCCGGCCACAGGATTCCCACGGAAAATCCGCAGACTGCGCAGGCCGCCAGCTCAATCATCGGGTTCGGGATCAGCGTAATGCACAGGTAGGACACAACGCACAGCGCCGTGCTCCATTTCATGCAAAGGTCCAGATTCCATTTTTCTCCGTATTTGCCGTAGAGCAGACGGGACAGACCCATGAGGATCGCGAAGGACATCGGTCCCACCAAATCGCCTACGGTCTTGGTAATGCCGAGTCCCTCCTCGGCAAAGGTGGAAGCCCACTGGCTGACAGACTGCTCTGCCGCGCCGGAGCAGACCATCATCAGCATCAGAACCCAGAAGAGCTTTTCCTTTGCAAGCTCTCCCATGGTCATGCCGGTTTCTCCCTCCTCCTGCAGGCTGTAGATCGGGACCCTGCTGAAATAGATGCCGTTTGCAATCGGCAGCAGTACCCAGATCCAGGCCAGGATTTTCCAGTTCTGCGTACCGAAAAACGCAAAGAAGATGGTGGAAAGGAGCACCACGCCGGTAACGCCCCAGCAGTAAAACGAATGCAGGAGGCTCATTGCCGACTCCTTGTTGTCGGTCGGGCATGCCTCGATGATAGGGCTGATCAGAACCTCCAGAAGTCCTCCGCCGACGGCATAAATGCAGACTGCAATCAATATGCCGGCAAAGTGTCCGGGAGCCAGCTCCGGAAGCACGGTCAGAAGAGCAAGGCCGCATGCCGAAAACCCATGTGCCAGGAGCACGGAGGTCCGATAACCGATCCGGTCAATAAAGACAGCAGACAACAGATCAATGAGCAGCTGCAGTGCGAAATTAACGGTGATCAGAAGTGTGATCTGTGACAGCGGTATTCCGTAGCTCTTCTGAAAGGTAACGAACAACAGCGGTACAAAGCTGTTGACCACCGCCTGTACGATGTACCCGATGAAGCATGCATACATGGTATGCTGATAACCCAGTTTTGATCCCTGATTCATGATTCTCTGTTCTCTCTCCTTCGATACGCTTTTCTTCATGCGCCGTTTCAGGAAAAAACTTTATAGAGTATTTGTATCTGTTCAGCACCTGCCATATTTCAACGTGAATTGACTGCTTGCAGGAAAATTCACGATTGAAATTGGCAGGCGGCCAAGGC
>CAVJLL010000031.1:0-32064 GCA_963650385.1 Clostridium sp. CAG:508 | reverse complement strand
CAGATCATATGTCAGTGACTACGAGATGAAGAATCTCTATGAGATCGCGTTTCTCACGCCGGAACAGGTAGAATTATTTCGCAGCGATTTCAGGTATGTGGCGGATTATTTCGTCCAAAAGCGGATGAGTGATGATTATCATCCGAGCAAAGAGACGATTAAACATGTGGATGCAACACTGAAATTGATGTCAGTTCTGACGGATGACGTGCGATTTGAGGAAGTGATTCAGGAACTGTCAGGAAAAGGAGGTCTCAGTATGTGCACTGTGTTGGATAGGATTGAGAACAAAGGCCGGGAGGAAGGCAGAGCGGAAGGCATTGCTCAGGGCAAACTGGAAGGAATGACGCAGATCTATTATACAAAACTGCATTATTCTGCCGATCAGATCGCAGAAGAACTGGGAACGCCAGTGGACACGATTCAGGAACTGATCAACGGCCTTTTGGGAAAGTGATCGACAGGTAGAAAGCTTCCCAGCTAGGGTTTTATGCCTCTTTAAACAAAGGCGCCCGTCCTGGTGCTGACAGGGCGGGCATTTTTATTTGCACTTATCTCTCTTATCGAGAAAGTCAGGCAACACAATAATCAGATTGCCGAAGGAAATCAGCAAAGAAAAATAGCCCCTGGCGGACAGTTACTCTCTGTCCCTGCGGAGGGCGAAGCCTATCGCAAAGAGTGCCAGGCCGGCGATGCACAGGACCGGTACCGGCCAATCCAGCTGTCCGGTCTGGGGGAGTCTGGCTGCACCGAGTCGGCCCCGGTTGGCGCCTAATCGGCCATAGTCTTTGCCCCGGTTGGCGTTTTTCACATCACCGGACTCGGTTTCCTCCTCTGAGACGGTTGGCGTCTCCGGTGTCTCCGGCACCGTGGGCGTGACGGGGATCACGGGCTTTTTCGGTGTGGTGGGCGTTTCCGGCGTGGTCGGTGTATCCGGGGTTGTAGGCGTCGTTGGTGTTTCCGGCACCGGCGGCTTATCCGAGGAGGGCGGTGTTTCCGGCGGCTTATGATAGGTGCTGGTTCCCATCTTGGGTGTCGCATCGATGTCGTAGCACCAGGTACCGTCCTTGGACATGGGTACCGTCACCAGGAAAGCCTGCACCGGGCTGTAGTTGTCCGCCGTCTTATTCTGCAGCAGCAGATACAAGCCCAGCGACAGATTGCCGAAGACCGCGCGTCCGTCGGAGCCGATGGATACCGTGGTCTTTTCCGCGTTCGATGAAATCTTTCCCTGGAGCTGTCCCGGGAGGGTGCTGTCTGACAGATTATCCAGACGGATCCCGCAGTTCTCAAAGCCATTGACATAGGTATAGCTCAGATCCGCATTGTCCCGCTGTACATCGGCCACCTTATAAAGGGTGATCTCTCCGCCTGCTACCGCCTTTTTGCTGGAGCTGTCCCGGAAATACACCGTGATTGAGCCCTTCGCATCCATCTGCAGTGTGTCCGCGGACGGCTGAGTTGCAAACTCCGCTGCCATTGCCGGCAGCGTCCCCGCCGCTGTAACAGGCAGGGCCAAGCCCATGACCGCCGCCCCCGCTATTGCTGCTATTTTGTGCAGAATATGCTTTCTCTCCATACTCGCTCCCTGCGCTGTGTCAGCCGCTTGCAGCTTATCCCTGCTGCCATTTGCTGCATGCGGCGCCTTTTTGTATCCGTTTAGCGCCTGCCACATTACAACGTGAACACGCTGCCTGCAGGCAGATTCAAGATGAGCGCTAAATCCGTTACACTTTGTCACTCTCAACGCACTCTTCTGCGCATTTTCCTTGTCACCCACAGACCTGCCGCACCGGCTGTCAGCATGCCGCCGGTTATGTAAATCGGCATTGCACCGCTGCCGCCGGTCTTCGGAAGTACATAGAGCTTGCTGTCCGGGGTGTTGGTGATGATAATCACATCGCCGTCTGCACCAAGCGTAAATTCTGTGCCTTCCGCAAGGTTCTTACTGTTCAGCTGATAGGCGGCGGTGTAGCCCTCCACCGTGGTCTCTGCCATCGTGTAGGTGATGTAATCCTCTTTTTCCAGATTGTTCCACGCGCAGGTCCAATCATTTGCATTGCTCAATGTCATTTCAGAGGATGTGCTCTGTGTTCTCGACAGCTTCGCACTATCCGGTACAATCTTCCACACCTTTTCCTCGGCGTAGTTCTCGCTCATAGCATCACTTAATGTAACGGCGGCATCGCCTGTGATGTTTTCAATGACGGTTTTACCTTCAGAACTATCATAGCGGACAGCAGCACTGCCTCCGGAGCTGCTGCAGCTTCCTGATAATTTCACGGTGCTGCCTGCATTCTTCGGCACTTCCACCGTAATGCTCTTACCTGCTGCATCCTGGACCGTAATCTTCGCCATTTCCGGCGTGTGTTTCGTCAATGTCACCTTGACCGATTTGTCGGCAAGATCTGTCTTTTTGGTAATTGCATTGCCGTTGCTGTCGAGCCAGTTCTTGGTGACACGCAGCTGTCCCTTTACTACGATGTTCTTATCCTGATTGTTGGTACGGGTAATTTCAATGTTGCCATAGCCTGTATAAGTTCCGCTTTTATCCTGCGTGATCGGCGTCAGGTTATTAAATTCCCGCACCTCCTTCGGGTCGTAGGTGTTGTCACCGGAAATGGTGCTGGGCAGCAATCTCTCAACAGACTCTCCCTGCGCATAAGCAATAAAATAGGTAGGACTGGAATCCAGGACATAATTTTCCGGCGCTTTGGTCTCTGTAAGTCTGTACAGAACCTTTCTTTCGATCGGCACACCGGCCGCTCTTCCGTCGGAACCGGTGGTGAACTCCTTGTATGCAACCCATTTACTGCTGTCTGCATCATATTTTTCCAGCGTGAACGCAGCACCGCTCAGGGTCGTAGTATATGCCGAAGCATCCTTCTTCCAGACGGTCAGCGCATCCATATTCGATTGCGATGTTCCGCCGGCCTTGTATACCAAGGACTGTTTGTTCTGATCCGCTTTCCAATCGCTTGTTCCGGTCAGGGTAACATCGTTTGTTATCTCAACACTGCTGAAGCTTTTCTCGATCGTATACTGCGCCACCAGCATGTAGGCCTTACCATCCGGAATCACAGCCTTAAAGGAACCATTGTTATAGTAATAATGATATACCTCTTTGTTTTCGAGCTCTTCCGTATCTGCCGTCAGCTCCCGAATCAGTGTACCCGCCGTATAAGAAACATTGCCGCCGGCATCCGTCACCTTGTTTACCTCACAAAGAGCCAGGCTGCTCAGCTTGATGTCCGACACCAGACTGCTGCCGGACATCGTATCCGTCACCGTCATCGGGTTGCCATTGTTCAGCGTACATCCATCCGGATTTAAAGCAATCTGATAGGTGAGGATGTTCAGCGTTTCGTCATAGGCGCCGGTCTTCTGTGCCACCGTTCTGGTTACCTTCTGCGTATAGCTGGAGCTTGCCGAACTGCCATCGTAGGTAATCTCTGCTGTATTGGTAAAATCCTTTTCCACATCCGTACTGCTGAAGAAATCATCCGGCAGCTTGGTTTGGTAGCTGATTTCAATCCTGCCATACTGATTATTTGTAATACTGATCTTCAGCACTCCATTCTCGCAGGAGCATATTGCCTCGTTTGTAATGTCTTTCCAGTAATCCGCAACTATCTTCAGAGATCCATTCACAAAGGTCATGCCATCCGCGATACGATCCGTAATCACCAGGTCTTTACCTTTCAGTGATCCCTTACCATCCCTATCTACGGTAACATACCATGTTAAAGTATCTTCTCCAGGTTTCAGGGTAACATTCCCTGAATCTGCATCTCCCCAATCCTGACTGCTTTTATGCTTCCATATAACACCATGGTCCTCCAGCACGTACGTCACATCCGTACTTGCCTGCTTGTGCAATGTCTTAAACTGGCAATGGTTCTCGTAATGAATCGAATCGCCGGTCTTAAAATCGGAAAGATCGCCGGTTGTCTCATATTCAATGGTCACAGGCCCTTTGATCGCTTCTGTGAATTTAATCTGAAACAGCCCGACTTCCTTACCATTCACTTCTTTACTGTAGGTCGATATCTCATAGCCGCCGGTAATCTGGTTACCGTCCTTGTCCGATAGCTTGATACTGTTTCGCTGTTCTTCTGTCATAGTCATAACAGCGATTGCCTGACCATCTTTCCAGTTGGTATTCCCCCAATCCTGATAGACATCGTTCGCAGCAATATTCGTATCAATAACAGACTTCCACTTCAGAATAACCAGGTCGCTCCCGGAATCCGTTTTGCCAAATGTCTGGGACTCCATCGTCTTTGTCAGAATATCATCTCTTCCGACCGTCAGCTCGGATTTGGCATCACCATCTACGCCGCCTTCGCTGTGTGCCGTGTTGGTAATGGTCTCTCCTTCGACCGGCAGACTGGAGACGTCTTTTACTTTGGTTTTATACTCGATCGTATAGTAATAGCGTCCTGTGGGCAGTGTGCTGGTAAGCAGCTGCGTTGTAGAATCGTACTTGTAATCGATGGTCTCCCCTGTTTCCTTGCCCGTCTGCTCGTACTGGGTAATCTTGACACTGCCATCTACCAGTTCCAGCTTTTCGGGAATGGTATCACTGAAGTTTGTCTCTTCCTGCAGATCGGCAATGACATCGCCCTTATTGATTGTTACTGTGTAGGTGACATAGACATTGCCGTCCTCCGTCGTGACATTCCCGCTCTTGTTGATACCGCCGGTGGTTGCCTGCGTCCGTGTCTCTGTGGAATAGTTTTTTCCCTTGTCGCTCACCGTGGCCTTATTCTCTACTTCCTTGCTGACATCGGCACCGGATCCAAACGGCTTTGTTGTTCTAATCTGATAGGTGATCTTATATTGGCCGGCATCCACCTTGCCATCAGAGGCATTGCCTGTAATCCGGAAGGCAGCTTCTGCTCCGGTCTCTGTGGTTTGGCTGCTTTGAACGGCAATCGCCGCATTCAATGCACTGCCGTCAGTCCTTGCGATGTTTACAGAATCCTTCACAAACTCAAAACCATTTCCAGTCAGTACTTCCGAGATATCTATGGGTCCCTGGTATCCGTCTTCACTGTTCACGGTTAAGTTCACCGTATAGTCAATAACCGCATACCCCTGATCATCTACAGAGACCTGACTGGCCTGCTTCCAGATATTGAAGGCCGCATCCTGTGTGTCTGCCTTCGTGATTTTGATTGTGCCCTGTTTTTGGCCAATCCAGTATTTTTCCTGTTTTCCCTCATCCGGTATGCTGTCAACGTTCCATTTAAATTCAAAATCGACCGTTCCGTCTATGGTTTCGCCCGCATTATCTACATAGTTTTTGTCGAATGTAATAACTACATTCCACTTTCCATTGCTGTCTTTCTCGAAAACAAAGGTGCCGGATTTGCTCCCTTTGTCCTTGATTTCATATTCTTTTCCGGCAAAAGCAGAACAATCGATATTCTCGGATAATGGAACGTAACACGTATAATTACTGTTCTTCAGCACTTCCTTCGAAAGATTGCTATACGTAAACTCGGCTCTCACGCCATCCTTTGTCGTTACCTCTGTGGTATCCTCCCATACGCCATTTACATCCTTCTGCACTTTTACAGAGGTAATATTGCTGCTCAGGTCCACTCCGGAGGCGTCATCCATGATACTGATCTCATTGTCATGGTTATTCCCTGTGGGCAGTTCGCAGTAGCCGGCGATGGTGCTGTCGGTGGTTTTGTAGGTGTTTTCCTGGACGCTGTCGGCGTCATCGGCGCTTGGGCGGTTGCCTTCGATGACAGTAACGGAGTTGTCAGAGATGCTGCTGACGATGCCCATGTGGTCGTTGCCGTCGTTAAAGAAGACCAGGTCGCCGGCCTTGACGCAGCTGTATTCGTCGGCATTCCACCACATGTCTTCGTTCTTGACATCGGCGATCCATGCCTGGACGCCGCTGTTGGTGGGTACGCCGGAGATGTCTGCATAGTGGAGGCAGAACGCAGTGAAGAGGGTTCCCCAGTTGCCGTAGGTGTTGCCGTACCACGAGCCGTACCGGGTATAGCCTCTGTGGGACTCTTCGTCATAGTTGCGGGTGCTCTCGGTATAACCCAGCTGAGATCTGGCTACAGAAATCAGGTCTTCTGCCTTGTCGCCGGTGAGCTCCGGAATGGTGGCTTCCCAATCGGCCTTGGTCTCTGTATCTGCCTTCTTATTGTTAAGGCATGCAGAGGTATGCTGATGCTCTTTTTCCTTGCAGATCAGCTTGTAGGTCTTGTAGCAGTCGAGGGTGTGGTGGTGGCTGCTTGCAGAGTTGCTGTTTTCGTTATTGTCCGCACTGTTCTTGGTTTCCGCTGCGGTCTCATCCGTCAGCTGCGCGCGCAGCTTCTCGAGCCTGGCAGCCTTTTCGTCCCTGGCCTTCTGGATTTCTTCCTCGGTCATGGGAACCATCTGGCCTTCCTCATAACCGCAGGTCAGTGTCTTTTCGGTTGTGGTTTTCGCTTCGATGGTCTTCTCGGTGTAGCAATCGTCGCTGTGGGTATGCTCGAACTCGGTACAGGTCAGTGTTTTGGTCCCGGCAGTTTCCCCGCTGGTTTCGGTGCTTGTCTCATTGTCTTCCGAGCTGCTGGCAGCGCTGCCCGTTTCCGGATGGTTCTCTGTGGTGTAGCAGGCGTCACTATGGGTATGCTCGGACTTGCCGCAGGTGAGCTCACGCTCCGTTCCCGCAGGCTCTGTCACTGTCGTTTTCGTCTCGTAGCAGGCGTCGGTGTGATGGTGCTCCTTTTCTGTGGGAATTTCCTCAGCCTCCAGATCGGCGATCTGCTGCTCAATCTCCTTATTGCCGTCAGATGTACCCGCGGCGGTTTTGCTGCCGGCAGTGCCGGTGGTTTCCTTCGAAGCAGCGGTATCCGCTGCCTTATCCCCGGAATTGCTGCCCTTTCCCTCGCTATATCCGCAGATCAGATCCTCCTCGCTGACTTCATAGCAGCCGTTCTCTAAGGAGTGCTCGTGCTCCTCGAGGCCGCACGTATAGGTGCTGTTATCCGACAGCGCCACACCGGTGCCGTGGAGCTGCCAGTTGACTGCCAGCACGGTGATCAGGGCAAGCGCGCCGACCACACAGGCGTAGCGGCAGCCGCGTCTGTGCTCCTTCTGAAATCTGTGAAGATATTCCTGCAGTACATTTCTCATAACAGTGCCCCATTAATCCTTAGAAGCGTGTCCGGCGTCTGCCCGGACTGCGGCCGCTCGAACGGCCTGCTCCGCTTCCTTTGTAATCCGATCCGCTTCCCGCCTGGCTTCCTCGATGATCTGCCCGGCCTGCTCGTCTGCTCTTGCCCGAAGCCTTCTGGAATATGCCTCCGGCCCCGGCATGGCTGCCCGGATGCCCTCCAAATATGCCTCTGCCGCAGCCTCCGCCGCCGCATAAACGCCGTGGAGCTCCATGCAGGCCTCTGCGATGGAGTCCGCTCCCCGCACGGCTGCCTGCCGCCGGTTCAGCTCCTGGCGCAGCGCCTGATTCTCCTGCCGGTGCCGCTGCTGACTGACCTTCAATGCGTAAATAATCTCGATCAGCTCCGCCCGGCTCAGCTTCTGCAAGTCCCTCTCCGCCACAGACCGTCCCCTCCGTTTTCACCCTCTGCTCATTTCACGGTACCAGGTCAGAGCTCATTCGCGAAATTTCCGATGGAATCACGAGTGGATGACGTTTCCGTCATTCATCGAGTTTAAAAATCCAGCCGACTTTCGTTTCACCCCTTATCCTGCGTCAGCCATGCCGCATCCTTCAGGACACACCGCACGGCGCAGCGGGTGCTGCCGCCGGCATTGCAGGTGAACAGCGTCAGATCCCAGTCACCCGCCTGCTCGGCCGTGGTCATCTCCTCGATCTGGGTGGGCTGCAGGGTCTCCACGCCGGAAACCTCGTAGATCCACACCTCTCCGTCCATATCGGTAAAGTCCACCTCATCCCCCTCGGCCAGCTCCCGGATGGGTCTGAAATGTCTTGGATAATTGTGTCCCGCGATCACGAGATCCCTGGTAAAAACCGAGCCGTTGTAGCGCCCGGGTGCGATCTTCAGCCCCTCGTAGCTCCACTGCGACATCACCGGCAGCTCCAGGTCCTGCGAGGGCACCGATACGTAGCCGATGTAGTCATAGCCGTCAATATTGACCTCGGTCATCTCCCGCTGCTGCTCCTGCGGCGCCTCCTCGGCGGGATTCTCCAGCTCCTTTTCCGTCAGCGCGGTCAGCACCGTCGCCGATGCCTCCTGCGCCCGCCCGGCGTCCCATTGGTTATAAACAAAAAGCCCCAGGGAGGCTGCCACCAGCAAAAGGCCGAGGATCATGCAGGCGAGGCCAATCCCGGCCGCTGCCTTCTTTTTTGCGTGCTCTGTCTGTGTCACTTTGCCTGCCTTCTCCGTGAATGATCATTATTCAAAGCCTGGCGATTGTGCGAATGGGCTCTGAATAACTGCCATACATGCATCCCCTGCAAAACAGCCGCCTGCCGCCCAAGGCTTCGAGGTGTCATCGCTTCTTGCGCCTGCGGTTTCCGGCGAGAAGCCCCAGAAGCAAAAGGAGCAGGAGCGGCGCCGCGATAAATGGCACGATGACGATGGGCTCGATCTGGTAGGCCTCTGCCGTCACATTGATGTGCGGCGTGTCCTGCGTTTCGATGCGGTGCCCGCGCACCAAAAGGCGGTGGGTATTGATGCCATAGGGCGTACAGGTCAGCAGGGTACAGTAATCCTGCCCCTTCGTAATGGCGAGGTTCTCGGTATTTTCCGGCAGAACAATGGAGATCTGATCCACCTCATAGGTCAGCACGCGGTTTAAAACCGTGACGGTGAAGGTATCGCCCTCCTGCAGCTGATCCAGGTTGGTGAAAAGCTTCGCACTCGGGAGCCCCCGGTGCGCGGAAATCACCGCATGCGTACTCTCGCCGCCGACCGGCAGGCTGGAGCCCGGCAGATGCCCGGCCGCAATCGCCAGCACCTGATCGGAAACGCCGTGGTAAATGGGGAGCTGTACGCCGATCTTGTCGATGGTGACGTATCCCATGATGCCCGTGCCGGAGATGTCCAGCGTCTGCTCATAGTCTTCGTCTTCCGTCTGCTCCGACGAATCCTCCAGAGGACTCTCCGCCTCCGCCAGCCGCCGGTTATAGTCCTCCGCAGCGGCAAAGTACGCATCGTAGTCCGTCTCGGTCATGCTCTCCGTCATTTCCCGGTAACCGGCCACCGCCCGGGTCTGGTTCCTCTGGTTCACCAGATCACTGACGGTGGGATATAACAGCACAGACAAACCCACGAAGAAAACCACGATGAGTACAATGGTGCTTCTGTCCTTTTTCATAGGTTTCTCTCTGCACGGCTGTTACCGGTCTTTTCCGGAGGACTTCATTCTCTTCTTGGTGATCAGCGCCACCGCTGCTCCCACCACCAGCACACCGCCGACGATGTAGAAAATCGTGGTGCCGATGCCGCCGGTCTCCGGAAGGGTGGTACCGGGCTTATTCACAACATTGCTTGACAGGCTTCCCTGTGACAGATCAGATGTGAATTCGATTTCGCCCGTTTTTTTCGTGCCGGTTAACGTTTCCAGCACGCTGGTGCGTTCTTCAGATTCCCATGTAGCCTTATGGACTGCTGCCACATCAAATTCGATCGGTGAAATAGAATTGTAATACTGCGGAGTCTCTATCTCCGTCAGCTTATAATGGCCGTCGTCCAGTCCTTTAAATGTAAATGTTGTCGTATCTTCTGCCGTCTCAACAACACTAATTCCCTTCCAGCTGCCGTCCTTCAGCTGCTTTTCAAGCTTGAATTTAGCGCCGGTCAGCGGCTTATTGTCCTCATTGAACTTGTTAATAACCACCTTGTAGGTAAAGGCAATAACCTGATCCCAGGTCGTTTCTCCGTGCTGCTCACCAGTCGGGTTGTTGGAGTACTCCAGCTTTGCCTCGTTGACATTCCCCTGATTGCCAAGAACAGCGTCCGTGTTCAATGTGGAGGTATATTCCACCCTGATCTTAGAGCCTGCTTCTACGATGGGGTTTCCTTCGCTATTCTTGATGTTCTTAAGATCACTGAAAGCAACCTCAAAGGTGCAGCCGTCAGTCAGATCTGCGGTCTTGACCTCATAACCAGCGGTAATTAGAGTGTCACCTACATACACCTTGACATTGTTCACTCCGTCAAAGGTAAGTCCACTTTCCTCTTTATCATGAAATGCAAAGTAATATGTGCTGTAGGAAGCATAATCCTCTGCCACTGTGCCTTCCAGCTTGAAGGGAATCGAATCTCCGATATCATAGTCCGCAGAATCCTGCCAGTCGGTATAAGTGGTCTCCGTGGAATCATTGATATCCTTGATCTTCTTCTCAAAACCGGGAGTAGTACTGCTCTTAGGATTAATTGTGACATTGCCTGCTGCCATGACGACAAACTTCGTACCGGTTTCACCCGACGGGATTGTTTGGTCTTTATCCTTGATCAGATAGTAGCCTGCGGAGCCACTATACGCCCCTCCGTTTGAAATAGTTCCAACCGGAGAAGTAGTCAAACTTACATATTTTGTAATCACAGCAAGCTTCGCTTCGTCAGTTCCTGAAGCCTTTTCCAGTTCTGTTAATATCGTATCGCTTACTGCTTCACCCGTCTTACCAGTACCGTTGGAGCCCCATTTGATGTCTGTCATCTTTGTGGAGCCGTCCGCTGCTGTCTCGTATTGGCAGGTAAAAATCTGATAAACTTCATACTGGTGTGCAGTTGCCGGTGCTGTAATGGTGCAGGTCTGCGGTGTCGTCTGTGACGAACCGCTGCCTGAGCTGCCGGCAGAACCACTGTTCTCTAATGAGCTGCTGCCGGCGGAACCGCTGTTCTCCGATGATCCGGTTCCCGTACCTGTGCTCTGACCCACACCTGCATCGCTCGCCGCGAAGGCTGTCATCCCCATAGTCAATGCCATAGCGGAGCTCAGCAGCAATGCCAGAATCCTCTTTCTCATTTTCATCTCTGTCCCCCTCTCCCGCTGCCCGCGGGTTCGTTGACGCGTCTTACTGGTTAACGTTCTTTATGTTCTCCCCGGCTTTATCCAGGGTGAATTCACATTTATCCATCTTCTGCCAAACTATTTTCTGCCACACATAGCCGGCCAAGCGACAGGGTGGCGGAGAATGTCCGGGTCCAGGGCCTTGCGAGGCCTCGGTGCTTGCGAGCGTCTTATGCGAGCTTAGCACCGCTAGGTCCTCGCACGGAGTCGTTTTTGCCGAGTGGCCCAACGGGCCATCTCGTAGCTGACGAAGTCAGCGTAACGTCCCAGGACCGGACAACTCCGCCAGGACCCGTCGCCGGCTGGCGTCTGTAAAATAGCATCAATGGATAAAGGAAATCCTGCTGAACGGCCAGATCCGCAGGAATACCTTTCCCGTGATCTGACTTTTCTCAATGCAGCCGATCGCACTGCTGCGGCTGTCGATGGAGACGCTGCGGTGGTCTCCCAATACAAAATAGCGGTTCTCCGGCACCTGATACGGAAATTCGATGTCGCACTCTCCCAGTGCCAGGCCATCCACATAGGGCTCGTCCAATACAGCCCCGTTCACACTGACCACGCCGTCGTCGCTGATGTCGATGATGTCGCCGGGCGTACCGATGATCCGCTTGATCAGGAGCTTATTCTGCCAGTTGAAGCTGACCAGCTCGCCGGTCTGGAATTCATTGGTCTTGAGCAGCAGAATGATGTCCTCGTCGTAGAGGGTGTTTTCCATGCTGTCACCGGATACCCGGAGCACCGGCAGGAACAGCATGGCCATCAGCACAGCCACCGCCGCCACCACGATCAGCGCATAGACGGTGCTCCAGAAGGTATGCTGGTACCGCTCCTGATAGGCCAGCCGGTCGCGCTCTGCCTCGATGGCCGCCATCGTGGGAATGCCGTCATCCTCGTCATAATAGAAGTCGTATTCCGCTGCTGCATCCGCCGCGGTGTCTGCTGCTTCATCGTAATCTGTCATTGCATCATCCGTTTCTCTGTGATCTGCCTGCCCGTCTGCTGAAGTCTCTGTGCATCCTGCCGGGCCTGTTCGATCATCTCCTTTGCCCGGAGTCTGGCCTGCTGCACCGTCTCTTCGGCATAGCGCATGCTGTCGGCATCGGCCGTGCGTCCGGCCTTTACCTCCTGCCTCGCCTGCTCCTGCGCCTGCTGCAGAAGGTCCATCACCTTTTGTCCGCACTCCGTAAGAGACCCTGCCTTCTTCATAGGAGCCCGGGTTTCCTGCAGCTGGTGCTCAAGGTGCTGCCTTTCCTCCTCCAGTGCATTCTCGCTGTCCTGCAGCGCATCGATGATCCGGATGAGCTCACGCTTGCTCATCCTGCGCAAATCCTTCTGTATCATCTCTCCGATGCTGCATCCCTCCTCTCCAGTAAGCTACCTGCTCGGTGCTGCACCCTGCCAGCTAGGCAGCACAAGAGCTTCTCCCCAAAGAAAATCCTTTTAAGGACTTTTTTAAAGTGAAGATTTCCGGAGACGGTTCCGCGCTCCGCAGAAACGTTTGTGCATTCTAACTGTGCTTTCTGCACGCGCGGCTATCGTCATGGCTAGTCTGCACATCAGCATAGCACAATACAATCATAGGGGCGGATCAAATTTTAAGTTTTTTTAATTTCGTTAGTTTTTTTATGATAAACAGACACTGCCGGCTGCAGATGCGAAGTTTATCTTAAAAAAAGTAACCATTCGCATTTGCAGCAGGCAGTGTTTCACCGTGTGTATGCTGTGCTGTTTTGTTCTGTGCCTACGGCTTGCAGTTGCCGCAGGGGGAATATCCATCGGCAATCATCTGTTCTCTTGTAGCCGTAACGGAGCGCTTGTTGCTCTCCTTCATCTTTTTCACGCTGCCGCAGGACGGGGTGTGGAATTTGCCGGTGTTCTTATTGACGATGTAGGTATGCGTGTCGGCGCCTGCAGTCCCGGCAGTGCTCTTCTGCGCCGCGCTCTCCAGCTCGCTCCCGGAGCTGTAGAGATCCTGCGCGGTCGTTTTTTCAGGCGCAAAGGTGAGTCTCTTCCCGTCGCTCGTGCAGACAATGTCTCCCTGCAGATCCGTGCGGTAGACCTTGGTACCATGCTGCTGCAGCAGGGACACGGTCTCCTCATGCGGATGTCCGTAGCTGTTGCCGTAGCCGCAGGAGATCACGGCATAATCCGGGTCCACCGCATTCAGAAACGCCTCGGAGGCGCCGTTGCTGCTCCCGTGATGCGGCATTTTGAGAACGTCCGCCTTCAGACTGTCGTACTCATTGAACATAATGAGCTGCTGCTCCATCTGCTCGGCATCGCCGGTAAACAGAAAGGAAACTGTCCCGTAATCCAGACGGAAGAACAGCGAGTTGTTGTTCGGATCGTCCGGGATCTCATCGGTAGGCCCCAGAATGGTAATGGCTGCGCCGCCGAGCGTGTAGGTATCGCCCTCCGCCGGAACCTCAATGGGGATCTTCTTCTCCCGGCACTTCTTCTCCAGCTTCTGAAAGGATGCATTATCGCTGTCACTGACCGGCGAGAGAACCTTCTCGCAGGAGGCCGCGCCCAATGCTCCAGGTAGCCCGCCCGCATGGTCCGCGTGCGGATGGGTGGCAACGATGTATTTGAGCTTCGTGATGCCCTGACTTTTCAGGACGGAGTAGACCTTGGAGGACTCGGAGGCCTCGCCGCCGTCCACCAGCATCGCCTCTCCGTCGCAGACCACCAGTGCACTGTCGCCCTGCCCGACGTCCAGAAAGCGGACTGTCAGGCCCGCTGCAGAGCTTCCGGCCGCGGACGACGCGGCGGCGGAAACCGTATTTTTCCCGCCGGATGCACCCTTCCCGGATGCCCGTGCCGATGCACTGCCCGCACCGCTCCAGAGCGCCGCTGCCGTAAGTGCCGCAAGCATCATCAGGAGGCAGGCTGTGCTCTTCCTTCGACCTCTGACAGGTCTCTTCTGTCTGTACATATGCTGTTCTCCTTCGCAGGCAGTTGGGGCCGGAAAGCCTTTTGGCCTCAGCTGCATTTCACGTTTGTTCGAATGGAGTATAGCACATACGTTCGATGTTCGGACAGAAAAAGAGCAGAGCCGCGGCAATGCACGACTCTGCTGAATGTAAAACACTATGTCTTTTTACCGATTCTCACGGAAGTACGCCGTTCCCAGGCTCGCCGGCGGCTGGTTCTCCCGCTTATTGCGCATGCTCGAGATCACGAGCACAGCCAGCGTGACGAGGTACGGAATCATCTTGTAGATTTCCTGGTATTCCATGTGATCCATTCCGGTCGGGAGGTAGAGGTACAGAATGTACAGTCCGCCGAACAGGAAGGAATCGAGAATTGCCAGCTTCGGGCGCCACATGGTGAAAATAACGAGCGCGATGGCCAGCCATCCGCGGTCGCCGAAGGCATCGTTGGACCAGACGCCGCAGGCATAGTCCATAACGTAGTACAGACCGCCGAGGCCTGCGATCATGCAGCCGATGCAGGTGGCCGCGTACTTGTAGCCGGAGACATTGATGCCGGCAGCATCCGCGGTTGCAGGGCCCTCACCCACAGCACGCAGGTGGAGTCCGACTCTCGTGCGGTTCATGACATAGGCCGCCGCGAGTGCGATCGCAACGGCGAGATACGCCAGGAAGCCGTAGGACAGGAACAGCTTGCCGAAGGCGCCGCACGATCCCGCAAAGGGAAGGGAGGTCCGGAACCGATTGCTCGTTGCAGAAAGTGCGATCGAAGGAACATCGCTTCCGACCAGCTTGATCAAAGATCCGCCGAAGAAGTTGCCGAAGCCCACGCCGAAGGTCGTCATGGCAAGGCCGGTTACGTTCTGATTGGCGCGAAGGCTCACCGTAAGGAAGCAGTACAGCAGCCCCATGAGCAAGGACCCGATCAGGCAGCACAGGAGCGGAATGAGAACCGTCAGCACGGGGTTCATATTGTCCGAGCCGCCGGTCGCATGCTCATAAAGGAAGGCACCGATGACGCCGCTGATGCCGCCGACGTACATAACGCCCGGGATACCCAGGTTCAGGTTGCCGGATTTCTCCGTGACAATCTCACCGGTACAGCCGTACAGAAGGGGAATCCCCTGCACGATCGCTCTGGGAATAAAAGCAAGTAAAAAATTCCACATATTAAGCTTCCTCCTCTTCTGCCTTTTTACGGAACTGCAGCCGGTACGAGATGAAGAACTCGCAGCCGATGATAAAGAACAGGATGATGCCCGTCAGGATGTCCGAAAAAGACTGATTGAGCCCGCAGCTGGTCGAAATCTCTCCCGCGCCCCGCTCCAGGAATACGATCAGGAAGCTGGAGAGAATCATGGTGAAGGGGTTGAATTTGGACATCCAGGAGACCATGACCGCCGTAAAGCCCTGTCCGCCGACCACCGTTGTGGTGATGGTGTGGTTGATGCCGCCGACCAGGAGAAGTCCTGCCACGCCGCAGATCGCGCCGGAGAGGAACATGGTGCGGCGGATGATGCCCGGCACGCGGATGCCGACGTATTTGGCCGTGTTGGGGCTCTCGCCGACAACGGCAATTTCGTAGCCGCCCTTGCTGTATTTCAGATAAACGTACATGAACACCGTGAAGATCGCCGAGATCACGATGGGCAGCAGATATTTGGAGCCGAACAGCTGCGGAAGCCATCCGGCATTGGAATTCTGGTTGATGATGCCGATTTTGCCGGAGCCCTTGGGCACCTCCCAAACAACGGTGTAGAAGGCCACCAGCTGCGTCGCGATGTAGTTCATCATCAGCGTGGAGAGCGTCTCATTGGTATTCCATCTGGCCTTGCAGAAGGCAGGAATCCAGCCCCAGAAGCCGCCGGCCAGGATGCTGGCCACGATCATGCACAGGATCAGGACGCCGGAGGGGAGCTTCTCTCCCAGGCAGATCATGCAGGCCGCTGCCGCAAGACCGCCGATCAGCACCTGCCCCTCACCTCCTACGTTCCAGAACTTCATCTTGAAGGCCGGTGTCAGCGCGACCGCGATCAGCTGCAGGATCGCCAGGTCCTGGAAGGTGATCCATGTTTTGCGTGTCGAGCCGAAGGCTCCCAGGATCATGGAGCGGTAGACCTCGATCGGGTTGATGCCGGTCGCAAAGGTCGTGATGATGCCGCACAGAACCAGTGCCAGCACGATGGCCAGTGCGCGGATGCCGATGGCCTTTCCGATGGAAATATCACTGCGCTTTACTACGTGAAAAAGCGATTCCTTTTTATTGTGCTTCATTTGCTCCTCCCACGCAGCTCATCAGTCTGCCAACTTCGTTTTTGTCCGTTGTTCTCGCATCCACAATGCCGGAGAGCTGGCCGTCGCACAGCACCAGAATCCGGTCGGACAGCTGCAGCAGAACGTCCAGATCCTCGCCGACGAAAACAACGGCAACGCCCTTTTTCTTCTGCTCGTTTACGAGATCGTAAATGATGTACGAGGCATTGATGTCCAGTCCGCGGACCGCATACGCCGTGAGCAGAACGGTCGGTGCAGAGGCGATTTCACGGCCGACGAGGACCTTCTGCACGTTGCCGCCGGAAAGGCGACGCACCGGTGTGTCGATGCTCGGGGTGACCACCTGCAGATTGTCCACAACCTTCTGGGCAAGCTCCTGCGGCTTTTTGCGGTTGGTGAAAATGGAACGCCCCTCACGGAAGGAGCGCAGCATCATGTTGTCGCTGAGGTCCATGCTGCCGACGAGGCCCATGCCCAGACGATCCTCCGGGACAAAGGAGAGTGAAACGCCCATCTGTGCGATCTTCAGCGGATCCTTGCCGATCAGGTCCTCCTTCGCGCCGTCGTCCTCCACGTAGCGGATGGTGCCCTTCTCCGTCCCCTGGAGTCCGGCGATGGCCTCGAGGAGCTCCTTCTGACCGCTGCCGGAGACGCCGGCAATGCCGAGGATCTCACCCGTATTCACGGTAAAGGAAATGTCCTGGAGCTTGAGAACGCCGTCATCGCCGCGGACCGTGAGGTTCTTTACCTCCAGACGCGGGTGCGGATTCTCCGGCTGCGGACGTTCGATGTTGAGCGTCACCTTGTGGCCCACCATCATGTTGGTCATCTCTGCGGTGTTGGTGTCCTTCGTCATCATGCTGCCGATGTACTGGCCCTTGCGCAGAACCGCCACGCGGTCGGAGAGCTCCTCCACCTCGCGCATCTTGTGCGTGATGATGACGATGGTCTTGTTGTCCTCACGCATTTTGCGCAGGACGCGGAAGAGCTTCTCCACCTCCTGCGGCGTCAGAACGGCCGTCGGCTCGTCCAGAATCAGGATGTCTGCACCGCGGTACAGGACCTTTACAATTTCAACGGTCTGCTTCTGCGACACGGACATGTCGTAGATCTTCTGCTCCGGATCCACGTCGAATCCGTACTTGTCACAGATGGCGCGGATCTTCGCAGTGGCTTCCCGGAGGTTCAGCGGTCCGTCCAGGCCCAGCACGATGTTCTCCGCCGCGGAGAGTACGTCGATCAGCTTGAAATGCTGATGGACCATGCCGATGCCCAGCCGCAGTGCATCCCTGGGAGACTGGATAAAGGTTTCCTCGCCGTCAATGTAAATGTGTCCCTCGTCCGGATAGTAGATGCCGGCAATCATGTTCATTAATGTGGTCTTGCCGCTCCCGTTTTCTCCGAGAAGGGCGAGAATTTCACCGCGATAGATGTCAAGATCCACATTCTTGTTGGCAGTAATCAGTCCGAAGGTTTTGGAAATGCCCCGGAGGGAAACTGCCGCTGTCCTTGTCTCGTTCGCCATACCGTTGTCAACCTCTTAGTGCTGCTTGTTCAGCACCCGCATCTCGAATTTGCTTTGCAAATCCTCGATGTGGGTGGCCAGAGGCTCTTCGAGCCTTGGCCGCCTGCCGCATTTGTGCATGAATTTGCCTGCAAGCAGTCAATTCATGCATAAATCCGGCAGGTGCTGTACATAAACATAAAACAAAAAGGGCGGCGCGGCCTCGAGCTGCGCCGCCCTCCCTTATTGTCTGTTATCTTTGTCAGAGCTTAGAACGCCTGATCCAGAAGAGTGATGCCATCGATCTGAACGTTGAAATACGGAGCAGAACGGAAGCCCTCACCGGACTCGTGGAAGTAGCCGTCGGATACGACCTCGTGATCGCCGGTGTAATCTGCATCGGTGTCCACGTCAGCCATGTAGCTGTCAAGCTCCTGGCCGTCTACCGTGAAGGTAGAGGTATCGAATACGTGAAGTGTGCCGGCCTCGAGCTCAGCCTTAACCTCGTCCAGCTTCTCCTGGGTTCCCTCTGCAGCTGCATTGCCGAGCTCGGTCAGCTCAACAGAGCCGGTTGCCAGAGTGCCGGTCCAGTCGGTATCAATTGCCTCGCCGTTGGCAACGCAGTTGATTGCATACTCAAAGTAAGGCTCCCAGTTGATGCGGGAGGAAACGATGAAGGTGTTCGGGCATGCGGAAGCTGTGCTGCCGTTGTAGGAAACGTCCGGAACACCGGCGGTCTCGCAGGCAGTCGGAGCGCCCATGGAATCGGCGTGCTGGCTCAGCAGAACGCAGCCATCCTCGATCAGCTTGTTCGCGCCTTCCTTCTCAGCGGTCTCGTCATACCAGGAACCGGTGAAAGTAACCTCCATGGTTGCGGACGGGCATACCGAACGCGCACCGAGGAAGTAAGAAGTATATCCGGAGATAACCTCTGCATAGGTGTATGCACCAACGTAGCCCATCTTAGCTTCGTCAGCGGTGATCTCGCCGTTGTCGATCATCTCGTTGAGCTTCATGCCTGCTGCAACGCCTGCAAGGTAACGGCCGTCGTAGATGGAAGCGAATGCATTGTGGAAGTTGTCCAGACCCTCGGTGTGTGCCTTGGTTCCGGTTGCGTGGCTGAACTGAACCTCCGGGAACTCCTTGGCTGCCTCGATGATGTAGTCCTCATGACCGAAGCTGTCTGCAAAGATGAAGCTGCAGCCTGCATCTGCAAGCTCGCATGCTGCGTCATAAGCCTCCTGGCCCTCCGGGATGTTGGTCTTGCTGATCATCTCAACGCCGAGCTTCTCGCAGGCTTCCTTCGCTGCGTTCATGAAGTTCAGGTCATACGTGGAGTTCTCATCGTGAAGGAAGATAAAGCCAACCTTCATGCCGGCTGCAGCCGAGGTCGTCTCTTCTGCGGAGGCATCCTCTGCAGCGGCCTCCTCTGTGGAAGCAGCCTCTGCAGTCTCCGTGGAATCTGCTGCAGCGGAAGTGTCTGCGGAAGAACTGGAGCCGCAGCCAGCCAGAGCTGCTGCGCCAAGAGACATCGCAGCCAGTAAACTAACGAGCTTCTTTTTCATAATACTCCTCTCTCTGCGCTGCTGACGATAAGGCAAGGGGCACGGATGCAGCGCGGACACGCCCCTCCTACGTTACTATTACTAGATATAGTACCTTTTTCAGTTTTCCTGCTCAATCGTACATTTTATAGAATTTTAACAGGATTCTCACATTTTTTTTGGCATGCTGATCAGCAGCCATTTTTAAGCTTCACTCTCCAAAGCTTACCAAAATCACTCTACAAGTACCTTCCAGCTGCCGCCTTTTCTGCCGCCTTCTCGGCTGACTATGCTTTCCTCTTGGAAATTCTTCATAATTCTCTGTACTTTAGATCTTGAAAAACCTGTTTCATTAGCTATTGCCGTCTGGCTCATTATAGGATTTCTTTTAACCAGTTCCAATATCCTCTGCTCATCCCCATTTAAAATGTTCTTTTTAGCTTCAGATTTTGCTTTTGTTTCACCTTTGGCTTCATTATTTAGCTTCACATTTCGCTTTTGTATCACCTTTAGCTTCATTTTTAGCTTCACATTTTGCTTTAGCATCACCTTTAGCTTCATCTGATGCCTCCGGCAGATTCTCTGGAACTTCCATCTTTTCCAATGAATCGTTTGATTGCATTCTCCCCTCCCAATTTAACTTCCACGTTTATTCAATATGATACCTCATCCCGTATGCCAGCCAGCAAGCTAAAATTTATACTCATTTGGTATTTGTCATTTACAAACTCCGCATCCAACCTGCATGCAGCGCGGAACAGGGCCCTGGCAAATGGAATGTGGCCGGCGATTTTTGAATTCGCAGCTGGATTCTCATGTGCAGAACGGATTCGCCTGCCGGACGGAGCGCGTTGTCTGAGCGCCGCATGCAGCATGCCGGAGAATGTCAAACATCCGGCACGCGGCGCGAGTTTCAGCGCGGAGACCGGCACGTCAGGCGAAGGAGTGATGCGCATAGAGAATCCCTGCGGATTCAACATGAGCCCGCCGCACCCATTTGACGGGCCCGTCCTGTCTCGTCCAGTTTGGAATTCACCCCTTCAGGATCGGATCAATCACCCTTGCGATGGCCTTCATATCAATGGGCTTCACAATATGTCCATTCATCCCCGTCTCAAACGCCCTCTTTCTGTCCTCGTCAAAGGCATTCGCCGTCATGGCGACAATCGGAATGTTGGCCTTCCGGTTGTTCGAAAGCGTCCGAATCTCCCTCGTCGCAGTATATCCGTCCATCCGCGGCATCTGAATATCCATCAGAATCAGGTCATACCGGTCCTCCGGCGCCTCATTGATCATGTTCACCGCTTCAATACCATCTCCCGCGCAGTCAAGCTGCATGCCGGTTTCCTCTAAAAGGGCGACAGCGATCTCCCGGTTCAGCTCATTATCCTCAGCCAAAAGGACCCGCTTTCCGCTGTAATCCGGGCGCTCCGTCCTATGAGTCTCTTCCTCCTGCGCAGCTCCGCCTGCCGGTTTTGTCAGAACCGACCGCAGCTCCGACATGAACAGCGGCTTCTCAACAAATGCCGTAACGCCGGCCTCCCGCGCCTCCTGTTCAAAATCCGACCAGTCATAGGCGGTCAGCACAATGATCGGGATCCCGTCCCCAGCCACCTTCCGGATCCTGCGTACGGTCTCAATTCCGTTCATATCCGGCATGAGATAGTCAACGATGTAGACCTGATACGCGTCCTGCAGCTCCAGCGCATCCTGCGCACGAAGGACCGCCTCCTTCCCGGAGATCGTCCAGTCCGGCCGCATCTCAATGCTGCGGAGCATCTTGCATACGCTCCGACACGTTTCGATGTCATCATCGATTACAAGCGCTCTGGCTCCGCTCAGCTCTGGAATCGGCTCCCATTTTACCGGCTCATCCGACAGACGCATCCGGAGCGTGACCGTGAACACAGATCCCTTACCCTCTTCGCTCTCCACGTCAATTGTGCCGCCCATCATGTCCACGATGTTCTTGGTGATCGCCATCCCAAGGCCGGTCCCCTGAATGCCGTTGGCTGTACTCGAGTATTCTCTGGAAAAGGTGTCAAAGATCCGGCTGATGAACTCCTTTGACATGCCGATTCCGTTGTCCTTGACCGAAAACTCGTAAGTCGTATAACCTCTGGCCGAACACGGCTTCTCCGCAAGCCGCACGATGATGTCGCCGCCCGCCGGCGTGTACTTGATGGCATTCCCCACAATATTGATCAGAATCTGATTCAGCCGGAGCTTGTCCGTGATCACGTCCTCATGCTGGATATCCTGCGTATCAATATAGAGGTTCTGATTCTTGGAATGGATGAGCCCCTGGATCATCGTCCGCAGATCATGCAGCACATCCGGAATGTGCACCGGATTCTCTTCCAGCTTCACACTTCCGCTCTCAATCCGGCTCATATCCAGAATGTCATTGATCAGGCTGAGCAGATGGGTGCCCGAGGTACTTATTTTCCCCAGATACTCCTGCACCAGCTCCGGATTGTCAATGTGCGTCTGTGCCAGAGCGGTAAATCCGATGATCGCATTCATGGGCGTACGGATATCGTGCGACATGCTGCTGAGGAACGTCGTTTTGGCGCGGTTGGCGTTCTCCGCCTGGGCAAGGGCGTTCCGGAGCTGCACCTGTTTTTCCTCAATGTCCTTGGATGCGCGCTTGAGCAGGATCTCCTGATTGTTCAAGAAGATCATTACCATTGTAACAGACAGCCCCATGCTCGATCCCGGGAACTGCATGATGCGCATCTGTGCGCAGGTTCCCACGATGATCGGCACGATGTAGGAGGCACTGCACCACAGAAGGTATCTCCGATCCGGATCCTTTTCCCTGGCAACGCGCAGCGCAATCAACAGGACCGAAAATATGGTATAGCCGTTTCCAAGCAAGATAAAAAAGAAGAAATACAAGGCTCCTCTGCTGTAATTTCCCGCATCGTCCACATAGAAAATCCATCCGGTCCAGTAGCTTACGACCAGGAGAAATGCGGCAATCTGAAACGGCAGCTTGTACAGGACTTCCCAGCGGAGGACGCCGTTCCGCTCCGGATGGTAGGTTCTCTCCATATGCTCAAACAGATAGAAGGCCACGAAGCAATACGTGCCGTTAAAGCCGAAATTCAGCAGATAATTGAGCAGCCGGTTCCCGCTCCCGCCAGCAAGGATGCAGAGCGCATCCGACATGGAGCACAGAACACACGCCAGCAGCATCACGAGAATCCAGCTCTGCTCCTTTCCGAAGCCCCGTGTCTTCTTCAGTCGTATGACCAGCAATATGTCCAACATCATCAGACACAGCACGGTCATTACATATCCATCACCTAATACCTTTTCATACATTGATTTATCCTGCCAAACATGTTGCTTTACAGCCGCCAGCCACGAGGTCCCCGGCGCTTGAACTGTTACCATTGTCCTTTTGACAAACGTGATGAAAAATGCTATCGTTTAAGCATAAAAAAGATGCTACCGATAGACGGTTAACCCGTTTCGTTTTTTGATCAAATGACCGCTAAACTTGTCAGGTTGGGGCGGTCATTTGTGTGTTTTCATTTATCTCGGCTTCCGAACTGGTATCCGAGACTGAAGCAGGCAATGCCGAAGCTTACCACTGCAATAAAGTCCATCACCGTCATGGCCAAGCCCTCTCTTTCATTCGATTTCCGTTTCCGGATTTCTATATGATCGGAGGGTCACAGTCCCTCCGCAGAGGGTTAACCGCCTACCGTGTTATGGTAGCACCTCGCTCCAATTATACCATGACGAAAGAAAACCACCAGTGCTGTATGGATGCAGTTCTGGTGGTTTTTGTTATGAAATAACTGTCGTCTTATCCCTTCACTACGAAGTTCAGGATCTTGCCGGGCACGTAGATTTCCTTCACGAGTGTTCCCATCGCGAGGTACTTGGCAACGTTCTCGTCCTTTTTCGCCGTCTCCAGTACGAGCTCCTTGTCCGCATCCTTCGGGATCTCAATGGTGCCGCGCAGCTTGCCGTTTACCTGCACGCCCATCTTCACCGTGCTGTCAACGGTCTTCGCCTCGTCGTATACCGGCCATGCAGACAGTGTGCAGAAGGTCTTCCCGTCCGGATTCATGCCGAGCTGCTCCCACATCTCCTCAGTGAGGTGCGGTGCAAAGGGCGACAGGAGCTTCACAAAGGTGGTGACATCCTCCTTCGTTACCTTGCCCTCCTTGTAGAAGTCATTGGTCAGCGCCATGAGTGCGGCAATGGCCGTGTTGAACTTCATGTTGTCAATGTCCTCGGAGACCTTCTTGATGGTCTTATGGAGCTTGGACTCGAGCTGCGGATTCTCCGCTCCGTCAGCGATCATCTCCGTAAAGCCGGCCACACGCTCCAGGAAGCGTTTGCAGCCCTTCAGCGACTCATCGCTCCAGGGTGCTGCACTGCCGTAATCGCCCATGAACATGACATAGGTCCGAAGCGTATCCGCGCCGTACTGGTCCACAATGTCCACAGGATCGATGACATTGCCTCTGGATTTGGACATCTTCTGTCCGTCCGAGCCCAGAACCATACCCTGATAGGTACGCTTTGCATACGGCTCCGGCGTATTCACCTCGCCGATGTCATAGAGGAAATGGTGCCAGAATCTCGAATAGAGAAGGTGGCGCGTCACATGCTCCATACCGCCGTTGTAGTGATCCACCGGCATCCAGTACTCAAGCTTCTTCTTATCCGCAAAGGCCTGGTCGTTGTGCGCATCGCAGAAGCGCAGGAAATACCAGGAGGATCCTGCCCACTGCGGCATGGTATCGGTCTCTCTCTTGGCCGGGCCGCCGCACTTGGGGCATGTGCAGTTCACGAAGGAATCGATGCGTGCCAGCGGGCTCTTGCCGTCCTGGCCGGGCTCAAAGTTCTCCACCTCCGGCAGTGTCAGCGGAAGCTCACTTTCCGGAACGCCGACGGTGCCGCACTTCTCGCAGTGAATCAGCGGAATGGGCTCGCCCCAGTAGCGCTGACGGTTGAAGGCCCAGTCCTTCATCTTGTACTGCACGCCCTTGTGGCCCAATCCCTTCTCCTGAAGGTACTCACGCATCTTCGCGATGGAATCCTTTTTGTTGGTCATCCCGTTGAGGAAGCCGGAGTTCACCATCTCACCGTCTCCGGTATACGCTTCCTTCGAAATGTCGCCGCCCTTGATGACCTCCACGATCGGAACGCCGAACTTCTTGGCAAAGTCGTAGTCTCTCTGATCGTGTGCCGGCACTGCCATGATCGCACCGGTGCCGTAGCCCATCATGACGTAATCGGAAATAAATACCGGAATCTCCTTGCCGGTGATGGGGTTGATGGCAGCAAGGCCGTCGATCTTCACGCCCGTCTTATCCTTAACGAGCTGGGTTCGCTCGAACTCGGTCTTCTTCGCAGAATCCCTGCGGTACTCCTCGATCTGGTCCCAGTTGGCGATCTGGTCCTTATATTTATCCAGAATCGGATGCTCCGGTGCCACGACCATGAAGGTTACGCCGTACAGCGTATCGCAGCGCGTCGTGTAAATCTCCAGCTTCTCCCCCGGAATGGCCTCGCCCTTGCCGTTGGAAACCTGGAAGTCAGCAAAAGTACCCTCCGACCGGCCAATCCAGGCGACCTCCTGCTGCTTGACCGAATCCGGATAGTCTACGTCCTTCAGCCCGTCCAGAAGCTTATCCGCATACTGCGTGATGCGCAGGAACCATACGTCCTTGGCCAGCTGTACCACATCGCTGTGGCAGATGTCGCACTTGCCGCCCTGGGAATCCTCGTTGGACAGAACGACCTTGCAGTGCGGGCAGTAATTGACCAGCGTCTTCGAACGGAACACCAGGCCGTGCTCGAACAGCTTCAGGAAAATCCACTGCGTCCACTTGTAGTAATCGGAGCGGGACGTTGCGAATTCTCTGGACCAGTCAAAGGAAAAGCCCACCTTCTGCAGCTGCTCCGAGAAATGTGCAATGTTCTTCTCTGTGATAACGTGCGGATGCGTGTTGGTCTTGATGGCATAGTTTTCTGCCGGAAGACCGAAGGAATCAAAACCGATCGGGAAGAGGACGTTATAGCCCTGCATGCGGCGCTTTCTGGCCAGCACCTCGATGGAAGAATATGCCTTGATATGTCCGACGTGCATGCCGGCGCCGGACGGATACGGGAACTCCACCAGTCCGTACCACTTCGGCCTCTTGTCAAAATCGATGGCCTTGAAGGCTTCTGCCTCTTTCCAGGCTGCCTGCCACTTCGGCTCGATCTTCTTGAAATTATATTTCATGCGGTTACCTCTTTCCTGTACTCACGTTTCTGTATTCAAAAAAAGCAGCTCTGCCTTCCAGAATACACACGAATCTAATACTATGCCTGCCGTTTGCGGGTGTCAACCGTGAGTGTAGTGTGAAAGAGCCGCCGTCCCGGTTACTGTACAGACGCCAGCCACGACACCCAGCCTGCGATTACACATACACTGCATTTTCAGCTGGCCTCTTCCGCTCTCCTGGGGTAAACTTGAGAGGTTCCGGTTTCCGCCAGGAACAACAGACTACGCCGGGAATCCCGGCATAAGGCATTCACACTTCGGAGAAATATACGATGACAGATTTCAATTCGATGCATTTCGGCTTTATCGGGCTCGGCCTGATTGGCGGCTCCATTGCAAAGGCGATCCGCCAGTACTGGCCGGATGCGGATATTTTGGCTTACAACCCTTCCCGTGACACGCTGGAGGAGGCGATAAAGGACGGCGTCGTCAGCCGCGGCAGATGCAGCGATGACGGCCCGCTCGCCGGTACCATGTTCGAGGACTGCGACATCATTTTCCTGTGCGCACCCGTCCAGAAAAATGCTGAGAACCTCCATGCCCTGCAGGGGCATCTCAAGCCGTCCGCCATTCTGACCGACATCGGCTCCACCAAGCGCGACATTCAAACGCATGTGGAGGAGGCCGGGCTCTCGTCGTATTTTGTCGGCGGGCACCCCATGACCGGCTCCGAGCGGACGCGCTATCACAACTCCCGGGCCGGCCTTCTGGAAAACGCCTACTACATCGTGGCGCCCACGCAGGAAACGCCGGAGGAGAAGACGCTGATCATGCAGGAGCTCGTCCGGCAGATCAAGGCCATTCCGCTCGTGATCTCCTGTCCCTTCCATGATTATGCGGTTGCCGGCATCTCGCACCTGCCGCACGTCGTCTCTGCGGCGCTGGTCAATCTCGTGCAGGCATCCGACTCCGACGATGCGGTCATGCATGCCATCGCAGCCGGCGGCTTTAAGGACATCACCCGCATCTCCTCCTCGTCACCGGTGATGTGGCAGCAGATCTGCATGACCAACGCAGACAACATCACGAAGCTCCTGGATGACTACATTGCCGGGCTGCAGACCATCCGGCAGAGCATTTCGGAGCACAACAAGACGGAGGTGTATCAGTTCTTCGACCATGCCAAGAACTACCGCGACAGCTTTGACGGCGTCTCCTCCGGCGCGCAGAACCTCCTCCACGTGCTGCATGTGGACATCGAGGACCACCCCGGCATGCTGGCAGAGGTCGTGACGCTCCTGGCCGTCAATGCCATCAACATCAAGAACATCGGCATCACCCACAACCGGGAATACCAGGAGGGTACGCTGCGCGTGGAATTCTACACCGAGGCAGACCTGACCGAGGCGCGGGACATCCTGACTACGAGAAACTATACACTGCATTAACTTAACGATAACCATTCAGCCAATTTCAACGTGAATTTGCCGGCAGGCAGCAGGTTCACGTTGAAATGTGGCAGGTGCTGTATCTATTTAGCCCCCATCTCGATTTTCCTTCGGAAAACCTCGATGCGGCTGAACAATGACATAAAGGAGAACCACCTTGCACAGACACATTCTGATCAAAGACACGACAGCAAATTCCAATCCGGAGGGACAGTCTGCGGCAGACTCTGCCGCCAAAGAGTCCGCTCCGTCTCCCATGACATTAACACCCGCCTCCTCTTTAAAGGGCGAGCTCACCATTCCGGGTGACAAATCCATTTCCCACCGCGCCATTATGTTCGGTTCTCTTGCCAAAGGTGATACGATCGTGACGCATTTCCTGGAAAGCGCGGACTGCCTGGCAACGATGGACTGCTTCTCCCGCCTGGGCATTTACATCGAGCGCGATTTCTCCGAGCCTGGGCGACTGATTGTGCACGGCACCGGCCTGCACGGGCTGTATCCGTCGCACTCTCCCATTGCTCTGTACTCGCAGAACAGCGGAACAACGACGCGCATCATGAGCGGCATTCTCGCGCCGCAGCACTTCACCAGTTACATCACCGGCGACGACTCCGTCAACCGGCGCCCGATGAAGCGCGTGATGGAGCCGCTCTCCCTGATGGGTGCTGACATCGTCAGCATGAACGACAACGGATGCGCGCCGCTGAAGATCACCGGCAAGCCGCTGCATGGCATCTCCTACCGCACAAAGGTTGCATCTGCGCAGGTAAAATCCGCCATTTTGTGTGCCGGTCTGTATGCAGAGGGCGACACCACGGTTACCGAGCCCGCCGTTTCCCGCGATCACACAGAGAAAATGCTGGCTGCCTTCGGCCATCCCGTGCAGACAAAAGAGATTCCTGACGGCACCGATCCTATCACAGGTGCTCCCGTTCCCGGCGGTCATCAGGTAATGCTGACGCCCGCAGAGGAGCTGACCAGTCCCGGCAGCATCCGCGTGCCCGGCGACATCTCCTCTGCCGCTTACTTTATCGCCGCTGCCTGCCTGGTGCCGAATTCAGAGGTTCTGATCCGAAATGTGGGAATGAATGAAACAAGAGATGGAATCCTTCGCGTCGCAAAGGCTATGGGTGCAGATATTACGGTTCTGAACGCGGATTCTGCCGCAGAGCCCTCCGCCGATCTTCTGGTGCGCTCCGGCTCACTTCATGCCGCTGTCATTGAAAAGGATCTGATTCCGACGCTCATCGACGAGCTGCCGGTCATTGCCGTGATGGCAGCCGCAGCAGACGGCACCACCATCATCCGCGATGCCGCCGAGCTCAAGGTCAAGGAGTCCGACCGCATTGCCGCCATGACCGAGGGGCTGACCGCCATGGGGTGTGATGTCACTCCGACCGAGGATGGAATGATCATCTGCGGCGGCAAGCCGCTCCACGGTGCGAACATCCGTACCTTCAAGGATCACCGCATCGCCATGTCCTTTGCCGTAGCCTCGCTCATCGCAGAGGGCACCACAACGCTGGACGATGCGGCCTGCGTCAACATCAGCTATCCGGAGTTCTTCCGCGACCTCGCCGGCCTTCGGCAGGACGCCTAAGGACAACTCGGACAGGCATCAGCCGAGGGACGGGTCCTGGCGGAGTTGTCCGTCCTGGGGACGTTCTCACTCCGTGCGAGGACCTAGCGGTGCTAAGCTCGCATAAGACGCTCACAAGCACCGAGGCCTCGCAAGGCCCCTGGACTGGACATTCTCCGCCACCCTGTCCCTCGGCTGATGTCTGATATAGTGGCGCTACTCCGGGTGCTTCCGGTTCCAGGCGCGCAGCGCGAGGCCGTAGCTGACCAAGAGGATCACTCCGGTGAAGATCCAGGACACCGGATACACCCAGAAAATCATGCGGAAGGTTCTCCAGTGTGCAAAGACGGTGGAGAGCCAGATCAGGCGGAACACCACCGTTCCGAGGATGGTTTCCGCTGCAGGAATGGCAGAATGGCCCATGCCGCGCAGTGCTGCGGCCGGGACCTCGTAAATGACGCACAGGGGCTCCAGAATCAGCACGGTCATAATGCGGATGTAGGCGAACTCCTGCACGGCCGTTTCCGTGGAATACAGCTGAATTGCCTCTGCCCGGAATACGACCAGCGGAACGCTGATCACCGCCGCAAAGACCGCCCCCCACAGCATGCTGCAGGAGAAAATGCGGCGGCACCGCTTCCACTCTCTGGCCGCCCAGTTCTGACTGGTGAAGGTGGTTGCAGCCTGTGCAAAGGCCTGCACCATATAGTAGGAGAAATACTCAAAGTTCAGCGCCGCAGCCGCTCCTGCCACCGCATTCGAGCCGAAGCTGTTGATGGCCGCCTGAATGAACACATTGGAAAAGCAGAACACGGCCCCCTGAATGCCGGCCGGCAGTCCGATGGCGAACACCTTCCTGCAGTATTCTCCCTTCAGCGACAGTTTTCTCCACCGGAAACGGAACGCGTCCTCTTCCTTCTGCAGGCACACCAGCACGATCACTGCACTGATGGCAGTGGAAATGTCCGTAGCCAGCGCCACGCCCGCCACGCTCATATGGCAGACGATGACGAAAAACAGGTTCAGGAATACATTCACGACGCCGGACAAAAGCAGCGCATAGAGCGGGCGCTTCGTATCTCCCTTCGCCCGCAGGATCGCCGCCCCGAAGTTGTACAGCATCAGAAACGGGCTTCCCAGAAAATAGAGCTTCAGATACTCTACCGCCAGATCCATCACATCCTCCGGCGTGTCAATCATCCGCAGCAAAGGCTCCGCGATGAACTGCCCCGCGAGCAGCATGACAAAGCCGGAAATCAATGCAATGCTCAGAATCGTATGCACCGCTTCATTGATCTTCTCCTTCTTCCCCATGCCGATATAGCTGGCGATCAGCACATTGGCACCGATGGAAAGCCCCGTAAAAAGGCTCACGAACAGACTGATGATCTCTCCGTTGGTGCCGACAGCCGCCAATGCCCTTGCGTTGTCAAAGCGCCCGACCACGGCCGTATCCGCCGAATTGAACAGCTGCTGCAGAATGCTGGTCGCAGCCAGCGGCAGCGAAAATGCAATGATATTGCGCGTAAGCGGTCCATGGATCATATCCATCTGGCCGGCTTTTTCATGTTTTTCCTGCGATGTACTCTGTCCGATGCTCATGTCAGCTCCTGTGTGCGTACCAGCTGTGCGTATTCGCCGTCCAGCTCCATCAGCTCCCGGTGCGTGCCCAGCTCCGCAATCCGTCCGCCCTCGATGACGGCAATGCGGTCTGCATGCCGCACCGTCGAAAGGCGATGTGCGATGACGATGCTCGTTCTGCCCTGCGAGAGCTTCTCGAAGGTCTTCTGAATCCGCGCCTCCGTGACGCTGTCCAGTGCCGAGGTTGCCTCATCCAGAATCAGAATCGGCGGGTTCTTGAGGAAAATCCGGGCAATGGAGATGCGCTGCTTCTGTCCGCCGGACAAAAGAACGCCGCGCTCGCCCACATTCGTATCATATCCATTCGGCATCGCCTCGATGTCCTCGGCAATCTCCGCAAGGCGCGCCGCCGTGCGGATCTCCTCCATCGTTGCGTCCAGCTTGCCGTAGCGGATGTTGTCCGCAATGCTCCCCGCAAAGAGAAACACGTCCTGCGAGACCACGCCGATGCTGCGGTGGAGCGACTCCTGCGTTACCTGCCGCACATCCCGGCCGTCCACATAGACGGCGCCCTCCGACACGTCGTAAAACCGCGGAATCAGGTGGCTGAGCGTTGTTTTGCCGCCGCCGGAGGAGCCCACGAGCGCCAGCGTCTCACCGGGCCGCACCGAAAGCGAAATGTCGTGCAGCACCTCCGGGTTGTCCTGATAGGCAAACGAGACGTGCTCCGCGCGGATGTCCCCGCGCACGTTTTCCAGCATCCCGGCATCCTGTGCGTCCTGAATCTCCGGCTGCGTATGCATCAGCTCCGCAAAATGATGGAAGCCCGCCATTCCGTTCGCAATCATCTCCGTGGTTCCCGAAAGCTTGCGGATGGGACTGACAAAGGCCGCCACATACAGGCTGAAGGTGATGAGGTCAATGACATTGAGCTGCCCCTGCATGATCAATGCGCCGCCGACCGAAATCACCGCGACGGACAGCATGCACAGGAAGAACTCCATCACTGCGTTGAATTCCGCCATGGCCCGGTGGAAGCCGAACTTCGCACAGCGGTAGCTGGCATTGGCCTCCTGAAAGCGCCGGAGCTCCTCCGTTTCATTGGCAAAGGCCTTTGCCGTCCGCATCCCGGAAAGCTCCGATTCAAAATCGGCATTGATGGAGGAAATCGTACTCTTCACCTGGCGGGAGGCGTCCCGCATATGGCGCCGGCAGCGAAAAATTACAGCAAAAAACACCGGGATCATCACCGTGAGCACCAGTGCGAGCTTCCACTGAATCGTGTACATGATGATCAATGCGCCGACGATGGTGACGCTCGAGATAAAGATGTCCTCCGGCCCGTGGTGCGCCATCTCCGTCACATCGAACAGATCCGTTGTCAGACGACTCATCAGCTGTCCCACGCGGTTGTGGTCAAAGAAGCTGTAGCTGAGCTTCTGAATGTGCGCAAAAAGATCGCTCCGGATATCCGCCTCCACCCGCGCGCCGAAATTGTGCCCCCAGTAGCAGATGATGTAATAAAAGGCAGACCGCAGAAGGTAGGCCGCCGTCACCAGCAGCATCACCGCCCAGAAGGTCTTCCAGGCACTCTCCGGAAGGAGCGTATACATAACCCACCGAGAAATCGCCGGAAAGGCCAGATCGATGGCGGCAATCGCCAATGCACTCACCATATCCAGATAAAAGAGTCCCATGTGCGGCTTAAAATACGACAGCAGCATCCGAAGCTCTGCGCGGGTTCCCGTCTGAGCATTTTCCTTCTTCTGATTCATTTCATACTCTCCTCTGCGCGCATCTTTTCCGCGCGCCTACCGATCATACGGCAGGCCACGGGCAGAGTCAACCTCCTGCGATTACAGTTCATTCGCCGGCTAACGACAAAAGTTACTGTACAGACGCCAGCCACGACGGGTCCTGGCGGAGTTGTCCGGTCCTGGG
>CAVJLL010000030.1:0-32203 GCA_963650385.1 Clostridium sp. CAG:508 | reverse complement strand
TTGTCACTATGTGATTGAGAATGTTCTCATGCATCTTTCGATGCTCACCTGCGAGACAGGTTTTGTTTGCTGCTCTCGTGAGCCGCAACTCATTTAGAATATCACTTCTTCAGAACCTTGTCAACAAGAATTTTGAACTTTTTTCAAATCCCTTTGAAAGTCGTTTCAAGTTCTCATTCATTCTGAACTCGTGAGCCGCCGTGTTTTGTTCCCTCAACAGCGACGAATCGTATTCTAGCATTCACATTTTATATTTGCAAGGGGTATTTTCGCTTTTGTGAACAAATTTATTTCCACCACAATACGTGGTATTTGCCAGTCGCGGTTCCACAACGTTTCTGTCTATTTTGCCCCGATGAAATCAGGAGTATAAATTCTTTTGGCCAAAGCCGATACCAGATTGCTGTACGCTATGCTCTCCCGCAAAACAAGCTTGCACCAGAGGTTTAGGTCTTTTGCCGTCACCATCATTTCGCCTCAACACAGCAGGTACATTCGCAGGAGGTACTCTGCAATATACAGAATGCCAAAGCCTTCCAGAAAGCCTGCTATTATTCCCAGAACCTTGTCCACTCCGGTCAGAATCGGGAGCCCTGCCAGAAAGCGAAACGAGGACAGCACCGCATGGACCAGCTTATAAAGAGCACCGAGAATAATAAGAAATACGATACCAATCAGAAAATTCGAGGTATCCCCCTTCCGATATCCATTCACAATCGTTGACAAAAGGATCACTACCGTAATCGACACGAGCAGCGAGATCACCTTGGAAATCAGCTTCGCAAATCCCGCATGTGCGCCATGTACCGTCATTCCTATGAGAATCAGCAGATCTGCCGCAAGAATCAAAATAATATATGGTGTCAACTCATTACCTCAACGTCATCTGTTCAATACCGTTTTCCGTAGCAAGATACAGCTTCCGGATGGTATCTCTGCGGGGAATTACCGACCATACTTCCTGGTCAAAATCTCCCTCATAGCGTTCTTTTCCTTCCACCGAATAAATCGCCAGAGAGGAATCGCAGCTGGCATACACCGCTTTCCCTGCGATCTGTATGTCCGTATAGTCCGCAGACAGTGTGATGGATCCCGTAACCGCCCCCGATGCATCATAGATCTGCAGCAGACTCTGATTCTCTGTACCATCACTCGCAAAGAGCAGGCCGATATAATTGTCGCCCACATACGTTCCCTTCAGCTCCTGGCTGAGCATCGCATTATTGCCGCTTTGCGGGATCTGCCTGCCGTTAAAGAACGCAATCCGGGAATCCGAAACCGCCGCACAGACCGAATCGCTCAGGAACGTCGTCACCGGAAAGACTTCATTGTCATAGTTAAATCCGCTGACATTGTTTTCTGCAACATTCTGTCCGACATCTCCGAAATTATAAAATGCAACGCTGCTGGAGAGGCCATTTCCCGCAGCAAGCAGGTGCGAAACACAGACCAGCTCTCCCGAGGGGGAAACCGCGACACTGATCGGATATCCCGACTGGGACATCGTTGTTTTGAAATAAGCAATGGTATTCCCGGTTGAATCAAACAGATACACCCATACAACATCGGTATCTGCCAGCACCGCCGCCACCTCGCCGCTTTCCGATACTGCCAGCGCCTGGATCGGCATATTGGTATTCACCGAGCCGAGCGTCCCCGCCGCATTCTGCAGATAGATAACGCTCCCGTTATAATCGCCGATTGCCAGCACATCTCCGGCCTGTGACACGAGCGGCCGCTGCATTTCATAGGAGATGCTCCAGATCAGCTTGCCCTTCGGAGAGAGGCAGCTGGCGCCGTCTCTTGTATAGTAAACAATATTGCTCCCGAGGGTTGCAAAAGAGGTGCCGTCCTGCACCGCCATTTCCTTCACCACGCTCGTGGACGAGCCCGAATACACCCTCTGTGATGCCAGAAAAAGGATCAGTGCCGCCATCGCACCAAACGCCGCCGCAATTCCCGCCGCATGCAAAAGAAGGCGCAGTATTTCTCTGCGCCTTTTCCAAGTGTTCTCGCTATCCTCCAGCTCCTCATCGATAAAGCTCTGTCCGGCGTCTTCCTCCTCGAACTCGTCTTCATCGTAATCATCATCCGGAGAAAAAATCCCATACGGATTTCGAAACTTTATAACTGCCATTCGTTATTCTCAGCCGGCCTCATCCGTCCTGTCTGGTACTGAAACGGTACATTGTCGTCGAATCATACACACGGTTCTCGCCGAATACATAGTTCGGAAAGTTCTCATGGTGAATGGAATCCGGAAAATACTGGGTCTCCAGGCAGAACGCGCTGCGTCTGCCATAGGTGGAGTGTTCTTTTCCCTGTCCCTTCGGGCAATCCACAAAATTGCCCGCATAGAACTGTACTCCCGGCAGATTTGTATAAACATCCATCTGCCGCCCCGACTGACGGCTGAATGCCGTCGCCGCATGAAGCAGCTCGCTGCCGCCGTTCCATCCGTCCAGTACAAAGTTATGGTCGTATCCGCCGACCAGCTTCAGCTGCTCCTCGTCCGCATTGATATCGCGTCCGATCGTCTTGCTGGTCGTGAAATCCAGCGCCGTGCCCTCTACGCTGCGAATCTCTCCCGTCGGAATGGAACCCTCACGAACCGGTGTAAAAGCATGTGCATTCAGCTGCAGCTCCTGTCCTTCGATGCTGCCGGAGTTATGCCCGTTCAGATTAAAATAAGCGTGATTGGTAGGATTCAGAATCATATGGCGATCCGTCGTCCCATGGTAATGAATGCACAGTGCATTCTGATCTGTCACAGAATATGTGACCGTAAAATTCTTATTGCCCGGAAGTCCCAGTTCTCCTTCCTTCATTTCCAGCGTGAAGGTCACAAAATTCTCCCCTTCCAGGGTGTGCCACATTTTCTTATGTATACCGTTGTCAAAGTCCGTATGAAGATTATTCACCGTGTCATTGACTGGCAGCTGCACCGTCTGGCCATCCAGTACAAACCTCGCATCCCCTGTGCGATTCGCAATCGGTCCGATCAGCGCGCCGAAAAAGTTGCTGTTGTCAAAATATCCTTCTGCGGCATCAAAGCCAAGGATAACATCCTGCACGGTCCCATGGGAATCCGGCACCAGAAGGCTCACCAGGTTTGCGCCAAAATCCGTCACGCTGGCGCAAATCATTCCGTTGTCAATGGAATAGACAGATATCTCCTGTCCGTCCTTGGTCTGTCCAAAATGTCTCTTTTTTACGCTCATTTGCCTCTCCCTTGCCTCAGAGCTCTCTGCGTCCCTCCAGAGCACGCAGAAGCGTCACTTCATCAATGTATTCCAGATCGCCGCCCACGGGCACGCCGCTGGCAATCCTTGTCACCTTGATCCCTGTCGGCTTAACCAGCTTACTGATGTACATCGCCGTAGTCTCTCCCTCCAGACTGGAGTTCGTAGCAATGATGACCTCCTGAATCGTATCATCCTGCAGCCGTTCCATCAGCTCCTTCAGGCGTATATCCTGCGGACCGATGCCCAGCATCGGCGATATGGCTCCATGCAGAACATGGTAGGTTCCGTTGTATTTGCCCGTTTTCTCATACGCCGCAAGATCTCTGGGGTTTTCCACAACCATGACAGTTGTATGATCCCGCTTCTCGTCCGCGCATATGGGACAAACCTCCGAATCCGTCAGATTCTGGCAGAACCTGCAGTAATGCACATGTGCCTTCGCCTCTGTAATGGATTCCGAGAGCCGCTTCACGCGCTCCGGCGACATGCCGATGATGTAAAAAGCCAGGCGCTGTGCCGATTTGCTCCCAATCCCCGGAAGCGCCGCCAGTTCATCGATCAAATGGTTGATATGTCCGCTGTATAAATTCAAAGTATCAAAATCCCAGTCCGCCAGTCATACCGCCCAGGAGCTTCTCGCTCTCCTGGTCAACCTGCTGCATTGCTCCGTTGACAGCCGCAACGATCATATCCTGCAAGGTCTCCACATCCTCAGGATCAACCGCATCCTTGTCAATGGTGAGCTCCTTGATCTCCTTCGTTCCGAGAATTGTCACCGAAACCGCTCCGCCGCCCGCGGTGAAGCTGAATTCCTTCTCGTCCAGAGCCTTCTTGTTCTCCTGAAGCTGTGTCTGCATACGCTGTGCCTGCTTCAGAAGATTATTCATATTGCCGGGCATTGCCATTCCGCCCGGAAAACCGCCTTTTCTGCCCATGAGGTTCCTCTCCTCCCAATCAATGACAGTGGGGTCAAAAGGTCTTTTATCCCCAACCGATGCCGGATCGCTGTGCGTGTCACAGCGTATCATCCTCTTCAATCTGCATCTGAATTGCGCTGATGTTCACACTGCGCAGATCTTCATAATTGTCCGTAAATTTATGACCCTTGTCAAGGAATTTGTAGCGCACAGGAATCTGCCTGCCCGTCTTAGCTGCCAGATAATCTGCAAAGAACTTTGCATTCTGTGCGCTGTCCCTGCCGGTAAAATAGTCCGCCTCCAGAAATCCCTCCAGCACAACAAGGAGCTGTCCCTCCTCCGTTACTGTAGGGTGCGCCTTCTGCAGACAGATCTTCATATAATGCTCTTCCGGCGGAATACCGGCAATCAGCTGATCCCATTGCCCGGCAAGGCTGCGAAGCTCCTCCGGAAGTGCGGCAGGCAGCTTATGTACCGGCTGTTTCTCCGCCTGATCTCCCGCAAAGGGCAGCGTCCGTTCCTCTTCCGGCCGACTTCCCCGGCGTTCCACATCTCCTGCCGGCAGCCCTGCAGTGCCTCCGATCGGAGCAGCCATCATGCCATTCCCGACCGCTGCCAGCCGGTCCTCCAAAGAGCGGATTCTCTCCTCCAGCGTCAGGACCTTCGTCTGAAGATCCCGGCTCACATCCATGGACGGCTCGCACACCCGCACGATTGCAGCCTCCGCGAGGATCCTTCGATTGGAGGAATACCGGATCTGCTCCGTCAGGCCGGAAAACACATTCACATAGCGGACAATCTCATTCAGCTCGGAGGCTCTGGCATCCTCCAGCATCCGCTGCAGCTGTTCTCCGGACACATCCAGAGACGAAGCCGTATCCTCCGATGCCTTGAGCAGCATGACATTCCTGAGATAGCCAATGTAATCCGTCACGAACTGCATCAGCTCCCGCCCCTGCTCCAGCACACTGTCAAGGACGTCCAGTGCCCCCCTTACATCCTTTTGGTGCACGCAGCGATACAGTCTGCTGAATACGCCGGCATCCACCGCCCCCAGAATTTCCAGAGTTCGTTCATACGTCAGGATATCATTCCCGTAGTTGAACGCATTGCACTGGTCCAGAATGGACAGGCCGTCACGCATGGAGCCGTCTGCTGCAGAGGCAATAAACCGGATTGCCTGCTCCTGCGCCCGGATTCCTTCTTTTTCGCAGACAGTCTGAAGCCTTGCTGCAATGGTATCCACGCTCATGCGCCCGAAATCATAGCGCTGGCAGCGTGAAAGAATGGTGGCCGGAAGCTTATTGGGTTCCGTTGTGCACAGAATGAAAATCGCGTAGGACGGCGGTTCCTCCAGCGTTTTCAAAAGCGCATTGAATGCCGGTGCGGAGAGCATATGCACCTCATCAATGATGAACACGCGATACCTGCCCTGTGTCGGCGAGTATGTCACCTGTTCAATAATCTCACGGATGTCATCTACGCCGTTGTTGCTGGCCGCGTCCATTTCCACCACGTTCAGATCTGCGTTCTCCGAGATTGCCCGGCAGACCGCACATTCACCGCAGGGGTTCCCGTCCGCAGGATGTTCGCAGTTGACCGCCTTGGCAAAGATCTTGGCAATGGTGGTTTTACCCGTTCCGCGCGTCCCGCAGAACAGGTAGCTGTGCCCCATGCGGCCGGAATTGATTTGATTTTTGAGTGTTCGGACGATCGCATCACGACCGCAGACATCCTCAAATGTCTGCGGTCGATATTTGCGATACAGTGCCAGATAGTGTGTGTCGGCCATGTATCCTCTTTCTAATGATGCAGTAATTATTCAGAGCCCATTTGCAAAATCGCTGCTGCAAAGCCTCTCTCTTGCTCAGTCTCCGAAGCAAACGCCGAGAAGCTTCGCCTCCTCGATGATATCCGACTTCGGGTCTACAGTCTTAAGCTTGCCGGCAACCTCCTCCAGCGGAACCTTGACCATCTGCCGATGCTTGTAGCCAACCATGCAGCCATACTCGCCCTTCAGGATCAGGCGGCCTGCCTCTGCTCCCAGCCGGCTGGCAAAGACGCGGTCATACGGGCAAGGCTCACCGCCGCGCTGCACATGCCCCGGCACCGTCACGCGCACCTCACGTCCCGTCTTTTTCGTGATCATATCGGCAATTTCATAGGAGACCGACGGATACTTGTAGTTCTCCAGCTTCTTCTTGTATTCCTTCTTGGAGAGCTTGGCGTCCTCCTTGGAAATGGCCCCCTCTGCCACGCAGATAATTGTAAAGCGGCTGCCGTGTGCATCGCGCTCTTCAATCTTATCCACAACCTTATCGATATCAAACGGAATCTCCGGCAGCAGAATAATATCCGCGCCGCCGGCCATTCCCGCATTCAGCGGAAGCCAGCCAACCTTGTGTCCCATGATCTCAACAATAAACACGCGGCCATGAGAGAATGCCGTCGTATGGATCTGATCAATTGCCGTCGTCGCAATGTTCACAGCACTCTGGAAGCCGAAGGTCATATCGGTCCCCCACAGATCATTGTCAATCGTCTTCGGAAGGGTAATGACGTTCAGACCTTCCTGTGACAGCAGATTGGCCGTCTTCGTAGAGCCGTTTCCGCCCAGCATGACAAGGCAGTTCAGCTGCAGTTTGTAATAGGTCTGCTTCATCGCCTCAACTTTATCCAGTCCGTTTTCATCCGGCTCACGGATGGTTTTAAACGGAACGCGGCTGGTGCCGAGGATGGTGCCGCCTCTGGTCAGAATACCCGAAAAATCGCTTCCCGTAAGCATATGGAACCGGCCGTAGATCAGTCCCTTATAGCCATCCTCAAATCCGTAGATCTCATACGGCTCCCTGCAGTTGTTCTGAATCACCTTCACCACGCCGCGCATCGCCGCATTCAGCGCCTGGCAGTCTCCTCCGCTGGTGAGCATTCCTATCCTAAGCATCACACGCCCTCCTTCCGTGCTCGTGTCTTCCACTGCTTTGTTACTGTACAGCCGCCAGCCATGACAGGTCCTGGCGGAGCTGCTACCTGCTTTTGATTATACTACATGTTCCGTAACTATTCAGAGCCCATTCGCAAAAGCGCCGCTGCGCATGAATTGACTCTTGCGCAGCCATTTCACTTCCTTTATAATGAGTCTTGCTGTCGCAGACAGTGATGGAGGATTACCCAAGTGGTCGAAGGGGGCGCACTCGAAATGCGTTAGGCCGGTCAAACGGTGCGAGGGTTCGAATCCCTTGTCCTCCGTACAACGAATAAGAGCACCAGTACATTTGTACTGGTGCTCTTATTCGTTTCTTTCTCTCGGAGAAGATCCCGATCCCTGCAGAACAGCCGCACGCTCTACTGCGCAGCTGCCTGCTCTTTTTTCCCTTTTTCAAGAATCTTATTGAATCTTGTCAGGAAGGTTATTGTGGTAATGACCGCAGCAATGATATCGCTGAGCGGCTCCGCCAGAAAGACCGCGAATACCTGATTGGATGTCAGAATATGCGGCAGAATCAGAATGAGCGGGATCAGAAGAATGATCTTGCGCAGGCACGCCAGAAGCAGGCTGACCTTCGCCTGTCCCAGTGCCATAAAGCTCTGCTGGCAGCTGATCTGTGCTCCGCAGGCAAAGATGCCGGCCATGTAGATCCGAAGCGCCCATGCAGTATACTCCGTCAGCTCTGCGCTGGTTGTAAAAATACCGGCAAAGGCCGTCGGCAGCAGCATTACCGCAAGACAGAACAGTACAGAATAGCCCAGACACACCGTAAAGACAGACCAGAATGCCTTTTTCACCCGTTCCGATAAGCCCGCACCATAGTTATAGCTGATGATGGGCTGTCCGCCCTGGCAGACACCCTGCAGCGGAAGCGTGAGCAGCTGACCGACACTGGTTATGATCGTCATCGCTCCGACCGCCAGATCTCCGCCGTACCGCGCAAGGCTGGATGTAAACGTAATGGACAGAACGCTTTCTGTCGAGAGCATGACAAACGTCGATATTCCAAGGCCAAGGCACGGGAGGATGATCTCTTTTTCCAGCTTCATGCAGCGCTTCTGCAGGCGTAGAATTGTTTTCTTTCCCGTTAGGAAACGAAGGATCCAGACCGCTCCGACCGCCTGGCTGAGTACCGTTGCCAGCGCAGCACCCTGCACGCCCATTCCGAGGGCGAAGATAAAGATCGGGTCCAGCGCAATATTGATAATCGCACCGATCAGCGTCGTCATCATGCTGATTTTCGCAAAGCCCTGGGTCGTAATGAACGGATTCATCCCCATCACCACCAGAACAAAGATGCTGCCCAGGATATATATACGGGAATAGCTGACGGCATAGGGAAGCGTGGCTTCGCTGGCGCCGAACATCTGGAGCAGTGCGGGCGCTGCCGCATAAAAAACAACCGTCAGTCCAACCGCAAAGAGCAGCAGCACCGTAAAGCAGTTGCCCATGATCTTCTCTGCCGCATCATTTTCCCTGCGTCCCATGCGAATGGCTGCAAGCGGTGCGCCGCCGGCTCCCGCCAGCATTGCAAACGCGTTGATCAGCATCAGAATCGGTGTGAAGAGCCCCACGCCCGTCAGTGCTGCCGCACCGACCTCTGCCATATGACCGATGTATATACGGTCGACAATGTTGTACAGCAGATTGACGATCTGTGCGATTACAGCCGGCACTGCCAGCTGTGCGAGGAGCCTCGGAATACTCCCCGTCCCCATGTTCTGCGATTTCTGATTCATGCTTTCCTCCCTGTCCTTTTATTTCTTCGAAGATGGGGTATCTGTTTCGTCCCCATCCCAAATTTGCTTCGCAAATCGTAACCATTCAGAGCCCATTCGCAAAGCACCGCTGCGCAGCTTTTCTTTTGCTCAGCTCTGAATGATTCTGTCCATATTGCAGCTCATAACGTCAAGCGTACGCAGAAAAGCCTCGCGGTCCGAATCCGACACTCCGCCGAACAGCTCCGTAGAGAAGCTCTCCTGGAGCTGTTGGCCGCGTCGGATGATCGGCTGCGCCTTCTCCGTACACAGGAGCTCTGTCTTCCGCCGGTCATCTTCCACCGGCTTCCGGTCCAGATATCCTTCCTTTGCCAGCCGTTCAACATGGACCGACACCAGATTCGCCTTGATATGACGCAGCTCCACAATGTCCCTTGCCGTCCGGTATTCCGGATTGTTGGCCAGGAACAGCAGAATATCCAGTGCCGTCTGCGGCAGTCCCGTTTCCTGACACAAGGGCAGGCACACATGATGGTAGGCCGCCGCCATTTTTTTGGAGAATTCAATCCCGAGCTTCATAGATTCCATCCCCTGTTCGCCGTACGTGATCGTCAATCCATCCACTAACACACGATCAGCCGATCAGCGTCCAATTTGTCCATTAATGAACAGTTCAAAATTGAAATAAATATACCCTGTCCCATTCGCCTCTGTCAACGATCTTTTCATCCGGCGCTGCCATCATCTTTTCATCCGGCGCTGCCATCATTCCCCATACACGCTGCTCCGGCCTTGTTTTTCGCTGACTTTCGGTCAATATTTTTCATTTTCCCTCTGTTTGCCACTCCCGGAAGCCGCTATAATGTGATTTGTTCGGCGTTCCCCTAAGGAAACGAACATCGCATCGATGTGTCAGCAACAGGAGCAAAGATTATTTATGACTACAACCCATCCGACAATTTTCGCAGCAGACGATGCTGTAAAGACTTCCGCAGAGGCTCCAAAGGCTGAGGGAAAGGCGCTTCAGAACAAGCGCAAAAAACGGGAATCGCTCCTGAACAATGCGTTTGAGCTCTTCACGCAGAAGGGCATTACCGATACCACCATTTCCGATATTGCCGAGAAGGCCGGCGTCGCCAAGGGAACCTTTTATCTGTATTTCAAGGATAAATACGACCTTCGCGACCGTCTGGTTCGTCACCAGGCGGGGCTGATTCTGGAGCACGCCACTCTTGCTCTGGCAGAAGCCGCCAAAAGCGGCCTGCAGCAGATCAATTCTCTGGAGGATCAGATCGTCTTTGTCGCCGACAACATTCTGACGCAGCTTTCCGAGAACCGTGTCCTTTTGAAGTTCATCTCGAAAAATCTGAGCTGGCCGCTGCTGAAGCATGATATTTCCAACATCGATGCACCGGACAATGCCGATATGAAGTTTGCCGAATGGCTGCAGCAGCTGTTCGAGGGCTCTTCTGTGAAATATCAGAACCCGGAGGTTCTGATCTATATGATTGTGGAATTCATCGGCTCCACCTGCTACAGCTCCATTCTCGAGCAGGAGCCGCTCCCGATTGATGAGCTGAAGCCCCATCTGCTGTCCTCTGTACGCGCCATCATGCGCTCGCAGGAGCTGAGGAGTTGTGAGGAGCAAAAAGAAGGCTGAACAGCCGCCATATTTTTTCGCCAAAAAACAGCCGGAGTGAAGAAATCTTCAGAAGAGATCTTCACTCCGGCTGTCTGCATTCCGGATATCGATTCAATTTTCCGGTCCGTCTCAGAACAGCCCGGAAATAACACCCTCTGCATCCACATCGATGTTCTCTGCAGCAGGAACACGCGGAAGGCCCGGCATCTGAATCATCTCGCCCGTCAGCACGACCACAAAACCCGCGCCGGCACTGACATAGGCATCACGAACTGTGATATGGAACCCTTCCGGCCGTCCCAGCAGATGCTGATCATCCGAAAGAGAATACTGCGTTTTGGCCATGCATACCGGCAGATTCCCGTAGCCCAGCCTCTCCAGATTTGACAGAGCCTTCTTCGCTGATGCGGCATACTCAACGCCGTCCGCTCCGTAGATTTCCTTTGCAATGGTTTCAATTTTGGCCGTCAAAGGCTGCTCCAGCTCATACAGCGGACGATACCGGTTTTCCACCGTCTCAATGGCATGCAGCACCTTCTGTGCAAGCTCCTTGCCGCCTTCTCCGCCGTTTGCCCACACGGTAGCCAATGCGAATTCACAGCCGCGTTCCTTGCAGAAGCTTTCAATCATTTCATGCTCCGCATCGGTGTCCGATACAAAGGCATTGATCGCAACAACCGCCGGAACGCCGAATTTCTGCAGATTCTCTATGTGCTTTCCGAGATTTGCCAGTCCCTTGTAAAGCGCCTCCAGGTTTTCCGCCTTCAGCTCTGCCTTCGGCACGCCGCCGTTGTACTTAAGTGCCTGTACCGTTGCAACAATTACCGCCGCCGACGGTGTAAGGCCTGCCATCCGGCACTTGATATCCATAAACTTCTCAGCGCCGAGGTCCGCTCCGAATCCGGCCTCCGTGACGACAATATCGCCCAGCTTCAATGCCGCCTTCGTCGCACGAACCGAGTTGCAGCCGTGTGCGATATTGGCAAACGGCCCTCCGTGCACCAGAACCGGTGTATGTGCAAGCGTCTGCATCAGATTCGGCTGCATGGCATCCTTCAGAAGTGCCAGAAGCGATCCTACGACCTTCAGCTCGCCCGCCGTCACAGGCTCGTTGTCGTAATTATAGGCAACCACCATGCGGGAAAGACGATCCCTCAAATCCTCCATGTCTTTTGCAAGACACAGAACCGCCATGATCTCCGATGCCGCCGTGATGACAAAATGATCCTCGCGCACCGGTCCGCAGAGCTTGCCGCCCAGACCGATGGTGATGTTGCGGAGTGCACGGTCATTCATATCCAGACACCGCTTCCACACGACTCTTGTGGGGTCAATGCGAAGTGCGTTTCCGAAATGAATGTGATTGTCCAGCATTGCCGCAACCAGATTGTTGGCCGAGGTAATCGCATGGAAGTCTCCCGTAAAATGCAGGTTCAGGTCCTCCATCGGAATAACCTGCGAATAGCCGCCGCCGGCCGCACCGCCCTTTACGCCAAAGCAAGGTCCCAGAGACGGCTCGCGGAGGGCGGCTACTGTCTTTTTGCCCAGTCCCGACAGCGCATCCGCAAGTCCGATGGAGATCGTTGTTTTGCCTTCGCCTGCAGGCGTCGGATTGATGGCAGTTACCAGCACCAGCTTCCCATCCGGGCGATCCTGTATCTTGCGCAGATACTCCTCGGATATTTTGGCCTTGTACCTGCCGTACAGTTCAATGTCGTCCTCTTCCATTCCCAGCTTCCCGGCCACCTCGCGAATCGGCCGGATCTCTGCATTCCGTGCGATTTCAATATCTGTCATGCTGTGCTCTCCTTTCCCGCTGCCTGCTGCAGCATCGCATCCCTGCTGAACCTTCCTTGCTGAATCTTCCTTACAGCGCCTTCATTCCGGATCTTCAGTCTGAACCTTCACTGTCTCCCATATCGCCAATGCCGATACTTCCACAACAGCCGATAATACACATAAAAGAGCATCGGACTCTTCATCTGAAGATGCATCATCCGTTTCTCCTCCGCATCTGTGCGCTCCTGATAATAGGGATTCTTCTCAAAGTCCGGGAACGTCTCCTTCATCTGTGCGGCCAGTGAGGACGCAAATCGGTATACGCCCTTTTCCCTCATCTCCTGCATCGCAGAAAACAGCGTGTTCTTGTAGAACAGCACCGTGAAGGAATATTCCAGCTCCGGCCTGTACTGCTCCAGGAATCCATAGCGCTTTGCCTCCTGCAGCATGATGCGTCCCGCCGTGAGGCGGTCCTCCAGACGTTTTGCAGTCACTGTGTGGACCGTCGAATCCTCATGCTGGTAATAATAATACAGCGGCCCCGGCACATATTCATAATGCTTCATGCGCAGAATCCACGTATTGGCGATCGCGTTGTCCTCGTAGAATATATCTTCCGGAAACCGCGATGGACAATCAACCACGATCTCCCGTCGGTAGATTTTCACGCACAAAGACCCAGAATCGAGAATCAGCAGGCGGCGCTTCTGATCATCCAGAATTCCTGTCTGCTCCGGCGAGCTGTTCGGCACAACCGTGCCCGGCGCCATCGTGTGTTCACCGACAATGCAGTAGTCCGTTCCGACACAGTCTGCTCCGGTTTCCTCTGCCTTCTGCAGGAGCCGTTCAAAATAATCCGGAACCACCCAGTCATCCGCATCGATAAAGGCGATCCACTCCCCCCGTGCCGCCTCCAGCCCGCGGTTCTTGGCTCCGCCCTGCCGATGATTCTCCTTGCAGCAGATCACATGCAGCACATCCGAATGGTGCACCTCCAGATCCCTGAGGATTGCCGCCGATTCATCGGTTGACGCGTCGTCCACAGCAATGATCTCATAGTCCGGGATTGTCTGATGCAGAAGGCTGTTCATGCAGTAGCTCAGCCTGGCATCGGAGGCCATATTATAGACGGGCACAATGACAGAAAGTCTGCATCCGGTGCACTTATCCGGATCAGAGAAAGCCGGTCGGGAATACTCTCCCGGCCGGCCCTGGCTTCGGTTATCTGCAAGCTGTTCTTTACTGGCTTTTAACTCTGCGTTATTTTGCATAGTATTCTGCAATTCTGGTAACGGCACAAATGACGTCCTCCACATCCTGATCACTCATCGCATAATACAGCGGAATGGTCAGCATGCGGGAATACAGCTCTTCTGCATGCGGGCACAGGCCCTTCCGGTAGCCGAGCTTCTCATAATACGGAAAATAATACACCGGAATGTAATGCACGTTGCAGATGATGTTCTCCGCTCCCAGCGCATCAAAGAACTGCCGCCGGTCAATCGAAATGTGCTCCGGATTCAGCTGCAGAATATACAGATGCCGGACGGTATCCGACCCTTCCGTTTCCTTCTGTACAATGATTCCGGGGAGCTTCGAGAATGCCTCATCATAACGGCGGACAATTTCCTTCTTGCGTGCCGCAAACTGCGGGAGCTTATCGAGCTGTGAGGAAATCACCGCTGCCTGCAGATCGGTAATACGATAGTTCGGTGCAAGCGCAATCTGCTCGTAGTACCACGGGCCGTCCGGTGTGTGCTCCATCTGTGCAGGGTCCCTGGTAATGCCATGCGTGCGGTACAGAAGGAGCTTCTCGTAATACTCCCTGCTGTTGGTTACAACGGCGCCGCCCTCTCCGCCGGTGATGGTCTTCACCGCGTGGAAGGAGAGCGTTGTCATATCCGCAATGCTGCCGCTCGGCCGGCCCTTGTAGCTGGTTCCGATCACGTGCGCACCATCCTCGATGTACACGAAGCCGTACCGCTCCTTCAGCGCCAGAAATGCATCCTGATCCACGGACTGTCCGCCGAAATCCACCGCAACCACCGCTCTGGTCTTCGGCGTAATGTGCTCCTCTACAGACGCAGGGTCCAGGTTGTACGTATCCGGCAGGATATCCGCAAATACCGGCACTGCTCCTACATACAGCGCGCAGTTGGCCGACGCCGCAAAGGTGATCGGCGTAGTGATCAGCTCGTCACCCTCGCCAAGCCCTGCTGCCATGCAGGCCATATGCAGTGCTGCCGTTCCGTTCGCGCACAAAACTGCGTATTTTGCTCCGGTCACCCGGCAGAGCTTCTCCTCGCACTCTGTAATATGCGGTCCCGTCGTCAGATAGTCGCTCTTGAGTACCGCAACCGCCGCATCGATATCATTCTGATCGATATACTGGTGCGAATAATATAATTTATTCTCCCGTACAGGTCTGCCGCCCGCTGCCGCGGGAAGCATGGCTTCCTCCTGCATCATTCCCATGTGTAAGATCTCCGCTTCGTACTCACAAGGCGCTCATTACTCTGTAAAAAAAATGACCGCCCGCCGTCAATGCTCTTCTACTGTCTTTAAAAGCGCACGGATCTGTTCTACGCTGAGCCACTCTTTGTTGCTGCCGGAGGAGTATACAAAGCCGTCCTCCACCTTCCTGCCTTCGGGATCCCGGATCTGACGGTCATTATAAGTAATCTGCGGATAGATAATGTAATTGTGCTCGAACTCCAGTGTGTTCGGCGCATCCTCTGCCGTTACCATCACCTCGTGCAGCTTCTCTCCCGGCCGGATTCCAACCTCTTCCGTCCTGCAGCCGGGCAGAAGCGCCTCGGCCAGATCCTTCACATAGAAGGACGGAATCTTGGAAATAAAGGTCTCACCGCCCTTTGCTTCCTCCAGGGCCTTGATCACGAGCTCCACGCCCTGCTCCAGGCTGATCCAGAAACGGGTCATACGGTAATCCGTAATGGGCATTGTCGTCTCACCCTTTGCAATCAGCTCCCGGAAAAACGGAATCACCGATCCGCGGCTTCCGGCTACGTTTCCGTAGCGAACCACCGAGAAGGAGACGTCCTTGCTGCCCGCATATGCATTCGCAGCAATGAAAAGCTTGTCGCTGACAAGCTTGGTTCCTCCGTAGAGGTTGACAGGATTGACCGCCTTATCCGTTGAGAGCGCGACAACCTTCTTCACGCCCTGCGCAAGTGCAGCGTCAATGATGTTCATTGCGCCGTTGACATTGGTTTTGATCGCCTCCGAGGGATTGTACTCGCAGGCAGGCACCTGCTTCAGTGCAGCTGCATGGATAACATAATCCACCCCCTCCATGGCACGTTCCATTCTGTCCTTGTCCCGGACATCCCCGATAAAAAAGCGCATGACATCTGCATGCTCTCTGTAAGGAGATTCGTTCGACATCAGGAACTGCTTGAACTCATCGCGGGAATAAATGATGAGCTTTTTCGGATGGTAATGCTCCAGAACATACTTCGTAAAGCAGTGGCCGAACGATCCGGTTCCTCCTGTAATCAGAATGGTCTTGTTGTCCAGTAAATGTGTGTCTGACATAAAGCGATCTGTTTCCTTTCCTTCCGACCGTCAATGTGCCGTGCGCAACAGTCGGTCTTTGTCTGTCCCCGTCCGGAATGGTGCAACTTATTCGGCAGGCGTCTCCGGATTTTTCATATGTGCCTCGTAATAAGCGTTCAGCTTATAAAAGGTATCGTCATCAATAACGTGTTCGATTCGGCACGCCTCCCCGGCTGCCTTCTCCTCGTCCACTCCGATCGCAATCAGCGTTTTGCGCAGCAGCTTGTGGCGGGAATAGATACGCTCTGCGATGGCTCTCCCCTCGGGTAGGAATGTAATATACCCGTTGCTGTCCATCTCAATGTATCCGTTTTCCCGCAGCTTCTTCATCGCTATGCTGACGCTGGGCTTGGAGTATCCCATCTCATTCACAATATCGATGCTGCGGACATAGGGATTCCGTTCTCCCAAAATCAGTATGGTCTCCAGATAATCCTCTGCTGATTCATGAATTACCATCGCGCACCCCTGCTCATTATTTCTGTATCTGTTCAGCACCTGCCACATTTCAACGTGAATTGACTGCTTGCAGGCATATTCACGATTGAAATTGGCAGGCGGCCAAGGTCCGAAGGACCTCTGGCCAGCCGCATCGAGGATTTGCGAAGCAAATTCGAGATGGGTGCTGAATAGTTACCTGTATCTGACTCTGAACAGCTGTGCGTTCAGAACTCCAGGATCAGTCCGCCGTAAGCGGGCATATCGAACGTAATGTACTGCGGCTTGTAATCGCAGTCTCCGGACTTGGCAGACAGGGTCTTCGGAACACTGCTCCCTGCGCCGCCGAACTCCGGATCGGTGCTGTTCAGAATCACCTTGTACGTTCCCTTTTCCGGAACGCCCAGACGATAGTCCTTGTATTCCACCGGCGTCATGTTCAGGATGAACAGCAGCCTCTTTTTATCCGATCCGCACTTACGGAAAAAGCTGTAAATGCTGCGGTCCTTGTCGTCTGCATTGATCCATTCGAAGCCGTCCCAGCCATCGTCGATCTCATGCATGCACGGATATTTTCTGTAAATCTGCAGAAGCTTTCCGTAATACTTCTGCAGTCCGGCATTCAGGTCATTCTGCAGAAGGAACCAGTCAAGCTCCCTTGCCTCGCTCCACTCTCTTTCCTGGCCGAACTCCTGCCCCATGAAGAGGAGCTTCTTGCCGGAGTGTCCCATCATAAAGGTATAGCCAAGGCGCAGGTTTGCATATTTGTCCACCTGGTATCCCGGCATCTTGCCGAGCATCGAGCACTTCAGGTGTACCACCTCGTCATGCGACAGAGGCAGAATATATTTTTCCGAGCTGTTGTAGCTCATGGCAAAGGTCATGCTGTAGTGAGAACCGCTGCGCATGATGGGATCGAGCTTCATATACTCGCAGAAATCATGCATCCAGCCCATATTCCACTTGAAGGTAAAGCCCAGGCCCTCCGTACCGATGTCGCTGGTGACATTCGGCCATGCCGTAGACTCCTCTGCAACGGTAATAAATCCGGGATAGGATCCGCGGACCACCGAATTCAGGTGCTGGAAGAACACGATCGCATCCAGATTCTTATTGCCGCCGTACTGGTTCGGAACCCACTCACCGGCCTTCTTGCCGTAATCAAGATACAGCATGGATGCCACCGCATCCACACGGATTCCGTCAATATGGAATTCGCGGATCCAGTAAAGGACATTCGCAATCAGGAAGTTCTTCACCTCCGGCTTGGCCAGATTGAAAATCTTCGTTCCCCACTCCGGGTGCTCTCCCTTGCGCGGATCCGGATCCTCGTAAATGCAGTGTCCGTCAAAGCAGGCAAGTCCATGCTCATCCGGGCAGAAGTGTGCAGGAACCCAGTCCAGAAGGACACCGATCCCGTGGCGGTGCAGCGTATCCACCAGATACATGAAATCCTTCGGCGTTCCATAGCGCGCAGTCGGCGCATAGTATCCCGTCACCTGATAGCCCCAGGATCCGTCAAAGGGATGCTCCAGAATGCCCATCAGCTCCACGTGCGTAAACGGCATTTCCTTAAGATAATCCACCAGTCGGTCGGCGAACTCGCGATAATTGTAGAAGCCATCGCCTCTGTCCGGATGCTTCATCCAGGAGCCGATGTGGCACTCATAAATGGAAACGGGCTCGTGGAAGACATTCTTCTGTGCGCGCTGCGCAAGCCACTTCTCATCGCCCCACGAGAACCCGGAAAGGTTCGCTGTCTTCGACGCGGTTCCGGGACGAAGCTCAGACGCATTGGCATAAGGATCTGCCTTGTAAAGCTTCTTCCCTTCCGGTGTATGGATCAGATACTTGTACAGCTCATTTTCTCCGACTCCCGGAACAAATCTTGCCCAGATGCCAACCTCTCCCACCTTCTCCAGCGGGTACTGCTCCTCATTCCAGCCGTTAAAGGAGCCGATCACGTGCACAGCTGCCGCATTCGGTGCCCATACAGCAAAAAACATGCCTTCTACCCCATCCTCAACCGACGGATGTGCGCCGAGCTTGCGGTAGATATCGTAGTGTGTCCCCTCTCCGAAAAGATAGCAGTCGTCCTTGGAAATGAAGACCTTCTCACTCTTCTTAACCGGAGCCGCTTTTTTGGATGCAGTCTTTCTGCCGGTTGCCTTTGCCTCCGGCTTGGCCGTCTTCGGCGCCGGTTTTATGGTCTTTCCTGCTGCCTTCTGCGCTGCGCTTGTTTTTCCTGTCCTTTTCCCTGCTGCCATTGCCGTTATTACCTCCCCAAATATAATTGCCAGTACCTGTTCAGGCCCCATTTGCAAAAGCGCCGCTGTGCGGTTTTCCTTTTGCTCATGCGGCATGCCCCGCAGCTGCCTTTTCCTACCCCATGGAAACCAACAGCTGTCAGCGCATCCTCTTACGCATCATGCATAAAATCCTTCTCATGGATGATGATGCGGTCATTCTCATCATAGCGCCGTCTGCTCATTACCGCCAGCAGTGTTCGCGGTGACTTTCTGGACGCGTAGTCAATGGCCTCGTCCACAAGGTCGCGCACCTCCTTCATCGTAACCTGGTGAGTTGATGTCTGCATGGCCGAAATGCGCTGTGCCAATGCCAGCTGTCCGAATTCATCGATGGAATAATCCTGAGACAATGCATAGTCTCTTGCATATGCCACCAGTGCCTTATCATCGAGCGGACGGATATTGATCACTGAGGTAAAGCTTCCGAGATACTTCTCATTCTCATGGCGGAACTGCTCCATCCTCTTGCTGCCGTCCGTCATCAGAACAATCAGTCCGTGCTCTTTTCCTTCCAGCTCCTTGCTCAGGCGCTCCATTGCCTTCGGTGCAATGTCTGCCGCCTTGCCGATGATCAAAGCGCCGCTCTCCAGTTTAACAAACGTCTTTGCAAAGCCCTCCGGCTTCAGACGGTTCAGCGCTTCTCCGGAAACCCTTGCTACCTTTCCTGTAAAATTGGAATCGCTGCGGCGCTCAATTTCCAGAATTCCCTTTGCCACGCGGTCTGCTGCAGCCTCGTTGCCGATGATCAGCACATTTCCCGTGGAGGCCGCCAGACTGATCTGATCCAGCGTTTCTGTCAGCTGCTCCACATTCTCCTTCACGCGGCAGAACGGACCGAAAATTCTTCTCTCTTCCTTGCTGAGTTCCCGTCTTCCCTTCTTCTGTCCCGAAGGATCGGAAGCCTTTTCCGGAGCCTTGGCGCGCGGAGCGGGAGCCGGTCTTGCAGGAGCTTCCTCCTGCGCCGTCTCCTCAGGAAGCTCTGCACCGTCATCCTCTGCAGGAGCTTCATAAGCTTCCGTTTCAGCAGCAGGAGTCTCCTCATATACCTCTTCTGCAGCAGGCTCGTCATAGCCTTCCGCTTCAGCCACAGGGGCTTCTTCGTATGTATCCTCCGCAGCAGGCTCATCATAGCCTTCCGCTTCAGCCGCAGGGGTCTCCTCATATATCTCTTCTGCAGCGGGCTCGTCATAATTTTCTGCCTCGACCGCAGGAGCTTCCTCGTATACCTCTTCTGCAGCGGGCTCGTCATAATTTTCTGCCTCGACCGCAGGAGCTTCTTCGTATGTATCCTCCGCAGGAGCTTCGTCATAAACCGCTTCCGCCGGAGTCTCTTCGTAGTTCTTTCCCGCAGGCGCTTTTCTGCGGCCTTCTCCGGCAGCTGCAAGCGGCTTTGCAGCAGGCACTTCCTCGTAAACCTCTTCAGCAGGAGTCTCGTCATAGACTTCCTCCGCCGCGGGCTCTTTCTGACCGGGTGCTGTCTCTTCCGCTTCCCGGAAAAACGTCTCCGATGTCTTCTGTGCAGCCTTCTCGGCCTCTCTTGCCGCCGAAGCCCGCTCCTCCTCCTGGATTCGCTTCCGCTCCGCCTTGTTCGCCAGCTCTTCCTCTCTGGCGATCTTCTCCTGCCGGAGCATCGCCCGGTGGATTTCCTCGGAATTCCAGCGTCTGGTCGCAATATCGTCCAGCTCGTCGTCACTTCCGCCGTAGATCTTTACATCCTCGTCTTCATCCGCAGCATAGAGAGGTTCTTCCGATACTGCCTCTGCCGCTCGGTATCCTCTGGCAGGAGCCGGTGCCGCTTCATCCTCCGCTCTGTACCTCTGCGCAGGTGCCGGTCTTCTCTCGCCCCGCAGCGGCATATCCTCCTGCCGGGCAGAATCCGACATACGATACAGCCCGCTGCGCACCTGTCTGCGCTGTCTTGCTACGCCCTTCTCAATATCCTCCAGCAGGCCATGCCGTGCAGTCTCATCAAAGTCCTGCAGAATGGAGCCCGTATCCTCGAGAATCCGCTGCGCTCTTTTCTCGTCGTTGGCTCTGCGGATATCCCGGCGGATCTTTTCCCACTCCGCCATTACCTCGCCGATCGAAAGCTGCCCCTCGCCCGGTGTCTCCTCCGTGCCGCCGCTGTAGACGCTCTGCTCGGCCGGTGCATCATAGGGAGCAGCATACCCTTCGCTCATGTCCTGCGGCGCATCGTCCGAATACAGTGTCTCTGCAGCAGGTCCTTCCTCGCTCTGTACCGGCTTCTCCGGTTCAGAAGGAACGTTCTCCTCTGTGGAGGACACTTCCGGCTCTGCTGCACTCTCTGCCTTGCTGCCGGGCTCCTCGTTCTCTTCTGCCGCCGGTGCGGGCTGCGGCCGGCCGGCTGTTTCTTTCTCTTCTGCCGCCTCCGGAGCCAAAGTCTGCGCCGCTGCAGGCCTTCTTGCAGGTGCCGCTGCCTTCAGGCTTTTCAACAGCTCCTGTGCCTTCTGCTCGTACCGGTTTCCCGCAAAATTACGGATAATTCCGCGGCAAATGTCGGATGCCTTCTCCGATTCTCCCTTCGAAGCATACAGCTGTGCCAGCTCATAGTCCCAACGCGCAGAGGCCTTCTCTCCGTGGAGCTGCTCCAGAACTGCAATCTTTTCCTGATCCGACACCGGCGATACGCCGTACATTTTGTACTGAAGCACCAGCCGCCTCGGATTCCCGGGCTCCAGTGCCTGGTATTCCTGCATCAGCTGCAGTGCACGCGTCAGGTCGTCCTGGAGGCCGTCCTTCCCGTACAGATAAATGGTCAGCTCACACAGTGCATATACGATAGCAGGGTTATCCGCCTCCCGCTCATGGGCAATGGCCATCACATCCCGGCTCTTTTCGTAATCACCTACGGCCTTATACACCTCACTCACGCGGCACAGCGTGTCGGCACTCTTTACGTGATTCCAGTCGATTCCGTCGGCAATCTCAGCCGCTTGCTCAAAACGTCTCTCACCGATCAGTGTATTAATTTCATTCAGGCTGAGTTTAAATTCGTACTTGTCCAATTCTCTTTCCTCGCACGCCCGGAAGGCCTCACCGGATTGCCGCTCTTAAAAAATGGCGCGGTACCCCTTATTTTCCATACAAATACAGCTTAGAAGTTTAGCATATCGTCCAACTGCCTTGCAAGTTCCGCAAACTGCTCCAGCGAAAGCTTCTCCCCGCGAATGGTCTCCGAAAGCCCCATATTGGACAGTGCTGTCTGCATCTGTTCCCGGCTGACCTCCTTATTGCGGTATGCGAACCCGTGCGAGACCGCGTTTGCCAGCGTTTTGCGGCGCTGATTAAATGCCGCGCGGATCAGTGCGAACAAGAGCTCCGGATCCGCATCCACCGGCGGTTTTTCACGCACTTGCAGGCAAAGAACGGCCGAGTCCACGCCGGGTCTTGGAATAAAGCTGTTCGGAGGCACAATGCAGACTCGCTGCGGTTCCGAGTAATACCGCACCGCCAGGGAAAGAGCACCGTACTCCTTATCCTTTTCCGTTGCCAGGATCCGGTCCGCGACCTCCTTCTGTACCATAACCGTAATGCTCCGGAAAAATTCCGATTTCTGAAAGAGCTGCAGCAGGATCGGCGTTGTTATGTAATACGGCAGATTTGCCACGCATTTCAACGGTTTCCCGCCGTTGAATTCCCTGCAGATTTCCTCCAGATCCGTCTTCAGAATGTCACGGAACAGCACCGTAACGTTGCTGCAATCCTCCAGTGTAGACGCCAGCACCGGCTCCAGGCTTTCATCAATTTCTACGGCAGCCACATGTCCGGCCGCCTGTGACAGGAGCTGTGTCATCGTTCCTATTCCGGGACCGATTTCGAGTACGCAGTCATCCTCCGTAATTTCCGCTGCGTCAATGATCTGATCAACAATGCTGCGGCTGATAAGGAAATTCTGTCCGTATTTTTTCTTAGCCCGGATGCCGAACTGATCCAGAACCGTCATCGTGCCGTGAGGCGTTGCTAATAATTCACTCATATCTGTATTGTTATTCCCTTTCACTTGGTTTGCAGATCTTATGGTAAATATTCAGAGCCCCTTTACAAAATTGCTGCTGCGGCCGGCTCCAGACGGTAAAGACGGCAGGCATTCTCCCAGGTCTGCTGCATGACCTCCTCCGCCGTAATTTCCTTCAGCTCTGCGATTTCCCGGATGACATACCGCAGAAACAGTGAGGAATTCCGTTCCCCGCGATGCGGCTCCGGTGCCATGTACGGACTGTCGGTTTCCAGGACAATACGCTCCAGAGGAATCTGGCGAACCGTTTCCTTCAGCTTTCTGCCGTTCTTAAATGTGACAACGCCTCCGACGCCCACATAAAACCCGAGGTCGAGAAAGGACTGCGCCAGCTGCGGGCTGTAGGAATAGCAATGGATGACACCGCCGACGCTGCATGCATTTTCCTCCCGCAAAATCCGCAGCGTATCCTCCGCCGCATCTCTGGAATGAATGATAACCGGCCGATCAATCTTTTCTGCCAGCCGAAGCTGCTGGCGGAACCAGTATTGCTGCTTCTCTTTCTCCGGCTCCTCCCAATGATAATCCAGTCCGATCTCCCCAATGGAGACCATCTGCGGCAGACGCATCTTCTCCTCAATCTCCAGGAGCCAATCCTCTGTCATATCTGCGCACTCCGAAGGGTGAATGCCCATGGCACCGTAGATCCAGGGATACCGCTGCGTCAGAGCGACGATGCGTTCCAGGCTTTCATAGGTCGATCCGGGATCGGTCACCGCTCCAATCCCAAGCTCCTGAAACTGCCCCAGGAGCGATTGCTGGTCCTCCTGAAAGGCATTATCATCATAATGTGCATGTGTGTCAAAAATAAGAGGTTTTTTCATATTTTTTACAGCATTTTCCCAATCCTAAAATTTTTTTAAAAAAACACTTGCCATCCCACAAGGGCCCTACTATAATAGCACTTGTTCGCGAGAACGGAAGAAAAATTTAACAAATGAGATATGCGCTTTTAGCTCAGTTGGTAGAGCACCTGACTCTTAATCAGGGTGTCCAGGGTTCGAGTCCCTGAAGGCGCACGCGGAGCACTGTTTTTGTGGGGCAAGCCCATGGGGACGGTGTTTCTTTTTGTTTATCTGTTCAGCACCCGCCGAATTTCAACGTGAACTGGCTGCTTGCAGACAGATTCACGATTGAAATCGGCGGGCGGCCAAGACGCGAAGCGTCTCTGGCCAGCCACATCGAGGATTTGCGCAGCAAATCAGAAGATGGGCGCTGAACAGATCGGTCATCGCCTGCTCGCGGGCGATGACCCCCACCACATATGGACACCCCCGCTGAATTGGGAATTTAATCCATATCACATCATGCTATACTGGAACTGCTGTCTTCGAGAATCGATGTTTTCGGCAGCAGAGAATCCGATACTTCTACTATCCACAGTCAGGCAGGAACACCCATGAACACCTATTTGATGAAAAAAGCAATGATTGAGGCCGCGGTAGACCGGGGGATTCGCGATATGCAAAGCGACCCCGAGCGGAGCATACGCCGGCTGACCGACCTGGGGAAGCAGTTCTCCAGGAACCGGTTCCAGACCTCCATTTTCTCTGTCATGCAGGAGCTGCTGAACAACGAGAACAGCGCCTACTACGATATGATGCACAATCTGCTGAAGAATTCCGACCCGGAAATGATCCGAACCTTCGGCGTGAATTTCGGTTACATGAGCTGGACCTACGGTGCTGCCCGCATCCGCGAAAAGGAGGCAGCCTGCGGCTTCTGCATTCCCTGGGCCATGATGCTGCGCTACGATGCAGGAAGTGCAGACGGTCTCTCACGGGAGCAGCTTGAAAAGCTCATGGAGCAGGGACAGGATCTCGGGATTTATGCCTGGTTTCTTCGCGAGGGCGGTGATGATCTGGATTCCTATCAACTCCTCACACTGTTGGAGCGATACAAGGAGTGTGCCTGCGTCTGGTTCAAGAACAGTGGCCGGCTGACCGCAGCCCAGATTCAGATGCTGCGCATCTGCAAGAACACATTGGTATGTCTCCCGCTTTCCGATCCGGAAACGCTGCTGACCACCTCGCTCCTGCGGGATCAGAAGGTTCCCTTTGCACTTTGCCTGGAGTACGACCAGAATCTGACCAAGGAAGACGCGGAGAGCAGCATGGAAACCGTGCTCACCAGTGAGGCAGCCATGCTCTTCCTGATCGCCAGAGACGGCGTGGAGGCAAATCTCGGTGAGATTGCCTATCGTTCCCGCCTGGAGCAGAAATACCCCTGCGTCATTATGGACTATTACGGCGATGGACAGTCCATCAGCCGTGTTCTGTGTGAGCACACCAATCTTCTGGAGATCGGCGCAGACGGACACATCATTCAGCCGGACGGCAAAAGGGGCTGTAAATTCCCCTTTGAAAAGACGTTGGAGGACGCACTGCAGGAGATTATGCCGCCGCTGCACTGACGCAGCAGACCGTGCCGCACGATCAGCAGGCCGCCGTTTTCAATTGAAAGTCCGTACGCAGAGCACGCTGAATGCAGCAGTGGCAGACAAAAAATAAAAGCACAGAGACGATGCAATCCGCTTCATCTCTGTGCTTTTATTTTACCCGTCATTATCCTGAAACGCTCGATCCGGCATCCTTTTCCACAGACAGGGCCATTTTCAGAATCACGTCCTTGATTTTCCCCGTGTACTCATAGGCATCCATCCGCTTGCGGTAGCCTCCCGAAAGCCAGCGTACCAGAGAGTTCAGGAAAGCGTCCATGATGAACGTAAGGTAAAAGTCCTCATCGTCCTTGCTGTGCGGCAGGATATCCTCCAGGAAGAACTTCGTCACTGGCCGCATTGCCTCCACCAGATAGTCCTTAAACGAATTCTGGCCCTCGATCTGCAGAGCCGCATGATAAAACTCGCGCTCGGAATAGAAATAGCGCAGAACATCCGTCAGGCAGTCCCATCCGTTTTCATAGCTGGACAGATCCATGCCTCCGACAAAGCCCACATAGAATATCCAGTTCACCAGATCATACTTATCCTGAAAATGATAGTAGAAGCTCTTCCGATTGATTCCGCAGTCATTGCAGATATCCGACACACTGATCTTCTCAAACGGCCGCTGACGCATCAGCTTTTTCATCGATGCAGCCAGCGCATTTTTCGTCATATTGGAGTCTGACACAGCACCACCTTGCGGCTCATCCCCGCCGCCGACATTCACGCTTTTCTTCGCTGCCTGTCATGTCGTACATCAGTGCTCTTCTGTGTGACACACGCTGCAGGCATCGCTCTGCGCCCCCTGCGCCGAGGCATCCGTAATTCCTTCCTTCTGAAGCTTTTCGACAACCTCACGCATCGTACGCCACCCCAGTGTAGCACATTTCACGCGAGCCGGCATGTGTGCCACATCCTCCAGGGATGCAGCCTCATCCAGTTCTTCTTTCTCCTCTTCGGTTGTCGTACCCTTGATCATACCCATAAAGATATCCGCGAGCCGGAGTGCTTCCTCCTCTGTCTGGCCGATGACCAGGTCACACATCATGTCTGCACTCGCCTGGGATACTGCACAGCCGCTGCCGTTGAAGGACGCATCCTCAATCACGCCGTCCTTGATCAGCAGCTGCAGGTTGATGTCATCGCCGCAGCTGGGATTGACCCCATTCAGAACGATCGTTGCATTCTGCAGGTCGTGCTTGTGCCCCGGATGCAGATTGTGCTCATTTACGATTTCACGATACAAAGATTTAATATCCAAGCCAGCTTCTCACTTTCCGAAGAGCCGCCGCAAAGCGGTCCACTTCCTCTTCTGTATTATAAAAATACAAGCTCGCACGAACCGTTGCATTTGCTCCCAGGAACTTCATCAGCGGCTGTGCGCAGTGGTGCCCCGCGCGAACCGCAATGCCCTCTGTATCCAGGACAGATGCAACATCATGCGGATGGCACCCTTCAATGTTGAATGTCACGATACCATTGTGGCGCATCGGATCTGAGGCTCCGTATACCGTCACCTCCGGAATCTCCGCCATCGCTTCCAGCAGCCGCTTTGTCAGCGCATCCTCTGTTTTGCGGATGGTTTCAAAGCCTACCTGCTGCAGGTAATCAATGGCTGCGCCAAGTCCCACAGCGCCGGAGGCATTCACTGTTCCTGCCTCGAACTTCTCCGGAACCTCCGCAAAGGTTGCACTCTGCCGGTCGACGTACTCAATCATCTCTCCGCCCGTCAGGAACGGAGGCATCTCCTCCAGAAGCTCCATTCGGCCGTACAGGACGCCGATCCCCATCGGTGCCATCAGCTTATGCCCGGAAAAAGCATAGAAATCGCAGTCCAGATCCTTCACATCCACCGCCATATGCGGCGTCGACTGTGCGCCGTCCACCACGCAGACTGCGCCGTGCTCATGCGCAATCTGCGCCGCCAGCTTCACCGGGTTGCATACCCCCAGCACATTGCTGACCTGCCCCAGCGAAACAATTTTCGTCCGGTCCGTTATTTTGCTCCGAAGCTCCTCCTCCGAAAGCGTTCCGTCCATGGCAGGCTCCAGGTAAACCAGTTTGGCCTTTCTCTCGCGGCAGACCATCTGCCAGGGAAGAATGTTGGAATGATGCTCCATCACCGAAATGACGATTTCATCTCCCTCCTGCACGTGGCTGAGGCCGTAGCTGTAGGCCACCAGATTCAGACTCTCCGTCGTATTCCGGGTAAAAATAACCTCGCCGTCCTGCCGGGCACCGATCAAGGCCGCCGCCTTGTGTCTTGCCTCCTCATACCGGTCCGTAGCCTCGATGCTCCAGCCGTACAGACCGCGGAGCGGATTGGCGTTGCACGTGTTATTGAACTGCTCCATGGCTTCCATCACGCAGCGCGGCCGCTGCGTTGTCGCCGCATTGTCAAAATAAATCACATCGCCGCTCTGCAGAATCGGAAAGTCCTTCCGAAACACAGCAGAGGCTCCTGTTGCTTCATTCATCTCGCAAAGGCCTCCTCGATTTTATTCATAAGCTCTGCCCGAAGCGCAAGATCCGGAATTTCCCGAACCACTGCCCCCAGCCTTGCGCGTACCATGATCTGCTCCGCTTCCTTCTGGCCGATGCCTCTTGACGCCATGTAAAACAGCATATCCTCATCCAGCTGTCCGATGGAGGCACCGTGTCTGCCCTCCACATCCTCTTCTTCACAGAGAATGATCGGCAGCGTCTTGTTCACAATATCGTCGGAAAGAAGGAGTACGTTCTCCTGCTCATCCCCCTTCGAGCCCTTCGAGCCCTTGCGGAAATCGATGGTTCCGCGGAACGTCTTCTGACATTTGTCATCCAGTACCCCGTCAAAGGACATCTGTGCACTGGTTTTGCGGCCTCTCTGCACCACATTGTAATTCACATCGATCCGGCGGTCCCCTCTGCCCAGATATCCCGTTCTGGTCTCATAGGAGGAGCGATCTCCGATCAGCTCCGGCTGCGTCCCTATATATACCCGTCCGCCGCCGAGCTCTGCCTGAACCATGCGAAGGGATGCGTTTTCTCCCAGCGCAGCTCCGGTATCATCCAGGAACGTAAACTGATCTCCCAGGAGCTGTGCCTTGATCAGGAACAGACTGGCATTCTTTTCCAGAATGATTCTTGTAGAAAGCGCAGCCACTGCCTCCTTTTCCGCAGCAGCGGAACGCGCGCTGATAATCAGTGCCAGCGAGCTTCCTTCTCCTACATGAATCAGCTGCCGAAGGGCGGCATGCTCCTCATCACCAAAAGAAAGACGCACGTGAATCGGGTCCGGCACCTTCACTCCCGGCGCCAGTTCCAGAAGCTCGCATCCAATGCCGCTCTCATTCAGCAGATCATCAAATTCCTTCCCGAGCCCTGTTCCCAGACGCTGTGGGTGGTAGATCGGTATTTTACCTGCTGTCACATTCTCCGGCAGCTCCTCCGGTGCATGCTGAGACAGCCAGCTTTCTGCTTCGTCTGCGCTCAGCTGCGTTCTGGTGATCCCTTCCGGCAGCTCCGGCTTCTCACATTCTGCAGCCCGTGACACAACAGGAGCTTCCTCCAGCTCCGCACAATTGGCCCGCAGATGATTCCAGGTAAGAGAAGGGATATGTCCGACAGCCATTGCTGTATTCTTCATCCTAGCCACCATTCCTTTCTCTACATTCCTTCCATTTCCAGACGGATCAGATTGTTCATCTCCGCCGCATACTCCAAAGGCAGCTCCTTGCTGACAGGATCCGCAAAGCCGGATACGATCATGGCCCTTGCTTCGGATTCGCTGATGCCTCTCGACATCAGATAGAAAACCGCCTCATCGCTGATGCGGCCGATTTTAGCCTCATGTCCCACATCTGCATCTGCCGTGCGGACATCCATTGCCGGAATGGTATCCGACCGTGAAATATCATCCAGCATCAAAGAAGCGCAGTCTACCGACGCTTTCGCTCTCTTCGCCGTCTTCTTGATCTCGATGCTGCTGCGGTACGTGCTGATGCCGCCATCCTTGGAGATCGATTTGGTATTGATATAGGAGGAGGTATCCTCTCCGATGTGCACCATCTTCGCGCCGGTATCCAGATTCTGACCGCCGCCGGCGAAGGTTATGCCCGTGAATTCACAGTGCGAGCGATCCCCGCGCAGAATCGTGGTCGGATACAGATACGATACGTGTGATCCGAACGAACCGGACACCCATTCCATCCGGCCTCCCTCCTCCACCAGTGCTCTCTTGGTGTTGAGGTTGTACATGTTCTTGGACCAGTTCTCGATGGTCGAATAGCGCAGTCTCGCATTCCGCTTTACATACAGCTCCACACAGCCCGCATGGAGGTTGGCAATGTTGTATTTCGGAGCCGAACATCCTTCAATAAAATGAAGATCCGCCCCTTCATCAACGATAATCAGCGTATGCTCAAACTGGCCGGCACCTTTTGCATTCAGCCGAAAATAGGACTGCAGCGGAATATCCACCTTGACGCCCTTCGGCACATATACAAAGGAACCTCCGGACCAGACCGCGCCGTGGAGCGCCGCGAACTTGTGATCCGTCGGCGGAACCAGGTGCATGAAGTACTCCTTAACCATGTCGGAATACTCGCCGTTGACCGCTTCCTCAAAGCCGGTATATACAACGCCCTGCCTGGCCACATCGTCCTGCAGATTGTGATAGACCAGCTCGGAGTCATACTGCGCTCCGACACCGGCCAGAGACTCGCGTTCTGCCTGCGGAATACCGAGCTTTTCAAAGGTATTCTTGATCTCATCCGGAACCTCGTTCCAGTCGCCCTTCATATCCGACCGGGAACGAACGTAGGAGGAGATCTGATCCATATTCAGACCGTCAATGGACGGTCCCCAGTCCGGAACCGGTATCTCATTGTACAGATCCAGGCAATGCAGGCGAAACTGCCGCATCCAGTCCGGATCGTTTTTCTCCTCGGATATTTTCTCAACGATGTCGGCCGTCAGGCCCTCCTGTATCCGGTAGAAGCCCGTGGATTCATCATCCTTAAAGTCATAGAGACTCCGATCGACATCCTGTACTTTCTGTTCTGCCATTTCTGTTATCCTTTTGGCTGTTATGCCTCAATGAAACGCTCAAATCCGTGCTGATTGATTTCATCCACCAGCTCCGCGCCGCCTGTGTACACGAGATGTCCCTTCACCAGTACATGTGTATAGTCCACCTTCAGTGCCTCCAGAATTCTGGTGGAATGCGTAATGATCAGAAGTGCGCCGTTCCGCTTCTTCTGATATTCCTCAATTCCCTTCGAGACCACGCGAACCGCATCCACGTCCAGTCCCGAATCGGTCTCATCCAGAATGGCTAGCTTCGGATTCAGCATCAGAAGCTGCAGAATCTCTGCCTTCTTCTTCTCTCCGCCGGAAAATCCAACGTTCAGATCACGATCTGCATACGAGGAGTCCATGCTCAGTAGCTCCATGGTCGCCTCCAGCTCTTTTTTAAACTGGAAAATCTTCAGCGGCTTTCCCGTCTTCTGCCGGATGGCGTTGCGCAGAAACGCCTCCAGAGAAAGTCCCGGGACCTCCAGCGGATTCTGGAAGGACAGGAACATGCCCTTCTGGGCTCTTTTATCTGCGGAAAGTGCTGTAATGTCCTCTCCGTCAAACCAGATCGTTCCGTTTGTCACCTTATAGTTCGGGTTGCCCATCAGCGTATAGCCGAAGGTGGATTTCCCGGCTCCGTTGGGTCCCATAAGGACGTGGGTTTCTCCGGGCTTTATTTCCATATCAATATGATGCAGCAGCTCGCCCTCTTCGATGGCTGCCGACAGGTCTGTCACCTGCAATAATGTCTCCGACATAGTTTCCTCCGTTCTGAATTGTCCTCAAATGTAGTTATTCAGAGCCCATTCGCAAAATCGTTGCCGTAAAGCTTCTCTTTTGCTCATATGACAAAATCATTGCCCGCCAGGGCCAGGGCCTGATCCTTCAGATCCTGCAGCGTTACGCTGTCCGCGTAGTCATTGATTGCCTTGGAAAAACCCTTCCAGAAGGGAAGGACAGCACAGTCCGCGCTGCGCACGCACAGCGTGGAATCCCCTTCCAGGCACGGCACCGGCTCCAGCGGTCCCTCCATGATGCGAAGAATACTGCCAACTGTGTACTCCGACGGCCGCCTTGCCAGACGATATCCTCCGTTATTGCCCCGCTGCGAGCGCAGAAAGCCCGATTTCGTCAGCGCTGTCACGATCTGCTCGAGATATTTTACCGTAATATCCTGTCGTTCCGAAATATCCTTCAATGAAATATACTCGCCCGTATCATGAACCGCAAGGTCCAGCATCATGCGAAGCGCATACCTTCCCTTTGTTGAAATCTTCATCTGTGTCTCCCTTTCTGTCCGCCCGGCACTTTGCATCGGTGCAAATCTCGCTTATACTGGTGAAGCATCGCCGCAGGGCTTTTCTTCTGTCCGTGCGGCGATCTCGCTGCAGCAGCCTGCCGAGATGCCGGATGCGCCGCAAGTCCTAGTAATTATCCTATTCCTATCGGTGCTCGGGTATTTGACATATGTATCATATATGTCATCTGCCCTTTTCGCAAGGGAGGAGTCCGCGTCATGCTTACCCAAGATGAACGATATATGAAGCAGGCCCTGACACAGGCCAGAAAAGCCATGGCCCTCGGTGAGGTCCCCATCGGCTGTGTCATTGTCTGTGACGGCAAAGTCATCGGACGGGGATACAACCGCCGGAACACGGACCACTCCACACTGGCGCACGCGGAGATTGCCGCCATACGGAAGGCCAGCCGTGTCATCGGTGACTGGCGGTTGGAGGGCTGTACCCTTTACTGTACGCTGGAGCCCTGTCCGATGTGTGCCGGCGCCATTGAGCAGGCGCGAATCGACCGCGTCGTCATCGGTGCCCCCAGCGATAAATCCGGGTGCGCCGGATCCATTCTGAACATTGTCTCCTGCGAGAAACTGATGCACCAGTCCGAAATCACATGGGACGTTTTGACGTCCGAGTGCCGCGGTCTTCTGCAGCAGTTCTTTCGGGAGCTTCGCATGCGCACCAGAAAATCTGCGGCTCAGTGATAACAGTACACTCGCCAGCCAAGCGACAGGGTGGCGGAGAATGTCCGGGTCCAGGGC
>CAVJLL010000029.1:0-32236 GCA_963650385.1 Clostridium sp. CAG:508 | reverse complement strand
CCGGTATGCCGAATACGTATTGAACGCCTTCCTGCTCCAGGCATTTTACCAGCACCTCTGCTGTATTCATGTTCTCTCCTTTTCTCCGTTCTGCGGACTCCTGCACAATCCTGGCCACTGATCGGCAATGGAATCGGTCTCATTTTCCCCCGATTTTTCGGGGCTTATTGATCGTGACCGTATTATACTGCATCCGCATACCCGCGCAGCACCGCTCCCCGCAATCTGGCCATTCCTTTTGGGAATCCGTCCATTCCGTTTTGTTATCCGGACAACTCCGCCAGGACCCGTCGTGGCTGGCGTCTGTACAGTAACCCACCCTGTCGTTTGCCGGGCGCCTTTCGGAAAAGAGATTGTAACAAACACCGCCGAACACTATACTACAAGGAAGGCTTAAGAAACGGAGAGAATACAATGGGACAGGAGCGTTTTTTTACCTCGGAGAGGGTGTCGGAGCATGTCACCCGGATCCGCGGAGTCATTCAGGAGTTCATGTATCTCGTGGAGGGCACGGAGCGTGCACTTCTGATCGATGCGGGATGCGGAATCGGCAATATTGCGGAGTACGTGGGGACACTGACGGAACTGCCGCTGACGGTGGTGCTGACGCACGGACACTATGATCACTGCGGCGGTATGTATCATTTTGAAGAGGCGTATCTGAACCGGGAGGAGCGGATTCCTACCGCAATTCACTATACAGAGGCAAAGGGGGAGTCCGTTGCGAAGGAGCACGGCTTCGGCGGGTGCCCGGAGGCCGTTACGAGGGTTCGTGACATGCGCCTTCTGGATCTCGAGGACGGAGCGGTATTCGACCTTGGCGGCGGCGTGCGCGTGGAGGCCATCTGCTGCCCGGGACATACGGCCAGAACCATGACGATGCTGATCACACCGGACCGGCTCCTGCTCACGGGAGATGCATGCCACTGGATTACGTATCTGCATTTCGAGTCCAGCCTGACGGTGGAGGAATTCCGGGAGAGCCTGATTCAGCTGCAAAAGCGCGAGGACGAGTGGGATTCGCTGCTCCTCTCGCACCCGATTGATGCAGCGCCGAAGACGTTGATCCCAGAGATGATTCACCGCTGCGGGCAGCTCCTATCTGGAGATACTGGGGAGCTCACACTGGAGCCCTTTGATGACTCCGGGCGGCATTTTGTTGCCAAGAGGGAAGGGGAACTTGCGAACCTTCTGTTCGACACGCAGAAGGTACACAGGAAGGAAGCGTAAGGGGCAGGAGGCCAAGGCTCGAAGAGCCTGTGGCCAGCCACATGAGCAAAAGGAAAGCTGCGTGGCGGCGAATTTGCAGAATGCAGTTCTGCATGGATCTGAATGCCGCATCGGACAATAAGAACAATAGGGAAATGGGAGGAATATGGCACTTTCAACAGGTGACTCGAACAGTCAACGAAAGAAAACAAAGGGAAAAAAGCCGGAAAACCGCACAACCGCCATTCCGGATCTGAGCGGGATCAGTCCGGAGCTGGAGGCCCTTCTGGACAGCCAGCACAAGGAGCAGCGGGAGGCGGCAAAGGAATCCGAACAGGCAGCACCGGATCTGCAGGATCTCTCGAAGTACAGCTTTTTCCATATGGATCAGATCCGGAAAAGCCTGTACGCCTCCGAAAGTGTTCTGCGCAAGGCCAGAAAGCTGATCAGGGAGGAAAAGGTTCACATCGCCCGGTTCGAGGTGGCTCCCATGGAGGAGCTGTATCAGGTGACTGGGAGTGAATTGGATCCCAAGCAGATCGTCGGAGGCCTGACGCTCACCTGTGAAAATGATTCGGCATATTCCTATTACATGCCATCCTTTCGGGTGGACATGTGCTATGCGCAGGATGAGCTTTTCTGGTCGCACTGCGGATGCTGGGGCTGCGGCGGTGCAAAGTGGAACGGGAGTCAGTTTCTTGTGTGTGAGCATGAGATGGCCGGTTTCCTCTTACTGGAGAACTATCTGAAGCTGCATACGGACATTGATGCGACCTCCTCCTCCGCACAGCGGCTGATGCAGGCGCTGGGAGCACAGTCCGGCGTTGTTTATGATACGCAGGAGGGACTTTTGCATGAGGCTCTGCGGATGGAGCCTTTTCTCGAGGTTCGCGATGACAACGTGCTGCATCTGTGCCTTCGCATCGGAACGGGAAGACTGTATAAGATCAAAAGCCTGTACGAGTTCTGCAACGCCATGAAGCAGGGCGGGAAAATGACGTTTTCCGCCAAGACCACGCTCCTCTTATCAGAAAACGACCTGACAGAGGAATCCAGAGACTGGTATCGGTTCCTGTCGGAAGAGATGGCGGAGGAAAAGGCCAGAATCGAACGCCGCTCGGATGTGAATGGCGTGCCGTATAATGCGGACAATCTGGAGCTGTGCGGGAATCTTTTGGACCGTTTTCTGGAGCTGGCAAAGGGCAGAACACTGGAGATAAGCTACCGCACGTGGACCCGCCGCGGAAAGGAATATCTGACCCTTCGGGATAAGGCTCTTGTTCCTTCTCTTACCATCGGACCGGATCCGGGCGCCGGGAACGCATCCTTTAACGGAGTCGTGGTTGAGGGAAGCATGCCGCAAATCTACAAGGGAATCCACAGCGGCTGCTGGATTGAGAAAACGTATCTTAACTGCATGACCCAGGAGGAAATGGAACGGATTCAGCCGGTTCTGACGGCGGCCGGGAAGGACGGAAAGCTGAGCCTTCGCGTGGGACGGTATAAGCTGGCGGACTTCTACCACAAGTCCCTGCCGCAGCTGCGCAAGATTGCGAACATCACAGAGAACGGGACCGAGCAGATTTTCGGATACCTTCCGCCGGAGCCGGCCTTTACCATTTTCCTGGATCTGGAGAGCAGCTCCATCCTGTGCCGCGCAGAGGCGGCCTATGGGGCAGAGATTTTCTCGGTCAGCGACGTCGCAGACGGCGAGATGCGTCCCTTCTACGAGAAGTACCGTGACGAGCAGACAGAACGACAGATTGTAAAGACCATTCTGAAGTACTTTCCGCGGTTCGACCACACGCTGAAGCTCTTCTTCGTGGATAAGAGTGCGGAGCAGGTCTTTGACCTTCTCGAGCACGGCCTGAACGAACTGGGGGATCTTCCCTTATGCCAGGTACGGATGACGGACCGGTTCCGCAGACTGGGGCTCCGGCGCCATGTTGACTTTGACATGGGCGTTTCTCTGGAGAGCAATCTCCTGGATCTTTCAGTCACGGCAAGAGAGCTCTCCGAGGATGAGATGCTGGACGTTCTGTACCAGTACCAGAAAAAGCGCCGCTTCGTCGTTCTGAAAAACGGCGATTTCCTCAAGCTCGAGAACAACGAATCCATCCGACAGCTCCTGCAGCTGATGGAGGACATGCATCTGTCCGTGAAGGAGGTCACGAAGGGCAAAATGCACCTTCCAGCGTACCGCGCGCTGTACCTGGACAAGATGCTCGAGAACCAGGAGGGACTGTACGCGGACCGCGACCGGCACTTTAAGGAGCTGATCAAGGAATTCAAGACGGTGGCGGATTCGGATTATGAGGTTCCCGCCCACCTGAAAAAAGTCCTGCGCCCCTACCAGAAGGAGGGCTACCGGTGGCTTCGCACGCTGGACCATTACGGCTTCGGCGGAATCCTTGCGGATGAGATGGGACTGGGAAAGACGCTCCAGGTGCTGACGATGCTCGAGGCCGTGCGGCGCGAAGAAGCAGGCATCGAGGGGCGCGCGAAAACGGCGCTGGTCGTCTGCCCGGCTTCGCTGGTCTACAACTGGCTGGAGGAGGCACGCCGTTTTGCTCCGTCCTTAAAAGCGGAGGCAGTGACGGGAAATGCGGCAATCCGGGCCGGCATCATTGCCCGCGCGGAGGAGAATGACCTTCTGATTACGTCCTATGACCTTTTAAAGCGCGACATTGCGGAATACGACGGACACCAGTTCCGCTTCGAGATCATCGATGAGGCGCAGTACATCAAGACGCATACGACGGCAGCGGCCAAGTCCGTGAAGCTGGTGCAGGCCGTTACCCGTTTTGCACTGACCGGAACGCCCATTGAAAACCGGCTCTCAGAGCTGTGGTCCATTTTTGACTATCTGATGCCGGGGTTCCTGTTTGCCTACGAGAATTTCCGCGTGCAGATGGAGGTCCCGATTGTTAAAAATGAGGACCAGACAGCCCTTGAGCGGCTGCACCGGATGATCGGCCCCTTCATCCTGCGCCGGAACAAGAAGGACGTGCTGAAGGACCTTCCGGATAAGCTGGAGGAGGTCCGCTTTGCCGGCATGAGCGGCAAGCAGCAGAAGCTCTACGATGCGCAGGTGCAGCGGATCCGCAAGGATCTGGAGAAGCAGGACGAGAACGATTTCCGCAGAGGAAAGATTGAAATTCTGGCGGAGCTGATGCGGATCCGGCAGCTGTGCTGCGATCCGTCGCTGTGCTATGAGAACTACGACGGAGAATCCGCCAAGACCGACCTGTGCATGGAGCTGCTGCGCAGTCTGATGGACGGGGGACATAAAACGCTGCTGTTTTCCCAGTTCACGTCCATGCTGGAGATTCTGCAGCACCGGCTGGATGAGGAGAATATTCCCTATTACATGATCACCGGCGGTACGCCGAAGGAGGAGCGGCTCAAGCTCGTGAAGGCGTTCAACCAGAACGACATTCCGGTCTTCCTGATCTCGCTGAAGGCGGGCGGAACCGGCCTGAATCTCGTGGGAGCAGACAGCGTCATCCATTACGATCCCTGGTGGAACACGGCGGCAGAGGACCAGGCCAGCGACCGCGCACACCGCATCGGCCAGAGGAATGTCGTGACGGTGTACAAGCTCGTAGCGAAGGGCACCATCGAGGAGAAGATTGTCGAGCTGCAGAAGCAGAAGGCGCAGCTCGCCAGCGATATCCTGGGCGGAGAGAGCGTCGGCAGCGCGAGCCTGTCCAAGGAGGATCTGTTGGAGATCCTGGCCTGAGGTTGCCACCCTGTCGTCTGGCTGGCGAGTGTACTGTAACGTGCCACCTTGTCGCTGGCTGGCGCCACTGGATTACATCCGCGTTTAGTGTTACAGTTAGAGAGGTGCCCGCTGTCACCGATGCAGAAGTTTTACAGCGTAGCTGCGGCCGGAAACGCCGCATCAGGATGGGAGAACGGAATGGATTTATATGAGAAGCTGGTGGCCGGGGAAGAGAAGCTGGCCCTTGTAGGACTGGGATACGTCGGCATGCCCATTGCGGTTGCCTTTGCAAAGAAGATCAAGGTCATTGGCTTTGACTTCAACGAAGAGAAGATAGCGAAATATAAGAGCGGCATCGATCCGACCAACGAGGTCGGCGATCAGGCAGTGAAGGAGACGACAGTGGAATTCACCGCGGATCCTGCGAGCCTTCGGGATGCGAAGTTCATCATCGTTGCGGTGCCCACACCGGTCAACGACGACCATACGCCGGACCTTACGCCGGTGGAGGGAGCGAGCCGCTTTGTCGGACAGAATCTGACGAAGGGGAGCATCGTTGTTTTCGAATCGACGGTATATCCGGGCGTGACGGAGGAGACCTGCATTCCGATCATCGAGAAGGAGTCGGGCCTCAAATGCGGCACCGACTGGAAGATCGGATACTCTCCGGAGCGCATCAATCCGGGTGACAAGGTGCATCGCCTCAATACCATTAAGAAGATTGTGTCCGGCATGGATGCAGAGTCTCTGGATACCATTGCCAAAGTGTATGAGCTCGTGGTGGATGCCGGCGTGCACCGGGCCGAGTCCATTCAGGTGGCGGAGGCAGCGAAGGTCATCGAGAACAGCCAGCGGGACATCAACATTGCGTTCATGAATGAGCTGTCCATGATTTTCCATAAGATGGGCATTGATACAAAGGCCGTGCTCGAGGCTGCCGGGACCAAGTGGAATTTCCTGAATTTCCGTCCGGGACTGGTCGGCGGACACTGCATCGGCATCGATCCGTACTACCTGACCTACCGCGCGGAGCAGTTCGGCTACCACTCGCAGATCATTCTCTCCGGCCGGCGCATCAACGATGACATGGGCAAGTACTGCGCAGAGAGCCTCGTGAAGCTCCTGATCCGCAGCGACCTTCCGGTGAAAAACGCACGGGTGGCGATTCTGGGCTTTACGTTCAAGGAGAACTGCCCGGACACCCGCAACACCAAGGTGATCGATATTTACCGCGAGCTGCAGGAATACGGCATCACACCGGTCGTGGTGGATCCGCAGGCCGATGCGCAGGAGGCGGAGCGCCTGTACGGCATTCAGTTCCAGACCATGGACGATGTCCGCAATATGGACGCGGTGCTCATGGCGGTCAAGCACACGGAGTTTGAGAGCTACACGCCGGAGGACATCGCTGCCTTCTACAATCCGGAGCACAAGACTAAGGTCTTCATGGATCTCAAGGGGATCTATGACAAGGAGAGCTTTGCTGCGCCGGAGTGGGATTACTGGAGACTGTAACCAATGACCAAGGATGTTGCCCTGACGATTCAGGGCTTTCATATGCTGGACGGCGTCTGGCAGGAGCCGGTGATGACAAGTGCCCGCGGGAAGTATATCTTCCGCAGCGGGCACCATTTTGTTTCTTATGAGGAAAGCCTGCCGGAGGGCACGGTGAAGGGCCTTTTGAAATGGAACGAGGAGGGCCTGGAGGTGAGCAAAAAAGGAGCGCTTACTTCATCGCTCTCGCTCGCCGAGGGGAAGCGCATCCTTACCAGGTATGGCACAGCAGCAGGCACATTGGAGTTCGAGACCCTGGCCAGAAGCGTATCCCTGCGGGAGAGCGAGGGAAGGCTGGAGCTGGAGGCCTGCTATGCACTGTATGCAAGGGGAGGTGAGGAGCCGCTCCAGGAGAGCCGGATTGTGATCTGTGTAGAGGAAGGGGAGAGCCGCGATGAGTGAGCCGGTGCGGATTCTGCATATCGTGGGTGCAATGGTGCCCGGAGGAATGGAGAACTTTATCATGAATCTCTACCGGCAGATGGACCGGAGCCGGTTTCAGTTTGACTTCGTGGTGCATCAGAGAAACGAAAAGGATCTGTGCCGGGAAATCGAAGAGCTGGGCGGCCGGGTCTATCTGCTCCCCCGCCTGACGAAAAAGCCGGTTCAGAATCTGCGGGAGATTAAGCGTCTCGTCCGGGAAAACCACTATCCGGTGGTCATCCGGCATACGGCCAATGCACTGGCGGCACCGCAGCTTTTGGCGGCGAAGCGGGCCGGTGCGGTGACGGTGTGCCACTCGCACAACGAGACCGATCCGCAGGTTCTTCTGCATCGGCTCGGGCGCATTGTCCTGCGATGGGCGGCAGATGAGCGGCTGGCATGCTCTGACCGAGCTGGTCAATGGATGTTCGGAGGGCAGGATTTCACGGTTGTACACAACGCCATCGACCTGGAGGCGTTTGCCTACGGCGCGGAGAGAGGACAGAACATCCGGCAGGAATTCGGACTGGAGGGACGCCATGTCTACGGGAATATTGCCAACTTCATTGCGTCCAAAAACCACCTCTATCTTCTCGACATCTACGCGGAAATTCTGAAAAAAGATCCGCAGGCGCGGTGCTTCTGCCTGGGAGAAGGGGAGCTCCGCCCGGAAATCGAAGAGAAGCTGCATGCGCTCGGACTGGACGGCAAAGTGATTCTGACCGGAATCCGGAAGGACGTGCCGGACTTTATGTCCTGCATGGATGTGCTCCTCTTTCCGTCTCGTTTTGAAGGACTGCCGCTCACGCTGATCGAGGCGCAGGCAGCAGGACTCCCGGCTCTGATCTCCGATACCATTACGAAGGACGTCATTGTGACAGAGGGACTCGTCACGCCGATGTCCATTGAAAAGCCGGCAGCAGACTGGGCCGAGGAAGCAGTCCGCCTCGCTGCAGACGGAGACGGCAGCGCAGCGGAGAAGGCACAGAGGCGTGCTGCCCAGAAGGAGAGCATCGCCGCGGCAGGCTACGACATCCGCCAGCTGGCGGTGTGGTATCAGAGCTTTCTGGAGGGACTGCTCAGGTAAAGCGCTTGTATCTATTCAGCGCCTGCCCCATTTCAACGTGAATTGACTGCCTGCAGGAAAATTCGAGATGGGTGCAGAATAATTACAGGCGCTTTTGCGAATGGCTTCTGAATGGCTGCGTTACCTGGATGAAAACGGAAGATGCTTCTGGCAGTGGGGTTTAAATTGTACATAGAAAGAATTCTGATCAAGTGCAGCATCGCTTTCGGCCCAGATTTTGCCGTCAAGGTCTTCCGTGATTTTGGCGGCAATGGATAGACCGAGACCATTCCCTTCAGCCGAAGTAAGAGCATTGTCTGAGCGGTAAAAGCTTTTGAAAATGCGCTGGAGATCGTCTTTTTGTATTGCATTGCCCTGACTTGTGACCGACAGAAGAGGTCGTTTACCCTGCGAATAGGACAGCTTTACCGATATGATTCCGCTAGGGCGACTGTATTTCATGGCATTGTCAAGAAAAATGGCGGCAAGCTGCCGGAGTCGCTGTTCATTGCCAAGGATATGAATTCCGGAGAGAATGTCGGCCTGTATGAGTAATCCCTTATCAAAAGCAAGAGGTTCATAGGTGGCAACGCTGCACTGAACGATGTAGCTGAGATCGACATCGCTGTGTTCAACCGGGAGGAGAACGCTGTCATAACGTGCAAGCTGCAGCATATCGCCGATCAGTTCACGCATTTGAGCAGATTCAGCCTTGATATTATCCATCCGATTGGCATTTTTAGTGGACAGTTCACGGGAATCCATCATATCAAGGTTAGAGAGGATAACGGTCAAAGGCGTTTTTAATTCGTGAGAGGCATTGGCTATGAACTGCTTTTGGGCAAGCATAGCCTTTTCTACAGGGACAGAGATCCATTTGGAAATCATGATACCAAGGATCAGAAAGGCAATGATTGCCGCGATGCCGCTGTAGAGGTAATTACGCAGCTGCGCCGCCAGGAACATTTTTTCGGAGGACGCATCGACGAGTGCAATGCGAATATTGGAATACCCGATACTCTTTCGCATATATCGGATGCAGCCATCGAGTTCTCCTGAGCTGGAAGAACTGTGCAGAACAGTGGAGGCAGTGCTGAGGATTTCCTCCTTATCGCTCATGAAAACATGGTTCAGCAGCAAGGTACAGTTGCCGGAATAATCCACTGTTACAACTGCGATGGGGAATGTGGCCTGATTGGCAGCTGTAATGTCGGAAAGAATATAGGACATGTCAGAATAACAGGTGCTCTCCAGATTATTTTTAGCAGACAGATATGTGGATGACAGAAAGAGAATAACAAAAGCGGTGGTAACGAGGGATATGCTGAGAACAATCTGTATGCGCAGTTTGCGAATCATGTGGGCATCTCCAATCGATAACCGGTTTTGCGGACACTTACTATCTGAGCCTTTGACTGCAGAAGATTCAGCTTTCGGCGCAGAAAGCTGATATATGCTTCTACGTTATTGGAAGTTGCGTCCGAATCATAACCCCATATCCGTTCAATCAGAAGGTCCTTTGATAAGAGAGAATTTGTGTTAAGCATCAGCAGCCTTAAAAGCTCTGTTTCCTTGGGATTCAGGGTCAGTACGTTCTGTCCGCAATGAAGCTCCCGAAGCTCTGCTGTCAGCTGGAGATCTCCATAGTGCAGGGTACTGGTAATGTATTGCGGCTGTCTTCTCAGAAGCGCACGAAGGCAAGCCAGGAGTTCTTCATTGCTGAAAGGCTTTGTGAGATAATAATCTGCTCCGCTGTCCAGGCCAAGGACGCGATCCTCCAGTTCGGATTTGGCGGTCAGGAGCAGAACCGGGACCCCGTTTCCACTGGAACGAAGCTTTTTCAGAATCTCAAAGCCATTCATGCCGGGAAGCATCACGTCAAGAAGAATGGCATCATAACCCCCTCCGATTGCATAATCGAATCCATCCAGGCCATTAAAAACAACGTCACAGGAGTATCCCTTTTCGCAGAGGAGATCCTCCAGAGTATGGGCCAGTCGTTCATTGTCCTCTATAATCAGCAGCCGCATTTTCTCTAATCCCCCAGAAATAAAGTGCCAAAGCAGCCCCTGATACAAGCACGGCAACTGTGCACATACACAAGACGATGATATTTGTTATAGTGCACCTGGCTGTAAAAATCAATGTATCAATCGGAATACTTGTGGAAATCAACTGAATTTTTTAAGGGTATTTTAAGAAATGGAGATTATAGTATCAGTCAGATGGATGAGAACATCGGAAGGAGGGGAAATGAAGAAAGCGACAATTGCAATGTTCTTTGTGATGCTTGGGGTACTGCTACCTGGGCAGAAGGCGGAGGCTAAACTCACAGAAAATGGGGCAGATGTTTTTTCTGTGAGTACAAGCGATTCGTTTGATGATAAACAGGCGCTTACGTATGGCAGAGTGCTTTGCCTGAAAAACAGCGGAAGCAGCAATGGGGTGCTGCTGGCTACCTGTGATCAGCACGTCTGGGTGGATGATGAGCAGGTCTGGCCGATTTACAGGAGCACAGACGGAGGGAACAGCTGGAAGCATGTGACGGATGTAAAGGATGAGACATTCGGGACGAACCGGAAAGCACAACCGATGCTCTATGAGCTTCCGCAGGCGGTGGGGAGTTATCCGGCCGGAACACTTCTGCTGGCGGGAAATCTGGTGCCGGATGATCAGTCGTCCTCGAGAATTGTGATTTACTGCAGTACGGATCAGGGAACAACGTGGTCTTATCTGAGCACGGTAGATACAGGCGGTCCATTCGAGTATGACAATTCCTCCACATCGACAACAACGACCATTTGGGAACCATTTTTGTATATGGATGATTATGGTCACCTGATTTGTGCGTATTCTGATGAACGTCAAAAGGATGCGGGGGCTCTGCAGACGTTATCACTTCGTTATTCGAGCGATGGGGTGAATTGGAGCAGTGAATCCAATATCGTGGCAATTACAAATAAAAATGACAGACCGGGCATGGTGACAGTTTCCAAAATGGGGAATGGAAAATACATTGCCACATATGAGGTTGTGAATAAACCCAGTTATACACAGAACAGTTCACCGGTCTACTGTAAGTTTTCTGAGGACGGCCTGAACTGGGATGAAGACGATCTGGGTGTCCTTTTGCAGACATCGGATGGACAGAGTCTTGGTTCCTCCCCATATGTAAAGTGGGTTGATGCGGGCGGACCAAACGGGATGGTTGTTGTCGGTGCAAAATGGGTTGTTAATTCCAGCGGAGACATTCAGGAAGGAGGGCAGAATCTCTTTGTAAACTACAGCTATGGAGAAGGCACCTGGGAAAGATATCCGAACGCAATCACATGGAATGGAGAGGATATTACCTATCTTGATGCGTTCAGTCAGTGCATTGAAACAAATGCAGATGATACAGAGATCTATCAGATTGCCAATCTGGGACATTCGGATAGTGATACCTGTACCTTAACGGTAGGAACGCTTCCAACAACGATGGAAATTTATGAAGCGGAGAATGCAACTCTGAATGATGTTCAGATCATCTCCTGTGAGGATGCTATCGGAAAGAAAGAGGTTGGATACATCAACTATTCCGACAGCAGCATCAGTTTTGACAAAATCATAGTGCCTAAAAAGGGAAGCTATACTGTATATGTCCGATACAATAATGGATCCGGTTCGGTATCCAGCCATAGCGTGACCGTCAACGGGAATGCAAGCGGAACCGTGTCCTATCCGGTGACGCCGGACTGGCATCAGTATTATTGGACATCCTTTACATGCTCGCTGAATAAAGGGCAGAATTCGATAGAACTTGGCTTTGATACAGGATATGCAGAAGTTGACTGCATTGCTGTCTATAAGTCCGGCTACGATATGTCAAACAACTTCATGCTCAGAAATCGAAACAGCGGGAAGTATGCAGAGGCTGCACAGATGTCAACGGTGAGCGGTCTTGCGCTGACGCAGTATGATAAAACCTTTTATCCCTGCCAGGTCTGGTCCGTTTCTCAGACCAGTGATGGAGCATTTCAGCTGATCAATAAAAACAGTGGCCTTGCTGCCGGGATTGAGAGTGCATCTGCGGGGGACGGCGCATCGATTATTCAGAGTGCTGTGGCGGATGAAGATATACAGAAATGGACATTTTCACTGACGGACAGCGGATATTACCAGATTACAAACAAGGCCTCAGGGAAGCTGATGGAAGTGCTGAGTAATCTGACCAGTAACGGAGCTGCCATCGGACAGTGGGGAACAACGTCCTATAACTGCCAGCAATGGGCGCTGGAAAAGGAAGCAATTCAGTAAATGCAGCAGCAATACTGCTTTGCAATATACAACAATCAAAAACAATGTGTTTAAGGAGGGCTTTAGTATGAAAAAAAGAACACTGTGCCTGATTCTTGCGGGAATAATGGCAGCAGGAATGGTTGGATGCGGCAGCAGCGGAACCGGAAAAGCGGAAGAAGCAGCGAAGACAGATGCGGCAGAGGCATCGGAGACTGCCTCATCGGCAGAGGACACTGCAGAAGCAACGGAAGGATCGTCACAGCCGATTGATATTTCATTCTGGTGCAATTTCACGGGATCCGATGGAGATGTACTTCGGGAAATCGTACAGGAGTTTAATGATTCGAATACGGACAATATTACCGTATCCGTGGACATTATGGATTACAGTACACTCCTTACGAAGCTTCCGGCGGCAGTATCAACAGGAACAGGGCCTTCGTTCATGCTGGCAGGCATAGAGCTCATCAATGAATATGCCAATAACGGAATGCTGGAAGATATCGGAGATTTCTGGGATGCTACGGGAACGAACAAGGATAATTTTTATGAGAATGTACTTGCGAAGTCTTACGTAAACGGCACGCAGTATGGCGTTCCGATGCAATACAACCTGCAGTATCTGTATTACAACAAGGATATGTTTGAGGCTGCCGGATTGGATCCGGAAAATCCTCCCACTACATTTGCAGAACTGGAAGAAGCTGCAAAGGCTTTGACGGATACATCGAAGGGAACATACGGAATTGCACTTCCTACGGATTACGGCTATTACGTGCAGTATCTTTGGGGAAACGGCGGAGATGTCATTAACACATCTACAGATGAGAATCTGCTTGTTTCTGATGAGAATAAAGAAACGCTCCAGTGGCTGCAGGATCTTGCAAAGCAGGGGGTATCTCCTTCGGGAATTTCGGCCGCAGAGGCAGATACCATGTTCCAGTCAGGACAGGTTGCTATGGAAATGTCCGGCCCCTGGAATATCAACGCATTAAATCAGCTGGGAATGAACTACGGAATTACAGCAATTCCGGCAGGATCGGATGGAGCATATGCTGCAGAAGGCGGATGCTGCTGGATGCTGACCAAGGGCGCAGATGATGCCACCAGACAGGCTGTTTATGAGTTTATGGCATATTGGCTCTCGGATCCGGTTCTGAAGAAGTGGTCCACCGTGAATGGCTTCCCAGTATGGTCGTATTCTCTGCTTGAAGATGCAGACATTCAGGGAAACGAAATTCTCAGCAGCGTGTCTGAAGCGTCCACAATCGGACGTGACTGGCATCTTGGTTATTCTTACGGCAGTCAGATTGATTCGGATGTTATGAAGCCGATGATTGAGAAGGTTCTGGCCGGTGAAGATGTAACCGCTTCCCTTCAGGCGGCATCGGATACACTGGATTCCATCATTAAATAAGGGCAGATACCAGAATATTTTTCCAGATCGCGGGGCTGTTGCATATTCTATGTGACAGCCCCGTCTGCACGAAAGGAGAGCGTAATGAAAAAAACGAAAACGCTTTCAACGTCCAATCAAAAAGCGGCGTACCTCTTTATACTTCCGGCCATGATTGTTCTGACCGTTTTTGTCTTTCTGCCGCTGGTCAGCGCCTTTGCACTCAGTATTCTGAACATAGACGTTTATATGAATGATATTTCCTTTGCCGGAATTCAGAATTATATCAGACTGTTTCAGGACGAGAGGGTATGGAATGCGACAAAAAACACATTGCTGTTTTCTGTGATGGAGATTCCGACGCAGCTTCTGCTGGCATTGTTCCTGACAATGCTGCTGCTGAAAAACACGGCATTTCATAAGGCACTGCGTGCAACCTTTTACATCCCCTATGTGTGTTCTATGACGGCAATCAGTATCCTGTGGTCTATGCTCCTGAATGCCAATTCGGGAATGCTGGCGTACATACTCCGGCAATTTGGAATAATCATGCCGAACTTGCTCAACAGTACTACATGGGCACTTCCGGTGGTTGCATTGGTCACTGTCTGGAAAAATTTCGGATATACGGTGACATTGCTTTCGGCGGCGGCCCTGGATATTCCGGCATCCTTGTATGAGGCAGCGGATCTGGACGGCGCGACAGGCGTTCAAAAGTTCTTGTATGTAACAATTCCGTCTATAAAAAATACGATCAGCTTTTGCCTTGTAACCATTCTGATTGCAGCGTTACAGGCGTTTGATCAGATTTATGTTATGACGGGAGGAGGTCCGCTGAACAGCACAGAGACCTTGGTCTCATACATATATGACAGAGGTTTTCAGACCACACATGATCTTGGATACGCATCTACAATTTCTGTATTTTTGTTTCTGCTGATAGCTGTGATTACATTTGCAACGAGAAGATATACCTTTCAGACGGAGGCAGAAGAATGATTACAAGACATAGGAAGACAATATCAATCGGGAATATTGTACTGCTGCTGGTGGCGTTACTGGTTCTCCTGCCTGTAATCTGGCTGTTTGTCTCTTCGTTTAAAACGGATGCAGATGTAATCAGCTGGCCGCCGTCCTTCCTGCCTAAGCAGTGGGTTGTAACGCAGTACCAGTATGTTGTCGGTGTCATTCCGGTCATAAATATGCTGAAAAACACCGTTATTTTTGCTGGGACTGTTACATTGGTCAGCCTTGTGGTTGATTCTTTGGCGGCATATGCATTTGCAAGAATGCACTTTAAAGGAAAAAACGTGATTTTCAGCATCATCCTGATGACGATGATGGTTCCTTTTCAGGTTATTATGATCCCTCTGTATATGGAGGAATACGTCACGGGAATATTGAATACCTATGCAGGGCTGATTCTTCCGAGAATAGCCAGCGCATACGGGATTTATCTTTTATCCTCGTTCTTTATGGGAATTCCAAAGTCATTGGAAGAAGCTGCAAGAATTGATGGAATGACAGATATCAAAATATATGCGCAGATCATCGTTCCCTTGTCGAAGCCCGCGTTTGTAAGCCTTGGTATTTTTCATTTCATGAACAACTGGAATGATCTGCTGTATCCGATGATGTTGACCAGCTCAGTCGAAATGAGAACGCTGTCTGCAGGACTTGCAATTCTGGTAGGAAACCATTCTATAAAATATGGACCGACGCTTGCTGCTACCGTGATTTCAGTTGCACCATTGCTGGTTTTGTTTATTGCCGGACAGAGATTTTTCATGGAAGGGATTGCCACCACCGGCGTGAAGGAGTGACAGATGAGTGATGTCAGAATTATTGTGAATTCGGCTTTTGTCAAAGCAGAAATAAGCCCCTGGATTTACGGGTCGTTTGTGGAGCATATGGGGCGTGTGGTTTATTCCGGAATATATGAGCCGGACAGTAAATATGCGGATGAGGATGGGTTCCGGCGGGATGTCCTGGAGAAGGTCAGAAAAATGGGAGTCACCTGCGTACGTTATCCCGGTGGAAATTTTGTCTCAACATACGACTGGAGAGATGGCGTTGGACCGAAAGAACAGCGGCCGCGCAGAAGAGAGCTGGCATGGAAAAGCATAGAGACAAATGAAGTGGGAACGGACGAATTTATGCGGTGGGCCGACAAAGCGGGGATTTCTCCGATTTTTGCCGTAAATCTCGGAACAAAGGGCATTGAAAATGCAGTGTCTCATCTGGAATACTGCAATCTTCCGACAGGAACCTTCTACAGTGACATGCGTGCGAAAAATGGTCACGAAATGCCATATCATATTCCGGTATGGTGTATTGGAAATGAGATGGATGGTCGTTGGCAGATGGGGCATAAAACAGCGGATGAATACGCCCGGCTGGCTGCACAGACAGCGCATGCGATGAAAGCTCTGGATGACAGTATACAGACGGTGGTCTGCGGCAGTTCATCTACCGCAATGGACACGTATACGGATTGGGAGCGAATCGTTCTGGAAGAGGCCTATGACTATGTGGATTACATTGCGCTGCATCAGTACTATGGCGGTCAGGAAATGGGGACTCCGCGATTCCTGGCTCAATCTCTGGATCTGGAGAATTATATTCATACCGTCGGCGGAATCTGCGACATGGTAAAGAGTAAACGGCGCGGAAAGAGACAGATTAATATCAGTATTGATGAATGGGGAGTATGGGAAATTCCAGGTACTGAGGTTGAAAACGATGTAAACAGCAGAGGGTGGGAAATTGCTCCGGCCTTCAGTGAACAGATTTATACGATGGAGGACTCGCTGCTCTTTGCCAGTATGCTGATGGCAATGGTAAAAAATGCAGGAAGGGTGAAGATTGCCTGCCAGTCGCTTCTTACCAATATCAGCGCAGCAATCATGACCGAAAAAGGAGGAGAGTCCTGGGTACAGCCCATTTACTATCCGTTCGCATATATGTCTGAATATGGGCGAGGCCTGGTGCTAAACAGTGTAGATCAGATTACGTCCTATGAGTCAGAAGGAGAACTGGTTCCGGATGTGGATTCCCTGGGCATTTATAATGCTGACACAAGAGAGGTCGTTTTTTTCTGGGTAAATCGGACGGACAAGACGAAAAGTGTGGAGGTCACACTGCAAGGCTTTGAAAAGGCAGAGGTAATTGATGCGGTAAGCATGCATGCCGCATTAAAGGCAACGAATCTGGAACAGCATGATCTGGTCAAACCGGAGAATAATCGTGATGCCTATCAAGTGAAAGATTTTGTCCTGAGCGGCAGCATAGCGGAATATTCCTGGAATATGGTTCGAATCGGGGTGTAGAAAGAGAAAGAATGCCATCCTGCCGCTTGCCTGCTGGTTACAGTACACTCGCCAGCCAAACGACAGGGTGGCGGAGAATGTCCGGTCCAGGGGCCTTACGAGGCCTCGGTGCTTGCGAGCGTCTTATGCGAGCTTAGCACCGCTAGGTCCTCGTACGGAGTGAGAACGTCCCCAGGACGGACAACTCCGCCAGGACCCGTCGTGGCTGGCGTCTGTACAGTAACGCCTGCTGAATGTGATGTAACCAGTAACGTATGGAGCGCTTGACAGAAGCAGATCAATACGCTATACATAGCTCACGTGGAATTCATACCAAACTGGTATGATAACGAGAAAGAGCTTGGAGCCGCAGCAGCATCGCGGCAGGGAGGAGCATTATGAGAAGAAAAGCAGTTACAGCGGTTATCACGGCCGTGACACTTATGAGCGTATTGGCAGGATGCGGCAGTGCATCCGGGACGGCACAGTCGGCTTCCGGAGAGGCGGGCACAGCCTCGACGGCAGAGGAGAACACAGCAGAAGAAACGCAGACTGCAGCGTCGGAGAAAGCAACGGAAGCTGCGGATGATATTGATTCCGCCATGAGCTATACCGATGCTGACGGCCTTTTAAAGGAGGTACTGGAAAAGGGCAAGCTCGTAGCCGGAATGGAGGGCGACTGGGCACCCTGGTCCTATCACGACACGGATACCGATGAAGTGATCGGCTTTGATGCGGATACGGCAAGAGCCATCGGCGAGAAGCTGGGCGTTGAGGTGGAGATCGTAGAGGCTCCCTGGGAATCGCTGTTCGCGGGACTCGACGACGGCCGGTATGACATCGTTGTCAACGGCGTTGAGATCACGGACGAGCGCTCGGAGAAATACGATTTCTCGGAGCCGTATGCCTACATTCACACCGCACTGGTGGTTCGCGGAGACAACGAGGACATCAAGAGCTTTGAGGACCTCAAGGGCAAGAAGACCGTGAACTCCATCGGTTCTACCTACATGGAGCTGGCGGAGAGCTACGGCGCCAGCGCAGCCGGCGTGTCGACCTTGAATGACACCATTCAGAACGTCATCGACGGCCGTGCGGATGCGACCCTGAACGCAGATGTATCCATTTACGATTACCTGAATCAGCAGTCGGACGCCAACATCAAGATCGTCGCGTCTACCGAGGAGGCCAGCCATGTGGCCATCCCGATCCGGAAGGGCGAGGAGACCGCATCCTTTGAGCAGGCCGTCAACGAGGCCATCAAGGAGCTGAAGGAGGACGGAACTCTGGCGGCGCTCTCCGAGAAGTATTTTGGCTCGGATGTGACAGCGGAGTAAGCAAGCGCCGGCCGAGCAACAGGGCGGCGGAGAGTGTCCCCGAACCGGACAACTCCGCCAGGACCCGTCGCAGACAAGAATCAGTACAGTATCCAGAAGCGGGATGCAGCCTAGGCTGCATCCCGCTTCTGCTTTCCTGAAATCCGCTCCTGCGATATAATGGCGTGATTACTGTCTGTAGATGAGGTGAGATTCTATGCATGAAATCAAGCTTCTGGCGGGGCAGATCCGCCAGTACAAACGATCGACACTGTTGACACCACTGGTCACACTCCTCGAGGTTCTGATGGAGATTCTGATCCCGTTTATCACAGCATCGCTGATTGATAAGGGCGTGCAGGCCGGCAACATGGACGAGATCATTCACTATGGTCTCATCATGCTGATCATGGCCTTTGCGAGCCTCCTGTTCGGCATTCTCGGCGGAACTTTTGCCGCGGATGCATCCTCCGGGTTTGCGGCGAACCTTCGGGATGCCATGTACGTGCGGATTCAGGACTATTCCTTTTCGAACATTGACAAGTATTCCACGGCAGGCCTTGTAACCCGCATGACGACGGACGTTACCAACCTGCAGAATGCCTTCATGATGATCATCCGCATTGCGGTCCGGGCACCGCTTATGATGATCGTTGCACTGGTCATGTGCGTTGTCATCAGCCCGGAGATCAGTCTGATCTTCCTGGCAGCACTGGTCGTGCTGGGGATATTTTTGTTTATCCTGATCGGGAAGGCTGCCGGTGCCTTCCGCGCCACCTTCCGCAAATACGACGACCTCAATGCCAGCGTACAGGAGAACGTCTCTGCGATCCGCGTGGTAAAGGCGTTTGTCCGGGAGGATTACGAAAAGACGAAGTTCGACAAGGCGGTGGAAGAGCTTTACCGGCTCTTTGTCCGCGCGGAGAAGCTGGTGGTCATGAACTTCCCGGTGATGACGCTGATCGTGGATGCCTGCGTCATCGGCGTGTCCTGGTTCGGCGCGCATCTCATTGTCGGCGGCTCCATGACAACGGGAGAGCTGACCAGTCTGTTCAGCTACATCATGATGGTTCTGTTCAGCCTCATGATGCTGTCGGTGATCTTCGTCATGATCACCATGTCCGCGGCGAGCGCACACCGCATCTGTGAGGTGCTGGAGGAGACACCGGACATCACCAACTCGGAGCACCCGGTGATGGAGGTTCCGGACGGCAGCATTGTGATGGAGGATGTGGATTTTGCCTATAACCGCCGGGAGGTCAGCTACGACGCAAACGGCAATGAGGTGATCACGATTCATGATGTGACGGCAGAGAATGCAGACCGTGAAAGCCGTACGCTGCACCACATCAATCTGAACATCCGTTCCGGAGAGACCATCGGCATCATCGGCGGGACCGGGTGCGGAAAATCAACGCTGGTCAGCCTGATCTCGCGCCTGTATGACGTGACAAACGGCCGGGTCCTGGTCGGAGGCATCGATGTGCGCAGCTATGACCTGGAGGTGCTGCGCAACAGCGTTTCGGTTGTGCTGCAGAACAACAATCTGTTCTCCGGCACCATCATGGATAACCTGAAATGGGGAAATCCGGAGGCAACGCTTGAGGACTGCAAGGAGGCCTGCCGCCTTGCGTGCGTGGACGATTACATTGAACGGAAGCCGGACGGATACAACTCGGAAATCACGCAGGGAGGAACCAATGTGTCCGGCGGACAGAAGCAGCGCCTGTGCATTGCAAGAGCGTTGATGAAGAAGCCGAAGATCCTGATTCTGGATGACTCGACCAGCGCCTGCGACACGGCCACCGATGCGCAGATCCGTGCGGCCTTTGCACAGAAGATTCCGGGGACCACGAAGCTGATCATCGCGCAGCGCGTGGCATCGGTGCAGGGTGCAGATCGGATTCTCGTGCTGGAGGAGGGAACCGTCAGCGGCTTCGGAACGCACGAGGAGCTCCTGGCCTTCAATGAGATTTACCGCGAAATCTATGAGTCACAGACACAGGGCGGCGGCGATTTTGACGAGCCGCAAGCGGAGGATACAGTATGCCTGGAATGAGAAATGTCGGAAAGCCCCGCCCGAAGGTGCAGAACCCCGGCGCGCTGTTCATGCGGCTGATGAAGCTGGTGATGAAGAACTATCTGGGGTCCTTTGTTGTCGTTATTGTCTGCATATTGCTGGCGGCCTGGGCAACGCTCCAGGGAACGCTGTTTCAGAAGACGCTGATCGACAGCTTCATTCTGCCGATGCTGGCGGATAAGAGCACGGATTTTGCCCCGCTGGGCGCAGCGCTCCTGCAGCTGGCGGGAATTTATGCCGTCGGAATCGTCGCTTCCTATACCTATCAGCGGATCATGATCGGCGTCTCGCAGGGGACACTGCGGGATCTGCGAAAGGACCTGTTCGCACACATGGAGTCCCTGCCGATCCGTTATTTTGACCAGAATGCGCACGGCGACATCATGTCGGTGTACACCAACGATATCGACACGCTGCGCCAGCTCATCAGCCAGAGCATTCCGCAGACCGTGAATTCCCTGGTGACACTGGTGATCACCTTTGTGTCCATGGTGGTTCTGTCCTGGCAGCTGACCATCATCAGCGTATTGATGGTGGTGCTCACGCTCTTCGTGTCCGGAAAGCTGGCCGGCAAGTCCGGAACGTATTTTTCCAGGCAGCAGAAGGCACTCGGCGCCGAGAACGGCTTCATCGAGGAAATGATGAACGGGCAGAAGGTCGTGAAGGTGTTCTGTCATGAGGAGAAGGCCATCGCGGATTTCCGCGCGCTCAACGAGAATCTGCGCGACAGTGCCAATCTGGCGAACCGCTATGCATCGATCATGATGCCGGTGAACGGGAACCTCGGCAACATCAGCTACGTGCTCTGCGCGGTGACCGGTGCGGCCATCGCTCTCTCCGGAGCCGGAGCAATCACGCTCGGCACGCTGGTGTCCTACCTCACGCTGAACAAGAACTTCTCACAGCCGATCACGCAGATTGCGCAGCAGATGAATTCCATCATCATGGCACTGGCCGGCGCAGAGCGCGTGTTCAAAATGATGGACGAGGCCCCGGAGAAGGATGAGGGGTACGTAGAGCTCGTCCGCGCCAGGGAGAATCCGGACGGAACACTGCAGGAGTGCACCGAGCGCACCGGAATCTGGGCCTGGAAGCACTATCATAAGGCAGACGGCACCACCACCTACGTGCGCCAGCGCGGCAAGGTGACCATGGAGGACGTGGACTTTGGCTACGATCCGGATAAGCCGGTGCTCCATGAGATCAATCTGTTTGCCAAGCCCGGACAGAAGATCGCCTTCGTCGGCTCCACCGGCGCCGGCAAGACGACCATCACGAATCTGATCAATCGGTTTTATGACATTCAGGGCGGCAAAATCCGCTACGATGACATCAATATAGACAAAATTAAAAAAGCAGACCTTCGCCGTTCTCTTGGCATGGTGCTGCAGGACACCCATCTGTTCACGGGATCGGTCATGGACAACATCCGGTACGGACGTCTGGATGCATCGGATGAGGAGTGCATCCGGGCGGCAGAGCTGGCCAATGCCGATGGCTTTATCCGCCGTCTGCCGGACGGCTACAACACGATTCTGCGCAACGACGGCGCGAATCTCTCCCAGGGGCAGCGCCAGCTCCTTGCCATTGCAAGAGCAGCGGTGGCAGATCCGCCGGCCTTGATTCTGGATGAGGCAACGTCCTCGATTGATACCAGAACCGAGAGCCTGGTCCAGCGCGGAATGGATGCGCTGATGAAGGGGAGAACCACCTTTGTCATTGCGCACCGCCTCTCAACCGTCCGCAACAGCGACTGCATCATGGTGCTGGAGCAGGGGAGAATCATCGAGCGCGGCACGCATGAGCAGCTGATCGAGCAGAAGGGCCGGTATTATCAGCTCTATACAGGAAATCAGATCGGGGAGTAGTTTCCGACAGGAACACGGAATAAAAGAGACAGGAGAAATCTATGGCATTGGATATTGCACAGCAGCTGGTGAAGGAAATGGCAGAGATGCCCAATCACGACGGGAGCAAGGTACGCCGCGGTCAGATCGAAGCGGCGATCGGCCTGATTGATGAGGGGAATACGATTCCCTTCATTGCCCGCTACCGCAAGGAGGCAACCGGATCGCTGGACGATGAGCAGCTGCGCTTTCTGGGAGAGCGCCTGAGCGCGCTGCGGAACCTGGAGGAGCGCAAAACACAGGTGCTGGCGGCCATCAAAGAGCAGGGGGCACTGACACCGGAGCTGACAGCGAAGGTGGAGGAGGCCATGACGCTGGTCGCGGTCGAGGACCTCTACCGGCCGTACAAGCAGAAGAAAAAAACCAGAGCCGGCATTGCAAAGGAAAAGGGACTGGAGCCGCTGGCGGATGCCATCATGGCGCAGACCGTTCAAAGAGACCTTCTGGAGGAGGCAGCCGGCTATGTCGGACTGTCTGCCGGGGAGCAGGAGAAGGACGACGCAAAGTCCGCAAAGACGCCGGAGGAGGCACTGCAGGGAGCGCTGGATATCATTGCAGAGCGGATTTCCGACGATGCGGATCTCCGCACCTGGATTCGCGATACCACCTGGAAAAATGGGCTTCTGAGCACGGCGCAGAAAAAGGAAGCGGCGGCAAAGAAATCGGCCAAGGAGCAGGCGGATGCGAAGGGAAGCGCTGCAGGGAGCACGCGCCCTGCCGGTACGGCAGCGGTGCACGGCACGAAGGAGGACCGCCGCAGCGTTTACGAAATGTACTTTGAGTTCGAGGAGAAGGTCTGTGAGCTGCCGGGACACCGGGTGCTCGCCATCAACCGCGGCGAGAAGGAAAACTATCTGACGGTCAAACTGAGTGATCCGCAGGAGGAGATCCTTGCGCACATCGTGCGCTGGCTCTGCCATGAGGAGGAGCCGAAGGCCGCACCGGTGCAGCCGCAGAACGGGAAAAAGAATGGCAGCAGGCCGGCCAGAAGAGAAGAGGGCGGACTTCGCAGCGTCAACTTGTTCGGCAGCAGCGTGACCATCGACTTCGGTGCGGGCAAAAAGGCACCTGCCGGGAAAAAGACAGAGAAGGCCCAGAGCCCTGCCGCGCCTGCCGGGAAGGCTGCCGGCAGCAGCAAGAGAAATCCGTACACGCTTCCGGCACTGGAGAATGCGGCCAAGGATGCCTATGCGCGCCTGATCGCACCGGCCATTGAGCGTGAGATACGGAACCGTCTGACCGAGGAGGCAGAGGACGGAGCCATTCAGGTCTTCCGCAAGAATCTGGAGCAGCTTCTGATGCAGCCGCCCATCAGCGGACGAGTGGTCCTTGGCTGGGATCCGGCATTCCGGACCGGCTGCAAGATTGCGGTGGTTGATGCGACCGGAAAGGTGCTGGATACAACCGTAGTATATCCGACTGCACCGCAGAACAAGGTGGCAGAGACCAAGAAGGTGATCAAGGGCCTGATTGCCAAGGATCATGTATCGCTGATCAGCCTGGGCAACGGAACGGCCAGCCGGGAGTCCGAGCAGATCATTGCAGAGTTGATTCATGAGCTGGCGCTGGAAAACCCGAAGGCGGCACCGGTTCAGTACATTGTAGTCAACGAGGCCGGAGCATCGGTGTACAGTGCGAGCAAGCTGGCGACGGAGGAGTTTCCGAATTTTGACGTGGGACAGCGTTCAGCAACGTCGATGGCCAGAAGGCTCCAGGACCCTTTGGCAGAGCTGGTCAAGATTGATCCCAAGGCGGTCGGCGTGGGACAGTACCAGCACGACATGAATCAGAAGAAGCTGGACGAGGCACTCGGCGGCGTGGTGGAGGACTGCGTAAACCATGTCGGTGTAGACCTGAATACGGCATCCTTCTCCCTGCTGTCCTATGTGTCCGGCATTTCGAATACGCTGGCCAAAAATATCGTTGCCTACCGGGAAGCAAACGGCCGGTTTCAGAGCCGCCGGGAGCTTCTGAAGGTGTCCAAGCTCGGCCCCAAGGCCTTTGAGCAGTGCGCCGGCTTCCTTCGGATCAGCGATGGAAAGGAGCCGCTGGACGCAACGGCGGTACACCCGGAGAATTATGCGGCGGTCGAAAAGCTCTTAAAGAGCCTGGCGCTTCCGGATACAAAAGAAGGCTTTCACGAGGCCAAGCGCCGCGTGCCCGGATCGGAGCTGGAGAAGACCGCGAAGGAGCTCGGCATCGGTGAGATTACGCTGTCGGATATTTTGGACGAGCTGGAAAAGCCCGCAAGAGACCCCAGAGCCGAGATGCCGGCGCCGATCCTGCGCTCGGATGTACTGACCATGGAGGATCTGACGCCGGGAATGAAGCTCAAGGGAACGGTGCGCAACATCGTGGACTTCGGTGCCTTCGTCGATATCGGCGTACACCAGGACGGTCTGGTGCACATCTCCAGAATCTGCAGCCGCTTTATCAAGCATCCGCTGGAGGCAGTCAGTGTGGGCGATGTCGTGGATGTAACCGTGGTAGAAGTGGATGCAGCCAGAAAGAGAATCGCACTGTCCATGGTGGACTAAGGAAACACGGATGAATGCACTTCCTTAGCACCTCACTCGGCAGGGATGGGTGCGGTATGATACGCAATCTGGTGCTCCTTGCAGTAGCTGATGATGCCGCTATCCTGCGGATCTCCTGCCGTAAAAACGGCACTCAGCTGATCAAGCCGGCAGAAGGTGTAGAGCGATTTGCTGCCGAACTTCGTACTGTCTGCGAGCAGAATGATCTCACGGCTTCGGCTGATGGCAGAGCACTTGATGGTGTACTCCTCCGCCGTAGTGTCCGTGAGACCCTCCTCCACCGTGACGCCGCTCGTCGTAACAAAGGCCTTGTCGATGTTGTATTTCTTCAATGCCTCGCTGGTCTCGGTTCCGACAAAGGCCATGGCATTGCGGCTCAGACGCCCCGGCAGGAGAATCAAAGTCACCTGCTCCAGAGGCGCTGCGGCATTTGCAACCGGCAGACTGTTAGTGATGACCGTGCAGGGAGTAGACCCGATGTAAGAAAGAACATTGGTACAGGTAGTACCGGTGTCTATGAAAATAATGTCACCCGGAGCAACAGAGGCGGCTGCCATACGGCAGATCGCCTCTTTTTCACGGGAAAGAACGCCCGTCCGCTTGGAATACCCCTTTAAAGGATAGATCAGCTCCGGAAGCGGCGCAGCAGGCGCCTCCGCGGCCAGAGCTCTCGCTCCGCCGTAGACCTTCTCCACCCTCCCGCCGGATGCGATCAGCTCATTCAGATCCCGGCGCGCAGTTGTGACGGAAATGGAATACTCCCTGCAGATATCCTCCAGCGTAACCGTCTGGTGCTGCAGGATGAATTCTTCTAATTGCTGTAAACGTTTTGCTTTCATGTTCGAATATTCGGGTACTGCCCATGTGGATTACGGCCTTCCGCTGCCTGTACATGTTCGGGGAGGCTGTGCAATGAATTGTGGTATCCAGATCAGAGTAGCGGATTTTCTTAAAAAAATCAACACATTGTCAAAATATGATCAATAATTGGAGGCGAAGAAGCGCGCCTCATAGAGAATCCCTGCGAGGAACACATGAGCACCTCCATCCCGTCCGCTGTCCCGCCACTCGGTCCCCAATTCCACCACCAAGTTTGCCTTGACATAACCGTCATATAGCCACATAATGCAAGAAATGATCAAAACATGATCACACATGCGCAAAGGGCAGAACGGAGAAGAAAATGGACAAGCTGAATTACGAAGTACTGAAGAAATCAGGTTATGACGGATACATTCTGGACAAAGGCGCAGCTCCTGTGAAGGTGCTGCAGTTCGGAGAAGGCAACTTCCTCCGCGCCTTCGTGGATTACTGGTTTGACATGGCCAACGAAAAGGCAGACTGGAACGGAAAGGTTGCGCTGGCGCAGCCGATCGCGCAGGGACTGACGCAGTACATCAACGAACAGGAAGGACTGTATACGCTGTACCTTCGCGGCTCGGAGAACGGAGAAAAGGTGGACCGGAAGCGCGTCATCTCCTCCGTAGATGCCTGCTACAACCCGTACGATGCTGGGGACTGGGAGAAAATCCGCCGCATCGCATGCTCGGACGAGCTGGAGTATATGGCGTCGAATACAACCGAGGCAGGCATCACCTACGATCCCTCCTGCACGCCCGATCAGCTCCCTCCGGCCAGCTTCCCGGCAAAGGTGACCGTGCTCCTCTATGAGCGCTTCAAGGCCGGCAAGCCCGGCATCGTGTTCCTTTCCTGCGAGCTCATTGATGCCAACGGACAGGAGCTGAAAAAGGATGTTCTCCGTCATGCGGATGACTGGGGCTATGGAGAGGACTTCAAGAATTACATTGAAAACGACTGCCTGTTCTGCTCCACGCTGGTGGACCGCATCGTGCCCGGCCGCATCCGCGATGCAGCGGAGAATGCAGCCATGGATGAAGCCAACGGCTATGAGGATGGACTCAAGGACGTCGGAGAGGTCTTCGGCGTCTGGTACATTGAAGGACCGCAGTGGCTGGAGGACAAGCTCCCCTTCAAAAAGGCCGGCGTCAACGTGCACGTGGTTCCGGAGGTTGCTCCGTACAAAAAGCGCAAGGTGCGCATCTTAAACGGCGCCCATACCGGCTTTGTTCTGGGTGCATACCTTGCCGGCAAGGAGATCGTGCGCGACTGCATGCAGGATGAGACCATTCACGGCTTTATGAACAAGCTCCTCTTTGACGAGGTGATTCCGATCCTGCCGCTGGACAAAGCAGACTGCGAGAACTTCGCCGCAGCTGTGACGGACCGCTTCAACAATCCCTTTGTGGATCATCAGCTGATGAGCATTTCCCTGAATTCCACATCGAAGTGGAAGGCAAGAGATCTGCCGTCTCTTCTGGAGTACAGCGAGAAGTTCGGACAGCTTCCGGAGGCTCTTTGCATGGGCTTTGCCGCGTACATCGCGTTTTACAGCAATGACCTCGTTCGCCGTGAGGATGACGCTTTGGTCGCAAAGCGCCCCGCCGGAAATGAATACCGGATTCAGGACGATGACTGGGCACTGGATTTCTACTGGAATCACAAGGGCGAGGACGCAAAGACACTGGTGCATGCCGTGCTGTCCAATCTGCAGATGTGGGATCAGGATCTGACGCAGATCCCCGGTCTTGAAGAAAAGGTATCCGCGGATCTGGAGCTCATCTGCACAAAGGGAGCAGAGGCTGCATACGCTTCCATCCTGTAATGCAGGCTGCCGCTGCCATGCAGAAGCATAGAGTCACAGTTCACCCGCCGCGGCTGGGCTCCGAATAGTTACGGCATTTGTACAGTAACGGCATAGAGAGGTAACTATGAAATACATACACATTCATCCTCTGGACAACGTTGTAGTTGCATTGGAGGATCTGCAGCAGGGGGAAAATATCACCGCAGCCGGCCGGGATGCCGTGCTGCGGGAACCGGTGGCAAGAGGCCATAAGGCGGCCCTCTGCGATATTTCCAAGGGAAGCCCCGTGATCAAGTACGGGAATACCATTGCACTGGCGACGCAGGACATTACGGCCGGCGCGTGGGTGCATACGCACAATGTGCAGACAGAGCTTTCCGAGGGAATGGAATACCGCTATGACCACAAGGTGTATGACCTTCCGAAGGTGGAAGAGAAGACCTTTCAGGGCTACCGGAGAAAAGACGGACGCGTCGGCATCCGGAACGAAATCTGGATTCTGCCCATCGTCGGCTGCGTCAACGGCGTTGCCAAACAGCTGACGAAAGAGAATCAGGACCTTTGCGAGGAATTGGACGGACTGTTTTATTTTCCCCATCCCTTTGGCTGCTCCCAGCTGGGAGATGACCTTGCGACAACGAAAAAGCTTCTGGCCGCACTGGCGCATCACCCCAATGCAGGCGGCGTTCTGTGTCTGGGGCTTGGCTGCGAGAACCTTCAGCCGGACATGTTCCGGGAAGCGCTCGGCGATTACGATCAGGACCGGGTGAAATTCCTGATCTGTCAGGATGCGGAGGATGAGCTCGAGGAGGGCAGGCGCCTTCTGCAGGAGCTGGCAGCGTATGCAGGACAGTTTCACCGGGAGCCGGTACCGGCCTCGGAGCTGGTGGTCGGCATGAAGTGCGGCGGCTCGGACGGCCTGTCCGGAATCACCGCGAACCCCGCCGTGGGACGCTTTTCCGACCGGCTGATTGCGATGGGCGGCTCGACGGTGCTGACCGAGGTGCCGGAAATGTTCGGCGCGGAGAACATCTTATTTTCCCGCTGTCAGGACGAGGCAACCTATGAAAAGGCCGTAAAGATGGTCAATGATTTCAAAAAGTATTTCACGGACCATGGGCAGGTGGTGTACGAGAATCCGTCACCCGGCAACAAAAAAGGCGGCATCACAACGCTGGAGGACAAGTCCTGCGGGTGCGTCCAGAAGGGCGGCAGCGCGCAGATCGTAGATGTGCTGGGCTACGCAGAGCCGGTAACAAAAAAGGGCCTGAATCTGCTGTCCGGCCCGGGCAATGACCTCGTCAGCGCAACGGATCTGACCGCCGCCGGTGCGCATCTGATCCTATTCACGACCGGCCGCGGAACGCCGTTCGGTGCGCCCGCACCTACGGTGAAGATTTCGACCAACACGGCGCTTGCAGAGAAAAAGAAAGACTGGATTGACTTCAATGCCGGCACCGTGGCAGAAGGGAGGGAAACGCTGGACGAAGCCGGAGAGCGCCTTCTGAACTATGTGCTGGCCGTCGCCTCGGGCGAGCAGACGCTCGCAGAGAAGCACGGCTGCCGCGAGATATCGATCTTTAAGGATGGCGTGGTGCTGTAACGGGGGTTTTCAATGTCCGAAACTTCTCCTACAATGAGGGGAGAGGTTTCGGACATTTCTATATTAGAGTGGAAGTACTATGACATACAGTTTTTTTGCAACGGTTTCGCGGATGAAATACATTCAGCGATGGGCGCTGATGCGCAGCACCCGCGAGGAGAATCTTTCGGAGCATTCCCTGGAGGTGGCGATGATCGCACATGCGCTGTGCGTGATCGGCAACGTCCGCTACGGGAGGGATCTGGACTGTGAACGGGCGGCGCTGATCGGGCTGTATCATGACGCACCGGAGATCATCACGGGCGACATGCCGACGCCGGTCAAATACGGGAATGCGGCCATCCGGGATGCCTACCGCGAGGTGGAGTCGGAGGCGGAGCACCTGCTCCTGAACCGGCTTCCGGAGGACCTTCGGGAAGCGTATGAGGACATTCTGGAGGGCGGAGCGCACAAGGGCGAACAGGAAGCGTATCTGCGAAGGCTCGTGAAGGCGGCCGATAAGCTCTCGGCATTGATCAAGTGCATCGAGGAAGAGGACTCCGGCAACCGGGAATTCCGAAGCGCCAGGGCGACCACGGAAAAGGTGCTGGCGGCGATGGCAGAGGAGCTTCCGGAGGTCGCGGATTTCCGACGGGATTTCCTTCCGGCGTACGGAAAGACGCTGGATGAGCTGACGGAGGAGCCCTCATGAACGGGCGCCGTATTCGTGAAATCAGCCGCTGCAGAGGAGGCCTTCTGGTGGCAGCAGGCGCAGCAGTGCTCCTCCTGTCTCCCGTGGCCGCCGTGCCTGTCGAGGCCCGGGTGACACTCATGGAGGACGGCACGCTGTTTGACCCGGAGTGGTTTCGTACGCAGTATCCGACCGTTCAGGGAGCAATGCAGCTGGCACACCCGGAGGAGACTGCGAAAAGCGGGAAAAGCCCGTCTGCGGAATACGAGACGGTGGAGACGGAGAGCCTCTCCGCGGAGGAGCTGTACCGGCTGTACCAGCTCTACGGGCAGCGGGACGGACTTCTTCCCTATGATGAGAGCGGCGTGAACCGGACGCTCCTGCGGGAGATGAAGAAATCCTCCGCATCGGTCATCCGGAAGGAGAATAAAAAGCTCGGCCCGTCCTATGAGGTGATCACCTCGAAGATTTATGATACCGACAGTGTCTGCATCTGGGACACGGAATATCTCATCTCGGACCAGACCAATGAGAAGCTGACGGACATTCTGGATGAGCTGGAGGGCAAGGGCTATGAGGTCGGCTTTGTTCTGGTCGATATTCAGACCGGCGATGCCGTTTCCTATCACGCAGGAGCGAGGATTTACAGTGCCAGCGTCATCAAGGCGCCGTACATTTTCAGCCTTCTGGAAAATAACATTGCACCCACCAATGACATGTACCTTACGGGACATCTGTCGGACAACGATGCATACCAGCGGATCCGCAGAGCGTACGGAAACGATGTTTTTACGAAGTGGATCGAAGGAACCGGCATTCCGAAGGTGCAGAGCCTTACCCGCTACATCATGACGACACCGCTGGATCTGTGCCGCATGTTTTATAAGGGTACGGCACTCCTTCTGGGGGACGAGGCCTATTCCGAGTGGGCAAGGGATACCTTTACGGACAGTCTGAATTCTGCGGTGGCGCTTACCGTGGGAACGCAGGAGGATAAGAGCGTTTACAGCAAGGCGGGCTGGATTGCTTCGGCCAGCGATGCCGTGGACAACTGTTACACAAACGGCGCGGTTGTGGACGGAGAATATCCGTATGTAGCGGCCATCATGTGCAGCTCGCCGGGATACATCGGTCTGGAATATGCCAGGGAGCTGATGCCGATTCTGGATGAAATTCACGATGAGATGGTCAACCCTGGGAAGGCAGAGAGCACGAAGGCAACGGCATCGGAGATCACGGATTTTGCACGGGACGCACAGAGCTCGGCACAGAGATGATGCATGCGCCCGGCGGTTGGAGAAACGCGTATTAAAGTGCTTCCGGCACCGGAAAATGGGACATTTTCAGCAGAAGGCGGCATGGAGCAGGAAGGAGTTTGACATGAAGAACATTACACTGGGCAGTACAGGGATCTGTGTTCCGCAGAACGGCTTTGGAGCTCTTCCTGTGCAGCGGAGAAACCTGGAGGATGCGGTGAAGATTCTCCGGCGCGCCTATGAAGGCGGCATGCGCTACTACGACACGGCAAGAGCCTACTCTGACAGCGAGGAGAAGCTGGGAGAGGCATTCGGCAGCGGACGCGTTCCCCGGGATCAGGTTTACATTGCGACGAAGACGGCAGCCAAGACGCCGGAGGCTTTCTGGAGAGATCTGGAGACCTCGCTGCGCCTTCTGCAGACGGATTACATCGATGTGTATCAGTTCCATCAGATGGATGTGTGCTGGAAGCCGGGCGACGGCAGCGGCATGTATGAATGCATGCAGAAAGCAAAGGAACAAGGTAAAATAAAACATATCGGCGCGACCAGCCATAAGATTCGGGTTGCCTGTGAGCTGGCGGAGTCGGACCTGTATGAGACGGTGCAGTTCCCGTTCTCCTATCTGGCAGGCGACCTGGAATTTCACCTTCTGGAGCTGTGCCGGGAGCACAATGTGGGCTTTATTGCAATGAAGGGACTGGCAGGCGGACTGATCAACCGCTCCGAGGCTGCCATGGCCTTCATGCAGCAGTTTGACAACGTGCTGCCCATCTGGGGCATCCAGAAGGAGAATGAACTGGAGGAGTGGCTCTCCTATATGGAGAAGACACCGGCCATGACGCCGGAGCTTGCGGCATATATTGAAAAAGAGAAAACAGAGCTCTCCGGCGATTTCTGCCGCGGCTGCGGCTACTGCATGCCATGTCCTGCCGGCATCCAGATCAACCAGTGCGCACGCATCAGCCTGATGCTGAGGAGAGCTCCGTCTGCGGGCTGGCTTACGGAGTACTGGCAGAATGAGATGAAGAAGATTGAGGGATGTCTTAACTGCCGGCAGTGTACGGCGAAGTGTCCCTACGAGCTGTCAACGCCGGAGCTTTTGAAGAAGAACTACGAGGATTACTGGAAGTTTCTGGAGGCATCCGGAGCTCAGAACTGAAAAGCGGGCAGGTGCTGAACACACAACGTAACTATTCAGAGCCCATTCGCAAAATCGCTGCTGCGCAGCTTTCCTTTTGCTC